>CBCTKC010000019.1:0-2409 GCA_965147435.1 uncultured Eggerthella sp. | reverse complement strand
GCGCATCATCTCGGCATGCTTGGGCAGCATCGACACTCTCATCACCCTTCATCAGCGTAAGCTTGAGCTGTTAAGGAATATCAAGAAATCGCTGTTGGATAGGATGTTCGTTTAATAACTTTCGTGAGTTGCCTCTAGTTTCGAGCCCCAGAACCGCCGATTTCGCTATGTCGAGTTGGCGGTTTTTCGTTCTACTGAGAATAATAATGTTGTGCGCCTTGCCATTAGACTGTCACTGATGAAGGGTGATGAGGGAGTCGAGTTGGTTAAACATAGACCCTATTGCAGTCTGCTCATCCTTTGAAGGGAAGGCGAATTCTCCGGCCGCCAGACCCTTTCCAGATATCTCCAGGAAGGTTGATCCAGAAGCCTTCTGTTCAGCGAACTTCTTGATTTGGTCGGTCATGGAGTAGACGAAGTACACATCGGTATCATCGTTCACGACTAAAGACTGGAAGCCTTGATTTGTGCATGCTGACCTGCGAAGAATCGCTGTATTGCCAATGCCCGCACGACTTGTGAAGAGAATTGTTTTACCAGCTGGAAGCAATGTTGCCGAGCAGCTATCGTAACCAGCCTGGGTTATCCTTCGAACACTTCTGTCGGCGTATACTTGCTCACCTAATTCGGCGGGCGAATACCAGTCTATAGCGCCATCCCAGTACGCATCGTTATTGGTGCTCGGCGTGCCGCCGCCCACAATAGTGGCGACATCTCCCAACTTACGCTGTTCCCAAGAAAGATACCCGTATAAGCCACGGTATTGGCACTTACGCTGATGAAGGGTGATGAGACGGTCAAGCTTAGCAAAGTAGTCGCCAATTTGCTGTTGCTCGACGGTGCTTGGCATATGCAAAAGCATGTCCTTGATCTTGCCAAAGTCAACACTTTCTACGGTTGTTCCAGTCTTGCCAAACTCAAGCAGCAATTCCTTGTTATGCGAAATAAAGAACTGAAGTAGCCATTCTCCACAGCACTCGGACTGGGGCAGAATGACGCGAATATCCTGGTTAACGGTTGAAGGTTTGCGCAGTTCAGCCACCGGAAGGGTATGGCGAAGAATCCCGCTCCTCGTTACCATTACTAAAGATCCAGCAGGGTAAAGAGTCAACTCTTTTGCGCCCTTCTCAGTTATTTGGGTCGTAGTTCTATCAAGATAATTAGATTTCACGTCCTGGGACGTAACCCACAGCACGTATCCATCTTCATAGTTATCGGGATCTGCCATTGGCGGAGTATGCCCGCCGCCAAACGTCGCTACTTCACTCAGCTTACGCTGTTCCCAAGGGTCAGTGAAACCTTCGAAGCGGATTTCTGGGGTATTTTGTTTCTCTGCCATGCTACTCACCGCCCAACAGCTTGCGCAGCTCGGCGATGCCCGCCATGTCGTACTCGTTGCCCCTAAGCTGCCCCAGCATGTCTGCCAGCTGGTTTTCTGCATCATCTATCTGGTTGCACACGTCCGAGTAGGTTGTCGCGTATTTGGCGTTGAGCGCAGAAACCTTCGCGATGAAGTCGCTCACAATGGCTTCGGGAAGGGCCAGAAGCTCAACCTGCAGCGGCTCTATCCACTTGGCGGTCAGCAGATCGTCGCACTGGGCGTCGGTCAGGCCTTCGATGACCTTCTTGGTAGTCTCCTCAAGAGCCACTCTCGCTTCCTTGTTCGCCTTCTTGAGACTTTTCTCCTCATCGAGTAGCGCCTGCGCACGAACCAGACCTTGCTCGAAATCGTTTTCAGGGTGCTTTCCGATAGCCTTCACAGCCTTCTTGAGCTCAGCCGCCACAAACGAACCTTCGTCGTTGACGGCAGCAGAGGATCCCTTGTCCTCCTCGTCGAAGCTTTCGAGAATCTCGTCTATCTCCTGCGATATCTCGCTTAGGCGGGAATCACGGGAAGTGATCTCCTTGACGTCTTCGGCAAGCAGGTGCTCTTGCACAAGCGCAAACGGCAGGATGCGGCCAGCCCAGCCGTCCTGCACCTCGACGTCTTTGCCGTTCTTCTTCTTGACCACCAAATTCGGGTCCACCTTGCGCACAGCGCCTTTCCCCTCGGTCTGGATGACCTCCAGGTCGCCGGAAATTCCCACCCAGGCATCGTCGAGCGCCTGGTAGGCGTCGTAGCCGTCGATCAGGGCTGTGCCCGCCAGCGCGTCTTTCAAAAGCGCCGCGATGGCCTCTTCCTCCGCCACGGTATCGACTTCGGCGGCAGCGTCTACCAAGCGGCTTCGCAGCGTGGCCGGCAAATGGCTTATTGCATCACGATAGCCGCCCAAGAAGGTGCGGACGTCGGCGTTTTCCTTCGCCACTTGCGCAACGTCGTCGGTCGCGGGCGCAAGACACGAACCATCGGCGTCGCGGTAGAGTTGCCCTTTGAGGCTCGGCCATACTTTCCAGTAGCGTTCGAGCGCG
>CBCTKC010000018.1:0-3559 GCA_965147435.1 uncultured Eggerthella sp. | reverse complement strand
TGACCGCCGAGCTCGAGCACTTCGTCGACCTGTGCCTGGGCCGCGAGACGGTGCCGCGCTGCACCGGCGAGAACGCGCTGGACACCCTGAAGGTGATCAACGCCATCCAGGAGTCCGCCGAAACCGAGCTTCCCGTTAAGCTCTAGCAGCGCCAACTTCTCAGGCGCCCAAAGGGCGTTCCCTTTGGGCGCCTGGCTTGAGAAATAGCGCGCAGATGAGAATAGAAAAATGCCGTTCACGCTAAACGGCATGCCGTTTATCCCTCGTTCATCTGCTCTTATATAGCTTGAACATGTCCACAAGCAGCAACAATAGTTTTTCGTAATCGCTCCTGGTAATGGGAGCGTTTTTGCTATTGGCGGTAACACCCACCTCCGTCTGAAAATAAGTGCGTAGCAGGATTGGGCTGCTGACCTATACAACATCCAGGTGCTTCTGGAAGAGGGGTAACTGGTCAAGAGCCCACTTCTCTATCGAAGACCTATCGGGGGATCGGTTTTCGTTGTGCCTCTCGAAAACGAGAGGGAGGAGAAAGCCCCGCAATGCGGGGCCCGTACAGAAAGAAGGTGGGTTATGAGTTCTGAAGCACAAAATTCCTATCATGGCATTGCTGCTCGCTTGGACCGCATCCCAATCACCGGAATGCACAGGAAGGTTCTGTGGCTGCTCGCAGGTATTACGTTCTGCGACTCGGTTGACATGGGTGTTGGCGGCCCTATTGGTGCAGTACTTCAGTCTACCTACGATGCCGCTGGCAATCAGTGGATGACCTTGGAACAGTTCGCACTGTTCAACTCAATCACCATGATCGGCTACTTGGTTGGTGGCCTCATGGCAGGTGCTCTTTCGGACGGCATCGGCCGTAAGAAGGCAGTACTTATCTGTGGTTCGATCTTTACCATTTTCTGCTTCGTTGCAGCAGGTTCCCCCGATGCAACGTTCCTTACCGGTTGCCGCTTCTTCATGGGCTTGGGCCTCGGCGCTGCGTTCCCCGCAGGCTACTCGGCACTTACCGAGTTCACGCCTCCTACGAAGCGTGGTAAGTACCAGTCCTACGTTGGCCTGATCGCTAACTGCGGTACGCTGGTTGCTTCCGCAATGAACATGATCGTTCTGCCGATGCTCGGCTGGCGTCCCGTGTTCATCATCTGCGGCATTCTGGGTACTTTGGTTGTTGTTGCCTGCTTCGTTTTCCTCGAGGAATCTCCTCGTTGGCTGGCCATGAAGGGTCGTACCGACGAAGCGAACAAGATCTGCTCCGAATTTGAGGCAAGCGCTGCAAAGAGCACTGGTTCTGCGCTTGAGCCGGTAACTGCAGAGGAAATTCAGCGTCGTGTTGATGAGGGCGAGGTCAAGGAGCTCCCCTGGTCGTTCCTCTTCAAGAAGAAGATGATCGCACGTACTTTCACTGCAATGCTTCTTTGCTTCACGATGAACGTATTGGTTTACACCATCATTTCTTGGACTCCTTCTATCCTGAAGGCGAATGGCTTCGACGTACATCTGGCAACCACGATGACCGTTGTTATGCAGCTGGGCATCCCGGTAGGCGTTGGCGCACTGACCCTCTATGTTGAGAAGGTAAACCGCAAGACCATCCTGATCGTTACCTACGTTCTTGTTGCAATCCTTGGTCCTATCTGGGCAATGCTCCCGACCGACCAGCCTGCACTCGTAATGTTCTTCGGCTTCCTGATCTGCGTCTGCACCTTCACGAACTCCGTTACGACTTCGGCAATCTACCTGTCCGAGCCTTTCCCGACCGCATGCCGCATCCGTGGTGCTGGCGTTGCAAATGCCTTCGGCCGTCTGGGTGGCATCCTCAGCCCGATGTGGATTGCGTTCTTCATGACCACCACTCTGGGCACCACCGGCTGCTACATCATCAACTCCGCACTGGCTATCTTCACTGCAATTTGGCTGGCAATCTTCGGTGTTGAGACTCGTGGCCGTACGCTCGAGGACATCACCAAGGGTCTGCTTGACGACTAGTTGGTACAGCTGAGAAATCAGCCCTCTCTCTGGAACGGGGCCTTAACGGGCCCCGTTTTTTAGGGATGCTGCCCTGTTCTAAAGCAGGGCCGCAGAGGGGAAACGTTTTTGCTGAGCTGCATTTTGCCGCAGCTTGATAAAAGCGTTTTCGCTGAAAAGAAAAGAACAAAAAGTTTCACCCTGCCAAGGCAAGGAAGAGATGGTGTGTTCTTTGGGTCATAATGCAAATAGGACCGCTAGCCCAAAGAGCGCACCTCTAGGGTGCTGCTTGGGGGAGGCAAGCACCCACCTTGCCCTGACAAGGTGAAACAGGAAGACAAACAGGAGGGGATCGTATGGCTACTGAAAATGCAAAGGAAATGGTTGAGCTCTTGGGTGATATCACTCAGGTGGGCATCGTGATCGAAGATATGGAGAAGGCAAAAGCCGGCATGCTGAAGGTGTTCGGCCTTAAACCTGACGCCGAAAGCGACAACCTCTACAAGAAGACGTGGTATCGCGGCGAGATCATCGACGCTCCTGTTAAGGCGGCGTTCTACAATCAGCTGAATGTCCAGCTCGAGTTTTTGCAGCCTGTAGGCGACACCGATACCATTTGGCACGATTATCTTGACGAAGGGTTCCGCAAACACGGCCACGCACTGCATCATCTTCGCTTTGACGTTGAGAACAATGATGAGGTTACCAAGGCAATGGAAGAGCGCGGTATCGCTAAGTATATGGAGGGTAAATCGCTGGTAGACCCAACGGCAACATTTACCTATTACGACTCCGTTGATGCCTTGGGCTTCATTATCGAGGCGGTTACGAAGTCTAAATAGCAATCTTATGATGCAGTCTAGCTGAAATACTGCATCTGTCAGTTTATCAGGTAACGCAATAAGACATTCTATTTCGCGAGCTCACAGCATATGCTGTGAGCTTTTTTATTGCCGTCGATAATAAGAATGAGGTGAGTAAGGGCGATGAACTTAGGCTATTGCGTTTTGCAATAGTAGCTTGCCAGGCTGGGGCTAACACTATTGGATTCGCTTGGGGCGCGGCCACATAATCGGAGATGTCAGAGGGGAAATCAAAAACCTAAGGAAGGGGATCCTCATGGATAAGATTAAGTTGGCAGTTCTCGGTTTGAACCAGGGCTCCAAAATTGCCCGCGATGCAAAGGCGAATCCCGAGATTGAGCTGGTTGCCGTTGCCGGCTTCGGCGATCATGATGTGAAGGTCGCAGAAGAGCTGGGCGTTCCTCTGTATAACGATTACACGCTGCTTCTCAAGCAGGAAGATTTAGACGCAGTCGCAATCGCATTGCCCAATACGCTCCATGTTCAGTCTACTGAGTTAGCACTTGCAGCAGGCATTAAGAACATCTTGCTCGAGAAGCCCATCGCAAACACCGTTGAGGAAGCTGAGCACATCATCAAGATCTGCAAAGATGCAGGTGCAACGCTTCTGGTTGGGCACCATCGCCGCTCCTCGAACCGCTACCAGCTGCTTCGCCAGGTCATAGATTCTGGCAAGCTGGGCAAGATCGTGGGCATCCAGTCGAACTACGCCATCGCGAAGCCGC
>CBCTKC010000017.1:0-3744 GCA_965147435.1 uncultured Eggerthella sp. | reverse complement strand
CGCCGGTGGCGAACTGGCCGCCGTTAGCGACGTACGTCACGGCATGGTCGTTCTGGTCTGCGTTCTTTTCCCATGCAGCAAACCAGCTGCCTGCCTTGGCGGAAGAAGGATCGAGCCTGTAATACTGCTGATAGTCTTCAGGGATACCGTCCATGTTGGACAGAGAGTACCAACCCTTGAAGGTATAGCCTGCGTAGGTAGGCGTAGGAGCGTCAATGCTTCCGTCTTCGTTCGCCTCGACAGACACGCTGTTGCTGCCATCAGCGAACTGTCCGCCATTTGCCGAAAAAGTAAGTTGAGCCCGGGAAGACTGCTCGGAAGTAGTGCCCTCGCTATTCTCATCGGCGTCATCGGCCAATGCTACTGCAGGCACGCTACCAAGAGCAAGCGTCAAGCTCAGGCTTGCTGCAATAGCTTTCTTAGAACGCGAATCCTTCATTTATTCTCCTTTTTGCACTGCATTAGCCCACGCCGCAACGCATCAGGCTAGTTTTCTTTTTTATGCATTGGTTATGAAACAGCAGTTTTGAAAGGATCCGTTGCGCAACATCGGTTATCAAATTCGTTTTGCGCAAAACCTACGCTTTTAAATGGTTACCCGTTAAATCGATTCGAATAAAGTGGGTTTGACCTCTCTTTTCTGCGCTAGAATACGAATATCGGGCACGTGATAGCCGCTTTATATTGTTTTAACCTGTAACCAAAATTGCGCACCGGACAAGGATTTAGATGCACACACCCAGTTCCTATATGTATTCTGATCTACGCAGTTTTGGCGGCATCACCAATAAAGAAGCTGCAAGCGAGCTCCTTACCGATCAAACCCTGTGCGGCAACGGCGCACCCCGTGATCGGATTAATGAAAGAACCTTTTTATCAAGGCAGATCGTCCACGCAACCCCAAGTCAGGTTCATCCTGAATTTTTTGGCGACTTCCATCAAAGCGCACAAACAATAACAAGCAAGATCATTTCCAATTTAGCTAAGCCTTGTGCGTACCACGAGGTCGTGGAACACTACGGTGGCCAGGCAGCGAAGGATATGGGGGCTCTTCTCAGGCACTATTCCCTCGACGGAAATCTGTACGCCAACGCCATTCGCAGAATCAACGCATCCCCTATGTCGGAAATATTCGACAAGGCTGTGCTTTTAGTGATGATGTTCCTGACTACTGGATGTCTCGCCGATCCCGAAATTGCAGCAAAAACTACGCGCAGTTTCATGGAAAAGAAACTTTCGTTTACGTTTTCAACGCTCCAGCCAGCACTGGCACACCCAGATCATGCAACCAAATGCTCTGATAAGCCCACCAAACTTGGTCTTATCAGAATCGATAACGATGTTGTCTGTTCGCCTATATACCCGCTTTCCACTTCTAAAGAGGGAACCATCATCGGCCTTCTCGCAACGGGAGCCCAAAACATCAATGATGTCGATATCGATGTGTCTCGAAAACACCTTCGGATTTTCGAGGATGAAAGTACCTGGTACGCCCAGGGGCTAGGATCAACAAACGGCACTACGCTAATTTCCGGAGCTGACAAATCCATCACTGTGATAGAGTCGCAAGGATCTGCTAATAAACAGTGCCCCCCCCGTCAAAATCGACCATGGCGACACGCTCTGCCTAGGCAAAACAACGAGATTTCTCGTTCTGAAAATCGCTGGTTAAAAACAACTGAGAACGTAAGCCCATTACCTTGTTGCGCAACATTCGCGGCTCATCAGATTGCAGTATTGTTCAATCGGACTGTACGAATGAAGGGGCAGTTTTGGAACCAGTTGACCCATGCTTCGGGATCAATAGCCAAATTGAGCAACGAACATCTATTCTCTCTTTGGACTCCTTTACGCCCGCTTTTGTAGACCCAAACTGCACAAAGGAAGAAACGAATCGTCGTTTTCTGACGTTCTTCCTACAAAATGAAGCCCCATATCCCAGCAGCATGGTTCTACGCAAAGCCTTCAACACTCTTAACGAATGCTTCGCACTAAAGTCTCCTTTGTTCTACGAGGGTAGTGCCGAAGCAATGAAGCGCAAAAACGCATCCAAAGAAGCGCTGCAACGATACGAAGAGGTCCAAAAGCTGCTTACGCTGGAGGAGTATCGCAATTCACTGGCAGTTTCCCATTTAAAAGGCTTTCCTCGCGTGCTGGGGCTCGGAAACGCCAAGGGCAAACCAATTATCGTCAGGGAATACGTTAATGGGGTTACCCTTGCAGAATCAATGGACCTACTCCCCCACGTAGACCTCGGCGCTCGCGCTGGAATCGAATCCATTACAGTTGCCGCAATTGCCAAGGCGGTTCTGAAAACTCTCATCAATGCTCAATCGCTTGAGGGCGCTTTCGTGCACCGTGATTTGTCGCCGCGCAATATCATCATCAGAACCGATAAAGCAAGCCTTCAGCAGCAAGTGGATTCCTGTTGCTTTGATATATGCCTGGTTGACCTGGGAAGCGCTTCGTATGTTGAAGCAAATTCCCCATTTACTACCTCCCAATACGGCATCTGGCGATTTGGGACGATTGAATATGCTCCACCTGAAATGCTCACCCGCGATGTGGAAGGCGTCGAAAACCTGCGACATTCAGAGACAATCGATACGTATGCGCTCTGCAGCATAATGCATTTGATGCTCACACTAACAACGCCCTACAAGCTAGCTTCGAGAATCAACGAGTCTGCATATCTCGTTAAAACCAAAGAACAGCCTCGGATCAGCTCGGACATGCCCATGTGCAAGCTGTTAAACCTGGCAGAGCAAGGCATAAAAGCGAATCAAGAAGATCGATTTACCGTTAAGGGCCTATATAACGAGCTGAGTACGCTCGTTTGAATTTGTATGGGTTTATGCAGAAGCCGTACAATACCAGTCGCTAACTGAACTGGCTCGGACAGATGCCGCGCGATGTCAGTCACTACCTGAACTGGCTCGCACATAAGCCGTGCATGCCAGTCGCCAACCTAGACGCTAACCCGCAGACCTGCATGCAAAACCCAAAACCATAGCAGTTCCCATAAGCTCGCACTTGTCCCGAAACCCATAAGCATGTTGCCAAATGATGCTTTACTAGAAATCCCGCCCATCCGTCCATGGCGGCAGCAGGAGAACGATACCTAACATCAAAATAGCTGAAGAAAAGTACTTCGACTTTTCGCTTGGTTATGAGTGCAGGAAGCATAGCAAAAAGAAGAGCCCCACATATCGCCCCATGCTGCAGCTCCCACACCCTGAACAAAACAAGAGGCCGCAAACCCACTAAAAAAACGAATGGACCGGGAATGCCCAGTCCATTCACCCGCTAGTGCCTCTACCTCACGCAAGAAGCATATGCATTAATTAGTTGTTGCGACGGCGGTGAAGCAGTGCTGTAGCTGCTGCAAGGAGGCCCGCAATGCCAGATACACTTTTATGTCCAGGCGGAAAAGTCGTCGACGACTGACTTTTTTAGCAATAAATGGGTGATAACCTGCTACAGCGCCCAAATACAGACACACTTTTGTCCTATAACCCCTAAACCCCCTCTATTTGAGACATAAGGAAATCAAACTTGAAGGACTCGTTTCAAAAGAAGCACCCTCTGGAAAAGTACGCCCAAAGGGCGTTAATAGGCTCCCATAATTGGTCGAAACAGCGAGCGGGATTCTGACGAGTGCAGATGCCGTGCGAAGCACGCGCCAGGCGTGCTTCGCACGTCCAGCGAGCTTGGAGAGGCAGCTGTACCGTCAGAATCCCGCGC
>CBCTKC010000016.1:0-4512 GCA_965147435.1 uncultured Eggerthella sp. | reverse complement strand
ATCGCGCAGCGGCAAATTGAAAAGCTGCAAATGCTCTACGACAGCCTCGCCCAGGACTACTTTGGGGATTAAGGACCTGCTATGAACTTCGACTTTCTGAAAGAGCAAGGCGCCTATTACGAGCTGTTTGCGGATGCATGTGTTGAGGCTGAGAAGATCTTTGCGACCTCGCCTGCTATGTGCGCGGTGGGCTGTCGTAAGGCGCTTGAGCTTGCTGTCAAATGGGTTTATGCTGCCGACTCTTCCATCAGCATGCCTTACAAGGACAACCTGGCTTCGCTTCTGCATGAATACAGCTTTAAGGAATGCCTGGACGAACGCGTGTGGCGCCCTCTTCTTGGCATTAACAAGCTGGGCAACCTGGCGGTGCACACCGATAAGCTGGTAAAGCCCGCTGATGCTGTGCTCTCGCTTCGTAGCTTGTTCAACTTCATCGACTGGATTGACTACTGTTACGGTGCCAACTATGTCGAGCGCAGCTTCGACGAGAAGAAGATTCCCACTAAAGGTGTGCCGCTGTCCAAACAGCAGGTAGCTGCCATTAAGGCGCAAGGAGCCCTTGTTGCCAAGCAGGAAGACGAAATCAAGAGCCTAGAGGCCAAGCTTGAGGCTATGGCTGAGCAGCTTGCCTCCGAGCGTGCTGCCAATCAGCAAAGCCGAACATTCAACCCCGAAGAGATATCCGAGTTCGAAACGCGCAAGCGCTATATCGACTGGGATCTGGGGCTAGCGGGATGGAGCATCGGCGACGACGTCGTAGAAGAGCGCGAGGTGCATGGCATGCCCGTAGAACCTGGCAACAACACCGGTACGGGCTACATTGACTACCTGCTTTTAGGAAAGGACGGCAGGCCGCTTGCGATACTTGAAGCTAAGCGTACCAGTAAATCGGCGCAGAAGGGCAAGCAGCAGGCTCGTCTGTATGCTGATTGCCTTCAGGCCGAGTTTGGCTACCGTCCGCTTATCTTCCTTTCCAACGGTTTCGACGCCTTTTTTATCGATGACGAGAACGGCCCCGAGCGCCAAGTGAGTGGCGTATTTTCGCGCGACGATCTTCAGCGTATTATGAATCGCCGGGGGAGTTGTCGGACGCTTTCTTCAGTGCCGGTTAACACCGATATCGCAGGTGGTGGCGCAAACCGTTATTACCAAGTGGAATCCATCAAGCGCGCTTGCGCTAATTTCGACGAAGGCCACCGTCGCGGTCTGCTTGTTATGGCAACGGGTACTGGCAAGACGCGTGTATCTGCCGGTCTTGCCGATGTTCTTATGCGCGCTAACCGCGTGAAGAACGTGCTGTTTTTGGCTGACCGCGTGGCGTTGGTTAGCCAAGCTGCCCGTGCTTACCAGAAGTACCTTCCCAACACTTCGCGCTGCAACCTGTGCAAGAACAAAGAGGAACGCAATGCTCGCATTGTGTTCTCAACGTATCCCACGATCTTGAATGCCATCGATGCTGTACGCAATGATGACGGTGTGCGTATGTATTCGCCCGCGCACTTTGACCTGATTATCGTGGATGAGGCGCATCGTTCCATCTTTAAGAAGTATCGAGCAATCTTCGATTACTTCGATGCACTTATTGTTGGTCTTACCGCCACGCCCGCCAACGAAGTAGACCGTAACACCTACGACTTCTTTGAAGTGGAACGCGGTGTCCCAACTTACGTATACGAATATGAAACTGCGACCAAGCAGGATCATGTGTTGGTGCCCTTCCTTGGCATTAAAACGCATACGAGCTTTATCGACGAAGGCATTACCTACAAGGATCTTTCCGACGAGGATAAGCAGATCATCGAAGAAGACTTCGAGGAGACGGGCCAGGACGTGCCCGACTATATTGCTAACACCCAGATAAACAGCTGGGTGTTTAACGAGAAGACGGTCGACAATGTGCTGGAAACCTTGATGGAAAAGGGTGTCCGTGTGAACGGTGGCCAGGATTTGGGCAAGACGGTGATCTTCGCCCAAAACCAGAAGCATGCTCGTTTCATCGTTGAGCGTTTCGGAAAGCTTTATCCGAAGTTATCTGGCGGTTATATCAAGACGGTTTTGCATTCCGACGACTACTCGCACACGGTGATCGATGAATTTGAGCTGAAGCCACAGCCTGTTATTACCGTGTCGGTGGACATGATGGACACGGGTATCGATGTGCCTGAAATTGTGAACCTGGTGTTCTTCAAGAAGGTTCGTTCGAAGATTAAGTTTTGGCAAATGATCGGCCGTGGTACGCGCTTGTGCCCTGGGCTTGAGGTTGATGATCCCTTGGACGGGCGCCATACCGATAAGGAACGTTTTTTCATATTCGATTGGTGTCGTAACTTCGAATTCTTTGCCGAGAATCCGAATGTTGTGGAGGGCAAGGTTGGTTCGTCTCTCTCCGAAACGGTGTTCTGTCGGCAGGCAACGCTCGTAAAAGACCTTCAGCAGAGCGCTTTTGCTGACGACGAATATCAGAATTGGCGTACTGCCATGGTACATGAGATCCATTATCAGGTGGTTGATCTCAATGAAGAGCTGGTGAGTGTGCGCTTGCGTCGTCAGGCTGTCGAGCGCTTCAAGCAGGAGCCAGTATATGAGTGCTTGAATGACGGCGACTTGGGTGTTCTTATTGCCGAAATAGCGCCGCTTGTGCATAACGATGAAGCCGACATTGATGCATTACGTTTTGATGCATTTATGTACGGATTCATGTGTTCACTCGTGGAGGGGCGGGCTATATCTATCCATGTCAATAGGCTGGTTTCGATATCTTTGACCCTGCAGGAGATGGTAACCATCCCGCAGGTCAAGGAGAAACTGCCGCTGTTGAAGCAAGTGACGGAAGACAAGTTCTTTGATGATGTTTCTGCTCTGAAGTTGGAAGAGCTGCGATGTGAGCTTCGTGGGCTTATGCGCTTTATACCGCGAGGGCCGGGAAGGCGAGATGTTATCACGCATCTCGACGATCCTGTGACCAATATTGAGTACGGTGCCACCGCGACTACCGGCGAGGATTTCACGAATTATCGTTTGAAGGTGGAGCGTTATTTGCGTGACTACGGAAACTCGTTGGTGATTCAGAAGCTGCATCGCAATCTGCCTATGACTGAGTACGAATTCGTTGAACTGGAACGCATTTTTACCCAGGAACTGGGTACCGCCGACGATTACGAACGCACTTATGGCGAAACGCCGTTCGGTTTGCTGGTCCGCCAGCTTGTGAAGCTTGACCATGATGCTGCAACCGAAGCTTTCGCTGAGTTCATTAACTCGCAGGCTCTTAACGAGCAACAGATCTCGTTTGTTCGTAAAGTAGTCGATTACGTGGTTGAGAACGGGTATATGGAGCCCGTTGCGTTAACGCAGCCGCCCTTCGATCGCCCGCAGTCATTTGTTCGCATGTTCACCACGGAGCAGCAGATGAGTCTTGTTGCGATTATTAGCCGCATTAAGAGCAATGCGGAGAATCCTGCGGCGTAGTTTTTCTTTCGCAATTGAGGCACCTTTCTCTTGATGGCATTTCCAGGGAGAAAGGTGCTTTCCCATGCGCGAGAAGATTGAGCAGATAGACAGGCTTATGAGCCCTGTGTTGAGCGACACTCAGGCGGTTGAGTTGCATGCAGTTCTGGTTGCCTGTCTGACAAGCGAAGGCAAGGGCGTCGGCTTGCGGAGATCCACGACGGAATACATCGAGCTTTTCTTGAGTGCCAAGAAGTTGGAAGGATGCTCGGAGCGGTCATTGCGCTATTACAGAAGCACGCTTGCGCGTTTTGCGGAGGGTGTGACGAAAGCTGCCCACGAGATGACGACTGAAGACATCCGTGATTACCTTGCGGGTTATTCGCGGGACGGCCGTGCTGGAAAGGCAACCGTTGATAACGTCAGGCGTGTGATCTCTAGCTTTTTCTCGTGGCTTGAAGAGGAAGACTATATCTACAAGAGTCCCGTTAGGCGAATTAAGAAGATCAGAACATCTCGGGTTCTAAAGCCAGTGTATTCAGATGAATCGCTCGAGGCGCTTCGTGATTGCTGTACGGAGCTTCGTGATCTTGCGATGGTTGACCTGCTAACTTCGACAGGTATCCGCGTAGGGGAGCTTGTGCAGCTCAACCGTCGCGATATCGATTTTGAAGCACGCGAATGTGTCGTGCATGGCAAAGGAGATAAGGAGCGCAGGGTCTATTTTGATGCGAGAGCAAAAACTCATTTGCTTGCATATTTGAATTCGCGTTGCGATGATGCGCCAGCGCTGTTGGTTTCCCTGCATAGGCCCTTTAGGCGCCTGCAGATAAGCGGGGTAGAGGCTAGGCTTCGCAAGCTTGGAGAGGATGCAGGGGTGAAGGATGTTCACCCGCACAAGTTCAGGCGAACTCTGGCAACAAAGGCCATTGATAAGGGTATGCCCATCGAGCAGGTGCAGGTGCTGCTGGGTCACAGCAAGATAGACACGACGCTCTGTTATGCGATGGTCGACCAAGACAATGTGAAGCGTTCTCATCGGAAATTCATCTCATGATCCCGAAC
>CBCTKC010000015.1:0-6784 GCA_965147435.1 uncultured Eggerthella sp. | reverse complement strand
GAGCGAGGGCATCGCTCACAACCTTCTCGTAACGAGGCTCATCGAAATTGAACATATCTAATATCCCTTCGTTTAATAGAGTGAAATTCGTTTCAATTGACAACTTGTCATTTCACTACGTATTAATACTTAATGACCTAAAAAAATACCTTTCTAGGAAATGGAAGCTTGGCCGTCTTTCATCTCGGCGAGTTTATGCTCGAATCCAAAGCCGCCGGGTTTAAGGCAATTCTTAGCTGAATAGTCAGCAGCGAATTCCATTGCATCCCGAATGATCTCCGCATCGAGCGGTTGCTTTTTACTCCAGCCATGCGAGAGACAGCTCACAACAAACGCAGTGATATACGAATCTCCCGCGCCCATGGTGTCAAGCGCATCTACGGGTCTTATATTTCCCTGGTACCATCGGGAACCGTCAAAGAACACAGGCCCTGCAGATCCCCGTGTAGCAATCGTGTAGCGACAACCATGCTCTATGGCCCTCTTCAATAGAACTTGAATCTGTTGATCGCTCTCGCCGGAACAGGAAAACAGACCAAGGGTTGTAGCAGGGCAAACAAGATCGAAATATGCGTCGGTTCGATACTTATCTTTAACGGAAAAGTCGTAAACCACCACAGCGGGAAGATCTTGAACTAGGTGCACATCATCCTGCAGCTTTGCATTGACGCTGGTAAAAACCGCATCGAATCCCTGAAGAAACTTGACATCAGAATCGTTGATATGGGTTTTGTGCGCCCAGCAAGCCCCCGTATCGTAACCAACTTCGACACGTTCACCGTTGTAAACATTTACATCGCAAGTCTTGGTTGTTGCTTTTTCAGGCATGCATGATTGCGAAAGGTCAACGTTCAGCGAAGAAAGGGCATCGGTGATTATTCGCCCTCCCAGGTCGTTGCCGATCTCCCCAATATACGCAGCCTGTGCGCCAAGCATGCTTGCATGGGCAGCGACGTTTACGGCATTGCCACCAGGATACATAACGCCTTTGTTGAGATAGCGATCAATAACGTTGTCACCAATTGCTGCGATTTTCACCTCAACGCCTCCCATCACGTACGGTCTTTATTAGTACTCGACCTTGCGGTAATAACGGCGGATGTCGAGCGAATGGTCACGAATTTCCTCGAAATTCTTGCTCACACGCGAGAGAATGGCATTGAGCACCACCGGAGAAAGCATCCAGCGGAATTCATCACTGATACCCGGCAACTCATAATCATGTGTATCGAATACGGTGAAATCATCCGCATATTGCTTACAGAAGCGTGCAACGCGCTCATCAAGAGGCCTAGTCTGCGCCTCCGTCATTGCGAGCGCGACGCAAACGCCCGGCTCAACAAGTTCGATAGTGCCATGGAAGAACTCAGGCGATGTAACGGATTTGGTGCGCAGCCATTGGGACTCCTCGAGCACACACATGGCAAACGAATACGTGGGGCCCCACAGATTGCCAGAACCAATCCAAATCTGATACGGATCGTCCTTGTGCTTCAGAGCATATGCGCGAGCCATCTCGTCAGCGTTCTTGCCGACGGAAACGAGAGCAGCGGGGAGATTCACAAGCTCATCAGCGAAGCGATCGTAGTCATCGAAAAAGCCCCTGTTCTTGAGAATCTTTCCAATCAGAAGGTACAGCACGAGCTCCATAGGACGGCCCTGCTTATAGATCACTCCATAATCGGAAAGTTCACCAAGCGGTGAACCGTCCACGCCAAGCGTAGAGACAATGGTGCAGCCTGCGTCTTTTGCCGCCTTTGCCGCCGCGACCGTCTCTTTGGTGTCGCCCGACTTGGACGCCATGAACGCCAAGGTCCCCTTACCGATGCGCCGATTGCCAACCGTGAGGAAATCTGCCGAAACTTGGGACTGGACGGGAATATCGGACATAACAGAAACCATATAGTCAAACGGCTGCATCATCGCAAGCGAGCCACCTGACGAGGTGAAGAAAATCGAATCGAAACCCTTTTCGCAAATTTCGTCAGCAATGCGTTCAATTTCGGCACGTTGATTGTAGATATAAGCACCGTTATCGAGAATTGCCTGTTCATCAAATGAAACCATGGGATATACCTTTCTAATTCAATTGGGCCAGACGGCGAAATCAACCATTTAGATTGCAAACACTCCGAAGAAGGAGCCAACGATACCAACCGCCATGAGAATAACGAGAATCCAAGCAATCTTGACCTTGTGCTGGACGAGTTCGTAAACTCCAAGTGTCACAAGCAGCGGCAGCAGGCTCGGCATGATACCGTCGATGATGCTTTGGATAGTCTGCGCACTGTCGCCGGTACCGAGAGAACCAGCCACGCTGACCGATACAAGGTTGGGCACCATAGCGCCGATAACCATAAGACCGAGAATTGCAGCCCCCATAGTGAGCTTTGGCATAAGACCAGATTTCTCGATCTTGCTCAAGAAACTGGTTCCGAATCCATAGCCCCATTTAAGGCAGAACCAGCGAATCAGATAATGCGGAACATTGAATACGACAAGGAAGAGAAGCGGGCCGAGAATGTTACCCTGCATAGCAAGCGACACACCCAAGCCAGTGGCGATGACACGCAACGTTCCCCAGAACAGAGAGTCACCGATGCCGGCCAGCGGGCTCATAAGAGCGGCCTTTACGCTGTTGATGGAGGATTCGTCAAAATCCTCTTCGTTAGCGTTTGCCTCTTCCATCGCTGCCGAAATGCCCAGAATTAATGTTGAGACATAAGGAGTGGTGTTGAAGAACTCCATGTGACGCTTAGCAGCAGCAACCTGGTCATCCTTATTCTTATACACGCGACGAATGATGGGAAGCATAGAGAAGCAGTATCCCATGTGCTGCTGGCGCTCGTAGTTCCAGGAGTACTCCATCGTAAGCGAACGGAAAAATACCGATTTTAGATCACGCTTTGTAATCTTGTTGGAACTGGTGTCATTAGAAGTCGTCATCGTCGAAGCTCCCTTCCGAACTAAGCTGTGGCGTCTGAGCAATGAAGTTTGGCTGGACCACCACGAGGATTACTGCGAGGCAAAGCCCAATGATGGCAATACCAAGGATTGGAATGCTCATGTAGGCACAGATCGCAAACCCGAGCACGAAGAAAATAGCAGTCTGCTTGTTGACAATCATTGAAGCGAGCAGTGCAATGCCGAGCGCAGGGATGAATCCACCCGCAATAACCAGGCCGTTACTTACAAACTCGGGAATTGCGTTAAGCACCGCGTTCATAACCGGCGTTCCGAGATAGAAAGCAAGGGAGCACACGAAAAAGCGAGGAAGCGATTTGACGATGAATCCACCAAGCAGATGCATCCGCTCCATGCCTTTGAGGTCGCCCTTTGCCACAAAGTCGTCCGCCTTATGGACGAAAAACGGCATCACGATCAGCGTAAGCGCGTTATCGATGATGAGATAAAGCGACGCAATCGGAAAAGCGAGCGTCAGCGCAACTTCAGCGCCTTGACCCGTCGAAATTGCAAAGGCAGTGCCCAAAATACCACCGGTGATAACGTCAGGCGGAACGGCCGCCCCGATGGTAACCGATCCAATGAACACCATTTCAAGCGTGGCGCCGACAATAATGCCCGTCTGCAAATCACCCATCACAAGACCGATGAGGACGCCCGTGACAATCGGGCGAGAAGCAAGGCAAGTGCCAAGTGCCCACTCAAATGTCACGCACATTGCGACGAGGCCGATAAGGATCGCTTGAGTCAACATGAGAGATCCCCTTTCTATTGTATGTGCTTAAATCAAAATCTTCTCGTCTCTAGGTACCTGCCTGATCTCCACCTCGATTCCGGCATCACTGAGCTCATGTAGAAGCTCCACGTCGCGATCGGTAGCGAAAACCGTTGAAGATAGGCGTACATCTGCACCCTCACGCGGCTTCGTTCCTCCAATGTTGATATGCTCGATTTCGCTGTAGCCCTTTGCCAGGCGGTAAGCATCTTCGATGCTTTCAACGACAATGAACAAACGGTACTTATCGGTCACACCGCTCCTAAGAGCCTCGATAGAATCATCGACCGATTTGATAACCAATTTGACGCCTGCCGGACGTGCCAGCTTAAGCGTCGTCTTGCGCACGTCATCTTTCACAACCGCATCGCAGGCAATCAAAATGCAATTGGTGTCAAGCTCTTGCGTCCAAGTCATGGCAACCTGACCATGAAGCAAGCGATGGTCAACTCTCAGCAGCTTAATCATCTTTGTTCCTTTCTCAAAAATCCTCGTCTTCTTCTACCGAATTTGGCAGCGAACATAGGCATGTGCCCTTTTGGCGGACACTTGAAACCAATGCAGCGAGCTCGGCGTCATCAAGTGTGCTCAATTTCGAAAACACTTCGAGCACTAGTGGTAGCGACATGCCGGCAATGAGCCTTAGAGAATCGTCACCCAACCTTTCCATAAAAGCGTTATTCACTGACCCACCATAGACATCAGTGATGACAATCCACTGGTCTGCTGGGTCGCGGGAACGATCCCAAAAATCTATCAACTCGTTTACATCCATCGTGTCCTCATCGACATATGCGCATAGCACCTTAACGCGAGGATCTTCACCGCAAAATAGCTGGAGCGTTTCACGCATCGCTCTAGCAAGTGGCCCATGGCTGGCCAAAAGCAACTTCCTCATTTATCTCCCAATCTCAGTCAATCATCTGTTAATAGAACGTTATATTTTGTATTGTTATCTACAGTATCCTCGAAACTTTCGCTTTGTCAAGACAGATCAATCAAGCTTCCTAAGCGGTAATAATTCGCCCGTAAACGGCAAAAAAACGCCCCTTTGTCGGGGCGTTTTCAATCTCTTGTTATTCGGTTAAGAAAGATCCGGGGTTTGGCTTTCGCTAGAGATAAAACTTTAAGCGCTCAGTGCAGTACACCTGCCGCGAAATAAACAATGGCACTCCCTGCGCGCTGCAACGCTTATCTACAAATAATAAAAGGGCAGATCCCGGCTTTACATTCAAATGTTCTGCCTCGTAAGCACTTGCAAAGCACACCTGCAACGTTCGCTCGTTATTGCCAAGTTCGATATGGCGTCTTCCCAGCACCTCAAGTAGAGAACCCGACAAATCTTCATGTTCCAAAAAGGCAAGAGAAGGAGTGTAGCTATTGGTTTCCAACATCGTTGGCACGCCATCGACTAAGCGCAAACGTCTAGTCTGAAGAATATTCTCGTCCTCCTGGACCTGAAGAAAACGCACGTCGCGCAGCGTAGGATAAATCCAAGCTACTTCGAGCACTACGGTAGAAGGCTTTTTATTTTCTTGAATGCAGGAATGGGTGAAGCTTTCCTGGTCATCGGCTGCATAGGCATTGCGCGTCGTGGTAACAAAAGTACCTTTCCCTCGCGTGCGCTCAACGATATCGGCATCCTCTAGTTCCTTGATTGCCGATCGAACAGTAATACGACTTACGCCATATTCCTCCATAAGCTCCGTCTCAGTAGGAAGCTTATCCCCTTCGCTATATACGCCACTTTCTATTCGACTCACAAGATCGTGAACGATCTGCTTATACAATGGAACAGCGCTCTCCACTTTAACCATTATTCAACCTATTGCTTTCTACACTCAACGGCTTCAAGTCCCTGCCAATTGATGCCGAGTTGATTAGCCTTAATCGAAAAGAAGTATTTGAAATAATCACCCAACATCACCTGCTTAGTAAAGTGCACTGGCTTACCAGTGCTCATATAAACGGTCTCACTCAATATAAACATCGCAGCTTCTCCTGCGATGTTAAGGATGCGCTTCTCCTCATCCGTAGCAAGCCCTGCTTCAAGCACAATAGACGGGAAACAATTATCCTCTAGTCGCAGCCCCGTCTCTCTCTCAATCGTTTCATAAAGTGATGCGTTCTCCATATCGACACCCAGTAAAAACCCGAAGTTCTTTACTGGAAGATAAATATGTTCAATCATTGCATTTATGTGGTTAATTGACCTCACGCGTTTGAGGTAAACCGCAGATTCATTCTCTTCCATTCGCAAATGACGACGGACGGCAACGGGCGGCTCGACCTCCTGAAGAGCGAGAACACGAGACGAGGTTTCGATATTATTTTCATGGCAAAAATAAGTGAAACCCTTAAACGTGCTCAAGCTCGAGACGATTTTAGGCTGCCGGATAAATGTGCCCTTGCCATGACGCGTATCAAGCACGTCGTCATCCACAAGAGTTTGAATTGCCTTCCGTATCGTCGCACGGCTAACCTCGTATTCTTCGCAAAAACCATTTTCGCTAGGCAACACGCCACTTTCGGAAAACTCGCCCATCTCAATACGGCGGCGCAAATCATCGGCCACTTGTACATATAGCGGCACAGCACTAGTCGGGTTAATCATAACGTTCTCCGTACAATATTCTATGAAACTTCTATACGTTATAAGATAACCTATTACGTATTATTTTGAAAGAAATAGACGGTTCAATCTTATTTTTGAACCGTCTACAATATCAGACACTTCATATGAAGGTGTCGAATGCCACTTGTGGCGCAAACAAGAGGGGCATTTGGCAAAAATGCCCCTCTTCGCCTTGAAGTCGCTACCGTGAAATGCCAACGAGCCGCATGGTCAAGTCCAAGCAAATACGACCTCAAGCGGCCAGCTACGGCATGGCTCCCTAGAACGAGACTGCGACATTTGTTTGCATTGTTTTACGAACGCAACATAATGAATTATTTCCGAGCAAAATAACGGCCGCTGAAAGCTGCTTTAATAGTTCATCTGGTGATAGTAACGACGCGTGGTGAGCGGGTGGTTGCGGACGTGCT
>CBCTKC010000014.1:0-6943 GCA_965147435.1 uncultured Eggerthella sp. | reverse complement strand
GGGCGCCTTCGCCGCCGAAGCCCTCGAAAAGCGCCGCGAGCATTCGAATCACGTCAAGCACCTCGGGCTGCACTTCGTAGCCTTCTCCTAAGCGCAAAAGCTCGCAGTAGACCATCTGCATGCCCTCTTCCATGCCCTTCTGCACGCGGCTGCTGGGCACCACGGTCACCTCCTGGCACAGAAGCCGCGCCACGATGTAGTCTTGCTTCGTCAGGCCGCTCATGGCCACGATCGCGTCCAGCCTCTGACCTTCTTCGGGGGACACGCGAAACGACACCGTCTTGCTGCGCAGGCGCCCGTGCTCGTCCAGGTTCTTCCTACTCATCGTCTTTCGCCTCCTTCAGGGCCCTCATCGGGCTGTGCTCGACGCCTGCTTCGCGCTGTGTGTTCAGGTCTGCCGCCATTTCCTGCTGCTTGTTCGGGAACAGGTGCGCGTAGCGCATGGTCACCTCGGTGCTCTCGTGCCCCATGCGGTCGGCGATGGCCAGCGCCGAGTAGCCGAGCTCGATGAGCAGGCTCACGTGGCTGTGGCGCAGGTCGTGGATGCGGATGGGCTCCATGCCGCACGCTTTGCAGCCGCGGCGCATCTCCTCGCGCAGGAAGCCCTTGGTGTGGCGGAATATCCGCTCGTCCTCGGCGATGCCGCGAAGGCAGGCAAGGTAGTCGCGCGTCTCCTCGGCCAGGAACTCGGGCATCACGATGGTCCTCACCGATTTCTTGGTCTTCGGGGCGGTAATCACGTCTTCGCGGCCGATGCGTTGGTACGACTTCGTTACCGACACCGTGCGGCGCGCGAAATCGAAGTCCCGGGGCGTGAGCGCCAGTAGCTCGCCAACGCGCAGGCCGCACCAGTACAGGATCTCGAACGCCATGTGGGATGCGGGCTTGTCTCGAAGCTCGCGGCTGAAGCGCAGGTACTCGTCCTTGGTCCAGAAGTGCATCTCTTCGGCGTTCTTCTCGCCGATCTTGCCAACCTTGTGCATGGGGTTGGAGGCAAGGCCGTAGTGCTTCACCGCGTGGTTCATGATGGCGGAGAACTGGTTGCAGATGCTGTGCAGGTAGGTCGGGCTGAGCGGCAGGCCGTTGCTGGTCCGCAGCTCCATCAGCTCGTTTTCCCAGGCGATGACGTCCGTCGAGGCGATCTCGTTGATGGGCTTGGCCTCGAAATAGGGCAGGATTTTCGTCTCTATCATCGCGGCCTTGGTGTTCCAGGTGCTTCGGCGCAGGCGCGGGGAGACGTCCTCCCGGTAGACTCGGTAGAAGTCCGCGAAGGTCATGGTCGGCGCCCCCTCGATACGCAGCAGGAACTCGTGCTCCCACTTTCGGGCGGCGCGCTCGCTGGTGAAACCGCGTTTGGTCTTCTTGCACTGCTTGCCCTGCCAGTCGCGGTACCGGCACTGCACGTAATAGGTGCCTCGGGCTTTGTCCTTGCTAACCGACATTTCGACCTCCCTTGCCTGCCTCGGGCTCGGCCTTGCTGCTGGCATCGCGGCCCTCCGCGCCGAAGAAGCGCTCCTCGAAGAAGCTCCGGCTGACCTTTCCCGGCACCACCAGGCAACCGTTCCCCTGCATCTCGGCGTTGAGCTTTCGGATCACTTTGTAGGCGTACGCCCGGGAAACGTTCAGCTGCTCGCACACCTCGTCCACGCCTATAAGCTTTGCGTTCATCTCTGCTCCTATCTCTAAGTTGACCTCACATATCTGTGAGCTTTGATGTTGTCAACATAACCTCACGTTTATGTGATGTCAACAGATTCTCAGAAAATTGCTCACGTTCTTGTGAGGTGTTAGAATTGCGCCATTGCCGCTGCGCACCTCGGGCTGTTGCCGGGTGCCGCAGCGTACGTTTGGCCTACGAGTCCGCGAGAGGGGCCTCAACCGTGCTCAAGAAGAAAGAACCTTCGTCCTTGCTAGGCAGGCGAATCCGCGACCTGCGATTGAAGCGGTGCTGGACGCAGCGCGAAGCTGCCGAGAAGTCATTTGTGACCGAGAGCGCGTTCCGCAGCTACGAGCTGGGCGACCGCGTGCCCAAGCGCGAGATTGTCGACCGCATAGCCAAGGCGTTCGGCGTCCGCAGCGAGTACCTAACCGCGCCGGAGCTGCTCAATGAGTACGAGTTCTGTTACGTCATCTTGCAAAATGAAGAGAGCATGCGGCTGAAGCCGTATAAAGACGAAGAGCATGGCAGATACTTCATAAGCTGCGAACCCAACAGCGAGAACCTTTCCGAGTTCATTAGGGATTGGGGCGAAATGCGCGACAAGCTCAAGAGCCAGGAAATCACCCAGGAAGAATACGAAGAGTGGAAAATAACTTGGGACAATGGCATCAACATAATGGATCTAAGGGCTCGCGGAGAGCTGTAATTGAACCATTAGAGTGTTGGCTAAAGATTCAGTCACTGAGGTAATAATGGGATTGTTAAACGTTCTATCCAAGTTTGGGAAAACTGCAACGGCGACAAACAGAAGCGCTAGTAACTCTAGGGGAAAAACGGTTTACGCGGATTCGAGTACTGTCTCTTCCGATGAAGTTCCTTATTATCGCGAAGATAGTTATTGCACCCTTTACTCCTATCCCGATTCCATGATGCAAACCAAAGTAATCACTTTCGAGGAGCGAAAAGGAACGGCCATACCCTCCGCAAGAGGGCTTTACCCTGCTCAAATCATGCTGCTTAGCTATTGCGAGACCGGCCGCTATCCCAAGCCAAATGGTGGCTACCCTGGTTTTTGGTGGTTCGAGTACGGAATCCGCGACGTTGGGCACGCTTTAGAAAACCTCGCGGCCAACGGCTTCTTGGAATGGGCGCCAAAAGCCCATTCGCTTAGCTCTTTGAAGGTTGCAGAGTTGAGAGGCATTCTCGAAAACTCTGGCCTGCCCACAACTGGCAAAAAGGCAGATCTTGTCGATCGAATCGTATCTAATATTCCAGAAGATCAAATTTGCATACCGTCCTATACCCCCAAATACCAACTCACGGAGTTGGGGAGAGACGAACTCGAAGCGAACGGCTACGTACCCTACATGCACAAGCACGATAGGAAAACCATCGAGCACACGACGTCCGATCGAGAGTTTAACGTTTGGTCGGTGAATCGGCTCTTCCCAGACGGTAACGCCCGAAATTGGAAGAAGGTTGTCGGCAACCTGGAACTTGAACGTTTTGACATGAATATGGCTAAGCATGACGCCGAGCCTTCGAAGTCGTTAACCAAAGAAGACATCGTGCAATTTCTGCGCCAGCACAAGGATTACATCGAGCAGCAAATCTCAGCAGATGCCGACGGACTTGATGCCGAGCTCAACGGCATTGCGTTGAAGAAAGCTGGACGTGACGATGAGGCGCTTGTTCAGTTTTGCATTGCTGCAGGACGGGGTTTTGACGCTCCTGCTCTATACAAAGAAGCAGCCATACTGTTTCACAAGTACAAAATGTACGATGAGGAAATCCGTATTTTAAAGCTGGGCGTAAAGAACGTTCCGAAGCTAAATGAAAAGCACTGGCAAGACCTAAATACTCGCTTGGAGAAAGCCAAGGAGCTTGTGTCGAATTAGGTGCTCATGCTTGATTTAAGGATGAGACCGAGAGCGTCACTCCCCTCGGCCGTAAGGCGGTATGCGAGTAATTTCGCTCATATGAGTACCGTATGGGTACAGGCAATTTGGGCATTGCTAAGATAAGGCGCTACGAAAGCGCAGCTAGCATCACAACCCACGACAGCGCACGAATTCTCAGTCGAGTGGGAGTGACCCTAGGCTAATTTTGCAAAGCCACCTGCAATGATTCACCATGGCTCATAAAGTTCCATTGAAGGTCATAGCCAATCAAGCCACTTGCAAAACACGAGAATGATTCCACTCCGGAAGCATATGCTTCCGGGGTATTTTATGCCTTTAAACAGGTATTTTAATTCGTCGTCATTCTGCGGATTCGGCATTCATCACACCCTATGGCGACCATGCGACAGCATGGCGAAAAAGAGACAATCGCCAAACCACCTGCGACGAGTGTTTTGGCGATTGTCGCGCTGTTCGAAGGTGATTCGAATCAATCGCGAATCACTGGGCAAAAGAAAACTGCCCTGCCTTCGTCTTTTCCGTATCCGATAATAAATCGACGCAACGTCTCTATCAAATGTTCAGCGATTCGACCCAGTCTTCAACCATGCCATCTTGCGGGTTTTCGCCAAAACGCTGACCATCAAGCCACTCACCCGAACCGGCAAGCTGCTCGAGCGTCTGACGGGTTGAGCCCATCGATGACGAGGTCGAGGTGCAAAACGGGATAACCGTCTTACGCACGAAGTCGTTGTCGCGCACGAAACGGTTAACTGGCCATGCAGCCATCTGCCACCAGACGGGATAACCAACGAACACCGTTTCGTATTCCTCAAACGCGTCGGGTGTGACCTGAGACAGCACAATGTCGCGCAGGCTTTGATCGTCGTGTTCGCGCGTCACGCGGCTGTTGTCGTCACGCCAATCCAAATCGGCGTCCGAATAGGGATTCTCGGGCGTGATCTCGAAAATGTCACCGCCCGTCGCCGCCGCGATGCGCTCAGCTGCAGCACGTGTATGGCCCTGCGCCGAGTAGTACGCCACAAGAACCTTGCCCCCGACGGGTTGCGGTGGCGTGGCGGGGTCGGCCTGCACCGCCTGGTTTGCCCCGCTCGATGACCCAACGCCAAGCCCATCTGCCGACTGCGACGCTGCGCCCTCTCCATTCGAAGCGCATGCTGAAAGAAGACCGCCCGTCGTCATAGTCGCACCCGCCAACAGGCCCATCTTCACGAAATCGCGCCGTGCAACAATCCGATTCATCATAAAACCTCCCGTAATTCCTACCAACTCTTCTTCTCCTTGGCACTATCGTGCTGATGCTTGCGCTCCTCGACCATCTTTGCAAACCACTGCACCATAGCGGGGTCGGCATGGCTGAAGAAGCTGGAAGTTTTAGTGTCGAGCGCGGCGATGCGCGCCATCTCCTCGGCGGAAAGCTCGAAGTCGAACACGTCGAGGTTCTGCTCCATGCGCTCACGATGAACCGACTTCGGAATGACCACCACACCGCGTTGCAGGTTCCAACGAAGCATCACCTGCGCCGCGGTCTTGCCATGAGCCTGGCCGATTTCAACCAGCACGGGGTTCTCGAACAACCCGCCGCGACCCTCGCCGAAGGGAGCCCAGGCTTCCGGCACGATGCCGTACTCGGTCTCCCATTTCTGCAGCTCGACATTCTGGTTCAGCGGATGGCGCTCCATTTGGTTCACCATCGGCTTCGCTTCGTTGAACTCGCAGAACTCCACCATGCGGTCAACGTAAAAGTTCGAGATGCCGATTGCACGCACCTTGCCTTCCTGATAGAGCTTCACCATATCGCGCCACGCGCCGAACACATCGCCGAACGGCTGGTGGAGCAGCAGCAAGTCGATGTAGTCGGTCTTCAGCTTGCGCAGCGAATCCTCGACCGACGCGCGCGTGGAGCCCTCGCCGAAATGCTCGATCCACACCTTGGTGGTAAGGAAGATATCGCCGCGGTCGATGCCCGAGGCAGCGATGGCCGAGCCCACCTGCTCTTCGTTGAAATAGCTTTGCGCCGTATCGATATGGCGATACCCTACCTCGAGCGCGTCGCGCACGCAGCGCTCGCACTCGTCTTGCGTCACCTGGTACACGCCGTAGCCCAGCTGGGGCATCTTCACGCCGTTCGAAAGCGTCACGTACATCATGTCGTTTGCCATATTGATTCCTTCCTCGCGTATCGGGAGCGGCGACTCCTTACCACAACCCCCTTGCTTTATTGATCTGATGCTGTTATAACAACCGATAGTTACTAACGGTCAAGCATTGTTATTTGGAACTTGAAGGAATCGTGAAGATGGCGAACGCGAGCGAAAACGAACACGCGCCCAAGCGAGCAAAAGCAACAGGCGACCTGTTCACGATGATGCAAGTATGTCGCGAAGCCGACATGACGTACCAAACGCTGAAGTTCTACTGTAACCAGGGGCTCGTGCCCAACGTGAAACGCGATAAAAACAATCGTCGCGTGTTCGACAAGCACGACGTCGAATGGGTGAAAAGCCTGATTTGCCTAAAGAGATGCGGCATGAGCATCGAAGAAATGAAGGAATACCTAGCACTATGCCTGCAAGGTGAGACATCGATTCCTCAACGAAAAACGATGCTGGCCGAAAAACGCAGCAGGCTTGTCGAGCAAATTGCCGAATTAGAGGCCAGCGTGGAATACATCGATTGGAAGCAGGGCTTCTACGACGACGTACTGGCAGGCCGCACCGAGTACTTCAGTAACTTGCTGCCCGAAAAATGAGATAGCAACCTTTTAAAACCCACGGGCGCCTTTTCGTACTATGGCTACTGCGGGCTCGATGTCGGAATCGTCGTGACCATGGTTCGACCAATATTTCAACGCAGCTATAGGTCTGCTTGCCAAATAAGCGGCCGTGAGCTGAGCATCTGGGACAAGCGCGGTCTATATCGGAGCCAAACAAAAGCATTGCGGCCAAGGCCGCGATCAGCGCACTGAAAGCGATACCCGGCGTCAACCTTGCAGGAGAAGTTATAAACGCCATCGTCGCGGCAGCCATCGTCGCAGCCATTGGCGAAGGCTCGGCGTTTGCCTTCGAGAAGGTGTGTCTGGGCGAAATGAGCGCGAAGGACGTTGATGCGATTCGCGACTTCAAGGAGCAGAAACTGGACAACGAGTTCGTCAGGAAAGTGACGAGATCATTGAAGATTTCGCTGGCAACGATCAGGGTAAGAATTCGCTCTAAGATTTGACTGGCAACCTGGTTAAAACCCTAGGTCCAAACACCGGGAAAGCTTCCTCTTAAGTGCATTGGGAGTAATCCTGTTCGTGAGTACGGAATGAGTGCAAACAAATTGGATACTGCGTAGGCAACAGAACATGAAAGAGTAA
>CBCTKC010000013.1:0-9702 GCA_965147435.1 uncultured Eggerthella sp. | reverse complement strand
TTGCCAGCGCTTGGCGCTGCGCGGGCCTCTTCGTTCCAGCGGGCAGAATAAGGGCCCGTGCCGTGTGGGAAGAGGGCATGTGTATGCAGACTGCCCATGATCTGCATCAGCCTCCCCTCGATATGAAAAAAGCGCCCGAGAGCGCTTTCTTCATATGCTATGCAATTTGCGGCGTCAGGCGACACCAGGCTGACTTCTTGCAGCTTATTGCAGCAAGAAGTCAGCAAAAAAGGGCCAAGGGACCAGTTTCGAGGCGCCTCTGCGAAAAGTCGGTCGAGGGCCACTCCCTTTTGGCGGCGTGATCGTTTGGCGGAAGGCCGCTGGCGTGATCATTTAGCGGAAGACCGCCTGCCTGATCATTTAGCGGAAGACCGCCGGCGCGATCGTGGAAGAGCTACTCGATTTTGCCGTAGCGCTCTTCGGTGATCTGGTCGAGCGTCTTGCCCTGAGTCTTGGGGCACCAGATAACGCCCACAACCAGGGAGATAAGAAGAACGACGCACATGATAACAGCTGCGGGGAAGAAGCCGGCAGGATTCGTGGAGATGTCGCCCATGATGGCGCCAACGCCTACGAGCGACCAAATGCCCAAAGCGCCACGAACCAAGAAGAACATGATGCCCTGCGCGCCGCCGCGGTACTGCGTGGGGAAGAGCTCGGTGCCCCACAGAGCGTAGAAGCACTGGGCGGAGAAACCAGCGGAAATACCCCACAGGATTACGTATACCCAAAGAACCCAACCCATGGATTCGGTGTCACCGCTCTGGATAGCAAGGCCGAATACGGCAATAGCAATCCAGGACAGCAGCGCCAGCAGCGCAGAGGCGCCGAACAGTACGCGGTGAGAGATAACGTCGCCGAAGCGACTGAAGATTGCCAGCGAGCAGACCGCAACCAGTACCCACTGAACTACGCCCAGGAGGCTCTGGCCGGTTGCATCGATGTTGCCGGCAGCAGCGTAGAGGTACGGCATGAACTGGCCGTTGGTACCTGCAGCCAGGTTCCAGGTCAGGTACACGGCAACCAGGAAGATGATGGTCTTCACGTTCACGGGGTTCTTCAGAGCGGTTGCCATCATCTTGCCGAAGGACTGCTTCTCGGTGGCAGAAGCGTTCTTTTCGGCCCAGTCGGCAGATTCCTGCAGCTGACGCTGAAGATTCCAAGCGATAAGGGCAACGATGAACAGAACCAGGAACAGCAGGCGGGTTGCCAGCATACCGTCAAACGGGCCGTAGGTGCCTGCGGGGAGCAGGGTGGTGCCATCGGACTCGAAGCCGGGGATGATGAAGCTCATAACCAGCGAAAGGATGAAGATGATGGCAGGACCGCAGCTCCATGCGAACTGGCTGATGCCGATGTTAGAAGCGCGCTTCGTGGAGGTAGACGTCTCGGAGATGTAGCTCCAGGAAGCGGGAACGCCAGCGCCTACGGAAAGGCCGGAGAGCACAACGCCTACTACGACCATGGGCAGGTTCACGGCAACCATGGCGATGAACACGCCGGCAGCGTAAACCAGCAGATTGTACTTATAAATAGTGGTACGGCCGAACTTGTCGGTCAGGAAGCCGCCGATCAGTGCGCCAACCGCAGCGCCGAAGGCGTTTGCGCCGATAGCGCCCAGGATTGCGGTCCAGGCGGAGCCGAAGTTGAATGCAGCTGCCCAAGCAGTAAGGGCAAGGCTGCTGGCTACGATGCAGCCAGAGTCAAGGAAGTTGGTCAGGGAAACCGCCATGGTTCCCTTGCGTTCTTGGGAAAGCGCCAATGCTTTACCTTTCTAGTCGAGGTGGAATGCGCAGGGCAGGTCTACGGAAACGGGCGAATTGTCCGCATTCGTTTCCATGACGCTTGCCATGAAATCCCACCATTTCTTGCAAATATCGGTCTTGGCGGACTCGGCATAGCGTTCGGGGTCGTCAAGCTCGATATATCCGAAGAGGATGTTGGTTTCCTCGTCGATGAAAATGGAGTAGTTGTGCCCACCGTATTCGTGGAGCATGTCGGCCATCTCGGGCCACAATTCGTTGTGACGCTTCTCGTACTCTTCGGCAAAGCCCGGATAGAGCTTCATCTTGAAGCCTGAGATAGTGCGCCCATCAGCAGTTTTGCGGATAGTCATTGAAGTGCCGCCTTAGTCCAGGAACTCATCGTTGACGGTGAGGCCGAAATCGATGCCGATCTGGCGCAGGCCCTCGTCGGAAATGGTATTCAGGAATTCGTCGGAGCCACCATTCATCTGGCGAGCGCGGCGATATACATCGGCAGCCTTTTCGATGGTGTGCATCAAACCGAAGGTGGTGTCGAAGTCGGGGCCGGAAACGAACAGGCCGTGCTGGGCCCAAACAGCCGCCTCGTACTTCTTCATAAGTTCGGAGGTTGCCTTCGCAATCTCAGCGCCGCCGGGAACCATCCAAGGCACAACGCCAACGCCAGAGGGGAATACCACGATGCATTCAGTCATGGCCTTCCACAGGGCGCGGGTGAAGTAGCGTGCATCAAGCGGGCATACGAACGTCATAGCAATGACGTTGATGGGATGAGCGTGGTAAATCACGCGGCATTCGTTGTTGGTGGCCTCCATGCGCACGGCATGGTTCATGAAATGCGTGGGGAATTCGGAAGTGGGCTTGCCGCCGTCGGTCAGGCCCCATACGATGCGCCAGGAATCGCCGGCGTCGTTGATTTCGACGATGCCGATGTTGTGAGAAGGATCGCTCATAACGTTGCGCATATAGCGGCCAGAGCCGGTGGTAAGGAAGAACGCGCCGCGCAGGCTGTCTGCCTGTACGCCCATGTTCACCCACTCGCCGGGAGTTGAGTTGAAGAAGGGGCGAGCCTGTTCTACTTCCTCTTCCTTCATGCGGTAGGTAAGGTTGCCGCCATTGCGCTCGTGCCAGCCCTGCTGCCAACCGTCGTCGCACAGACGGCAGAAGCCGCGTACGAAGGCCAGCTGCTCGACGGCAACGCCAGAAACTGCGCCGCGAGCTGCGGAAACGCCGCTTTTAAGCGTATCCATAGCACTGTCGATAATATCCATCATTGTCCTTTCGTTCTGAAGTACCGAATGATCGGTTTCGGAAAAGCCGCTCGGGCAAGTGGCCTTTTCGAAGCGCATTCGGCGCATGTTTGCGGAGTTGAAACTCGGCGCCAGACGCTTTCGGCGGGGCTTTTCGGAGCCGGATGCCCTGGCGAGGGCCTTCCAGTGCCCGATGCGCCCCCTGCCATGGCTCCCTCGGCGCCAGATGTTCCCGGCCATGACTTCTGGGCGCAGAAAGCGCCCCTCGGGAAGAGGGGCGCTGAAAAATGCGCAGGGGCTTACTGGCGCTTGGAGAGCACCTCGTCTTCGTAAGCCTTAACCTCGTCCCACAGCTGGTCTTCGGCAACTACACCCTGACGTGCGCAGTACTCGTCCCAAACCGCGGTCCAAGGCATGGTCTTGAACTGCTCGGTAACGATCATCTTCTCGGAGAACTGGTAGGTGTCCTGCAGCTCCTTCAGGCGATCCCATGGCTGCAGCAGCTCGAACAGCAGGCACTTTTCCATGGCACGCATGCCGGTAGCCCAAGCGCCGATGCGGTTGATGGAAGCATCGAAGAAGTCCATGCCGATAAGGACCTTGTCCATACCTTCGGGGCAGCGAACAACCTCAGCAGCGATGTCCTTGATGGAATCTTCGAACAGAACAACGTGGTCGGAGTCCCAATGCATGGAGCGGGTAACATGCAGCGGCACGTAGGGGAAGAACTGCAGCAGGCTGGGCAGCTTGTCGGAAATGCTTTCCATGGGGTTGAAGTGACCCGCATCGATGAGCACTACATGGTTGCCGCCCTTCTTGGCAGCGTAGGATACGTAGAACTCCTGGTTGCCGGTGGTGAAGCCTTCAACACCGATGCCGAATACCTTCTGCTCAACCGCATCGATAACATGCGGGGTTTCGAAGGAATAGATTTCATCGAGGGAATCCTTCAGGCGTGCGCGCAGGCCATAAGCGTCGGCGGCGTAGTCCTTCAGGCCGTCGGGAATCCAGAAGTTGTTCAGGACCATATCGTCCATTTCCTCGCCGATGCGCTCTGCGATCTGGCGGCAGGCGATGCAGTGACGGATCCAGAAATCACGCACGTCCTTTTCGGGGCTGGAAACGGTAAGGCCTTCCTTTACCAGCGGGTGGCTGAACAGGGTGGGGTTGAAGTCGATGCCGAAGCCGTTCTTCTTTGCCCAGGTTACCCAAGGTTCGAAGTGTTTGTACTCAAGCTTGTCGCGGTCAACCCAGGGGTTTTCCTCAGTGAAGATAGCGTAGCTTGCGTGCAGGTTGATGCGCTTCTTGCCGGGGATCAGGCTTGCTGCCTTCTCGAAGTCGGCCATGAGCTGTTCGGGGGTGGCGGCGCGGCCAGGATAGTTGCCCGTGGTCATGATGCCACCGGAAGCTGCATTATCGTCGCCCTGGTCGAAGCCGACTACGTCGTCGCCCTGCCAGCAGTGCATGGAGATGGCCTTGTTTGCCAGGGTCTCGATCACTGCTTCGGTGTCGATGCCCTGCTTGGCGTACGCTTCGCGTGCCAATTCGTACATAGTGGTCATGAATGCTCCTTATCTGTACCTAAAAGGTTGGTTACTGTTATTCAAAGCGCTTCACGTCGAATGACGTTGCGATAGCATCGCGGACGCTTTGGAGGTCGGGGAATGCGCCATCGGCGATCATCTGCACGGCAAGGTTGCCCAAGCTCGTGCCTTCAACCGGGCCGGCGAACACGGGAATGCCGCACGCGCGCGTGGTGAGTTCGTTCAGGTATGCGTCTTGGCAGCCGCCTCCAACGATGTTGATGGAAGTGTAGGTGCGTCCAGTAAGCGATGCCATTTCTGCAATGGATTCCGCATAGCAGGAGGAAAGGCTTACGTATACGCAGCGCATAAGCTGGCCGACGGTTTGGGGCACGTCCTGCCCGGTTTCGAAGCAGGCGCGGCGAATCTCGTCGATCATGGAATCGGGCGCCAGGAAGCGGTCGTCGTTCACGTTCACGTGGACTTCGAAGTTGTCTGCCTCTTTTGCGTGGGCAATGAGGTCGGGGAAGCCCCACTCGATCGCCTCGTGCGTAAAGGGAGGCAGCTCGTCTTCATTGGCTTGCTGGTGGGTGTCTTTGCCCTCTACATAGGAAACGCCATTCAACTCGCGGCGGATAGACTGGATCATCCACAGACCCATGATGTTCTTCAGGAAGCGGAAGCGCAGCTCAAAGCCGCCTTCGTTGGTGAAGTTCTGGAAACGGGAAGCATCTGAGGTGATGGGACCTTCGTTTTCGACGCCCAGCAAGCTCCAGGTGCCCGAAGAAAGGAACACGGCATCGGCATCGCGCGCGGGAACAGCCAGGTAGGCGCTGCCTGTATCGTGCGTGGCAGGCGCGATGATATGCGTGGGGTAGCCGATCTTCGCTTCGATTTCAGCGGTGACGGCGCCCAAATCTGTGCCAGGCATAACCACGTCGCAGAACATGCTGCGCGGAATGCCGAATGCCTCCAAGATGGTTTCGTCCCACTGCTGGGTGCGTGCGTTCATCAGGCACGTGGTGGAAGCGTTGGTGTATTCGTTTGCCTTGGTGCCGGTTAGCAGGAAAGCCAGGTAGTCAGGGATCATCAAAAACGTTTCAGCGTTTTCGATCTGCTCGGGGTGCTCACGCTGGAGCGCCAGCAGCTGATAGATGGTATTGAACGGCTGGCGCTGAATACCCGTGCGGCGATATACCTCATCGGGCGAAACGATAGCATCTGCCACGGCATACATGCCGCTGGTGCGCTCATCGCGGTAGGCAACCGCATCGCCGAGCATGTTGTCTTCGGCGTCGAGCAGCACGAAGTCAACCGCCCAGGTGTCGATACCCACGGTTTTGGGCGCATAGCCTGCTTCTTTGCATTTCGTCAAGCCGGCAACGGTTTCGCGGAACAGCATATCCACGTCCCAGCAGTCGTGACCGCCGGAGCGTTTCTGGATGTTATCGAAGCGATGGATCTCGGTAAGTTCGATGGTTCCCTGCGGGGTAACCTCGCCGATAACCACGCGGCCGGAAGAGGCGCCGATATCGACGGCGGCATAGCAGTTGGTTTTGATTTCCATTAGTTATCCCCCTCTGCATCAACGCCGATTTGCACGATTTGCATCACGTTGGTGGGGCGCGGCGAAGGCGCGGTTGGGTCGAAGCTTACAGCGTCGCCCGTTTGGCCGATGCAGGGAGAAGTGGTGCGGTCTCCCAAGGTGAATACGCAGATATCGCCCTTGTTCACGAAATTCTTTTTCACAACGACGCTACGAGCCTGCTCAAGAACGTACGAGGCATCGCCAACGACTTTGCCCAAAAGCGGGGTAACGCCCCAGTTCAGCTGCAAGGAGCGGCGATATTCTTCCGAAGTGGTTACCGCATAGATGGGCATCTTCGGACGGTAATTGGAAACGATGCGGGCCGTGCGGCCGGTCATCGTAGGGGTAACGATGCAGCAAGCGCCCACGTTTTCTGCGGCGGTTACGGCAGCCAAGCCCACAACAGCGGAAATGCTCTTCTGCTCCGCGTTGCGGTTGGGGATGGAGCCTTCGTCGTAGATATGCGATTCGCTTGCCTCGGCAATGCGTGCCATGGTTTGTACCGCGGGAACTGGGTACATGCCGATGGCGGTTTCGCCGGAAAGGGTAACGGCATCGGTGCCGTCGTAGATGGCGTTTGCCACGTCGGCAACCTCTGCGCGCGTTGGGCGGGGGTTGCGGATCATGGAATCGAGCATCTGCGTGGCGGTGATAACCGGGCGGTAAGCGCGGTTGCAGGCTTTGATGATCTTCTTTTGAAGGTGCGGAACCTGGTTGGAGGGAACCTCTACGCCCAAGTCGCCGCGGGCCACCATTACGGCATCGGAGACTTCGATGATTTCTTCGATGTGATCTACTGCGTGCGCATTTTCGATTTTTGCCACGATGCGAATGCTTTCGCCGCCGTTCTCGGCAAGGAATGCGCGAATGGCGCGCACGTCTTCACCGCAGCTTACGAACGATGCTGCTACGAAATCGACGCCCTGTTGAATGCCGAACAGGAGGTCTTCCTTGTCCTGCTCAGTCATGACGGGCAGGGGCACGTTGGTGCCAGGCAGGTTCAGCTGTTTGCATTCGCCGAGCATGCCGGAGTTCTGAACGGTGCACTGGATGTCGGATCCCAGGACACGATCGACGGCGAGTTCGATCAAGCCGTCGTCGATAAGGATGATGGTGCCAGGCTCAACATACTTGTAAAGCCCTTTGAATGTTTGGTGCACGCGGCGGGAAGTGCCGGCAATGTCTTCTTCAGTGAGGAAAAAGTTGTCGCCCGCGCGGAGCAGCACAGGCTCGCTGCCCTCGAGCTTGCCGGTGCGGATGGAAGGCCCTTTCGTATCGAGCATGATGGCGCAGGGTGCGTCCAGTTCACGACGGACCTTTTTCAAGCGGTCCATACGTGCTTTATGCTCGGCATGGGAGCCATGTGAGAAGTTGCAGCGGGCAACGTCCATGCCTGCTAGCACAAGATTTTTCAATGCTGACTCAGAGTCTACAGCGGGACCCAGAGTGCAGATGATCTTGGTTCGCTTCATCATGGGGATGATGCGCCTTTCGACCGTGCGGTAAACGCCCGTTCATAGGGTAAGTTCGACCGCTAAACGACAATACGTTCAGAATTGTAAACGAAAATTAAGAAGTATGCTTGTGTTCATCGTTTTTTCTAAAGCTGCATACATTGCTGCGGGTGTTGGCTGCGCTCGTTTGGATGCCAATTGTGTCGGCTCGTGTTACGCGGAGTGTTACGCGCACCGCTCTGATGATGCCTTGGGCGCCAGTCGTGGTAGTCTGATGGGGAGAATCGAAAGGCGGCCATTATGACCTGCAACAATCCGAACGCCACCGTATCGGTAAACGTAACCGAGAAGTTGAAAGCCCACGCGCGGGAGCTCGAGCCTTACATCATCGAGCGGCGGCGCCACTTCCATGCGTATCCCGAATTGAGCGCTCGCGAGGTCTCCACTTCGCGCACGATTGCCGAAGAGCTCGATAAGCTTGGTGTCGAATATGTGCGAGCGGGGGGAACGGGGCTCATTGCCACCATCAAAGGCACCGCGCCCGATGCATATGACGAAGAGGGCAAGCCGCGCCGTCGCATTGCGCTTCGAACCGATATGGACGCGTTGCCCGTTTTGGAGCAGACCAAGCTCCCCTTCGCGTCGCGGAACGAAGGGGTTATGCATGCCTGTGGCCACGACTGCCACATGGCAATGATGCTCGGCGCTGTTCATCTGCTTTTGGGCATTCGCGACCAACTGCATGGCGAGGTGCGTGTCTTGTTCCAGCCGGCGGAAGAGATATCGGTCGGTTCGCGCAAGATGATTGCTGAAGGTGCGCTCGATGGGGTGGATACCATTTATGCTGCTCATATTTGGAGCGAAGTGGAAGCGGGTACCATTTCCGCCGAAGCGGGGCCGCGCATGGCGAATTGCGACTGGTTCCGCATTGATGTTGCGGGAGCTAGTGCGCATGGTGCCATGCCCCACAAGGGTGTCGATGCCATCGTTGTGGGCGCAGCGGTTATCGACGCGTTGCAGGTTATCGTTAGCCGCGACGTTTCTCCGTTCGATCCCGCGGTTATCACGATTGGCGAATTCCATGGCGGTGTTGCGCGAAACATCATGGCGGGCACAGCGTACCTGACGGGTACGGTTCGCTCGTTCACGCCCGAAGTGCGCGATTACATCAAGGAGCGCATGGCCCACGTGGTTGAAGAAGTGGCGCTTTCGTATGGCGCAACCGCGAAGTTCGAGTGGACGTACGGCAATTCGTGCCTGGTGAACGACGAGGCTTGCGCCGCACGTGCGCAAAACGCCATTGCAAAGGTTCTTGGTGAAGAAGCGCTTTGCCATTATGAGGGTACGCTTTCGGGCGAAGACTTCACCGAGTACCTGGCAAAGGTTCCCGGCGTGCTCGTGTTTATTGGTGCCCGTAATCCGGAAGTGGGCGCAACGTATCCGCAGCACAGTTGTTTCTACAATGTCGACGAAAGCGTTCTGGTGGGTGGCTCGCTTGCTGCAGCGCAGTATGCCTTCGATTTCCTCTCTGAAGAATAGAAGGGCTGCAGTTTTCGGCCTTGCTGCCTTGCCCGCCTGTTTTATTGATTTGCGCCGTCGCTCCCTTGCCCGGGGCGGCGGCGTTTTTTATGCGGTGAGACGCCTGGCCTGCCGTTTGGCCATTTTCCCGTCCGTATGGCACTACCGCCTCCCGTGCATGCCCGATACGATTTTTCCATCTGACGAACACATGAACGAGGGGAGCGGTCATGGATGCAAGGCACAACATGCACAGAACGGACAGCTGCGCCGAAGGCGGCTTCGCCAAGGCGTCTGCGCGCTTCGGCGTGGTAACCGCGCAGGGCGGCTGGCGCAAGGTGACGTGGGGCGTCGTCGCCGGGGTGGCTGCCGTGGCCACCGCAGGGTCGTTGATGGCTCCGAGCGCCGCGATCGCCGCCGAATGGGTCGATGTAGGCGGCACCCAATACAACGCTGGCACCGCGGCGGGCGACGACGCCGGCACCTGGAAGTGGGACGGCGCCGACGACATGAAGCTCAACGGCTACAACGGCGGCGAGATCAAGGCCGCCGGCAAGCTCAACATTGCCTATGAGGGCAAGAACACCGTGAAAACCGAGCCTGATT
>CBCTKC010000012.1:0-44904 GCA_965147435.1 uncultured Eggerthella sp. | reverse complement strand
ATTGACAATAGGGAACACATGTTCCGTAGAGACACACATTTTGTCCTATAAGCCGAATACTGCTTGTGGTACGCATCGGGAAGCCACAGTTTGCGAAATAATCCAGGACAGATATTAGTGATGGCATTCGGCTTAGAATCCGCGCCTGCTGGCTTTATCGGCTTGTAGAATCAACGGCGGGGCCAATTGGCGGCTCGGGAAAAGCACGGCTGCAGCGTGGTTTATGGTGATGTTATTCGCGGTACCGGCGATTTGATTCGGGATGCGAGGCGGGTTGATTTCTCGCTGAGTTTGTTTCTGGTGTTTTGCTATACGGTTTGAGTTGAGCCGTGGTACCGTTGGCATGATAGTTGAATTTGGGCATGAATAGAGATTGGTGAGCCTGATGAAGAAGCTGCTGTATATCGATAGCTGCGTGTTGCGTGAGACTTCGCGTACGAAGCGGATTGCAGATGCTTTGGTTGAGCATTTGCTGTCTACTGGCGAATACGTTCTTGAGCAGCTGGTGCTTGAGGACCTGGGGCTTCTTCCGTTGACTTCGAAGACGTTGGTGCGTCGCAATGAATTGCGTTACGCGGAGGATTATGATGACGCCATTTTTGACTTGGCTCATCAGTTTGCCGAGGCGGATGAGATCGTCATTTCTGCGCCGTTTTGGGAGGGCGCTTACCCGGCGTTGCTGAAGGTGTATTTCGAGCACATCAGCGTGGTGGGCATTGTGAACCGCTATACCGATCATGGCCCTGTTGGCATGTGTCGGGCTAGCAAGCTGCATTATGTTACTACGCGCGGTGGTTTTGCGACCGATGAGCAGGACCTAGGCTGGCAGAACGTGAAGGGTTTGGCTAAGGTCTACGGCATCGAGCATGCTGACTGCATTAGCGTGAATGCCACCGACGTGCCTATGACCGATGTCGATGCAGCGGTGGCTGCTGCGATCGCCAGTATTCCTGCGCTTGTTGAGGAATAGGGTTAGCCAGCGTGCGGCTGGAAGCTATTTTCAGCAGGTTGCGATATCTCTGCAGTGCGTTTATTTGAGCATTGGGCGGTTTTGCGTGCTGTCTGCGCCTGGCGGGGTCATTGGGATGCGCGAATGGTGCTGGGGCTCTTCTGCAGCATTTGCGCAGGTTACGGTATGGGTATTGATCTGTCGTTAGCTAGGCTCTTTTTTTGCTGAGATTGCGCTTCCCTGTGGCTACATGATGTTGTCGCCGATGGGTTTGCGGGGTTGACTGCCATCGAAAGGCATTTATGTTTTGAGTGCAGCATAGGTGCCGAATTGCGCGGCTTTGACAGCCTCGTTGTGTCAGGATTGCGCTTCATTGCGGCTGCTTTACTAAAACCGTTTGCCGGAACGCTGGTGGTATGGGTTGCACGTAGTAGAGCGAAGAATCATGATAGGTAGAACCAACTTGTTGATACCGCTGCTGTGTTTTGCGAATGGGGCTGGTGGGATATGAATTACTCTGAGATTAAATACTTCGACATCGCCAATGGTGAGGGCGTGCGCACCAGCCTGTTCGTGTCGGGGTGTCGTCATGGGTGCCCGGGTTGCTTCAACCCCGAGCAGTGGGATTTTACGGCGGGGAAGCCGTTTTCGTCTGAAGTGCAAAACGAAATCATCGAGAGCCTGGCGCCAGAATATGTCGACGGTTTGAGCCTTTTGGGTGGCGAGCCTATGGAGCCGGAAAACCAGCGCGCCTTGGTCGATTTCGTCGAACGCGTGCGTGAGGCGTATCCTGAGAAGACGATTTGGTGCTACACGGGCGATCTGCTTGAGGATTTGCGGAATCCTGAGAGTCCGCGTCACACCGAGGTGACCGATCGTTTGCTGGTGGCTATCGATGTGCTGGTGGATGGCCCGTTTGTGCAGGCGCATCATGACATCACGCTGCGGTTTCGGGGGTCCTCGAACCAGCGCATCATTGATTTGCCCAAAACCTTGGCTTCGGGCAAAGTTGCTCCGTGGCGCGACGACCCGCAGTTCGTCAGCCACGTGATGGTGGCCAGCGACACGGAGGAGCCGCAGGGCTAGCTCTTTTATCTTATTGCCTTTAACGCTGCGAGTGCGTCGGTGGGCGTGAACGTGGCGACGGTCACGTGCTTGATCAGCTGCTCGTCATTGGTGACAAGAGCCAGGTTGTCCTCGAAATCGCCGTGAACGGTGCGCGGCTTTGCGGCACGCCACATATCGGCGCGCACGATGCTCGCTGCAACGGTGTTCTCGCGCATATGGTTGACTGCGCTTCAGACGAATTCGTTAGCCATGGCGGCATCGTTTTGTGTTAGCGTTCCCTTCTGCTGGCGGATGCACCTTTTGCATCATCGCCAACCATCAGACGGTGCGCGTCTTTGGTGATGCGAATATCTTTGAGAGCCTTGCGCGCTGTTCAATAGGAACCGGCCGCCGTCTTACACTGCCTGTGCAGTACAGCATCACCACGTAAAATGGCAACAAGAATTGCAGGGCGACCGCGTAGCGTTCCCAGTACCAGATCGGGGAGGCGACCAGCAATGCGGCGATGATCGCGGTGGTTGGGACCAGTGAAACGAACCATGCCGATTTCTTGCAGTTGAACAGGGCGATTGCCGCGAAGAGAGCGAACCAGGAGAGCCATCCGACGGGAACGAAGCCCTGGTCGGTGCACAGCAGGCTATGCACTGCGTCATTGCCGAGCTTGTTTTGTGGATAGATTTCCCATGCTTCGAGACTTACCGGATCTTGGCTGTTACGCGGCACCCCGGCTGCGATGTTCCTGTTGTGCGATAACGCCTGCGGTTGATTAATGGACCAATAGCCCACGGTTTGCAGTTCCCACGATTCGAGATACGTTACCGGGTTTTTGATTCCCATGGACAGCCAATGTCGCCAGAAGTCGTCCGACAAGGCCTCTTCGTTGAACTCGGGGTTCCACTTAACGGAATCCACGCATGTTGGCGTGTAAACGGTTTCATAGAGCTCCAGGGGAAGCAACTCGTTGAGGTAACGCTCGTCTCCGTCCGATATGATTCCGCCGGTTGCGGCGACGCGCCCCATTTGGTTGAGCGGGATGCCGATCCCTTCGGCTTTTGCGGCGGGCGTGACGCCCAATGCGTTGAAAACGGGCCCGGTGAGCAGCATCGCCGCGATCGCCGTTGCCGCACCGATGGCAGCGGGTTTCTTGTATGCGCTCCGGCATCGCAGCGCCATCGCGGCCAATACGACCGCGAGCAGTATCACCACCAAGATCCCGTTGCTTCTGAACAGGCATGCGACCAGGCACGAGAGGGCGAATACAGGCAGCCAGGCTTTCTCGGTTTGAAGGACACGCCCCTTCGATGCCACCAGGTCGAAAATCAGCAACGTCAACATCAACACGGCCGCGGAGAACAACGGGTCCTTCCACATGGCAATGGTGTAAGTTGCGAAATAGGGGGGGTATGCCGAAAAACGCCAGCAGGACGAAACGCCATATGCGGTGGCATCCCGTCCGCTGCATCACCCATTGGACGGTCGTCGCGAAGCACAGCGAAAGCGCCACCATTTGGATGATGGTAAACAGCGCGCAACCTGCGGAATTCGACAAGCCCAGCATGTGCGCTACGAACAAGCACGCCTTCACGCATAGGGTGAAGGCCAACGGATGGTGATTGCTGTAGTCGGAAAAACCCAAGGATTGCGACAGCGACGAGACGGAATCGCCGAATATCAGGCCCGGCCAATATGCCAGAAGATAAGGCAGATAGAGGGCGAACAGAACGACGCTCATAAGCAGGATCGGCTTTCGGTTGAGCCGTGCGACTTCAAGTGAGGGACTTTTGCCTTCGCAGGCTTCCGGTGTCGGGAACAGCGAGGCTAGCACCAGCATACCGATAGTGAAGCACAGGATGAATGCGAATGCGAACAGGGCTAGGTCGCCGTATCCGTATGGGCTGATTCGGTTGACTTCCCAGGTGCTGTATTCCCCGCCGGCGATAACGATATGGTTCGATGCGATGACCGACAGCGACAAAACCGCCGAGTAGAGAAACAGCATTGCCCAGGCGAGCGGCCTCATGCGTTTCCGAATGGAGCTTATCGAGATCATGCGTCTTTCATCCTTGCTTTGGTGTGGGCTTTCCCGGTGCGCGCGCCGCGCTTCCAGTTCTTGCTTTTATACTAGGGCAATAATCGAAATCACGCATTGGGGAGTATATGAAGCGAATCTCGTTTTTAGGCTTGTGCCGTGGGTATGGCAAGGCGCATTTCGCGTTTTGCGTAGCCTTTGAGGGGAAACTGGTCGCGCGCGCCTTCGCGAAGGGCGGGTCCGACGTTCCGCGAGAGCTTCGCGTGTTCGCCCCAGGCGCGTTTTGCCCTGCAGATACGCGGATAGCCGTCGTTTCCGTCCCTATGCTTGCGATGTCCGTGACGGTGGAGCTTTCCTCGTCTGCATCGGACGACAGTGCCAGCGTGAGTTGTCGTGCGGCGTATAATCCGCGGCTTTCCGCCATCCAATCGAAGTTGTTCTCTCGTTCGAACCCTGAGCTTGCGGAGCTGATGAGAAGCCTTGACGACCGTCAAGTTCCCGGTGAGCCGTTCGCAAGGTTGACTGGCGTGTACCCATTCGAAGGCAAGAACGTGTGGCGGTTCGCGTGCTGTTTCCCGCGATGCGATGCGCGCGATGCCATTGCCGTGCAGGTGGTGGATGGGCAGATGCAGGCTGTGGATTGCGTTCCTGTGATCATGGAAGATCACGTTGTGCCTGTCTCCGCCGCCAATGGCGCTTTGGAGCGGATCGTGAGTGTTTCAGTGCCGCTGGATGCTTCCATCGAGCATGCTTGCGTGACGTTTGCGCCGCAGGGCGCGCCGGAAGCAGGTGCTTTTGCCTGCGGGTATCCCAGCGATGTGCAGGCCGCGCGGGGCTATAGCACCTGGCTTGCCTCGGGGGCGTGCGCGTCGAAAGACTATCGTCTGTGGTCGGCGGCGCATCGCGCGACGAGCGCCGAGCTTTCCCTGCAACGCTCCACGCTTGGCGCGTTGCTGCATCCGCTGATCAGCATTGTTGTGACCGTGTTCAACCCGCCGCTTAACTTTTTGCGGGATTGCGTGGAATCGGTCAAGGCGCAATCCTACGATAATTGGCAGCTTGTGCTGATGAACGCCAGTGGGGAAAACGAGGAGGTCGAGCATTATTTGGCTTCGTTGGATGACGCTCGCATCGTTATGCAGGCGATTGCGAACCGCGATATCGCCACCAACACGAACAAGGGCATCGAGCTGGCCGAAGGCGACTACGTGGCGTTTCTCGATCATGATGACGTGCTCGAGCCTGACGCGTTATTCCGCTATGTTGCCGCATTGTCCGATAACCCCGATATCGATCTATTCTATTCCGATGAGGATCGCCTATATGAAGGCGAGCTGCGCAATCCCGCTTTTAAAACCTACCCGAATCTCACTAAACTGTACGCCTATAACTACGTGACTCATTTCCTGATGGTCAGCCGATACGTCCTTGAGCGCACCGAGCGGTCGCAGCCGGATGTCGCGGGCGCGCAGGATTATGATTTGACGTTGAGGTGCTTCGAGGTTGCCCGTCGTATCCATCACGAACCGAGGGTTTTGTACCATTGGCGTGAGCATGAGGGTTCGACCGCTGGAGGAGGCGACCAGAAGCCCTATGCGCATACGGCGGGCAAGCTGGCGCTTGAGCGGCATTTGGAAAGAAGGGGTTTGCGGGCAGTTGTGGGCGATGGGGAATTGCCGTACACATATGATGCGAGGTTTGCGCTACCCGACGAGAAGCCGCTGGTGAGCGTCGTTATCCCGAGTAAAGACCATGCTGACTTGCTCGAGAGGTGCGTAAGGTCGATTCTGGATCGTTCGACGCATGAAAACCTGGAAGTGATCGTCGTCGAGAACAATAGCAGCGAGGCGGAGACGTTCGCACTGTACGAGCGTTTAGCCGCCGACGCGTGCGTTCGCGTTGAAACCTGGAGTCCTGACCTCCTTGTCGAGGGTGCTCCTTGCGAAAACGGGTTTAACTATTCGAGCATCGTTAATTTTGGCGCGGCCTGCTCCAAGGGCGATTTCCTTGTGCTGCTGAACAACGACACCGAGGTGATCGAACCTGCCTGGATCGAGCGTATGCTCGGCGATCTGATGCGTCCCGAGGTTGGCGTTGTGGGCGCAAAACTGCTGTTTGGGGATGGTCTGATCCAGCATGCCGGCATGATCGCGAACGGGAATGGCGATTTTGCGCACGTGAATCGAGACCTGCCCGGTGACGCGCTCGGGTATGCGTATTCCGCCGGCATGCCGCAGGAATACTCCATGGTCACCGGTGCGTGCCAGATGGTTTCCCGCAAGCTGTTCGACGAGCTGGGAGGCTACGACGAGCAGCTTGCGGTGGGCTTCAATGATGGTGACTTTTGCCTGCGCGTCGGGGAGGCGGGCAGAGTGGTGGTGTACGAACCGCGCGCCGTTTTGCGCCATCGCGAGTTTTCCTCGCGCGGCCGCGAGTCGACCGACGCGCGCCTGGCGGCAAGGTTGCTGCAAGAGAAAAGCCGCATCATCGCCAAGCACCCGGCGTTTTTCGCTAGCAACGATCCCGCGGTGAATCCAAACCTCAACCAGCTCAGCGACTGGTGGGAGTTGGGGGATTGGCGGGGATAAGGCCGCACGACCGGGAAACGGGGTCCGTTCGCACGGTTGCGACAGTGTTTTTGTGCCGTGATGATGCGCCAGTGCGACGCCGCCGGGTTGCTCGCTCTCCGGGCGGGGCGAGGTTCGGGCCGGTTTCGCGGGTTGCGGGGCCGGTCCATGCGTCCTATTTCCCCAACCGATCTTTGACTTTTGCGAACGGGGAGACCAGCTTTTCGCCAACCTTGAATGTGGTGGAGGTGCGGATTTCCGAGAGTTGCGTTTCCAGGTCGTTCATATGCCTGCGTTCAAGGACGAAATAATGGAAGGCGATTTCCGCGAGGTCCTTTTCGGCTATGCGCATGCAGCATTCGTGTCTGATTGGGACGAATGCTTTTTCGATAGGGAAATTCGTGATGTCCAGACGTGCGAGCCCTTTGCTCTTCATCGCGTCGACGATTGCCGCGAACGATTCGAACGATTTGGCGCGGTAGACGTTCATGGCTACGGCTTCCTCGGCCCAGTTCACGAATGAGTCATGATAGAGCTGCCAGGTCCCGTTGTCCTCCAGCGATGCACGCAGCGCCAGAAATGCCTGGTAGAAGTCCAGGGGGCTTGCATCGGCGGTGTAGAGCGCGCTGTTCTGGTTGTTGCAGCGGTAGAAGTGCAGCGACTCGTCGAGCAGCGAGATCCGTTTGGTCTCCGAAAGCGCGCGGCAGGTGAACAGGATGTCCGCCATGCGCTTGACGTGCTGAAAAACCAGATTGTGCTCGCGGACGAACGATGCGCGGAACAGTTTGTTGTGCACCCAGTTTTGAAACGAGTTGAAAATGCGCTCAGGGTTGTCAGCGGGGGAGAAGACGCGCCTGCTGGCATCGGCCCAGTTGCGGATCCATGAGGTATCGAAGCATTCGGGGCAAGGGCGGCGCTCGCCGGTCTTGCCATCGAGGTACGTGGTGCGGAATATCACGATGTCGGAATCGTCCTGCTCGCCTTGGTGCATGGCGTGCTCGAGCAACGTGGGCTCCATGATATCGTCGGAGTCCAGGAAGTAGAGCCATTCGCCGCTTGCGAGGGCTCGCCCGTGGTCGCGCGTCGGGCCTTCGCCTGGCTCGGATTCCTTTGCGAGAACGATGCGACGGTCTTGGCGGGCGAGCTCCTTGAGGATTTCGGGAGTGCCGTCGGTAGAGTTGTTGTCAACGCAGATGACCTCGATGTCGCCCATGGTTTGCGCAAGCGCGCTTTGAACGGTAGCCGCAAGGTAGCGCTCTGCATTGTAGCAAGGGATGATGATTGATGCTTTGGGCATGGGTCCTCCAGTCGGTTGATGCAGTGCTTATGATACTAGATGCTGCATATGCTCATGCCTACGCATGCTATCAGGCGATCGTGTCTAATGCGTATTTCAAGGGGAATGCATCACGGCCTCGCAGTTCTGATACTGTATACAGGAATGGCGTCAACGCCGATTCCCTTCTCGAAGGGTTAGTTCAGTACGCGATTAAGGTGGCTACGTCCATGGCTTTGTGCACGAAGCAAGTTAAACGCGATTGGTTTATCCTGCGTTCGCTTGTGTCGAAAGACTTCAAGTTAAAGTATCGCCGTAGTATGCTCGGCGTTCTTTGGTCGGTCCTTAACCCTCTTCTTATGATGATCGTCCTGACGGCTGTGTTCTCTACGGTGTTCCGCTTTAACATCGAGAACTTCCCGTTGTATTTGATCTTGGGTCAGACGTTGTTCACGTTCATGTCCGATGCTACCTCTTCCGCGATGAGCTCGATTATCGATTCGGCTCCGCTTATCAAGAAGATTCGCATTAACAAAGCATTGTTTCCTCTGGAAAAGGTGTCATTTGCGCTGGTGAACTTCATGGTGTCGCTTATCGCTGTTGTAGCGGTTATGCTGTTCTTCAAGGTCGTGCCAACCGTTAACATCCTTTGGCTTCCCTTCCTTTTGCTGACGATTTTCCTATTTAGTCTTGGAATTGGTCTTTTGCTGGCTGCCTTGTCGGTCTTCTTCCGCGATGTTATGCACCTATGGAGCGTGCTGCTAACCGCTTGGACTTACGCTACGCCGCTGTTTTACCCCGTTGAGATTTTGCCGGAATGGGCCGTTCCGATTATGAATGCAAACCCTATGTACTACTATGTGTCGTTCTTCCGTGAGATTGCACTGTACGGCTCAGCGCCAACTCTTGAGCAGATTGCCATTTGCCTTTTTTGCGGTGTCGGTGCCCTTATAGTGGGTTTTGCAGTTTTCAAGAAGCAAGAAAAGAAGTTCATTCTTTACGTTTAGGAGTGGGTGGCTATGCCGGAAAATGTGAACACGAGCGTTCTTTCTTCCGATCAGCTGCCGGCTGAGGAAGAGGATAATCGCCCGGTTATGATCGATGTGGAGCATGTCTCCATGTCGTTTAATATGGCAAGCGAGCAGTTGAATAATCTGAAGGAGTATGCGATTGCCATTGCGCGTGGCAAGCTGTTCTTTGAGGAATTCAAAGCGCTGGACGACGTTTCTTTCAAAGTGCGAAAGGGCGACGTTTTCGGCATCATGGGAACCAACGGCTCAGGCAAGTCGACTATTCTGAAGATAATTGCGGGAGTGCTTGAGCCCTCCAAAGGAAAATGCACGGTCAATGGCAATATCGCCCCGCTGATCGAGCTTGGTGCTGGTTTCGACATGGACCTGTCGGCGCGCGAGAACATTTACCTTAACGGTGCGTTATTGGGCTATTCAAAGGACTTCATCAACGAGCATTTCGATGAGATCGTCGAATTTGCAGAGGTGGAAAAATTCCTGGATATGCCGCTTAAGAACTACTCCTCAGGCATGGTGTCGCGCATCGCGTTTGCCATCGCTACGGTTATCGTCCCTGAAATCCTCGTAGTGGACGAAGTCCTCTCCGTTGGCGACTTTATGTTCCAACGAAAGTGCGAAAACCGTATCACGCAACTTATTGAAGAGCACGGGGTTACCGTTCTGATCGTCTCGCATAGCAATGATCAGATTGCCCGTTTGTGCAACAAAGCTATCTGGATCGAAAAGGGCCATACGCGGTTGATGGGCGATGCCGGATACGTTGCTCGAATTTATGGGGGCTTGGGAGGACGCACCGGCAGCAAAGAATCGGAAGAGTGTGTGTTCGATGCTCTTAAAACTGCATTAGCTAAAGACGATGACGAGCTGAAGAGTCGCTATTCGGTTGTCGAAGGCGAGAATTCTGGGAGCAGAAATAATCGAATGATGCTGCAGTCCTGGAAGGGCCGTGAGGCTTCCTCTGTATGTTTGGTTGGTGATTCGACGCATGCAAATGCTGTTGTTGCAAGTGGGTTTGCTGGTGCCCTAGGGGCCCCAATTGTCGCATGCGGGGGAAATGAAAAGTTATCCGAATCGGCAGAGCATGCATTGCTTGAGCTTCATCCCGATAAGATTTTCGTTTTCAGGTCCGATGGCCCGGAAGATAAGGTTATCGACCAGCTGGAATCTTATTCATGGAAGCCAACAGTTATTTCGTTCGGCGAGGGCGTTACGGCGACTGACCTATCTCAACAAGCATTCGACTATGGTAGGGATTATAGCTTATGGGGCGACGAAGCATATGTGGTCGATTTCACCGACAATTCCCAATCGCTTTTGCTTTCGCCGATGACGTATGCCAAGCATGCTCCTGTTTTCGTGCTGAATCCATGGCAGGAAGATTGCTCTGCCATCATTGCTTCATTAACATCAGCGAATATTAATCGCATTGCGCTTGTTGGACCCGGAGCATCGAAATTCCAGGACGAATTCGATTCAGCGGGCTTGCGTACCGATCTAATTGCTGCTGGTGAGGGAGATACTTGCTTCGAGGTCTTTAAGATGGTCTTCGACTTCATGTCTTCTATCGGGCGATCGGGTTCTGGAATGGAGTTGATGATTGCCTCTCGCGATTTCGATCAGTGGCCTGAGCTATTAACTGTTGGGTGCTGTGGTGGTGCGAATCATTCCGCGCTAATGATGATGGATAAAACCAACCTTGATAGTGAGGCGGCATGTCTTGACTATCTCGCTTCTCATGCAAGTTCCGTTTCTCGGTTGCTGTTTGTCGGCGGTCGTTTGGGGCTTGGCGCCGAGGAGCAGGCCATGCTTGCTTCTTCTATCGCATAATTAGTTGTTTGATTGCTATTTTTCTATAAGGATTCGATCACATGCATATCTCATTTGGGAAAATATGCCGCGGCGATGGCATTGCTTATATTGAAACGATTGTCCATTGCAGTCAGCAATATGCGCATACTCGCTTCTTGGCGCGCTCTGAAGACGGGGTCCCGTTGCCAATTGAGTCCTACAGGTATCAAAAAGCGGGAACCTACGTGCTGGCAACGCCTTTGTTGGATACGGATAAAATTATCATTGAGTCTGTGGTGTTTGATGATAAAGGTAACGAGATAGCCAAGACCAAAAAATCTATTAGTCGATTCATGATTAAATGGCTATCGAGGCTTAACTATAGACTTGATTTTAAAACTGTATCGGCTTTACGTGACATAGATGGTTACACCTACTCGGATCAAATCCATATTCGGTTGACCACGTTTGTTGAATCCTACGAAAAACAGCAATATATTATCAAAGGCTTCGTTTGTGCTCCTGTCAACGCTAGTGGACTCTCTCTGTCGTTGTTAGATAACAAGGGATGCAAGGTAGACGCAGCGGATATCGTATTCGGCAGGACCTCCTCTACGGTTGCCTTGGGTTTGAAGCGCACCGAGGTTGATTTTACCCTTCGTCTTTCCAAGGAATGCGTTTCTTATTGTTTGGTAGCAGCTGCGGACAACCTCAGCAGATCCGGCTTCATTTGTTTTGATCAATGCTCTATCGATTTGTTTTCTGATCGATATAACCCGTTGTTCTATCGATGCACTGGTCCAGTTGCCTATGAGAGGAGCGTTGAATCCAGAAAACGCTTTTCTCGGGGTTTAAAGCCAAATGATTTTGTTCGAACGGGTAATACCGCATTCAGCGTTGTTGTCCCGTTGTTCCATACTCCTCTTCGCTTTCTTAACGAGATGATTCAGTCCGTTGAGGATCAGATATATACGAATTGGGAGCTGCTCCTGGTGAATGCAACACCGGAAGACCAATCACTCTGTGCAGCATTGGAAGCGCTTCAAGATTCTCGAATAAAGGTTATAACGCTAGAGGGAAATCTTGGTATTGCCGATAATACCAATATTGGTATTGAGGCTGCTACTGGCGATTATATTGCGCTCTTTGATCATGATGATGTGTTGGATGAACGCGTGCTATATGAATATGCGAAGGCGATTGAAGCCAATCCGCAGATTGATGTTCTTTATTGCGATGAAGATTTTCTTACTGAATCCGGTACGTATGCTGCGCCGCATTTCAAATCAGATTTGAATATTGATTTGTTGAGATGCCATAACTATATTACGCATTTGCTTACTGTGAGATCGGAGCTAGCAAAGAGCTTAAAGCTTCGAAAAGAGTTCGATGGTGCTCAAGACTATGATTTCGTGCTAAGGTTAGCAGAGCTTACGGAGCAATTTCACCATGTTCCGGATGTCTTGTATCACTGGAGAATTAGTGATACCTCTACGGCTAAGGATGCTGGAAACAAATCATATGCAACTTTGGCGGGACAGAAAGCGCTTCAGCAGCATTTGAATCGACTGGGGATCCGTGCAACTGCTTGTGAAACCGATAAACCTTGCTTCTATCGAGTTGAGTATGCTATTTCCGGACAACCTAAGGTGTCCATCGTTATACCAAACAAAGATTGCGCTAAGGTACTCACGCGGTGCGTTGATTCTATCGAAAAGAAGACAACCTACTCGAATTTCAATATTTACATAGTTGAGAACAATAGTACCGAAAGCTCTACTTTTGACTGCTATGAGCGTTTGATGTCCGAATACCCTAACATTAAGTTGCTGAAATGGGAAAAGGAGTTTAACTATTCCGCTATCAATAATTTTGGCGTTGGTCAGGCGGATGGAGATTATATTCTCTTCCTTAACAATGACACAGAGGTTATAGCTGGAGACTGGATTGATTCGATGCTGTCGATCTGCCAAAGGGAAGACGTCGGTGCGGTTGGCGCAAAATTGCTCTATCCCGACAACACTGTTCAGCATGCTGGCGTTTTGATGATAGCATGTCAGAGCGTTAATGATGTCGCTGGCCCAATTCATGTGTTCAACAATATCGATGCAGATGATCCCGGCTACATGCGACGTGCTGTTCTCACGCAGGATGTTTCCGTGGTGACTGCCGCTTGCATGATGGTGGAGAAGCGGTTGTTTGAGGAATTGGGCGGTTTCGATGAGTATTTTGCAGTTGCTTTCAATGATGTTGATTTTTGCCTGAGGGTTCGCGACACCAATCGCCTTGTCGTGTTTACCCCAGATGCGAAGCTCTATCATTACGAATCTATCAGTCGAGGATATGATTCGTCAGGGAATAATATGCGTCGTTTCATAGAGGAACAAGGCAAGCTCAGGACTCGTTGGAGCAAATATTATTGCAGCGGTGATCCGTATTTCGGGACAGCTAGCACGTCGGTTTTCTATGTTCCGAGCTGGTGCAAAATATAGCAAAGCGCGCACTTCTATTCGAATGGATACGGATTTAGATAATGATTAACGCGAGAAGCGAAAAGAAAACTTTTTATATAAAGATTAGCAAGATTGTATTGTTATCAGCGGCAATCTTGCTGATTTACATGTATTACTATGCTAATTGCCATTCGAGGATGTATCTAACCATCTTTGGTTTAATTGCTATTGGTGTTATCACGCTCATCGCGTTGGCGCTATTTAAACGTATCACGCTTGAATCAACAAAATTGTTCGCTGCGGTGCTGCTCATTTCTGGTATATTTTTCACTTTTGCGTTTACTCCTGGATCTGTACCAGATGAAACGTTTCATTACTGGTCTTCATACTATTACTCAGATCTCATACTTGGTGGTGAGGTTGATTACGAAAACACCATGCTGGAAATGCGGCAAACTGATGCTGACTTGTATATAGCGAAGGAGCTTTCTGCTGATATGTATTCCAAGACGATAGCTTCCTTGGGTGAGGCGTCTGGTAATCATGAGACTACCATGGTGTTGGTGAGTCCTGGGGCGTTAAATTCAGCACAAAATCCGTTCTATATCAAATTGCCTTCAGTACTTGGAATTTGTTTGGGAAGACTGGCTGGTTTTGATGCTGTGGTTACCTTCTATTTAGGGAGGGTATTAAATTTCATTCTGTTCGCTGCCTTGGCTCTTATGGCTATCAGGCTGACTCCCGTCGGCAAAAATGGATTAAAGGTCATTTGCCTTCTTCCTATGACGCTTCATATCTGCGCGTCTTATTCATATGATGCAGGCACTATCGGCCTATCATTTTTGTCGATTGCGCTATTGCTGCGGCTATGGATAAGTGAAAACCAGGCGACTAATAAGCTCCTGGCCTTCATTGTGATACTGCAGATATTGCTCGTTCCCTGTAAACTCGTGTATTGCGCTTCGTTGCTTATTGGATTATTTGCTCCTCGGCGTTGTTTTGCTAGCCGCAAGCAAATGCTTGCTTTCAAAGTTGGTATTTGTGCCGGAGTTGTTTTCCTCTTTGTGCTTACAAAGCTTAATTCGGTTTCATCTATGGCAACAGGGCCTTCTTCTGGCTTGGATCAACGCGGGGATGAATTTGGCCACTTTTATACGCTTCAAAGTGCATTGGCCGATCCTGTAGCCACTATCGGATTATTTTTGGGATCTATGTTGTTGACAGGGGATTTTTATGTTCAAACGTTAGTCGGGGGCTCTTTGGGCTGGTTTCAGAACACTATCGTAGCGCCAAGCTACATTGTGTTTGCCTATCTCGCGATTTTGTTTCTGGCGTATATTCGATGCGATCCTGATCAGGAAAGATGTGTGGAAGGACGATTGAGAATTCTTTGCCTGATTGTACCTCTGCTGGCTTGGTTAGCAGTAATGGTCTCCATGTATCTCGGTTGGACGTTTGATACGGAACCAGTGATCCTCGGGATTCAAGGGAGATACTTTTTACCAGTTTTACCACTGTTCATGTTAGGGTGTCGGTTTAACTCGCTGTCATTTAAAATCAATAGCGCAAATCTTATGATTGGTTCAATTGTCGTTCTCAATTGCCTTTATATGATGAGAACCTTTTCTATAGTTTTGCAATAGCTCTAACTTGCCAATGTGGTGGCTGGTGAATACGCTAGAAATTTCACCAGCCACCACATGTTTTTATATCAGCGAGAGTTTGCCTTTTGGCATGCTTGCAGTACTTTTTCTGCTGTTCTTTGCCACGAGAATTCTGCGCGAACCCTTGCTCCGATGTTTCGCGCTAATATTATATTTCGTTCGGGATTTTCCTGAATGCTGACGATATCTTCTGCAATCTCGGTGCTTGATTGACTTTGGAGAATAACGCCATATTCTTTACTCGGAATCATTTCTGGCACACCGCCAACGTTGGTGATGATGGGTGTCGTGTAGCATGCTGCCGCTTCGAGAAGCGAGGTCGAGAACCCTTCTGATCTTGTTGGCAGGCAAAAAATGTCACTTGAGATCAATAACGCGGCAATATCTTCAGACGGTAGTTTTCCAAGAAGTGTAAGGTTTCCAGGGTTATTTTTTTCGAGCATGCTCATCAAAGGGCCATCGCCTGCAAGTGCGAACTTTATATTTGGCCTGTCGCGTAACTGCCTCGCGGCATCTAACAATTCGTTAATGCCCTTTTCGGGAATCAAACGGCCTGTGAATGAGACTAGGAAATCACCATCAGCTAGTTGAAGCTCGTTTCTGAAATCTCGATTTGACGCACTTGCGTAATAGTTGTCAGCGTCAATCGAATTGTTCAAGACACCTTTTCCTTCAATCTCAAATGTTTTGAGCCACTTAACGCTTTCATTTGAAACGCCATAAAAATCAATTGGATGGCGCTTCAGTAAGGCGGTAATCATATGCTCGTGGGCCTTTACGGCAATGTCGATTACGGGATTTCCCAATGTCAGATATGCAGATCCATGATCAATCACAATTGGCTTTATATTGTGATTTTCAGCATGCTTTACACCGAGAAACGTGTGAGGGTAAAATCTGGTGTTGATAACTACGTAGTCGGTTGGTTGAGAATAGATTCGCTTCAGAAGCTTATTGAAAGTAAGATTTCGTTTTGGAACAGGAAGCCTCCCTCCAATTAGAGGATGACAGGGTATGCGATATACGGTTGCTCCGCTTTTGAGCGTCTCCTCTTCTGCAAGGTTGAATACGTTGTTCGTGACAACGCATGCATGAACTCCCAAATGCTCAAGCTGGTTTGCCAGATTATGGGTATACTTCTCGACTCCGCCAATATTTGGTAAGTAATTAGCGGAGTATATGAATAACGTTTTGCGCATGCTCTCTCCGACTAACTAACGAATATTCTGTTGTTCAGCCTTTATTGCATCGACTTCTTTACGAAGTAAGGCCACTTCCTGTACGAGCGTTTTCGAATATGCGGTTTGCTTGCTGGCGATTACGCTCAAAGATAGGCATATCACCAACAGGCAAATGATGCCGATAATGAAAATAAAGTTAGACGGAAGGGCAATACCAATCTCGTCTGCAAGCCAATATATCGGAGTAGGGAATAAGGCGCATAACGTAATAATGACTGCAAGAAACACCCATAGCAGCGAATAACTTAGCAAGAGCCTCTTGCTGGAGACCAGGCGAATGATGTATATCAACAGCAGTAATCCCAGTATTGCTAGGATTATGGATGTGTGTGTGAGCATTGCAACTCCTATTTTCCTGAGCGCTTTTCTATGCGGCACATTGCAATTGCCAGGCTGACTTTGATCATGTAATACACGCTGCCAAATACTTTAATTGATGAGGTGCCGCCGGCCCGCTCTTTCATTTCAACGGATACTTCGCTCACCGTTAGCCCGTGGTTTAACGATTCGGCAATCGATTCCGGTTCGGGGTAATCGATGGGATAGGTTCGCGAGAACAATTCTAGTGCTCGCCTTCCACTCGCTCTGAAACCGGATGTGGGATCGGTGATATTCTTCTTGTACAGAAGCTTCAACATGAACGATAGCCATTTGATGCCAATTCGGCGCATTGCGGTGGATTGAAAGCCCTCGGTTTGAATCAAGAACCGAGATCCAATAGCCAGATCTGCCCCAGCTTCGATTTCCTTGATAAGTAAAGGTATGTAGTTGATATCATGTTGGCCGTCGCCGTCAACCTGAATGTCCACGTCGTAACCGTTCCGAAGGGCATACTTGTGTCCCGCTTGAACTGCTCCGCCGATTCCGAGGTTTCGCGGAAGGTCCAGGACGTTCAGGTTGTTTTCCTTGCAAATCCTTAGTGTCGAATCCGTTGAGCCGTCGTTCACGATTACGTAATCGTAACCGGCGGATTCGATTTTTTTAGCAACGCTGAGAATGCAGTCTTCTTCGTTATACGCTGGTATGACTAGCAGCGTTTTCAGCTTTGGTGTTGCGCTGCTGTTGCACTTATCCATGAATATCTGCGTACTCCCTTGTAGCTTTAGCGTTTTCCCTTCTTGAAGTATGACGCAAGTTGCGACATTTTGCGAGTTTGGGCTTGCTTGCACGTTTGGTTTGCTACGTCTTTTCATAACAAACGCTGAAAACTGGCTGAAAAGGGGGTAGGCTTTTCGTGCGATTGGAGCTTTAATGATTACCTCGCATCTGCGAAACGATAAGATTAGAGTGTTATGGGTGATGCTATTCATCCATGGCATTTCTTCGGGTGCCGCCATCGTGTTCGATGGCGGTATTTAGCTGGTGCTGGTTATTGCTGAGGAGGATTTATATGAAGGGTATTATTCTTGCCGGCGGATCTGGCACTCGTTTGTATCCGCTTACGTTAGTCACGAGCAAGCAGTTGCTCCCCATCTATGACAAGCCGATGATCTACTACCCTATGTCGGTGCTTATGATGGCTGGCATTCGTGACATCCTTGTCATTTCCACGCCGCAGGACCTGCCGAACTTCGAGCGTCTTTTGGGAGACGGCTCCCAGTTCGGTGTGAAGTTGTCCTACGCTGAGCAGCCTAGCCCCGACGGTCTGGCGCAGGCGTTCATCATCGGTGAGGAGTTCATTGCCGGCGAGCCTTGTGCGCTGGTGCTTGGCGACAACATCTTCTACGGCAACGGGCTGGGGGATCACCTGCGCAGCGCCGTCAAGGCCGCCGAGTCCGGCAAGGGCGCCACGGTGTTCGGCTACCACGTCGACGACCCCGAGCGCTTCGGTGTGGTGGAGTTCGACGAGAACTACAACGCCGTGTCCATTGAGGAGAAGCCCGAGCATCCCAAGAGCAGCTACGCCGTCACCGGCCTGTACTTCTACGACTCGCGCGTCTGCGAGCTGGCCAAGAAGGTGAAGCCCTCCGCGCGCGGCGAGCTGGAGATTACCGATCTCAACCGCATGTATTTGGAGAGCGGTACCTTGTCCGTCGTTACCCTGGGACGCGGCTTCGCATGGCTGGACACCGGCACCATGGAGAGCCTCTACGAGGCCGGCGAGTTTGTGCGTGCGGTCGAGCGTAGTCAGGATATTCCTGTTTGCGTGCCTGAAGAGATTGCTTGGGAGAATAATTGGATCGATACCGATCAACTTCGTGAATGTGCGAAGAAATACGGTAAATCGGTTTATGGCCAGCATTTGAAGCGTGTTGCTGAAGGCGAGTTCGTTAATAAGCGCCGTTAGCCATTATGCAAAACGCCCTCGCTTTGTGCGGGGGCGTTTTGCTGTATATGCAGTGCAGTTCTGCCAAGCCGTTAGGTTGACTGCTATTCTATAAAAGATTACGAAGATATCAATTTCCCAATAGAGGGTTTCTATTCAAGGAGGATGGCGTGGCTGAGACTTTCGAGCCCAAGAACATTATCGTCACGGGGGGCTGCGGGTTCATCGGCAGCAACTTCGTGCATTACGTGGTCAACAAGCACCCCGGCGTGCACGTGACCGTGCTGGACAAGCTGACCTACGCGGGCAACGAGGAGAACATCGCGGGGCTTCCCGAGGACCGCGTCGAGCTCGTGGTGGGCGACATCTGCGACGCTGAGCTTTTGGATCGCATAGTCCCCGGTCATGACGCCATCGTGCACTACGCTGCGGAGTCCCACAACGACAACTCCATCGCCGACCCGGAGCCGTTCCTTCGCACCAACGTCGAGGGCACCTTCCGCCTGCTCGAGGCCGTGCGCAAATACGGCGTCCGCTACCACCACGTCTCCACCGACGAGGTCTACGGCGACCTGGCGCTGGACGACCCGGCGCGCTTCACCGAGGAGACGCCGTACAGGCCCAGCAGCCCCTACAGCTCCACCAAGGCGGCCTCCGACATGCTCGTGCGCGCCTGGACCCGCACCTACGGGCTTCGCACCACGATAAGCAACTGCTCGAACAACTACGGCCCCTACCAGCACGTGGAGAAGTTCATCCCCAGGCAGATTACCAATATCATCGACGGCGTGCGCCCTAAGCTCTACGGCACGGGCGAGAACGTGCGCGACTGGATCCACACCGAGGACCACAGTTCGGCCGTTTGGACCATCCTTACGAAGGGCCGCATGGGCGAGACCTATCTCATCGGCGCGGACGGCGAGCGCAACAACATCACGGTGCTGCGTATGATTCTTGAGATGATGGGCAAGTCGCCTGATGATTTCGACTGGGTCAAGGACAGGCCCGGCCACGACCGCCGCTACGCCATCGACTCCACCAAGCTTCAGACCGAGCTCGGCTGGCGCCCGGCGCACAACGACTTTGCAGAGGGCCTGAGAAAGACCATCGAGTGGTACAAGGCCAACGAGTCCTGGTGGCGCCCGGCCAAGGCGGCCACCGAGGCCCGCTACAAGGCGCAGGGACAGTAGGAGGCCATCGTGAGCGAATTCGAGTTCGAGAAGCCCCTCAAGGTGGAGCGCACCAACATCCCCGGGATGCTGGTGTTCGACCTGGCTGTCCACGGCGACTCCCGCGGCTGGTTCAAGGAGAACTGGCAGCGCGCCAAGCAGACGGGCATCGGGCTGCCCGACCTGGGCCCGGTGCAGAACAACATCTCCTTCAACGCGAGCAAGGGCGTCACACGCGGTATCCACGCCGAGCCTTGGGATAAGTATATCTCCGTGGCGACGGGAAGCGTGTTCGGCGCATGGGTGGACTTGCGCCCGGGAGAGAGCTTCGGCGAGGTCTACACGTGCGTCATCGACCCCTCCAAGGCGATCTACGTGCCCCGCGGCGTCGGCAACTCCTTCCAGGCGCTCGAGGACGGCACGGCATACACGTACCTGGTGAACGCCCACTGGTCGGCCGAGCTCAAGAAGACCTACACCTTCGTCAACCTCGCCGACCCCGAGCTTGGCATCGAGTGGCCCATCCCGCTTTCCGAGTGCGAGCTCTCCGAGGCCGACAAGCACCACCCGATGCTGGAGGACGCCATCCCCATGGCCCCGCGCCGCACGCTCGTCACCGGCGCGAACGGCCAGCTCGGCCGCGCGGTGCGCAAGCTCGCCGAGGAGCGGGGGATCGCCGATTCCTTCGACTTCGGCGACCGCGACGAGTTCGACTTCTCGGACCCCGCCGACTACTCCAAGGTCGACTGGACGCTCTACGGGACCGTTATCAACTGCGGCGCCTACACCGCCGTCGACGCCGCCGAGACGGTCGAGGGCCGCAGGGCCGCCTGGGCCGCCAACGCCCAGGGCCCGGCGCTGCTTGCCAAGGTCTGCGCCGAGCACGGCATCGCGCTCGTGCACGTCTCCAGCGACTACGTGTTCGACGGCACGCGCGAGGAGCACCCCGAGGACGAGCCGTTCTCTCCGTTGGGCGTCTACGGCCAGACCAAGGCCGCAGGCGACGTCGCCGTGGCCAACTGCCCGCGCCACTACATCGTCCGTAGCTCCTGGGTGATCGGCGACGGCAAGAACTTCGTCAAGACCATGGCGGCGCTCTCCGACCGCTGCGTCGACCCGGGCGATTCGCTCAACCAGGTGACCGTGGTGGACGACCAACACGGCCGCCCGACCTTCACGCGCGACATGGCCGAGGGGATTTTCTGGCTGCTCGGCTACCGCGACGGCGACCGCGAGCCGAGCGCGCCGTGCGCCTGCGGCACGTACAACCTCACCGGCTCGGGCAGGGTTGCCTCCTGGGCCGACATCGCCGCGAAGGCCTTCGAGCTGCGCAACGGCAACGCCGACGCCGTGAAGCCCGTCTCGACCGCCGAGTACTACGCGAGCGCCAAGGGGCCGGTCTCTCCGCGTCCGACGCATTCTGCGTTGGCCCTGGACAAGCTGGCGGGAACCGGCTTTGTCCCGGCTGATTGGGAAATGCGGATGACGGAGTACATTAAATCGCTTTAACCTGCGATTGATGATTTGCTATTGGGCTGCTGCGTTGTGGGGCGTAGCAGCCCAATTGTGTCATGGCTAATAATTGATGGGAAAGTGGGCGCCATGCAATACGACCCGAAGGTGTTGAGGAAGCTCCAGCTTGTTGAGTTGGGCATTTTGAAGGATGTTGATAAGGTTTGTCGAGAGAATGACATTACCTACTTTTTAGACTCAGGTTCAGTTCTTGGTGCCGTTCGCCATGGAGGATTCATTCCATGGGATGATGATATCGACATTGGTATGCCACGCGAGGATTATGATCGGTTTGTGGCTATTGCTCAAGATGAGCTTGGTGATGGGTACCTCGTTTCCAACCCTGAGAACAATCCGTACCAATCGGCTCAATTTACCAAAGTTATGCTGAAGGGAACTCGGTTTGTAAATGATGAAACTGAGGATGCCGGATTTGAGATGGGCGTATTCATCGATGTGCTTCCATATGATGCTTTGAGCTCGAATGCGACGCAAGAGAAAAAGCAAAGGCGTTGCTGCTTTTTGTGGCAAAGTTTGTCTTATCTTCGCTGCTCGGGTCATATCGTCGTTCCTCACCAAGGAGTTCTTGGGTCGATCGAGAAAGTCTTATGCCGATGTGCTCACTATGTCGTTAAGCGTATCTTCTCGGCTGAGGCGATTAATGCAAAATTCGATGAGGTAGCTAGAAGTGCGAATACTGATGATCACGCTAAGTGCCTTCTTGTTATGTCGTATGCGCTTTCAAAAGCCTATCCTGAGACAATGATGCTTCCGCCTAAGCCCATCATTTTTGAAGGGGAAGAGTTTTTTGGACCGGCAAACCCGATTGGTTTTCTGGAATCGCTTTATGGCGATACATGGAATCAACTTCCTCCTGAGCACTTGAGAAGAAATCATGCGCCAAAGTTGCTAGAGTTTGGATAATCGTAGTTTTAAAGGCGAATGACTAATTCAATACAGTCATTCGCCTTTGCATTTACGCTGTTAACCCATCATTTTTATTAGCTGCTTGAAAATTGAATCAGGCAAGAATGGCAATAGGATTTCGAATGTAGCAAGAGTTGGCTCGTATTTTGCGAGCTTTATTAATCCCCTCAGGTTGCGATTGCGTCTCGCTTCCGCAAAATTCAGAATTTGTTTCGCCTCCTTGCAATCAGGAAAACGCTTTGCAAACTCCTGTGCTAGGTCAAAACTGGGTTCTACCCGCTCCGTGTACCAATCATTTTTGCAAGCGATTCCATGAAATAATCCGGTGACGTTTTTGCCGTGTCGACGGTATTTTACCAGGGGCTCATTAATATAGGCGCATGGGCCACAGGCGCTTGCGCATAAGGCGATCCATTTATCATGCCCCGTACATGTTGGAAACGGTGTGAACTGTTTTACGAGCGAGGTTTTCGCCATAGTCGCCATTCCGATCGCGTAGCAGCGAAAAGCTGCTGGAATCGTAAGGTTATCGCCACTTGCCCAATTGCATTCTATGGATTTGGGATGAGCGGTTTTCCAGCTTTTGATCTCAATATTCCCGTCAGCATCGATGATCGCTCTGTCGCAAACGGCCAATCCATAACCAGCTCGCAATGCGGAAACGCCTTTTGCTACACGGTTCGGCTCCCATTCGTCATCTTGATCGCAAAATGCTACGTAGTCGCCATCGGCGAGCGTCACCAGATGTTCAAAAGCTTTGACATAGCCGAGGTTAACAGGGGATTTGTAGTAAATCACCTTGTGCTTACTCAGATGCTGCCGCGCGAAAGATTCCCAATTGTCATCATCGGGACAATCGTCGTGTATAAAGACCGTGATGCTTTCTTCGCAGATTTGATTGTTGATTGATTCCAACTGTTTTTCTAGGAAAACCTTATTGGGTTTGTATAGGGAGATGATTACGGAAACGTTTTCTTCCATTTTGGCCTTCCTTGTCTTCTACAATGGTTTTAATGCTATCTGATTGGATGGGACAAAATGAGCGATAACGCGCTGTCACTTAAACAAAACATGCTATGGAACTCGATTGGTTCCATAGTGTATCTTGCCTGTCAGTGGCTGCTGACGGTGATTGTGGTACGTCTGAGCGCTAATTACACCGCTGCGGGTTTACTTTCGCTAGCTATGTCGATTGGTAACATTTTTACGCCTTTCGCAGTATACAAAATGAGAACGATTCAAGTTTCAGATGTCGATCATAAGTATTCCGCGGGCCTATATATGGGCTTTAGGTTTGTGACTGTGTTCCTGGCATTTGCTGGCTGCATGATATACGCTGCTTGCACTTGCCAGCCGGGAGCTCTGCCTTCCATCTCAATTTATATAGCTTATAAGGCTGTCGATATTATTATTGACGTTATGCATGGTGTTGATCAGCAACATATGCGTATGGATTATATTGGGAAATCGCAGATCTTAAGAGGGCTGCTAACACTGTTCTCGTTCACGGTATGCATGGCATTTACTTCTAACCTAGAGCTCAGCTTGTTCTCCACAATCGTTGTTACGTTACCCGTTGCAGTTTTCTTTGATAGGTCTAAGGCTGGCCAATTCGAGGCTTTGTCTCCTCAGTTCAACGCTCAAGTTTTTGCGCACTTACTTATTAAATGCCTGCCTGCCGTGATCGCTGCAATTATGTGCAGTGCTGTGCTTACAATTCCCCGACAGTATTTGAGCGTTACGTTTGGCGATGAGTTCTTGGGTATTTATGCTTCGGTTGCTTCGCCCGTGGTGATTGTTCAAATGGGTGCGACGTATCTATACACTCCTTTACTAGGGGAGTTTTCTCGTTTCTATTCCGATAAAAGTTACAAGGGATTCGTTTCTCTTCTTATCAAAGTCTCTTCGGGGATTGTGCTGATTGCTCTTATTTGCGAACTGCTATTTACTTTTTTTGGAGAATGGGGGCTTGCTTTATTGTATGGCGATGGTATTCGACCTTATGTATATTTGCTCCAGCCAATGATTGCATGTACGGTTATCACGGCATTTTTATGGTTCCTTAGCGACTTGCTGATCGTTGAGAGAGATTTTAAAGGGAATTTTATTGGAAATGCGCTTTCTTTTGTTTGTACGATTCCAGCAACATATTTACTTGTGAATCAGTTTGATATGAATGGGGTTAGCTTTGCTGGTATTGCGGCTTATGGCGTAGGTTCAGTATATTTATTGGTGAAACTGCTGAAAAACGCAAAGACTCAAATGTGAGATTTCGCTCATTGATTAGAGTCGTTTTATATTAATAAAGGTAGATATGATGGGCCTCGTTTAAAAACGAGGCCCATCATACTATTTTCCTTCGCGCCTGCTTCGTTTTACTAGGTAGTTCTTTGTAGCGAAGAAAGTGTTTACCAGTCCAGTGTTCTTGAGGTTGTATACGCCTTGGCCAACTAATCCTGCCATGTGGGGGAGGGGGTTGATCTTGGGGCAGGGGATGCCGCGCAGGCCTGCGTACAGACGCTTCATGCCGGGAGATACCTCGTTGTCTGTGAATACCAAGTTTGCATCCATGCGCTCAAACATGTGCTTAGCGGCTTCGCGCACATCGTCATGCGTGAGGTCGACTTCCTCGATGATGCCCGACAGATACGTGAACCCACGGCTGTTGTGCGAGCGTAGGATGTGCTCATCGGTAACGTTCAGGCGTTCTAGGACGTCCATCATATCGTTCCAGCGCTCAAGCGGCAGCAACGTGTTCGTGTGAGCGAAGTTCTTGGACTTCTCGGGAGTCTCTTCGCGATAGCAGTAATAGGCGGTGTCGAAATAACCGATGCGGTCGGTTTGGCACAGCGTTTCCACCAAGAAGGGGTTGTCGGCCCAGCCGGCACCAGGAATCTCTTTGAATCTGATTCTGTGCTCATCAAGGAATGACTTGCGATAGATGGCTGACCAAATGGATGGATGGTGGCATAGCAAGTGCGCTGCGTCTGCGATTGCGAACGGTTGATGATCGGGATGAATGCGGTTTTTGTAGCTGCAGTTCAGCTTGCGCTGTTGTTTGGTGTCGGGCATCCAAATGCGCCAGTACGGCGTCTTTACGATGTCAAGTGGCGTGCCCTCGTCGGCGAACTTTTTCGCGAATGTCAGCATGTCTTTGTACATGTTCGATTCAATCCAGTCATCGGGTTCCACGATGGAAATCCACGTGCCCGTAGCCTCAGCAAGCCCGCGGTTGCATGTGGCGCCGTAGCCCTGGTTTTGCTTGTCGATGATCTTAATGCGCTCATCCGAGGTTGCGTAGCGTTGCATGACGGACAGCGAGTCGTCGGTGCTGCCATCGTTGAGCAAGATGATTTCGAGTTCCTTGTGCGTCTGCCCTGTGATGCTGTTAAGACATTGCTCCAGATAGGGGCCTGCGTTGTAAATCGGCACGATAACCGATACAAGCGATTCGCTCATGTTCGTCCTTTTCCTCTTGCGTTATTTAAGGCGCAATCAGTCGGTAATTTACCAAACTAGCCCCATCATAACGTAAAATATACGTTTGCTTGTTAATCACCATAAGGAAGGCTTTCCCATGTGGGGTTTGTTTTTTATAGCAGCGGTTATCGTCGCATTGTCGTTGTTCCTGCCGTCGTATCTTTTACTGCGTGGTTTTCGGATTGATGGAATCGTTGCAGTTTCAAGCGCTCCGTTAATCTCGGTTGCGGTCTACGTTCTTCTCGGCTTGCTGTATGCGCAGTTCGGCATCCCTTCTTCTTGGGTATCTTTGTTCCTGCCCTATTTGGTCGTCTCGGTGATTTTGTTCGCTTGTGGGGCTCGCGAAAGCACCCACAGTAAATCTCTTCGATTGGGTCTTTCAGAATGGGGCCGTTCGTCTCGTTTTCCCAGGATAAGCACAGATACCCTGACCCTTATCGGGTATCTCGCTGTTGGAGTTGCAGTCTCTTCCATTTTGTTTATTTGGTTTCTAGGATCTCCGGATAATTATGCCCAGGAATACGACAATATCAGTCACCTTGGCTCGATTCAAAGTTTCGTACGTTCGGGTATTTGGTCGCCCTTTTCTAGCTCTTTGTATTCGTCGGCGGACGATTTAGCCATTGCGCCTTTGCCAGCTGGTGGGTTTTACCCGACTGCTTGGTATTCGATTGCTGCTTTGGCCGCTACCGCTACAGGGGTTTCAGCTGCATTTGCGGAAAATGTGGCTAATTTCGTATTCGTTGCGTTGGTGTTCCCGTCAAGCGTCTTTCTGTTTATGCGTGTAGCTTTTGATGGGAGCAAGCACGTTGTGTTTGCCGGTGCGGCGTGCATGATGGTATTCTCTGCGTTCCCTTGGATGTTTTTGTATTTTGGCCCTTTGTATCCGAATCTTTCTGCGTTCAGCATGGTCCATGGTTCCGTGGCCTTGTTCCTTTTGCTTCTGGGGGAGAATGCATCAGCAAAAGACCGGGTGATTTCAGGTTGTCTATTTGCCGTCTCTCTATGCTCACTGGCTTTTACGCAACCAAATGCAGTGTTTACGTTAGCGGTCATCTTGTCTCCTTTCTGTATCTGGAAGGCTTCTCAGATTCCTCTGTATTTCAAGAGGCTGAAAAACCATCAGGGTGCTGTCTGCCTTCGAATCGCATTCGCCTTGCTTGCGCTTGTCAGCATTGCTGCAATATGGATGACGTGCTATCACGCTCCATTCCTGCAACCCGTTGTGCAGCATGAGTGGCCTGCTCAATTTACGCGGCACGAAGCAATAGAGGATGCTTTGGTCCTTGGCTTTATGGCAGATGGCTCGCAAATCGTGCTGGCGTTTCTGGTGCTGTTTGGGGCCGCGGCAACATTGATCTACCGTAAATATCTGTGGGTTTCATTTTCTTATGCCTTTGCTTTCGCGATTTACGTTGTCGACTCGTATTCCGATGGGCCTTTGCAACACATCCTTGGAGGCTTTTGGTATACGGATCCCTGGCGATGTGGCGCCATGGCTTCACTTGTCGGCATGGTGTTGGCAAGTTTTGGTTTGTGGGCATTGGCACATTTGCTCTTGAAGCTGGTTAGCAGATTAACTCGTTTGACCGTGAGCTCGAATTGCAAACGGGTAGGTGCACTCGTAATGGCTGCAATGCTTGTTGCGGCAACGGTTTATCCTGGAGTCGCAGCACCTTGCTCTCAGTCAGGTGATGTCGCCTTCAAGACGGTTGCTGAAGGTATACGGGCCGTGAACAGCGGACCTGCTGTGTACGATGCAAACGAGAAACAATTTGTTCAGCGGGTCAAGACTCTCATCGAACCAAATGCCCTTGTGATAAACGTTCCCGACGACGGGTCTGCGTTTGCGTTTGCTGCTGATGGGTTGAGGATTTATTATCGCTATACGCGCGAATATGATATCCCCGACGAAAAGCCCGAAAGCAAAACCATCAGGGATGATTTATACCGAATCGCCGATGACGACGACGTCAAGGATGCCGTGCGGGCGATTGGCGCAACTTACGTTATCCAGCTTGACCAAGGTGAGCCGTATCTTGATCGCAAGTATCTGTTTACGTATGAGGGTGGAACAAAATGGAAGGGCATCGACGCCATACGCGACGACACCCCTGGCTTTGAAGTGGTTTTAGAGCAAGACGATATGCGGCTGTACCGAATTACTGCTGTATAGCTTTGCCAGACAGTGTTTTATTGCGGAAATGCTTGCACGTGATGTGGCATGCGGTCATGCACTTTGAAGAAGCATAAGCAACCCCCGGCATTGGATTGCTCCGATAGCCGGGGGTTGCGGTGTCAGGCGTACTCAAAGGACGTTAGCTCTTACATGCGCCAATATGGACCAAATGAGCCATAAACCGTTATGCAGCTTGCTGCGTGTTGTGGGTTGCATCCGTTGCGTCCCACTTTCCGTTTTCGTCAACATGGTACTTGCCGATCCACTGATTAGTTGCCATAGCGCCGTTGCTAAGCAAGTAATAGTTTCCGACCCATTGAGAGGCAACCATTGTTCCAGACGAATTGAGGTAATACCAGCTTCCATCAATAAGCTGCCAGCCGGTTTGCATTGCACCTGAACCATCGAAGTAGTACCAATCGTTGCCGATCCTCGTCCAATCTCTGGCCATTGCGCCCGATGCGTTTAGGTAGTACCAAACGCCACTGTCTAGCATCCAACCGGTTTGCATTGCTCCGCTATCCGCTAGGTAATACCAATTACCCGATGCGAGCTTCCAACCGGTTTGCATGGCGCCGCTATCATCGAATAGATACCAGGTGCCGTTAATCGCGTTCCATCCGGTGGCCATTTCGCCTGAATTGTTGAACCAGTACCAACTACCGTCGATTAAAGCCCAGTTCGTTTGCATTGCTCCACTTTGGTCGAGCCAATACCAATTGTCGTTAAGGTTGCTCCATCCTGTTTTCATTGTTCCATTGGTATTCAATAGATACCAGATGCCATTGATTTGCTGCCATCCTCTTTGCATGATTCCGGTAGTATTGAAGAAATACCATTCGCCATCTTTGAGGGCCCAGCCTATCTGCAACTTTCCATTGCTCATGAGATACCATGAACCGTTGTCGAGGACCCATCCATTGTCGACGATCTTGCCGTTAACGTAAGGAACCCAGGTATCGGGCGAGGAACCTTCCCATTTTACAGTCGAATCTCCGGTCTTGGTTCTGACCAGTTTGTAGGTACCTTCGCTAGTGGTCTTGTAATAAGAGAGGGTGTTTCTCGTGTACGAATAGACTGCAAAGTTGTAATCGGCAGTTTGCAGAATGCTATCGGAGAACTCAACCAAGTAACTAGATTCGCCCGGTGCGCACAATGATTGATATGCAGAGTTCTGAGAGTTGCTTATCGGCGTGGCGAACCAGTCCATAATTGAATAATCGATGGAGCTAGTAGGGGAGAGCGCCTGCGCTTTCGTTTGCCCCCATAACCCACCTGCTGCATCTGCCGTGGTGGAGTTATACGTGCTTGAGCTGTAGCCGGACAGGTTAAGCGAAGGATTGAAGAACAGGATTAATTCAGCGGCAACCGAAGAGTCTATGTCTTCGATATCCAGAAGATCTAGCTGCCGCTGTTTTTCAGGCCAGAGCGCCGTCGGCGTGTTTGGGTGGCCCTTGTAATAATATTTGTACCCGTCGCCAAACATGGTTTCAGTTAGGCTAGCGTATTCTTCGAAGTCTTTTTCAAGGTAAACATAGGTCCCTAACAGCATCATTGCCTTTTTGCCTTGAGCTTCGGCATCAGTGAAGTAGCCATCATTAAAATTGTACAGGGCTTTAAGCTCTTGCACGGTTTGCTCGCCTTTGGCGGAAACGCCGTTCAACATCGTTGCGACGTTCTTTTTCTTGACGCCCGGATCGGTCGCTATGGTGCTTGCGAAAGCGTTGTTGTCTCCGCTGGTGAACAGATTAGTTCTGGTCATCCACCACTCCGTTCCCGGCTCGATGCTCAAGAGCGCATACATGGAGTCCCAGTGGTCGTGATAGCCGGAATAGCCTGCTGATACCGTGCCAGTTTTGTATTCAGCAGTTTTGGCGCTGTTCCATTGATCAATGAGGGTTTGATTTTTGGAAGCCGGATCCGATACGTTAAAGGCATCATTGGTGAACACGTAGGTCGCGGTTCCGTCGGAAAGAAGCGTGATCGAATAATTGCCCTCTGGAATTTTGTTTGCATATATCATCCTATGCACAAGAGAGCAGGTGATGTCGTTGACATACAAGTGGAACTTCGCGTTTGGGTTGATTTGGTACAACGCAGCAACGTAATCTGCGAACGCCGGCCAGCTGCTGGTGGTTCTATTCTGCTCTGCGGTGAGGAAAGGCATGGCATGCATACCGCTCGGCAGACTGTCCCAGTTGTACGCGGATGGCCTATCAAGCATGACGATTGACGGGATGGCATTTCCTGTATCAGAGGTGCTGATATCCCAGTAAGAAAGGGAGTAAAGAACTACCGGGAAGGAGGCGCTCAGCGGTGCGAGATTGTATTCGCTTGCGGAAATGCCGATGGAATAGGTTGAGCTGTTGACCGTTTGCCCGTTTTTCAGATACGCAACGGTCACAGAAAATGGACCGTAATCTTGCAGGTCAACTTGAAACTCGTTGCTTGCTAGCGTGTTCAAGGCTGCTTCGCTGCTTACGCTGCGCGTTATGGCGTCGTTGTAGGTCATCGCGGCATTTACGCTAATCGTATCGGCAATTCCGTTGTCTACAAGTGTGCTTGCCGAATCAATTGCAATAGAGATTGCAGTTGATTCGCCTATTTGTGAAACACTTGAAGTGAATGGCTGCGATTCGTTTACGTTGCTTCCTTCTGCTTTATCGGCATAAGCCGATAACGGAAGCATTGCGATCGCCGCTGCTGCTACGATTGCGGCGGCGATCGCGAACCGTTTTGATGGTGACATATGACTCCTTTCGCCCTTGTTTCCCTTCGACTTTTATTGTAAGGAAGTAAGGATGAAATGGAGTGCGTTTTTCGGCTGATGGATGATGCCGTTTACCCAGCTTCATCCATCAGCAATTCATTCAATATGCCGACGGATCATATCCTTGCCGAAATCGTTTGCTGCGTAGAACGTTTGCAGTTCCCCTTCGGCGTCAAGCTTCCAGTCGCACTCGTTGAGTAGGCCGTTTTCTTTTGCGGTTGCCAAGGCCTCCTCGATATCCTTTCGGGTGAACAACTTGTAGGAGCCGTAGTCGGTACGCAGATCTTGCATGACTCCCTCTGCGCAATCGGGTTTGCCATCGGCGAAATGCCGCATAATCGCGTAGTAAAGAGGTAGTTTGCTGGTCATTGCCTATTCCTCCTGCTTCTTTCGAACGATCTCAAGCGGATTCACGGCAATGCAGAAGATGCCGATAACCATAACGATGGCGCCAATCCATTGTGCGCTCGTTAAGGGCGGGTAATCTGCGCTCATGCCGCCGATGTTGAGTACGCCAAGGGTGATCCAGATGAACAGCGGACCCCAGAAGGCGTACATGCCGTTGCATGCCATCCCCAAAGCGGTGCCGCACATGGAGTTGCCTTTATACCAGAAGGAATATGCCGGCATGGCGAACAAGCCTGAAATGGCGAAGATGAGCAGTGCGGGGCTTGTGATGGCGGCGCCGAGCAATTCAGGAACGCTTCCAATACCTCCGCCCATAATCGCGAGAACGGGGAACGCGATCAGCAGCTCCAGCAAGCCTGCGGTGACTTGACGGATGGCAATGCCGATTCGGTAGTCGATCAAGATGGTTCCGAAGCCGGCGACGCATCCCTCGAAACCCCAGCCAAACGCGGCCAAGAACGCGAACACGCATCCCAAAAGAGCGTCGGGGCCCATGGTCGCGAAGCTTGCGCCTCCAATCATTGCAGCGGAAGCCAAGCAGACGAAGATGCCGATAACCTTATGCGCACTTAGCTTTTGCTTAAAGAGGATGCGTCCGAGAATCGCGCCGATGGCGCAGTTCAAAGCCGCTATAGGAACGATTACTCCAGGGTTTCCCGAAGTTGTCGCTGAGTTGAGGCCGATCACATAGCAGATCGTCGCGAAGGGGCCTCCGATTATCGCGCAGAGCATCATCACGCGGCCCGGCTTGGTTTTAAGGGTTTTCCAGAAATCGCCAAGCTGCCGGTTCTTCGCGCAAACCGCGATCGACCATATGCCGCTGAACAGGTCGTTAAGGCCTGCTGCCAAGGCGGCAAGCGTGAACGTGATGGTGAATGCGTTCAGCGCCGCATTGCCGTTGCCCCATTCGGTGCCCGCGAACCAGTCGCCCCATACTCCTTGGGTTTCCGCCAAGGTGAGAAAGCCTGTGTATAAGCCGTAGCAGATGCCTGATGCCACGGCAAAGGTGATGCCCCTCGTCATGAACTTTTTTCGCCGCTGGTTGCGTAGCGTTTCGACTTTTGCCTCCATCGGATTCCTCCCTTAATCTCGCGGTCCGTTTTGAGAGTTATTGCTGCTTGTACAGGTCCAGCGCCTTCTTCAAATACGTCTTGCCGTAACGGTAATAGATATAGGCCCACTCGCCGACGTTTTCGCCTTCTGATTCTTTGAGAAGCGACCACGCGTACCAACACCAGCCTGCCATACCGACCTGGGCAAGGTTATGCCGCCATTCGGCATCCGTGGGCGTGCGCCCGAAGTAGTGCGTGAGTGCGCGGTGCATTTCTTCCTCGTCGAGCTGATCGCATACGCAGAAGGTTCCGAAATCGTTCGCGTAGTCGCTCATCCCGGCGTATTCCCAGTCGATCAGGCTGACGTTGCCGTTTTCCTCAACAAGGAAATTCAGGCTGAAGAAGTCGTTGTGGCACAACACCGGTTCGTTGCTTTCCGCTTCAAGCAGCTTATGGAGTTCCGTTGCCTGCGCTTCCATGTCTGCCCAATCCGTAACGTCGATGGGGCCCCTTGCCAAGAGCGATTGTTCGTAACCTTTGCCTTCGTCGTAGAAGCTGAAGCGACGTTCGACGGCAGCGTCAGACTCGTGCAGCTGACGCGCCATGGTCATTGCTTTCTGCAGCTGGGCATCGTTTTTCGGGTCGAGGTTTTTGCAGTCAGGAATGAACTTTGAGATCTTCCAACCGCGTCGAGGGTTTTCGAAAACGAAAGTGTTGTCAAGCCCAAGCGTTCGCGCGGTTTCGAGAGCGGTTTTCTCCGCTGCGCGGTCGATGAGCAGCTCTGTTCCTACGCCGGGGTGGCGATATACCCATTCGCCATCATTGGTGGAGAAATGGCAGCTGAGGTTCGTGAGTCCCTGCTTGAGTGGATAGACGTTGTGAATTTCCGACTTATCACAGCCGAGAACCGCAACGATGTTGTCGAAGATCTCGGAATCAAGGTTCTCGAGAAAGAGCGGGTCGAAATCTCGTAGCTCATCGAGCGAGTCGAACTCATGGATGATCGGCTGGTCATATCGCCTGATTTGCATATCGAACTCTTTGATATGTTCGACGTACAGGTCTTCCCAGAGCTTGTCGCAGGTTTGGGGCAGATCGTACTCGGCCTCAAGGATTTCGCGGAAGTGTGCGGAGAATGCGCGGTCGAAGAACACGTGCCCGATCATGTACCACGCATCGGTTCCGCCGACAGTTACCTTTGTGATTCGATCATGCGATCCGGTTTTGATGCACCATTCCTTTGTGAAGCCCTCAGCGTACTCTGCAGAGTAATACGCTTTCCACACATGGCTTTCGAAGGGGTTTTCCTCAAAATAGTTATCCGAAGAGCAGATGTAGGTGTTGTCGAGAATCTCGCGAACCAGCATGAGCGAGGAGTTGTTGTTACGGGATGCATACTCGCGATTTACAACGATCTTCACCCCATATTTGTCTTCAAGGTAGAAGAATGATTCCTTTTTGTAGCCGACCACGATAACGATGTCGCGGATTCCTACGGCCTGGAGCTGTTCGATTTGGCGTTCAATGAGGATTTCGCCGCGCACCCTAAGCAGTCCCTTAGGGCGCTCGTAGGAAATAGGGGCGAAACGTGACGAGAGGCCGGCTGCAAGGATAACCGCATTGTCGACAGCGTAGGGCTTCAATGCGGCTATGCCTGCAATAGTGAGTCGGCCGCTTTCGATCAAGCCGGCGGTTTCGCACTCTTTGCAGGTGGCGTTGACCGTGGCAAGGCTAAGACCGGTCTCGCTCGAAAGTTCTCTTTGGGTGAGCTCGCTTTGCTTGTTGAGAGCGTTAATCACTTTGAATTGGTTCTGAGACAGCATTGTTGAAGTGCCTTTCGTTGTTCGGATAACCGAATCATATCAAGAAAAATGAACAATGGAAGGTATTGTTCAGAATCATCACAAGTACGTTAAAGAATGAACAGCAGGGTAATTTGCATATCTATCGAACTTTGCCTATTGCATAAGGTTGGATATGAGGGAGGGCTCACGTTCCTGGTTCGAACAAGCATAATAATGCGCTTAATTCGAGTGATACATGCTTTATGAAGAGCTTGTGAGGGGGGATAATGCGGCTAGGTAGGTTTCTCGTAGGAAAGGGGTAGAAATGGGAAAGAAATCTCAATCGAGGCCGCCGTCGCGGGCTGTTAAGCTTGGGCTGTCTGCTGTGCTCGCCGTTGGGCTTATGCCCTGGGGCGGCGTGGCGGTTGCCGCTGAGGGGGAAGGCGGATTGGCGGACGCCGTTGCGTCTTCTTTTGCGAGTGTTTCCGGTTTCTATGGATGGACGTCGACCCATTATTCGTTTGATGAGAATGGGTATCCTCTGTATGACGAAAACGGAAACCCTATCCAGGAGCTTTATTCTGTCGATATTAGGGATGCCGATTTGTCGGGCGATACTCTGGTAGTTCCTAAAACATTCGATATGGAGACGAGCCAGGGCAATTCCGGAAACATTACTCCGAAGAACCTTGATATAGCCGGTGACGAACGCGATGGCAATGCGCTTGTGGGTGTGAGGCGCCTGATTCTCGAAGATGCCTCGAATCTGGACTCACTATATGTTCGAGGCATGCCTTCGCTTGAGTCGATTGAGGTTCGCAATGCCAATCATTTGACGCAGTTGATCGTCAGCGAATGCGCCAATCTTAGTTCGCTGGATATCCCGGTCGATAGTATTCGCGGCTTAGGGCTGGTTAAATGTCCCAAGTTGAACTATGAGAGGGTTATTGCAAAATGCAGCAACACGTTGACTAATTTATCTTTGACGTTTTGCTCAGGAGCTTTGAATTTTGATGGATCATCGTTTCCGAATTTAGAGCGTTGCTCATTCAATTCTCTGGATTTGCAATCGTATGATTTCCTTCCATGCAACAAGTTGGAGAGTCTTAACTTGTATTCATGCGGCTTGGATTTTGTCGATCTGAGCAAGATTCCCCAATCGGTAACCAGCTTTAGTTGCCAGGGTAATCGAATCGCTGATACAACACCGATTGTTGAGCGTTTCGGTGATGGGGCGAAAGTTGACGGGCAGTTCTCCAATATGAGCGCGGAGCCGAACTGGGGAATTCATGTTATCGATGATGAATGCGCTAATGGCTACCTGATGCCAGGTGCCTCTGTTGCTTTTGACACCGCTGACACCTATCTTCCTACTATGGATAAGCGTGGCTGGCTTTCCGAGGATCGCGTGGCAAGGAACGCTTTGTCTAACTACTCGGTCGAATCAAGCGATCCCTCGGTGGTTTCATGCAAACTGGATGAAAACGGTAGCGAGTCCGGCATCGGCGGGCGATTGGTTTTGGACGCCGTGGCTTCCGGTACTGCAACGATAAAGGTTCATTACTCGTTCCAGGGTCGATATCGAACCTATGAAGACGATCAGGTTGTCGATGTAGTCGTTTCCGCTGAAGAGAATCCCATTGCATCCATCGAGAGCGCTGATTCCTTGTCCTTCAACGCGGTTAAGGATTGCGCTATTTGCAAGGCGGGCGGCGTCGATCACGTGGAACAGCTTGGAACGCAAGCATATGTATTGGTGCGTGGTGCTGATTCGGCTCATACGTTCACGCTTGGGCAAGATGTGCGTGTTTCCTCTTCGGACGAATCTGTTGTTTCCGCCTATCTTAGCCGCAACCAGTTTAGCGCCAATGCTAATCTTGAGGTTCGCGTGGGCGACCCTGGCGATGCCGTGTTAACGCTGACTGCTTATAAGGACGGTAATCCGACGGGCGTTGAGAAGAAAATCGCCGTTCACGTTGGCGAGCAGGTGAATCCAACATTGGCTGTTCGGCCTGAAGCGACGATTTACATGGAGAAGAACATCACGAAGGGGGCGAGCATAGTCGCTCGACCGAACTCGTCAGGAGCTTACCTCTCTTCATACGAAGCAAATGGAGCTATTGAGGCCCTAAAGCGACAGCATGTTCAGTTTGACTACGGAGTCACCTCGTCCGGTTACCCGGATTATGTTCCGTATGTAACCGCCACTAGCGATAATCCCGAAGTGGCTATCATCAAAGATGGGTATCTTAGCGAAAGAAGCGCAGGTGTTGCCAATATCACTATCAGTGACATTTGGGGCAATCGAGGCACGTGCAAGGTCACCGTTGTCGATCGAGATGATATTGGCGCAAAGCTGAGCTTGACGCAGGATGAGCTGACCGTTGAGCAGGGTAAGCAACTCGATATGTCGAAGTACATTGCCGGTTTGGACAAGCTTACCGAATCGGAACGCAGTGCGCTGCAGCCCTTGGTTTTCAAGACGGGCAATACCGGCGTAGCCGTTTTCAAGAGCGCCGACGGCACCGAAGGTTTGAACAATCAAGATGTTTTGCGGATGCTTGCTCGAGGCGTTGGGGATACGACGGTAACGTTGTGCTATCCCACCTCCTCGCGCCATGGCTCTTATGTGCAGGATGTTAACAATTGGGAAGTGAAAGAGCTTGGCTCCATGACGATTCACGTTATCGAGCCAAAACCGGATGAGAGGCAATCCGTTGAGGCTCCGTCAGCTCCGCAAGGGCTGGCGTACACGGGTGCTGAGCAGGTGGGAATCAAGGATTCCGATTTCTATACGGTCGAAAACGGCTCCGCCACGAACGCCGGCTCTTATGCGGCAAAGCTGTCCTTGAAGGATAAGGAACATTGCGTCTGGGCTTCTACCGGCACCTCTGATGATCTTACCGTTGATTGGTGCATAGAGCCCGCTTCCATCTCCGAGGTGGAGGTTTCCGGTATCGATGAAGCGTACGCCTATACCGGTAAGGCGATTTCCCCAAATGTGAAATGCACGTTCAACGGGAAAGAGCTGAAGCGCGGGATGGATTACGTGTTAACGCTTTCCGATAACGTGAAGGTTGGGACGGCAAAAGTCTCCATCGCGGGCAAGGGCAATTTCTCCGGCACCCAGGATAAAACCTTTGCAATCGAGAAGAATCCGGCGAAATGGATGAGCGATTCGCGTGGCTGGTGGTACAGCAACGGCGACGATACCTATCCCTCTTCCTGCTGGAAGGAAATCGGCGGTTCTTTCTACTATTTCGATGCGTCTGGATACATGAAAACCGGATGGGTGTCAGATGGTGGAAAGTGGTATTACTGCAACGGCTCCGGTGCCATGCAGACCGGCTGGCAGGTTATCGGCGGCGCGTGGTATTGGTTCGACGTTGACGGTGAAATGGCGACCGGATGGCGTATCGTTGATGGCGCGTACTACTTGTTTGCAGGCTCTGGCGCCATGCAGACCGGCTGGCAGCAATCCGGTGGCGCGTGGTATTACCTCGCAAGTTCGGGTGCCATGGCAACCGGGTGGCAAGCTATCGGCGGAGCGTGGTACTGGTTTGCCGATTCCGGCGCAATGGCTACTGGCTGGTCGAGGATTGGCGGTACGTACTACTTGTTCGCCGGCTCTGGTGCCATGTTAACTGGTTGGCAGCAGTCCGGTGGCGCGTGGTATTACCTTGCGGGCTCCGGCGCCATGCAGACTGGTTGGCTGCAACTCGGTAGCACCTGGTATTGGTTCGATGCTTCAGGTGCGATGGCTACGGGCTGGAGAAGCATCGGCGGTACTTATTATTTCTTTGATGGTTCCGGCGCTATGGCGACCAATCGCTGGGTTGGCGACTATTACGTAACCGGTTCCGGTGCAATGGCCACAAACCAGTGGGTTGGTGGCTACTACGTGGGCGCTGATGGTCAATGGCAGTACGTCTATTGGACGCCAGGCGGTGGTAGCTATCACAGAACTACCGGTTGTCCTACGCTAAGCAAGTCGACCACGATACTTCAAGGCACGTGGTATGACGCCGGCAATCGCAGCATGTGCAAGGTTTGCTGGCACTAGCATCAGCTGGCTAACGCAAGGGAGGGTTGCCATGAAAGGCAACCCTCCCTTTTTACTATTCTGAATTTAAATCTGGGTATCTACCAGACCAATTCGCTATGTGCTCGATCGATGGCATTTACCAGGTTCGCCATGCACCAGCTATTTTCATGGATGTTGTCGGACATGATTGCCACAACATAGGGGTGGTCGCCGCGCATGACCAAATAGCCCTCATTGTGCGAATTAACGTAGCCGTTTACCCATCCTGATTTCGCATAAACCGTCGATCCGGTCCAGGACAGAGCGCCGCGTGAGGTGATATGAGAGTTGTTGCCCATAACGTTTTGCAGCCATTCGGCGTTCTGGCCGCCATTGATGAGGTAGTCTGCCACGTCAACCCACATTTTGCAGAGGTCTTTAGAGCTGTAATAACCGTAATCGCCATCCCAAGCGAATCCGCCAGCGCCCACTTCGCTAACCATGTAATCTAACGGGAAATGCCCGTAGCGATTGCAGAGATTGGCGTAGGTGAAGTTGCTGGAAACATTAAGCGTGGTGAACATATCGGACTCGGAGTTAGCCAGCTCCCAAGGCCATAATTTGTTGAGCGCCACGACATAAGGGCCTTTGATGGTAGACGCGCTATTGTGGCGCCAATCGGCATTGTATGCAACGCCGGCACCTGTGGTCAGGTCTATCATGGTAAACCCGACCGTGCATCCCATGTTGGAATAATTGTTAATGGCATTTTGCAGTTCATCCCAAGCGCCGCTTGAAATCGAGCGACTAGTATTGAAGGAATTGAGATTGTTGAATCCAAAAGAGTTCAACGCCCACACCATATCGTTGATTTTGAACAGAGCGCCATTTGCCTGGAGGAAGTACCAACGGCCTCCATCCCATATCCATCCCGTAGCCATAGCTCCGTTTTGGCGAAGATAATACCAGGCATTGTCCCATATCCATCCCGTAGCCATGGCTCCGCTATTCTTAAGGAAGTACCACGCGCCGCCTTCTGAAAGCCAGCCGGTTTTCATGGCGCCGCTTGCGGGATCAAGATAATACCAGGCGTTTTCAATTGATTGCCAGCCAGTTTGCATGATTCCGTCATGACCGAGGTAATACCAATAGCCATCAACCGGTGTCCAGCCCGTGTGCATGCTTCCCGAAGTGGCGTCTAGATAATAATATCCTTCGTCTCGTTTCAGCCAACCCGTCTTTGCCTGATGTGTCTCGGGATCGACGTAAAGACGCGTGCCACCAAGCTCCACCCAGCCCGACAAGGCGTTTCCCTCGCTGTCAATGATGATGCCATTTGCATCTTTTCTGACAACACTTGAAATAACGCCATCGGTTCCTGCGAAGGAATAGAACCCCGATTCGTCTATGGCTACCCATGCGGCAGTTTGCATTTCGCCAGATGGGCCAAACGAATATTGCTTGTCATCTATAGTTGCAAGACCGGTGGTCATAGGATGCTTGGCATCTTTGGGGTCAAGGTAGTATTTCGCCGCTCCTTTGGTAAGCCATCCGCTTGCCATGGATCCTGCATTGTTAGCCCAATGCCAGTAACCTTCGTTATCGTAGACCCAGCTATCTGCAGCCATAACGCCATCGGCGTTCAGCCAATAGAACGTACCATGATCGTTTGCCCAGTCTGCTGCGGCCATCTTGCCGGTCTCGGGGTCGAGCCAGTACCAGGACCCGCCCCAGGACAGCCAGCCCGAGCCCATGCGGCCCGACGCGTCGACCCAGTACCAGGAGCCGGCCCAGCCGGCGACCCAGCGCTGGCCCGACAGCGTGCCGTCGCCAAGCAGGTACCACCACGCGCCGTCGCCGTCCTGCGCCCAGCCGACGGCCATGGCCCCGCTCTCCGGGTCGAGCCAGTACCACGCGCCGTCCCACAGCCAGCCGGCGTCCATGCGCCCGGAGCCCGCCAGATGGTACCAGCGCCCGCCGGTCGCCTGCCAGCCGGTGAGCATGCGGCCCGAGCCGTCCGCCAGGTACCAGTCCCCGCCGCCGTCGCGGAACCAGCCGGCCGCCATCTTGCCGCTTTGCGGGTCCAGCCAGTACCACGCGCCGTCCCACAGCCAGCCGGTGGTCAGCGCGCCCGAGGGGCTCGTGCGGTACCACGCGCCGTCCCAGGCCCAGCCCCGGCCGGTGAGCAGCGCGCCGGAGGCGGTGGCGTGCCACAGCGACCCCTGCGCCTCGAAGGTGCCCTCGGCCATGCGCCCGTCCTCGCCCAGCCAGTACCAAGAGCCGCGGTCGCTCACCCAGCGGGCCTCGGCGGCGTGGGGGGAGCCGTCGAACCAGTACCATGCGCCCTCGAAGCTCTTCCACCCGCTGGCGGCGCACGGCTCGCCGTTCTTGGTCCACGTCAGGTGCGGGGACGATTCGGACGGCACGAGGGCGTAGACGTCCTCGGCGGGGGGTGCGGGCTCCGCTTCGCTGCCGCCTTCGTCGGCGGCCGGGCTCGCGTCCCCTGCAGGTATGGTGGTGGCCGGATCTGCCGCTGGGGTATCAACGAGCTGATCGGTGCCTCGCTCGATTGTGCTCGATGCTGTTTCGTCAGCTATGGCGATGCTTGCGTTTCCTGCGCTTGAGATTGCGGTGCAGCACGCTGCCGTCAACGCGACAATAGCGGCTTGTCGAGCGGCGCTTCGGAAGTACGCGAGCGCCGTGAAGCCTTTGTTCTTCATCCTGTTCCTTTCCCTGGTATCCGTGAAGCCTACTTCGAGATTACATTTTTGTCGATTGCCCCTTGTGCAGCATTTTGCAAGAGGCTTGGAGCTGAGCGCAAAACGCCGGGGCGCAGGTGGGTTTTCATCTGCGCCCCGGCATAATATGCTATCGGGCTTAGCCCATGTATGTTACGACTTTTGTGTTGTATGGGATGTTGTCGTACACCCATTTAGCTCGATCAAGGGTCAATCGAACGCAACCGTGAGAGATGTTCACGCCTTGACGGTTATCCATTTCCACGAAAGTTCCCTGATAGTACTCGCCGGAATGAATCAGGTAGTCACCATAGAATTGGGTGTAATAGTAACAGCTGAATCCTGATCCGAATACGTATCCTTTAATGCCGACGGTATACTCGCCGAGAACCGTGGGCGTGGCCCAGGCTCCCGTTGAGCAGCTCCAGTGGTATTGAAGCTTCCAATTGCCTTGCCATCCCCAATATACGCCGAATTCGTTGTTAACGGTATCTATCATAATGAGCCAGTTTGTGGCGCTGTAATAGCCTTGCGCTCGCTGGGTCATGGGATCGGCATAAGGATCCCATGCTCCGCTGGCGTTGAAGTAGTAATAACCTCCATCGACGTATTGCCAGCCAGTAAGCATGGCGCCACTTGCACTAAGCCAATACCATGTTCCGTTTTCGTTGAGCCATCCGGTTTTCATCGCGCCCGATGAGGGGTCGAGATAGTACCAGGCTCCATCGACGTACTGCCATCCGGTTTTCATTTCGCCGCTTTGAGCCATGAGATACCAAGCCCCGTTGGCACTTGTCCATCCGGTTGCCATCGCTCCTTGGCTGCCGAACCAATACCAGTTGCCGTCGATCATCTGCCATTGCGTTGCCATGGCTCCCGAATCCGGTTTGGCATAGAAGTGTAATCCGTCGATTTTGACCCATCCAGACAGGGGCGCATCGGAGTCGTCTAACAGCACCAGTTCGCCGTTGGTCTTGCTGGCGTTTGCGGTTAGTTCGCCATTTGTCGTGGCAAAGCGGTATTTTCCGGTATCGTCGATGGGAACCCATTGCTTTGCAGCCATCGAGCCAGACTCTGTGAAGTAGTAGTCTTGCTTGCCGATCGTTTCCGGGCCGGTTGCCATCTTGCCGGTCTCGGGGTCGAGCCAGTACCAGGACCCGCCCCAGGACAGCCAGCCCGAGCCCATGCGGCCCGACGCGTCGACCCAGTACCAGGAGCCGGCCCAGCCGGCGACCCAGCGCTGGCCCGACAGCGTGCCGTCGCCAAGCAGGTACCACCACGCGCCGTCGCCGTCCTGCGCCCAGCCGACGGCCATGGCCCCGCTCTCCGGGTCGAGCCAGTACCACGCGCCGTCCCACAGCCAGCCGGCGTCCATGCGCCCGGAGCCCGCCAGATGGTACCAGCGCCCGCCGGTCGCCTGCCAGCCGGTGAGCATGCGGCCCGAGCCGTCCGCCAGGTACCAGTCCCCGCCGCCGTCGCGGAACCAGCCGGCCGCCATCTTGCCGCTTTGCGGGTCCAGCCAGTACCACGCGCCGTCCCACAGCCAGCCGGTGGTCAGCGCGCCCGAGGGGCTCGTGCGGTACCACGCGCCGTCCCAGGCCCAGCCCCGGCCGGTGAGCAGCGCGCCGGAGGCGGTGGCGTGCCACAGCGACCCCTGCGCCTCGAAGGTGCCCTCGGCCATGCGCCCGTCCTCGCCCAGCCAGTACCAAGAGCCGCGGTCGCTCACCCAGCGGGCCTCGGCGGCGTGGGGGGAGCCGTCGAACCAGTACCATGCGCCCTCGAAGCTCTTCCACCCGCTGGCGGCGCACGGCTCGCCGTTCTTGGTCCACGTCAGGTGCGGGGACGATTCGGACGGCACGAGGGCGTAGACGTCCTCGGCGGGGGGTGCGGGCTCCGCTTCGCTGCCGCCTTCGTCGGCGGCCGGGCTCGCGTCCCCTGCAGGTATGGTGGTGGCCGGAAGAGCGCTTTTGTTCGATTTGTCGGTTGTGCTCTCTTTCGCGGTTGTATCGACCCCAGGCGAAGATTCTTCGACTGTCGAAACCTGTGCGATGGTTGATTCGCTGTTTTGAACCGGCTCTTCGGCGATTGCTGGAGACGTGTATCCCATGCACAGTGCTAGGCATGTTGCCGTCGGTAAAACGGCGAGTTTTCGCCATTGAAACGGATTTCGGTGCTTTCTTCTGCTCATAAGATGCTCCTCTCCTCTATAGTGTTGCTAACTTACAGTTCCGAATTTCTAAGTTCAGAATAGCGTATAGGAGTGTGTTGGTCTTGTTTAATCGGGTGACTTTGCCTTTGATTTGTGCGTTAGTGGTGGCGCTGTCGCTTGCTGTTCCTGTTTGTTCGTTTGCCGATGTTGTTGATGATGCATGCGCCGAGCGCGAGTCGGATGGATTTGCTAACGAATACGACCAAGGCTCCGGTTCGTATGCGAGTAGTTGGCGTTACGGAAATTACGATGCCTATGGAGAGGGAACCGGTATCGCGTTGTTCGCAAACCGGCTAAATTCGTGGCGGAATGAGGGCGGCGTTTGGCATGGTTCTAACGGGACGACAGTCAATAGCGCCGTGGGATTCGGCGTTGATGTTTCGGAGCATCAGGGCAATATCGATTGGTCCCAGGTTCAGTCTTCCGGTGTGACGTATGCGATTCTTCGATGCGGCTATGGAAGCGATTATTCGAATCAGGACGACAAGCAATTTCTGAGGAATGTTCAGGAATGCCAACGTTATGGAATTCCTTTTGGCGTATATCTGTATTCATATGCTACTGATAATGCAATGGCCCAAAGCGAAGCAGAGCATACCTTGAGGCTTTTGCGAGAAGCCGGCCTTAGCCCTTATAGCCTTTCTTATCCTGTTTACTATGATATGGAAGACGAGAATCAGCAGGGGAAACTTGGCTCCGCGGCTTTAGGGAGTATCGCTTCGACATATTGCAATGCTATTGCTGCTGCTGGTTATACGCCAGGTGTGTACGCGAATACCAATTGGTGGACTAATCGTTTGACCGACTCCGCTTTCTCCTCTTGGCCTCGTTGGGTCGCCCAATATAACTATAAATGCACGTATTCCGGCAAATATGGGATGTGGCAGGCTGACAGCAATACATCGATTAACGGCATTGCCGGGGGAGTAGATATCAATTTCGATTTTGCGGGCCCGATTCGTCATAAAGATACATGGGTTTTCTCTGATGGCTCTTGGTGGTATCAGTATAAAAACGGGAGCTACCCGTCAAATGGTTGGGCCTATATCGATGACGCATGGTATTACTTTGATTCCGCTGGTTGGATGCAGACTGGTTGGGTGCTTTCGAATGGCAGTTGGTACTATTTGAACTCATCCGGTGCCATGTTGAATGGTTGGCAGTGGATTAATGGTTCCTGGTACTACCTCAGCCCCTCAAACGGCGCGATGGCAACCGGTTGGCTGAAGGAGGGCCAGAACTGGTACTGGTTGACTCCGTCCGGCGCGATGGCCGTTGGCTGGGCCGATGCCTGGGGGACGTGGTACTACATGGGCGGAAACGGGGCCATGCTCTCCGGTTGGCAGTTTGTGGGGGGAGCGTGGTACTACCTTGACCCCGCAAACGGCGCCATGGCAACCGGATGGTTGAAAGATGGTCAGAGCTGGTACTGGCTAAACGGATCTGGAGCTATGGGCATCGGCTGGTTGTTTGTAAACGGTTCTTGGTATTGGTCGGATAACTCGGGGTGCCTGAGAACGGGTTGGAATCAAATCGGGGCTAACTACTATTATCTCGACCCTACTAGCTGCGCTATGCATATTGGTTGGATAGGCGATGAAGGTACCTGGTATTACTGCGACGGTTCTGGCGCGATGGGTACGGGGTGGCAGTTCGTGAATGGCAACTGGTATTGCTTCTCCGATGCAGGCAAGATGCTGGTTGGGGAGCAGATTATCGAAGGCGTTGCGTATCGATTCGCGTCATCTGGCGCAATGGTTACGGGTTGGTTTAACGACGGAGTTGCCTGGCGTTTTTATTGCGGTTCTGGAGCGATGAAATCATCTTCGTGGGAAGGGGATTACTACCTTCTTGAAGATGGCACTATGGCAAAAGACCAGTGGATCGGTTCGTATTATGTTGGATCGGACGGAAGATGGATTCCTGGATACTAGATTGATGCAGTTGGCCGGCTGGAAATGGCCGGGCTGCGCTTAGCGTCTTCCTCTCATACAAAAGCAGGCCGGATCGCTTTGGTGGCGATCCGGCCTGCTTCGTTGTTTGGCGTGGCGTTGGCGCTTCGCGCGTGGGTTTCCGCTTCCTACCTCCCCAAAACCTCTCGCAGGGCTCCTACTGCCTTCTCGTATGCCTCGTCCAATTCGGGCAGCAGCTTGGTTGCTGTGGCTTCGTTGCCTTCCCTGAGGGCGTCGTTCATGCTTTTCGCCAGCTTGTGCACGTTGGTGAGCGAGAGGTTGCCGGCTACGCCTTTGAGGGCGTGGGCTTCCGCCTCCGCGGTTGCCAGATCGCCTGCGGCGAACGCCTTACGGACGTTGGGCATGTG
>CBCTKC010000011.1:0-46541 GCA_965147435.1 uncultured Eggerthella sp. | reverse complement strand
TAGAGGTATTTCAGCGAATCCAGAAGCATCAAAATGCATCAAAACTCACGCCAAAACAACCTCACGATAATGTGCGTAACTATTCCCACTCAATCGTGGCAGGCGGCTTGGAAGTAATGTCGTAGCATACGCGGTTGGCGCCAGGAACTTCAGCTACGATGCGGCTCGAAATCTTAGCCAGCACATCGTAGGGGAGCTTTGCCCAGTCAGCGGTCATTGCGTCGCTCGACTCCACAGCGCGCAGGATGATGGGGCGCTGATACGTGCGCTCGTCGCCCATAACACCAACGCTCTTGATGTCGGGCAGAACCGCGAAATACTGCCAACAGCTATGCTCGCTGTTGCGTTCGCCCGTTTCCTGGAACAAACGCTCGTTGTATGCGTCCAGCTCTTCGCGAACAATGGCATCTGCATTCTTCAGAATCTCAAGCTTTTCAGGGCTTACTGCGCCAATGATGCGGATAGCCAAACCAGGGCCGGGGAAGGGCTGACGGTGAACAATATGGGCAGGCAAGCCAAGGGCGGTGCCCAGCGCACGAACCTCATCCTTGAAGAAGTGATCAAGCGGCTCAATAAGGTCGAAGTGAACGCCTTCGGGGAAGGGGATCAGGTTGTGATGACTCTTGATGGTAGAAGCCTTGCCGCCAGTTTTGCGGGCGCCCGACTCAATGATGTCGGGATAGATAGTGCCCTGAGCCATGAACTGCACGGGCTTGCCGTCTTCTGCGATATCTTGCGCAACGGTAAAGAACTCTTCCCAGAACTGGGTACCGATAATTTTGCGCTTTGCTTCAGGGTCGGTAACGCCGTCAAGCAGTTTAGCGTAGCGGTCTTCAGCATGAACATGAATGAAGTCCACATCGAACTGCTTGGTGAATACCTCTTCAACCTCTTCGGGCTCGTTCTTGCGAAGCAGGCCATGGTTTACGAATACGCATACCAGCTGCTTACCAATTGCCTTAGCGCACAGGGCCGCAACAACGGAAGAATCAACGCCACCAGAAAGGCCCAGGATAACGCGCTTGTCGCCTACCTTTTCACGGATAGCGGCAACGGAGTCTTCGATGATGGAATCCATAGTCCAGTCGGCTTTCAGTCCTGCGATATTGAACAGGAAGTTGGAAAGCATCTTGTTGCCGAACTCGGAGTGCTTAACTTCAGGGTGGAACTGCGTGGTGTAGATGTTGCGCTCAGCGCATTCCATAGCCGCAACGGGGCAAATGTCAGTGGAAGCGGTAACGGTGAATCCTGCAGGAACCTCAGTTACGGCATCGCGGTGGCTCATCCAAACCGTTTGTTCGGCAGGGGTATCTTCGAACAGCGCACCGCCCGCTACATGGAGGCCAGCTGCTCCGTACTCACCCTTTTCGGTGTGACCCACGGTGCCGCCTAGTTCAACGGCAATGGTCTGATGGCCGTAGCAGAAGCCGAGAATCGGTACACCAAGTTCAAGTACACCGGGGTCGATCTTGGGCGCATCGTCTGCATAGACGCTGGCGGGACCGCCGGAAAGAATAATGGCGCTTGGCTTCAAAGCTGCAATTTTTGCTGCATCTTCATCGCAGGGTACGATCTCGGAATAAACGCCCAAATCGCGAATGCGGCGGGCGATGAGCTGACCGTATTGGGCGCCAAAGTCCAGAACGATAACCTTCTGATCCGGAGAGGTTGCTGGCATGTGTTCCTCCTGCTTGACAGTATGAATTTTTAACTTTGAAATTTTACCAAAACAGAAAAGAGGAAATGTGATGTTTCCGAAAAACTAGTATCCATCTCTTCGTTTAGCTTTTGTGCCTGATCCTCCTTTGCGGCGTTTAGCCAGGGAATAAGGGTAGTTTGGTTCCTGCGGTCCTTTGGTTTGCAACCCATTTTCCGCATCAGAAAATGCTGTCATTGTTGTTTTGCCCAAAGAGTGCTCACTCGCGCTCAATTTTGGCACAATTACGCAAATATGGATTGCGTCTATCTGGTTAAACGCCTGGTAAACCTTATAATCCAGCCAATTGTTCGACTCTCGTGAAAGGGGTGTCAAATGAATGGCAACGACAAAGATGCGCTTCGGTCGTCTCCTTCAGCCGCCTTGGGAATAGGGGAAGCGTTTATTAATCGTAAGCGACTATTGGTTAGCTTGCTTTCTGATAGGGAAGCAGTCCGCGTGATATGCGCCCCTCCTTTGTATGGGAAAACAGTGCTTGCCAACCAATACGCAAGAATGGCTTTTCCTCCTGGAAACGTCACTTGGGTGCAGGCTTCCGAGCCAGAATTTCTCGTAAACCTTGATTCGGGAAGTATCGAAGAGGTATTGGATTCCGATGATTCTTCGCCTGGAAAACTGGTGGTTTTCGACGGCATTTCAAAGCTCAAGGGCAAAAGGCGTACAAGCTTGGTAACGCTTATGGGCAAACTTCACACCAAGCAATGTGAAGTGATGGTAACTACCGAAGATTCCACGCTGGCAGCTGATGTTGAACTGCCGGTCGTAGTGCTGGATGCCCGTGAAATGGCCCTTTCTTCCGATGAGCTGCCGAAGCGTCAGGACCACTCTGGCAACCATGAGTCTCTTTTTGAAAAGGGTCACATGCCGACAAAGCGATCCGTACCGCCTGTAGCTCTCGATAAAGAAAAGGGCGCCGATCGCTTCCTTAAAGCACTCCTTCGCCAAGCTCCATCCTCTCCGGAAGAATCGTTGGCGTATCTGGCCCTTTTCTTGGGAAGCGGCAGTCTATTGCTGATCACTGATTTCTTTGACGAACACGCCCAACCCGATATTTCGTTGGTTGAAAGCCTCTTTCCTTTTGCAGGTGTAAGTCTCCTGTCGTCTTCATTTTCTGCGTTTGAGCTTACCGTAGAAGCTCGGCACGAGCTTATGGCTGCACACTATTCTTCCATCGTTCCTTTTTCTCGTTTCGAAGATGAAGCGGAATTCCTTTTAGCCTGTGTTGACTCGTGTTTGGTGGCTGGTAAGCGTGCGCTTGCCTCAAAGGCGCTTGAAAGTAGAAAAGTCCAGCAATGGTATGCGGAAAAGCATGGTGCGGAAACCGGTAATTTCTCGCTGTCGATTCCCGCAAACGACCATTTCTTTGGTGTGGGTGGAACAATAACGGATGCGGTAAAGACCGAAATCGTTTCTCCTGTTCGGATTAATCTGTTTGGTCGTTGCGAGGTCACGCGTGATGGCAAAAATGTATTGCCGAATGGGGAACTGCGCCGCAAAGCGAAGCTCGTACTTGCTCTGCTTGTGGTTAACGATGGCAAAGAACTGCCGCGTACTTGGATTGAACGCATCGTTTGGCCGGAATCGGATCCTGCTTGTGTGCGCTCGAGTTTCTATAACTTGTGGAGTTACATCAGGCGTGTTCTCACTCCGCCTGACGAAGAGCCGTTTGGGTCGCGGCGTTCGCGCGACACGGTTTCGTTGGCTGGATTAAATTATGTAAGCGATGTCGGTGAAGTCCACGCGCAGTGTCTGCTTCTGAATGGATGCAATGATCCTGATATTTGCAAAAGGGCGTTAGGCGAAATTGAGCGTTTGTATTGTGGTCCACTTCTGCCTGGTGTTCAAAACGACCAAATAGATGCATATCGCATCACGTACCAGAATCGCGTACTCGATGCGTTGGTTGATGGAGTTCGGGCGCTTATTCGTGCTAACGATCTTCGATTGGCACAGCATTACGCCGAGTTTGCTTTCGGTATCGACCAAACGCGTGAGGACGTTGTGTACCAATATATGAAAGTTCAGCAATTGCTTGGTCAGTATGCTGGTGCCATTTCAACGTTTGTAAGTTGCCGACGCGCTTTAGTGGATCGTTTTGGTATCGATGGCTCAAGCAGGCTTGAAGAGCTGTACGAAGAAATTCTTGAAGAAGTTTCGTCTTCTGGCGCAACTACCGAAACGCTTAAAGATGATGAAGCTTCTTGCCGATAACAAGGCGAACGCGCTGACTGGGTAACAAATGGCTCACCAATAAGCGGAAATGGCGTGTATTCAGGGAATGCAGAAGATGCTACACGGCGTATGAGAGTGTGCCTGTGATAGAGTGAAGCAGTTAAACGAAAGAAAGAGAGATCATGGGTTTCTTTTCTAAACTACTTAGCGTAGGCGAAAGCAAGCCACTTAAGAACTATCAGCGCAGGGTTGCAGAGGTCAACGCCTTCGAGCCTGCTATGCAAGCACGTTCCGACGAAGAGCTGGCTCACCTTACCGTCGAGTTCCGTGAGCGTCTGGCTAACGGTGAAGATTTGGACGATTTGCTTCCAGAGGCGTTCGCTGCCGTTCGTGAAGCCAGTGTGCGCACCACCGGTCTTCGTCATTTCGATGTTCAGCTCATTGGTGCCATGGCGTTGAACGATGGCAAAATCGCTGAAATGCGCACGGGCGAAGGTAAAACGCTCGTTTCCACATTGGCTGGCTATTTGAATGCTTTGCCTGGTAATAATGTTCACATCGTTACCGTTAACGATTACCTTGCTGCGCGCGACTCTCAGTGGATGGGTCGCATCTACCGCTTCTTGGGTATGAATGTTGGTCTTATCCAGAATGGTATGGGTCCCGAGCAGAAGATCCCTGCCTATCAGGCCGACGTTACCTACGGCACCAATTCCGAATTCGGCTTTGATTATCTGCGTGACAACATGGTTGCCCGTGCATCACGGCGTGTGCAGCGTGGCCATTCTTTCGCCATCGTCGACGAGGTCGACTCCATCCTTATCGATGAAGCGCGTACGCCTCTTATTATTTCAGGCGCTGGCTCTCAGGCCGCCGATACGTATAAGCGTTTTGCGGCCGTTATGCCTTCCTTGAAGCGCGATGTCGATTTCGAGATGGATGAGGCGAAAAGGACCATCTACACCACCGAAGCTGGTTTGGAAAAGGTTGAGTTCCAGCTTGGCATTGAAGACATTTTTAGCGATCCAACCGGTCAGCTGCCCAATCATTTGCAGCAGGCGCTGAAGGCCCAGTTCCTGTTCCATCGCGATGTTGACTACGTAGTGGTAAGCGGCGAGGTCAAGATCGTTGATGAATTCACCGGCCGCATCATGGAAGGTCGCCGTTATTCCGAAGGCCTTCATCAGGCACTGGAAGCAAAAGAGCATGTATTGGTTCGTCAGGAAAACCAAACTCTGGCAACTATCACGTTGCAGAATTATTTCCGTTTGTACGACAAGCTTTCTGGCATGACCGGTACGGCAATGACGGAAGATTCTGAGTTCCGTCAGATCTACAACTTGCCCGTCATGTCTATTCCTCCCAACAGGGAAGTTCAACGTATCGACGAAGATGATCTTATCTATCGCACGGTAGATGCTAAGTTCAATGCTGTTGCTGACGATATTGCAGAGCGTCATGCTGCTGGGCAGCCGTGCCTGGTTGGTACGGTTTCTATCGAAAGCTCTGAGCGTCTAAGCCGTTTGCTTTCCAAGCGTGGCATCAAACATGAAGTACTGAATGCTAAGAATCACGAACGCGAAGCTGCCATCGTTGCTCAGGCGGGTCGAACTGGTGCGGTTACCATTGCTACGAACATGGCTGGTCGTGGTACCGACATCTTGCTGGGCGGCAACCCCGAAGCTATGGCGCAAGCTATGCTTCTTGAACGATTTGGCGAAGATGAGGAGCCTACGCCAGCCCAGGTGAAGCAGGCCGAAGCTGAGGCCGAGGCTATTACCAATCGTGAATCCAAAGAGGTTCTTGCTGCAGGTGGCCTGTGCGTAATTGGTACTGAGCGTCATGAGTCGCGCCGTATCGACAACCAGTTGCGTGGTCGTGCCGGTCGTCAAGGCGACCCGGGTGCAACGCAGTTCTACCTTTCTCTCGAAGACGACCTCATGCGTTTGTTTGGTGGCTCGCGCATGGATTCTATTGGTCGCATGATGGAAAAAACCGACATGCCCGACGATATGCCCATTAAGGCATCTATGGTTTCTAAGGCAATTGAGACCGCGCAGCGTCAGGTTGAAGCATCCAACTTTGCTGCACGTAAGCATGTTCTTGAATACGATGACGTAATGAACCTGCAGCGTAAAGCAGTCTATGCAGAGCGTAATGCCATCCTTGACGGCAAAGACCTTACCGATCGCATGCCGGAGATCATTGAAGACATCGTAGAATCGCATGTTTTGGAGTGGTGTCCCGCCAAGCAAGCGAGCGACGACTGGGATCTTGACTCTCTTAACAAATGGGTTATCCAGATGACGGGCATTGAGGATTTCACTGTAGATTCTATCGATCATGACGATGACGTGAATGCGCTTATCGATGGTCTGGTTGAATATTTCCAGGGTCTCTTCGATGCGAAGGCAAAGGAGATTGGTGCTCCATTCTCCGATATCGAATCGCAGGTTATGCTGCGATTCATCGATACGCGCTGGATGGCTCACCTTCAGGAAATGGATTACCTTAAGGCTTCTATCGGCCTGCGTGCGTATGGTCAGCGCGATCCGCTTACTGAATATCGCGATGAGGCACACCGTGCTTTTGCGGCACTTACTTCCTCGATCTATGAGGATTACCTGCGATTCTTGCTTCGTGCCCCCATCGTGGTGCAGGTTGCCCCGCAGGAAGAACCCAGCCCGCTTGATGGCAAGGTTTCGTACTCCAATCCTGAACAGACGCTCAACGAAGGCTCTGGTGTGCGTCGCGGGGCTCCCCAGGGAGGCCCAAACCCGGCGGCTCCTGCTACTCCGAAGCCTGAAGCCCATAAGCCCCAGACCTATGAAAAGGATAAGAACGATCCTTACGCAAATGTTGGTCGAAACGATCCTTGTCCTTGCGGATCTGGCAAGAAGTACAAGAAGTGCCACGGCGCCAACCGCTGAACTAATGGGGGATAGCGCAAGCTTTCCCTTTCGCGGCGCTGCGCCGCATCCGATGCCCCTGCTTTGTTGGTAGGGGCATCGTGACGTTCAGCCAGTTTCTGAAACCGAGAGGAATCGTTGATGATGACCCTTGAAGAAGCAGAAAAGCGCACCGAAGAAGCGCGTGCTTATCTGCATATAGATGAAAAAATTGCCGAGCTCGCCAATTTGGACAGTCAGATTGCCAACCCTGATTTTTGGAACGATACCGATAACGCTCAGCAGGTTAGCAAGCAGGCATCCGATATTCGCGATGTGATCGAGCGTTATGAATCTGCCTGCGGGTTGCTCGACGACATCAAAATCGCAACCGAACTGGCAGAGGAAGACCCTGAGTTTGGTGAGGAAATCGAAAACGATCTTGAGCGCCTGGAAAAGATGCTCGACGATTTCGAGATCGAGTCTTGGTTCAATGGTCGCTTTGATTCCTCCGATGCGATTCTTTCTATCCACCCTGGTAGCGGTGGCTTGGAGGCTCAGGATTGGACCGAAATGCTGTATCGCATGTATTCGCGCTACGCCGATTCTAAGGGTTGGAAGGTAAAGGTTCTCGATCTGGTCCCTGGTGAAGGCATCGGTCTCGACCGTGCAAGCATCCAAATTGAAGGTCGCAATGCGTATGGTATGTTACGCAGCGAATCGGGCGTTCATCGTTTGGTTCGCATTTCGCCTACCGATGACAAGAAACGTCGTCACACCACGTTTGCTGCGGTGGAAGTAATCCCTGTTCTTCCTGATAACGATATTTCCGTGGAAATCGATCCGAACGATGTGCGCGTCGATGTGTACCGAGCAAGCGGTCCCGGCGGTCAGTGCGTCAACACTACCGATTCCGCTGTTCGCCTCACTCATATCCCTACAGGTATTGTGGTTACCTGCCAAAACGAGAAGTCCCAGCTCCAGAATAAGGAAGCGGCTTTCAGGGTTTTGCGCGGCCGCCTGTACGAACTCGAAGAAAAGAAGCGAGAAGCCGAACTCGCAGAGCTGAGAGGCGAAAAAATGGACAATTCGTTCGGCAGCCAGATACGTAACTATGTTTTGTATCCGTATCGACTGATCAAGGATACCCGTAGTAATATCGAAAGCGGCAATGTCGAAGCTGCTCTTGATGGCGATATCGATGAATTTGTAGTCGGATATCATCGTTGGAAAGCTTCGTTGTAATGCAAAGCCAAGTAATCGACCGAAAGGAAGCCATGAATTCTCTGGCAGCTAAGGAAAAGGCCTGTGCCATTCGCACGGACATCATTGAGATGCTGCATGAAGCGGGCAGCGGCCATCCGGGCGGATCTCTTTCCTGCACCGATATCCTTGCAGCGCTGTATTTTGGCGGCGTGATGAATCACAATCCCGAAAACCCCGAAGATGATGCACGTGATCGCTTCATCCTCGCTAAGGGCCATGCGGCACCAGCAATCTATGCAACGCTTGCCGAAGCTGGCTACTTTCCTGTTGAAGAGCTGAAGACGCTCCGAAAGCTCGGTACTCGTTTGCAGGGTCATCCTGATTCTAATCTTCTTCCCGGTATCGAGGTTTCTACCGGTTCTCTTGGTCAGGGCCTCTCCATCGCTGCGGGTGTAGCTGCAGGTTTCAAGCTCGACGGCGTTTCCAACCGTGTTTTCACTGTTATGGGCGATGGCGAAACTGAAGAAGGTCAGGTTTGGGAAGCGGCAACATTCGCTGCTCATCAGGAGCTGGGCAATCTTATTGCCGTTGTCGACCTTAATGGTCTTCAGATCGATGGTAGGGTTGACCACGTGTGCGCCAGCGGCACCCTTGCTGGTAAGTTTGCCGCCTTTGGTTGGGAGGTTCATGAGGTAAACGGCCATGACATGGACGCACTCATCGAGCTTTTCTCCGATCTTAAGGCTTCTGAAACCACGCAGCCTAAGGTGGTTATTGCTCACACCATCAAGGGCAAGGGCGTTTCCTTCATGGAAGACCAGGCTGGTTGGCACGGTAAAGCCCCCAACGACGAAGAAACCGAGCGCGCGCTTGCCGAGCTTGCTGAAGCTCGCGCTGAGCTGAATGGAGTGAAGTAACGTGGTAAAACTTGCTACCCCTGAACAGGCACAGGAAAAGAAGGCAACACGCGCTGCATTTGGTGTAACGCTTGCTGAGCTTGCCGCAGCTGGCAAGAAGGTTGTTGCGGTAGACGCCGACCTTACTGGTTCCACCACTACTAAGAAATTTGCTGAGGCTTGCCCTGAAAACGCAAAGCGCCTGTTCAACGTTGGCATTGCCGAGCAGAACATGATCGATGTTGCCGCAGGTCTCTCCCTTACGGGAAACATTGCTTATACCGGTTCGTTTGCGGTATTCGGCACTGGTCGCGCCTATGATCAAATTCGCAATACCGTGTGCTATTCCAACCTCAATGTTAAGGTTGCTCCTACGCATGCTGGCATTTCTGTTGGTCCCGATGGCGGTTCTCATCAGATGCTTGAAGATATTTCGCTTATGCGCGGCTTGCCCAATATGCGCGTGTTCGTTCCTGCCGACTATGCTGCTTGCTGTGCCGCAATTCGTTTGGCCGCAGAAACCCCTGGTCCTGTTTATATCCGTATGGGACGTGCTGCTGTTCCTGCCGTATATGCTCCCGATGTTGAACTTGAGGTTGGTCGTGCTTACGTGCTCCGCGAAGGCACCGATGTCACCATTATTGCCTGCGGCGTAGAAATCGCCGAGGCTATGAAGGCTGCTGACGCTCTTGCTGAAAAGGGCATCTCTGCCGAGGTCATCGATGCTTTCTGCGTAAAGCCGCTCGATGCCGAAACCATCCTTGCCTCGTTGAAGAAGACTGGTTGTGCAGTAGTAGCAGAGGAGCATTCCATCTACGGTGGCTTGGGCTCTGCTGTAAGCGAACTTGCTGCTGAACAGTTCCCATGTCCCATCGAATTGGTTGGCGTTCGTGACCGGTTTGGCAAGTCTGGCGAGTTCAACGAACTTCTTACTTACTTTGGGCTTGACGCTGATGCCCTTGTTCAAGCTGTGGAAAAGGTCCGTGCCCGAAAGCATGCCTGATATACTCATTTGCAGTCTCAGAATTACACCCTATGAATGGAGCACACTGTGACGAATGAACAGAGCGGGGCTCCAATGGGCAGGCATGCCCAGCAACAGCCCCCAGTAAATCAGGTTGCGTCTCAGCTTTCGCAGTCGCTTCCTGTAGTGAATATTGAGGAAACAGCTCCTCAGTACACGGGTAATCCGGTTATCACGCTTGACCACGTTACCAAGATCTACGAAGCGCAGCCCAACAACCCTGCGCTGAACGATATTTCGCTGCATATTTTCCCTGGCGAATTCGTATTCTTGGTAGGTCATTCGGGTTCTGGCAAGTCGACCTTTATCAACTTGCTTATCCGTCAGATCAAGCCTACCAAGGGCAAAATCTACATCGCAGATGAAGACCTTACTCAAATGCGCAATTGGCGTGTTCCGTACCTTCGTCGTAACATTGGTTGCGTTTTCCAGGACTTTAAGCTCCTGCCGAATAAGACGGTTTTCGAAAACGTAGCATTTGCGCTTGAGGTTATTGGCAAGTCGCGTCATGTTATCCGTACCCAGGTTCCTGAGGTTCTGCGTCTGGTTGGCCTTCAGGACAAAATGAACAAGCGTCCCGATCAGCTTTCCGGTGGCGAACAGCAGCGTGTTTCCATCGCGCGTGCAATCGTTAACCGCCCTCCGCTGCTCATTTGCGACGAGCCTACGGGCAATCTCGACCCGCAGAACTCACGCGGCATTATGGACCTGCTCGAGCGAATCAACCGTACGGGCACCACGGTTCTTGTTGCTACGCACGACCGCGAAATGGTCGACAATATGCGTCGTCGCGTTATTGCGCTCGACAAGGGCGTTTTGACCCGCGACCAGGACAGGGGAGTGTACGGTTTCGATGTCTAGTATTTTTTATTTCTTCCGCGAATCGCTTACGGGCTTTACGCGTAACCTTTCCACTACGCTTGGATCAATCATTACGATTTTTCTTTCGTTGCTGATCATTGGCATCTTCTGTATTGCTGGCGCTGTGGTTAACAACGTTGTTGCGTCGGTTGAAAACCAGGTTTCCATTACGGCATATGTAAAGGATGACGCCAGCGATGCCGACATCGAAAAAGTAATGAAGGCCATTGAAGGGTACGACGGTGTAGAGAGCGTTTCCTTCACCACGAAGGATCAGGCTCTCGAAAACTTCCGTAAGTCTACCTCTAACCCTGAAATTGTCGATCAGCTTGATGGTGAAAACCCTCTGCCCGCATCTATCGACGTTCAGCTTGATGATGCCCAGAGCGTACAGAACATCGCTTCTGAGATCTTGGCAAACCAGGATTTCGTTGACATTTGCGACAACGCGGATGATCCGACTGATTCTTTGCAGTACGGCCAGAAGACGGTTGATAAGCTCTTCTCGCTTACCAATGCCATCCGTACGGCAGGTATTGCCCTCATTGCGTTGCTGATCTTCATTGCGTTCATCTTCATCAACAACACTATTCGTTTGGCTATTCTTGCTCGTCGTAAGGAAATCGCCATCATGCGTCTGGTTGGTGCTTCGAATGGCTTCATTCGAGGGCCCTTCTTGGCAGAAGGTGCGCTCCATGCTTTGATCGGTGCCTTGCTGGCTATTCTTGTACTTGAAATTGCCCGCAACTTGGTGCTTCCTCAGATGGCAGTTGCTCTTCCGTGGTTGCCTATTGGCGTTGATTTGGGCATGTTCCTGCTTATTTACCTTGCTATGTTGGTGGCAGGTTTGGTTATCGGCCTTTTGGGTTCGTTGTTTGCAATGAGCCGTTATCTGAAGGTCTAAAGAAAGGCTGAAATGTTCAAGGAATCGAAGGCACGTTAGTGAACGATTTCAAGAAAACCACCAAGGTGGAATCTTCGAACAAACGAAATGCAAGCATCGTGAAGCTTCTCGGTGCTTGCATTTTCATATGCTTGGTTTTTTGCGCGGGCTTCTTCGTTCGTGGCAATACCGATTTGCTTAACGCCATGGGTCTCTCGTCTCTTGATGTCGACACAGAAGTGAATCCCGGTCTTACGGTTTCAGGTGATACCTATGATTCCCTTTCGGCTCGCGTAGCTGAAATGGAGGGCATCTTGAAGAAGAGCAGCATGGACGATTATGACCTCGGTCAGGTTACGGCTAAGGTCTTGTCCTCGTATGCTGAGGGTACCGGCGACAGTTTCCTCAAGTATTACGACGAAACAAGCTATCGCGCTTACCTGGCAAGTACCAAGAATCCCGAAGCGGGCATTGGTGTGCTCTTTGGCGAAAATGACGGAAAGTGCTTTGCTTCGGATGTTTTCGAAGACTCTTCCGCTGCTGCGGCTGGCATCGAAACTGGCGACTATGTCCAATCAATCGATGGCGTGTCCAAGCCCTCTTGGAGCATACCCGAAGTGCTTGATGCTCTTTCGCGCTCGGAAGGCGAAAGCGTATACGTTACCTGGAGTCGTCCTTCCCAAAAGCAAGGAGAGAGTGGGACAACGTTTTCAACGACCCTCACGTTTTCTTCCAGCTCGCAGGAAAACGTGACTTGGAGCGTTCACGACGGGGTTTGCACTATCGATATTAAGCAGATCACTTCTGACACGGCAGCTATGGTTTCTTCGGCGATTACTGATTCGTCTTCGCAGGGAGCTCAGGCATTTATCCTCGATCTTCGTGATGTTCCCGGTGGCTATCTAACTCAGGCGGTCGACATTGCTTCACTGTTTATCCCTAGCGGTGTTGTTGCGCAGATCGAAACGGTAAATGGAATCAGTTCTCGTAGTGCAGATGGCGACAGTATTACCACTGCTCCTTTGGTTGTTATTACTAACGGCCGTACTGCTGGTTGTGCTGAGGTTCTTGTTGCCGCGCTTCAAGAATCCGGCCGTGCTGAAATTGTTGGTGAAAAAACTCAGGGAAAAGGGTCTGTTCAGGCTATGCAGCCGCTCTCGTTCGGTGGAGCCATTCGTTATACTGCGGCATTCTATTTGACTCCCAGCGGTCGTCAGATTGATGGCAACGGAATAAGTCCCAATGTAGAAACATCGAATGTATCTACACAGGAATCGGTTGCCTTCGATTCGGCGCGCTCCCAGATTTCGTAAGGGCGGAAATGGCACGACGTAGTTCAAAGGCGCGCAGGCATCCCAAAGCAAAGCCTCAAGGCATTCTTGAGCTGAATGCTCAGGGATTCGGCTTCGTTAAAACCGCCGAGGGTGAATTCTTTATTCCCGCTTCAAAGGTCAACGGTGCGTTTCCTGGCGATCTTGTTGAGGTTTCACGTCTTTCTGGACAATCTCCTGACAGGCATTACTCTGAGGCTTCCCGCAAACCCTCCGCTCGTGTTGCGCGTGTTATCATGCGTGCGCGCGATACCCTTATTGGTCGCTATGAGGTTGCTGAGCCATTTGGCGTTGTGGTTCCTGAAGATCCTTCTATCCCTTGTGATATCTTCACGCTCAGAAGCGATGCGCTTCATGTTAATGATGGCGATTTGGTCGAGGTTCGTATCATTGAGTTTCCTACGCGAAATTCTGCTGCTACGGGCACCGTTGTTCGGGTTCTTGGCTCGGAATCAGATACCGATATTGCTATCGACCTGATTATTGCTGAGCATCAATTCGAAACTGAGTTTTCTCCAGCTGCCCTCGAAGAGGCCGAACAGTGCTCCCTTGACGCTTCCCTCGCAACGGTACAGGGTTATCGCGATTTACGTGATGAGTTTATCTTCACTATCGATCCTGTTGATGCCCGAGATTTTGACGATGCGGTTTCCCTTGAGCGCAAGGGTGGCAACCTTGTGCTTGGCGTGCATATCGCTGACGTGTCTCGCTTTGTTGCCTATGACTCGTCTCTTGATATGGATGCACGGAGACGTGCAACATCGGTATATTTAGTTGACCGAGTCCTCCCCATGCTTCCGGAGAAATTGAGCAATGGGCTGTGTTCCTTAATGCCCGAAGAGGATCGCTGCACCATCAGCGTTAAGGCTGAATTGTCCCCAAGTGGGTCCGTACTTTCGTACGAGGTATTTCCCTCTGTTATTCGCTCAAAAGCGCGCTTGTCATACGATCAAGCCCAGGCGCTCCTTGAGGCCTCGAACCGCTCTCTTTCCGCGGAGGAATGTAAGCATGCTCTTACTGAATGTGAAGTGCCATTTGGGTCAAAAGCGTTGTCTGAGGAAGCGGTACATGCGCTCGTCGATCGCATACCAAAGCTTGATGCATTGGCAAAGGCTCTGTTTGCCCGTCGTAAAAAAGATGGCTGTATGGATTTCGATAGGGTTGAGGCAAAAGCAAAGCTTGACGGGGAAGGACATCCTGTTGAAATTACCTACCGTCGTCGGACTGCCGCAACGGAGCTTATTGAAGAAGCTATGATCTTGGCCAATAGCCTTGTTGCTCAGTGGCTTACCGAAAAAGGCTTGCCCTGTGTGTACCGAGTACACGACGCCCCTGACGGAGATGCGCTGCGCGCGCTTTATGAAGTTCTTCAGGAATCCTCCTTGTTTTCGGATGTAAACAAGCGCCTTTTCTGCGATGGCAATCCTCATGCTTTGCAGGATGTATTAGCACGCGTGCAGGGAACACCTCAGCAAGAGCTGGTGAATGTGCTGCTTCTTCGCGCGATGAAACGAGCCGTCTATCGTACTGAACTGAGCGATCATTATGGCTTAGCTCTTCAGACGTATTGCCATTTCACAAGTCCAATTCGTCGATACCCTGATTTGTTGGTGCATCGAATGCTTAAAGAGGCATTTTTCGGTCACAGTGCAACCTATGAGGCGCAGCGCAATTCGCTTGCTTGGATGGCTGAGCATTCGTCTCATATGGAGCGTGAGGCGGAAAAGGCTGCTCGGCAGTCGCAGCTCACTAAGATTATTGAATATCTTGAGCAGTTTGCAGGGCAAACTTTTACCGGTGTTGTTTCTTCGGTCTCTACCTTTGGCCTTATGGTTCGTCTGGAATGTACGGCAACGGGTTCTCTTGCCATTGAGGATCTTGGCGAAGAGTATTTTTCGTTTGACCCCGAAAGGCAAATGCTTAACGGTGCATCAACGGGTGTTCGCTATCGTCTTGGACAAACAATTCAGGTCGTTCTTATTTCCGCGAAGCCCCGTGAGCGCAGATTGCGTTTTAAGCTGGCCGCTTCTTATGAGTAATGGTTGCCGCTATGACTGCATCATGGTTGATTTCTTGGTGCAAGGTATAATTCTTTAGTACTCGATATTGTTTTGCTGGGCTTGCGCCCCTTTATGAATCGTAGGTCTATTATGGCTAAACTCGCAGATAAAACGTATTTGAAGCGCTTGCTTGAAACACCTTCTGTTACAGGCACTGAATCTTTGGTCGCTCACTTGGTTCGTGAGCGATTGGCTGAATACGCCGATGTGGTTGAGACCGATGTTATGGGATCGGTTCATGCTCGGCTGCTGGGCAACGGCTCGGCTCCTTCGGTGATGATTGCCGCCCATATGGACGAAGTTGGCCTTATGGTAAAAAGCATCGACTCCCAGGGTTTTCTTCACGTCGTTCCCGTTGGGGGTGTTGATGCGGCTATCTTGCCAGGGCTCCGCGTAGATGTGCATACTGCGCAGGGTGTCCTGCGAGGCGTGGTGGGCCGCAAGCCCATTCACCTTATCGAGTCCGACGAGCGAACCAAGGTGACTCCCATCAGCGGGCTTTTCATTGACCTGGGGCTTTCGCCGCGTAGGGTGCGTGAAGTGGTTCGAGTTGGGGATGTCATTACGTATGGCGTTGGTTTCGAGAAGTACGGTAAAGGGATGGCCGTTTCCCGGGCTTTCGATGACAAAGCGGGCGTGTACGTGATTACTCGCGTCATGGAGGAGCTTAAGCGCGTCGACGGCTCGTTGGGTGATTACATTTGCGCTGCTACTGTTCAGGAAGAAATTGGATCACGAGGGGCAAACACGTCTGCCTTTAGCATCAAGCCCGATGTCGCCATCGCCCTCGATGTAACCCACGCAACCGATTATCCGGGTATCGATACGGACAAGTATGGTTCGGTGTCTTGCGGAAAGGGGCCTGTTATTGCTCGCGGTCCCAATATCAACCCTGTGGTCTACGAACGCTTGTGCGCTGCCGCCGAAGCCGAAGGGATCAAGGTTCAATTCGAAGCTGAGCCAAGCGATTCTGGCACCGATGCTTCTGAAATGCAGATCCAGCGTGGTGGCTGTGCTACTGGTTTGGTCTCTATACCGTTACGTTATATGCATACTCCCACTGAAGTGGTTAAGCTGTCCGATATCGAGGATACGGTAACCCTGCTAAAGCGCTTTATCCTCGATCTCGATGAAGATGTGTCCTTCGTTCCAGGAATGTAAGAATGCCTAAGAAAGAAACAACTAAAGTAATCGCCAAGAATCGTCGTGCATTTCATGATTACGAGATCTTGCAAACTTATGAAGCTGGCGTGGTTCTCACGGGAACCGAAGTTTGTTCGTTGCGAGAAAACAACTGTCAGCTCACGGATTGCTTCGCCCTGATTCGCAAGGGTGAGGTTTGGGTAAACAATTTGCACATTTCTCCCTACAGTCATGGCAATCTGAACAATCCGGATCCCGACAGGAAGCGCAAGCTGCTTTTGCATCGAAATGAAATTCGTGATCTTGAGCGTAAGACGCAGGAAAAAGGCATGGCGCTGGTGCCAGTCAAGATTTATTTTGATCGCAATTCACGGGTGAAGATAGAATTAGCTGTTGCTCGTGGTAAAAAACTGTACGACAAGCGTGCTTCGATGGCCGAACGTGATTCGAAGCGCGAAATTGAGCGTGCTATGAAAGAGCGTTATCGTTAGGAGCTGCTTTGAACGAAGATATCTACCAGATGATTGATACTTTGCATGCACGTTTGGATGATGTGCGTGCCGCAGTGGATTCTTTGGAATCGGATGCTCCAGGCTACGCAAAGCGCTTGGACAAATTGGACGATTCTCTGTACTTGTTGCAACTTGATTTAGAGAAGCATATCGAATCCCCTTTGCAGGAAAATGAGTCTAGTCCGTCTGCTGAAGACGATGATGTCGAGCAAGCTTCCAAGGCCTCAGTATCGGAATCCGACGAGGATAGTGAGGGTTTTTTGTCTGACAAGGCGAAGGACAATCTCAAGGATGCAGGGAAAACAATGGCTGGCATCTATCGAGACGGAAAAGAAGTGGTAAGTGAGCTTTCGGGCACCATGAATGAAATCAAGGGATTGTTCAAGTTTAAGTAGCTCTGCTGCCTCGTTTGGTTAAAGGAAAACTGCTTCGGTGAGCGCTCGGTTCCGTGAATATGGTAGTTCAATAAAGAAGGCGACCAATGTGTCGCCTTCTTTATTGCTTGAATGTGACCGTATAGGGCAAGTAGGGAAGCATAAAGATCCATTTAACTTGTGTTTTGAAGGTGGTGATGTGATTCTGCTGAAGAAGGTAATTGCGGCATCGCCCCAAATCCAAGAAAAGCCACCCTTTCGGGTGGCTTAATAATTGAGAAGCAAATGCCCTCGGTAATGGGGAAGGGAAACGCTAAGCGCGCTCCACCTTACCTGCCTTCATGCACTTGGTGCATACGTTGGCGCGCTTTACCTTGCCGTCAACCTTAACGGTGATCTTCTGGATGTTAGGACGGAAGGTGCGGTTGCTTACGCGATGAGAGTGGCTGATGCTACGACCAGCAACGGGTGCCTTACCGCAGATCTCGCATACTTTGGACATTCTTGATCAACTCCATTTACTTCGTATTTTGATACGGCTGAATACCGCTGATTTCCAAAAGCCTGAATACTATACCACAGACCCAAGCATCAACCAAGAGAATTCTTGGAGGTTTGGCGATCAAGCAGCAAGGATACCACTCAAATATCAAATTGCTACGGGAATGGTGGTTTTGCATAAGAAAAAAATTTGGATACTTTGACAAACTAAGGACTTTTGAATGTTCGGTGCGCAAGGGTTCCCTAAGCGTTCATTCGTGCGCCATCAGCTATACTGGTTAACTGGTCATTCGTCATTGGGCGCCCGCTCATGTGGCAAAGCGTCTATGAAAGGATAGATAAATGGGTAACGAAATCGCAGGAGACCTTATCGTTTCTGAAGATGTCATTGCAGATGTTGCTGGTCATGCGGCATTGGAATGCTATGGCGTTGTGGGTATGGCGGCCCCGAATGCTGCCGATGGACTGGCGAAAATCCTTCCTCAGTCTCGCCTTCGCAGGGGCATCGTTGTTTCCTCCGACGAAGAGGGCACTACGGTAAGCCTCTACGTTATCTTGGAGCACGGTGTGAACATCAATGTGGTGTCCACTAATCTTGCCGAGCAGGTAACGTTCGCTCTGAAGGAATTCGTTCGCACGCCGCTTAAGGGTGTGGAGGTTCACGTTCAGGGAATCAAAGTTCGCTAGGACGCACTGCTTAGGTGTATAGGTCATTCGAGGAGTACAACTTAACTATGAGCAATTACACATCTAACGACATCATCAATGCCATTGCTGCTGCAGCGAAGGCATTGGAAGCTCGTAAGGATGAGATTAATCGCCTGAACGTTTTCCCCGTTCCCGATGGCGATACGGGCACCAACATGTCCCTAACTTTGGCTATGGTTGTAGAAAACCTGGCAAAGCTCCCAATTGGCGCCTCTAGCGAAGATCGCCGCCGCGCCATCACCACTGGTGCCCTTATGGGTGCACGTGGCAATTCCGGTGTTATCACCTCCCAGATCATGCGCGGCCTGTGCGAAGGCATTGCCGACCATGAGGAGTTTAACATCGTTGCAGTAGACGATGCTTTTTCACGTGCAGTAGAAGTTGCTTTTAACGCGGTCCGCAAGCCGGTGGAAGGTACGATCCTTACCGTTCTGCGCGACACCGCAACCGCTGCCCATAAGGCTCGTAAGAAGAAGATGGAGCTCGACGAGGGTCTGCAGTTCATTGTGGGCGAGTCTTATGCTTCCGTTCAGCGTACGCCTGAACTTCTTCCCGTGCTGAAGGAAAACGGTGTAGTTGACGCCGGCGGTTTCGGTATTGCAATTTTCTTTGATTCGTTTGTTGCTTCCCTTACCGGTCGTGCTGAAGCCATGGTGGACGAGCTTGCTTTTGCCCGCACTGCTGCTCCGAAGGTTGAAATCGAGCAGATCAACGACTGGGAGGGCTCAAAGTACAAGTACTGCAACGAGTTCTTGGTTAATTCCGAAACGCTCGATCCTGAAGAAGCGCTCGACTTCCTGCAAACCATGGGCGATTGTGAGCTGTGCGTAGGAAGCACGCCGAAGTTCAAGGTTCATGTTCATTCGAATACTCCCGACAAAGTTCTTGCGTACTTCTTGGAGCGCGGTGAGATCTTTGAGGTATTCATCCATAACATGAAGTTGCAGAGCGAAGAGCGTACCGAGAAGCTTGAAGCAGAGCAGGAAGCAGCCCACAAGGCTATCGGCTTTGTTGCGGTAGCTGCTGGTTCCGGTAACGCTGCTATCTTGGAAAGCCTTGGCGTTGACTATGTGGTATCCGGTGGCCAGACCATGAATCCGTCCACTAAGGAACTGCTGGATGCGGTAAACGCGGTAAACGCTGATTCGGTAATTATTCTTCCTAACAATAGCAACATCATTATGGCTTCTCAGTCATGTGCTCAGGTTTCCGAAAAGTCCTGTGCTGTTGTAACAACCAAGAGCGTCCCCGAGGCTTTCTCTGCCTTGTTTGCCTTTGACGAAGATGCAACGCTCGATGAAAATGTTGAGGCAATGACCGAAGCCTGCGAAGACGTGAAGACGGGTGAAATCACTCGCGCGATCAAGGATTCGAAGGACGTTCACGGCAACCCCATTCACGACGGCGATGTCATCGGCATTGCTGATGGCGATCTTGAAGTGGTTTCCGATTCTATCGAAGATGCCACGATCCGTGTGCTTGAAGCCATGGATGCCGAAGATGCCGATACGCTCACCATTCTCGCTGGTGAAGACTATTCCGATGAGGAGTTCGAGGCGCTTTTGGCTCGCATCGAGGAAGAATTCGAGGATCTTGAGATTGACTCTCACCGCGGCGAGCAGCCGTTGTATCCTATCGTTCTTTCTGTTGAATAAAGTACCAATTGGGAACGGCATACGTGTCGGTGAATAGAACAAGTGATTCTTTGAAGGCGGTTCGTGGCGCAAGCCCCGACCGCCTTCATGCTACCTTGGCGCTTGACGCGCCTGTTTCCTCTGTGAAGCAGGTGAGTCCCGCGCGTGCGCAGGCTCTTGCTCGTGCGATGAGCATTGGTACTGTTCGCGATCTGCTGCAATGTTACCCATTGCGTTATGTCGACATGTCGAAAGTGGTTACTGCGCAAAGTGCGCAAATTGGGACACAATGCACGCTTGCAGCTCAAGTTTATGAAGTGAAAGTCAAACGAATTCGTCCAAAACTGACGCTTACTGAGGTGTCGCTTGTTGATGATACGGGCTTGATCATTGCTTCCTGCTTCAACCAGCCGTGGCTCTCCGAGAAGATCGGAAAAGGGGATTCGGTTGTTGTTTCGGGAAAGGTTGAGTTTTCCTACGGTTTTAAGCGAATGACCAATCCGCTTATTGAAAAACATGAACCAGGGGAAGAAGTCCAGGGCAAGATTCTGCCCATCCACCCTGCTACTTCTAAAATCTCGCGTGCAATGATGAGACGGATCGTGGGGAATGCGCTGCAGCAAGTGCAGGGCGCTTACGACCCCTTGCCTCTTAAGTTCCGCCGAAAGTATCGCCTGTACTCACGTTTTGAGGCTTTTCGCGGAATCCATGATCCTTTTTCGCTCGAAGACTCTATTCAGGCCCGCCGGCGTCTTCGCTATGAAGAGCTCTTTTTCCTTGAGTTGGAATTGGTGAATCGTGAGCGGGAACGCGCACTGCAACATGCTCCATTCCAGCAGGTTCTTTCTGATGAGGATATGAATCTGGTCAAGGCTTGTTTGCCCTTTAGCCTCACTGAAGATCAGGAAACTGCGGTGGGGGATATCCTTGCAAAGATGGCTGAGCAGTATCCTATGAACCACCTTTTATTGGGCGATGTCGGTACAGGCAAAACCGTAGTTGCGGCATTTGCGCTGGTGTGTGCTGCTCTTAGTGGCCATCAGGCTATGCTTATGGGTCCTACCGAGGTCCTGGTTTCTCAGTACGGTATTTCGTTGGGGCCTATTCTTGATGCTTGCAACGTGCCTTGGTCAACCATCATGGGACAAACCCCTCGTGAAGAAAAGGAATCAGTCATTGCCCAGTTTGCTTGTGGGGATATCAAGGTTCTGTTCGGCACTCATGCTTTGTTGCAAGATGACGTTGTTGCTCATGATTGCTCGCTTGTGTGTATTGACGAGCAGCAACGTTTTGGTGTTGAGCAGCGCCAGGCTTTAATAGCTAAGGCCCCAGGTGCCGATATCCTTTCCATGACAGCCACCCCCATTCCTCGTTCGCTTGCGTTGGCTCGCTATGGTGGGCTTTCGCTTTCCTATCTCCATCGTCCTCCGGCAAAACAAGGAGGGCGCACCACCAAGGTTTGCCACTTTTTAGAGGAGGGGATAGCGTACGACGCCTTGCGTGCTGCTTTGTCTCGCGGCGAACAGGCATATGTTATTTGCCCTTTGATCGGCCTTGATTTGCCAAAAAGTAAACCTACCGCTCAAGACGATGAAGATGACGATTCGACAATCGAATATGCGGCAATCGAATGGGGCCTTGAGCATGATGCGATCGGCGACACCTTGTCGGCTGCTACCAAGCACGCTGAGATATTGCAATCCCAAGTAGTGCCTCAGGCTTCCGTTGCTCTTCTTCACGGCAAGATGACTCCTAATGAAAAGAACGAAGTGATGCGCCGATTCCGCGACGGGGATATCGATGTGTTGGTGTCCACTACCGTTGTAGAAGTTGGCGTTGACGTCCCGAATGCGACAGTTATGATCATCGAAGATGCCGATCGGTTTGGTTTGGCTCAGCTTCATCAGCTTCGTGGCCGTGTTGGCCGTGGTGGTTTGCCTGGTCATGTTTTTCTGGTGTCTCGCTCACGTGCACCCGAGGCGCTTGAGCGTTTAAGTGCCATGGAGAAAACCGAAGATGGATTTGCTCTTTCCGAAATGGACCTTTCTTTGCGTCGCGAGGGTGATATCTTTGGAGATCGGCAGCACGGTGCTTCGCCGTTGAAGCTGGTCAACGTTGTGCGAGATAAAGCGGTAATTGAAGCCGCGTACCGTGATGCACGAAGTATTTTCGAGGCCGATGCTCTAACGGATGATGAACGGATAATTGTTATGCAGGAACTGCAGACTATACAGGAGATGAGGAACCGATGAGGATCATTGCCGGCGAATTTCGCGGTCGCCCTTTGAAATCGCTGAAGGGCGACACAACTCGTCCCACCACCGATCGCGTTCGTGAAGCACTTATGAGCTCTCTTGTGAGTGCTCGAGGCACCTTGGAGGGCGCTCAGGTTCTCGATGCATTCGCGGGTTCGGGTGCGTTAGGGCTGGAAACGCTAAGCCGCGGTGCTGCCCATGTTGTGTTCTGCGAGCAGGGTAAAGAAGCAGCTCGAGTCGTGGAAGGCAACATAACATCATTGAAGCTATCCCGGGATCGTTACACATTGCGTCGTGGTGATACGTTTACCCTTCCTCAAATTAAGGGACCGACCTTCGATCTGGTTTTTCTTGATCCTCCTTACGCATTCGAAGCCGAAAAGGTGCTTGGTTTGGTGCGTGATCTCGATGATGCTGGCCGCATCGCCTGTGGCGCCTTGATTGTTTACGAGTATGCCAAAAAAGACAAAGCCGCTGTTGAGCAGGCAAGCGATGCGCTAGAATACACGATGGTCTCTGTGAAGAACTACGGAGACACATCGCTAGTAACCCTCAGGAAGGATGCATAATGAAACGAGCGGTTGTACCGGGAACATTTGATCCCATTACCGCAGGTCATTTCGATGTCATATCGCGTGCTGCGCAGATCTTCGACGAAGTGGTGGTTGCTGTTGCCAAATCGGCAAAGAAAAGCCCCATCTTTGATTTGGGAACCCGAGTGGGTTTGGTGGAAGAAGCGGTTGCAGATCTCCCCAATGTGCGTGTAATCAGCTTCGAGGGTCTGCTTGTCGATTGCGTTCATCAGCTTGATGCCCATGTTGTGGTTAAGGGCTTGCGTGCCATTACCGACTTTGAATATGAATTCCAGATGACTGCGCTGAATTATGAGTTGAGCCGCGATCTGGAAACATTCTTTATTATGTCTCCTCCGAAGTTCATGTACCTTTCTTCTTCGATCATTCGTGAAATGGCTTCTATGGGTGGCAGTGTAACGGGCTTTGTTCCTCCTTGTGTAGAAACAGCACTTCGCGAGTATTTCGCTGATGCTTATCAGGAAGGGGAAGGCGAATAGCGGATTTCGCTAGGCGCCTTCGTTGTGGCGTTTTTTCGTATATTGACGCTTTTTGATACACTAGCGACAAAGTGACATAAACTAATTAGTCGCAATTATGTCGTTGTATGCTGTTTTGCGTGCGCGATTTCGGAAGGATGTATATGGACGAAACAGGAGTATTGAATCTCATCGAAGAGCTCTCCATGCTCATCGAGGATTCTAAGCCAGCGCCTTTTGGTAAAGGCGGGCTTAGGCAGGTTGATGCTCAGGCTGCATTTGAGATCTTGGACGAGATCCGCGACACGTTCCCTAGCGAGTTCGCTCAGGCTCGTCAGGTTATTCGCGAGCGCCAGGCTCTCCTTGATGAGGCAGAAGCCCAGGCAAGCCGTCTGATTGAGGATGCTCGCAGCCAGGCTATTACCATTGCCAGCGAACAGGAAATCGTACGTATTTCTCAGCAGCAGGCCGACACCATTTTGGCGGAAGCTCGTGAACTTGAGCGCGAAACCCGCGCTGGTGCTGAAGATTTTGCTGATGAGGTATTCAGCCATGTAGAGCAAAGCCTCGACACTGCGCTGAACAGCGTTCGCCGTTGCCGCGATCGCCTCAATGCCAATTCCATCAATTCGGGACGCTGATGGAATCTCCACGCATAGAGGTTCCTGCTCAGCTCTTCGCTCCTGCGGAGAGCTTGTCTTTTGCAGGCACGTATAATCTTCCTGAACTTGTGCAGGGTGTTGATATCTACACATTTGAGCACCCACTTGCTTGGGAAGTAACTATTTCCAATACCGGTGGTGCTCTATTGGTTACCGGAATTGTTACGGCGGATGCGGTAACGAGCTGCGTTCGATGCCTTGAGCCTGCGGAGTACCGCTTGGAAGGCGAGGTTGAGGGGTATTTCCTTATTCCCGATTCCGATGTGGAGCTTACCGAAGAGGAAAAAGAAGAATATGAGCTCTTAGGCGAAGATCACATTATCGATCTCTCTCCTTTGCTCGTAGCGGCGCTTTCCCTTGAGCTTCCTCATACTCCTTTGTGCGACGATGAGTGCAAAGGTTTGTGTGCTGGTTGCGGCGCCAACCTCAACGTTGAAGAGTGCACGTGCGAAAAAACGGAAGAGGAAGAAGATGAATTTCATCCAAATCCGTTCTCTGTACTGCGCAATATCAAGTTTGAAGAATAGTTTTTGTAATTCAAAGGGTTTATCTCTTGATTCGAACAAGTTCCTTTGCTAGGATACTTTTTCGCGTAATTAGAATCTTCAGGTTTACCTGTAGCATAGAAGGAGTTTAATCATGGCAGTGCCAAAGCGTAAGACCGGTCGTGCTCGTACCCACGCACGCAGGAGCGAAAACGATAAGATCGCTTCGCCTTCCCGTTCTGTGTGCCCTCAGTGCGGTGAAGTAAAACTTCCCCATCGCGTATGCCCCAATTGTGGCTTCTATCGCGATCGCGAGGTTATCCAGACCGCTTAATGCACGCCATTAACGTGTAAGGGAATCCCCCGGATACGTCCGGGGGATTTTTGTATGGGCAGGTTTTGTTTTTAGCTCCGCATCAGCATTACATGCTGATTGCATGACTACAAGGAGATGTTATGGCGCAACGAGTGGTTATCGCTGTTGACGTATTGGGTGGCGATGTCGGGCCTTCAGTAGTTCTTCCTGGAATCGAGAAAGCGCTTCAGGCTGATTCCGATCTGGAAGTAATTGCCTGTGGGCCCGCTGAAGTGGTAGAGCCATTTGCGGAAAAGCACGATCGCGTTCGCGCGCAGGTGACCACTGAAGAAATCGCCATGGACGAACATCCTGCTAATGCGGTGCGTAAAAAGAAAGATTCCAGCCTGGTTGTTGGCAATCGTCTTGTTAAGGAAGGCCAGGCTCAAGGATTTTTCTCTGCGGGATCTACAGGTGCGTGTCTTGCCGCTGCAACTTTGGTGGTGGGTCGTATTAAAGGCGTTTCCCGTCCTGCCTTGTGTACCGTTATCCCTTCGCCTGTTAAGCCTGTAGTAATGTGCGATGTTGGTGCTAATGCCGATTGCAAACCAGCTTACCTGGTGCAGTTTGCGCAAATGGCAACTACCTATGCCCGTCAGGTCATTGGCATCCCTGAGCCTAAGGTTGCTCTTCTGAATATTGGATCAGAAGACACCAAGGGTTCGAAAATGGCTCAGGAAACCTTCGAATTGTTAAAGAGCGAGGTTCCTGAATTTGCCGGGAATGGGGAAGGATCCGATATTCTTGCCGGTAAATTCGATGTGTTCGTCACGGACGGTTTTACCGGTAATGTGTGCCTGAAAACCATCGAAGGTGTAACTAAGATTTTGTTTGGCGAGATTAAGAAAGTAATGATGGCTAATCTCGCTACGAAACTTGGTGCCGTCGCCATGAAGGGTGGCCTTTCCAATTTGAAGGAAAGCACTTCTGCCGACACGTATGGCGGGGCTCCCATCCTCGGTGTTAAAGGTGCTTGTTTGGTTGGTCATGGCTCCTCTAACGAAACGGCAATTATGAATGGTGTTTTAACTGCTGCTCGTGCTGTACGTTTGGATGTTTCGGGGATAATCGAGCGAACTGTAAATCAGACAAAGCAGGCCGAGTAGAATAACAAATAAATTAGAGTTTTAACGTAAGAAGCGAATGACGAAACGTGCAAGAGCAATCCGAACATACTGAGAAGCTTGATAAAGCTGAAAAGATCTTAGGACACGAGTTCTCGGATCGCTCGTTACTTTTAACGGCTCTTACGCACCCTTCCGCGGCGGAAGGCCATTCCATTAGTGATTCGTATGAGCGTCTTGAGTTCTTGGGCGATAGCATTTTAGGTGCCATCGTTTCTTACGAGGCATATCATGCCTACCCGAATCTCGACGAAGGCGGCCTTACCCGCATCAAGGTCTCTCTTGTTTCTGGTGCCTCGCTTTCCGAGGTTGGTAAAGAGCTCGGCTTGGCTGACTGCATTTTCTTCGGTTCGTCTGAACGTGGCACCGGTCGTCGTGGTTTGCATTCTGCGTTGGAAAATGTTTATGAGTCGCTTGTCGCTTCGCTTTTCTTAGACGGCGGCATTAACGCTGCGGCTTCTTTCGTAAAGCGTACGCTTATCGTTCGCATGAGTGAAGATATGGCGAAGGAGCCTGAAAACCCCAAGAGCGTTCTTCAGGAGCGCTTGCAGGAGGATGGTATTACCCCAACGTACCGCTTGGTTGAAACGCAGGGGCCGCCCCATGATCGCACTTTTGTAACCCAGGTATTCGTAGGCGTGAAATCTATTGCTAAGGGTGTAGGGCGCACCAAGAAGGAATCTGAAAGCCAGGCAGCGAAGTCTGCTTTGGAGATCCTCGGCTCTTTCTTTGAGGGCAAAGATTCCACCGATAAAAAGCGCAGGGCAGAAGCTAAAGCTGCCATTAAGGCCGCTAAGGCCGAGGAAAAGGCTCGCAGGCAGGCCGAGCAGAAGGCTCGCAAGAAGAAGCAGCAGTAAAGGGGCTTTAGGTGTATCTCAAATCGCTGACGTTGAAGGGCTTTAAGTCTTTCGCTGATCGAACGGTTATGAGATTCGAACCGGGCGTCGCTGCTGTGGTAGGCCCTAACGGATCTGGCAAATCGAACATCTCTGACGCCGTGTTATGGGTTCTTGGCGAACGTAACGCTAAGAATTTGCGTGGGCAATCCATGGAAGATGTTATTTTTGCCGGTTCATCTGCTCGTAAACCTGTGTCTGTGGCGGAAGTTGAGCTATTGCTCGATAACTCTGACGGCACGCTTCCCGTTGATTTCGCCGAGGTTTCCATTGGGCGCCGTATGTTCCGCAGCGGCGAAAGCGAATACCTCATCAATGGCAATGTGGTTCGTCGTATGGATGTTCTTGATATCCTTCACGACTCCGGCATGGGTACGGGCACCAATTCCATTATTTCTCAAGGCAATCTGGATTCTGTTCTTTCTTCTCGTCCAGAAGATCGTCGTGCTCTTATCGAAGAAGCCGCCGGCATTCTGAAGCACAAAGAACGCAAGGCAAAAAGTGAGCGTAAACTTGCACAGATGGATGCTCACCTTGCCCGTGTTAACGATATTACTGCCGAAGTTGAGCGTCAGCTCAAGCCGCTTGAGCGTAAGGCAAAGAAAGCTCGTTTGCACAAGGAGCTTTCTGCCGAGCTTACCAATCTGAAGCTCGCTCTTGCCGTCGACGATCTGCGCGTCCTGCAGCAGAAGTGGGATGCCATCCTTGCGTCAGAAAAAGAGCTTGAAGCGTCCCAGCAAACATTCAAGAAAGATCTCGAAGCGTCCGAATATGCGCTTGACGCTCTTCAACGTCAGCTGCATGAGCGTAGCAATCAGGAGAACAGCCTCAATGAGCGATATCGCCGCTCACAGGCTTCGTTTGAGCGTCTAAATTCCACCGCTATGCTCTTAAGGGAGAAGCGTAGCAGCTATCTTTCTGAAATCGAGCGACTTACTCGTTTTGTTGAAGAGGCTCGCGTCCGTCGTGGTGCCGCTGAGCATGAGCTTGCCGAGGCTCAGGAAGCAGCCGAAAAAGCTAAAGTTGAATCACTGAAAGCCGAAAAGCTTCGTGGCGATTTGGAGATTTCATACACCCAACGGGTTAACAGACGAAACGATCTACGTAAGAAGATCGATACTTTGATGTCGGAGCAACGCGCATTGGTCCACCGCCAGGAAACTGCTCAGGCGACTCAGCAGGCATTACGGGAAAACCTTTCGGAGCGTCGCGCGCGTGCCCAAGTAATCGACGCCCATGTCGCTGATGCTTCCGAGCGTCTTTCGTCCGCTAAAGCGCAATCTGAAGCGCTGGAGGCTCAGGCAGGTAAACTCGAGAGCGATCTTGCGCGCGCTCGCGAAGAAGAGGCTTCAACGCGTGAAAATCTCAATGCGCTTGTTGTCGCGCGCGACGCTGCTCGCCGTGCTCTTGACGAGGCTCGTACTGCGCTTACAAAGGCTACCGCCGAGCGGGCTGCTCTTGAAGAGTTGGAGCGTTCAAGCGAAACCTCAAATCCTGCTCAGGCAAAAATGATGGAAGAAACGAAGGCGCTATCCTCGGATTGCTCCCTTGTTTCCCATGCAGTTTCTGCTCCTGCGGGCCTTGATGTACTGGTTGAAGCGCTGCTTGGCTCCGAACTACACGCCGTAATGCTCTCCGACGACGGTGATGCTGAACGTCTTATTGCTGCTGTGGCCAAAAGCGATGCTGTGGGATCAATTACGGCGATTGCCCCTGCTTCTAAGGACGACGGTCAATCTGACCTCGCGGGCCAACGTCGATTGGTCGACGAACTTGATATTGATCCCCGCTTTTCATCTCAAGTCGATGCTTTGATCGGTGATGTTTTCATTGTCGATACATTTTCTGATGCGCTTTCGTGCGCTCGTGATTCGCGGGGGGTTACTGCACGTTTTGCTTCTCTTGACGGGTGCATTGCTTCAACCGATGGGAAGTTATCCTTCGTGCGTTTCACTGAAGCCGACAAACAGAATAATGCGCTTGCACGTCGTCGCGCTCTTGCTCAGGTGATCAAGGAAGAGGAGCGGTGTCGCGCGCATTACGAAGCCGCGCAGTCTGAAGATGGCAGGGTTGAATCTGAGCTTCGTCAGGCGCAAACTGCATCGTTGAAGCTTTCTGAATCTCTTGCAAATCTTAAGGGGCAAAGCGAATCTGCGCGTCGTGATGCTGATGCATCGGTACGGGCTCTGCAGCAGCTCGAAAGTGAGCACCAACGCTTGCTGAAAGAGCAAGAGGAGAATATTGCATTCTTTGAAAAGGCCCAGCCCGACTCAGACGAGTTGGAGCGTACTTTATCGCAAGTTACCGCCGATCTGGAACTGAACAAAGAAAAGGTATCCGATCTAGAGGGAGCGCTTTCTCCAATGCGTCGCGAAATAGTTTCTCTCTCCGAGCGCTTGAGCGATGCTCGCCTTGAAACAGCTCGTCTCTCCGAGCGACTTGCCTATGCCGATCGAATGGTATCTACCCGAAAGCAGGAGATATCTGCATCTTCGCGTGAAGATGCAAGTTCGATGCAGCGTATCCATGTTGCTCGCGTGGCGGCTAATAGGGCGGATGAGCTTTTGGCCACCCTGCATTCGTTGTCCGATGCTGCTTCTCTGGTTTCAGCGCGTTTGGAGCAGGAATCGCGAAGCGAGAAGGAACAGTCCCTTTCGCTCCACGACAAAATCGCACAAGCCACCAAGGAGTCACGCGAAGCTCGTGAGCGTTTTGAATCCGTTGCCTCGCGTATTTCCGAAGTTCGCATCGAAAAGGGCCGGCTTGAAGTTCAGGTTGATGCGGGGGTAAACGTTATCGTTCGTGATTGCGATACGCCTCTTGAGGTTGCCCTTGCTGCCGATCCTCTCGAAAATCGTCAAGAAGCTGAATCTCAAGCTTCTTCGCTTGAGCGCCGCATCAAGAATATGGGCGCCATTAATCCCGATGCTGCCGAAGAGTTTGAGCAGGTAAGCGAACGTCATACGTATCTTAGTTCTCAGCTCGAGGACATGAGGCTTGCCCGTAAGACGCTTGCCCGAATCGTTAACGTTATCGATGAGCGAATGCGAGACGATTTTGTTGCTACGTTCGAACAAGTGAATGCTAACTTCTCTGATATCTTCTCAACACTGTTTCCTGGTGGGCAGGCTCACCTTTCTTTGGTAGATCCTGACGATCTGGAAAACACCGGTGTTGACGTCAATGCTCAGCCGGTAGGAAAGCGTGTTAAGAAGATGTCGCTGCTTTCCGGCGGCGAGAAGTCAATGACTGCTATGGCTTTGCTGTTTGCTGTATATCGCATTAGGCAGACCCCGTTCTATATTCTGGACGAGGTTGAGGCGGCACTCGATGATACAAACCTGCGTCGACTTATCGCTTACATTAATGTGGTACGCGACGAAACCCAATTCATTATGATCACGCACCAGCGTCGCACCATGGAATCTGCTGACATATTGTATGGTGTCTCAATGCAGGCTGATGGTATTACGAAGGTGATCAGTCAAAAGCTCGACAACGCTACCCGCAAGGAGGGTTAAATGGGATTTTTCGATAAGATCAACGAGGGGCTTCATCGCTCGAGAACCCGCCTAAAAGAGCAGATGAACATCTTGCTCGATCGCGGGCCTGATGTTGACGACGATTTTTGGGACGACCTTGAGGAAACACTGATTCTCGCTGACGTCGGTGCAGCTGCCGCTGATAGCATCATTGAGGAATTGCGAGATCAGGCAAAGCGCAAGGCACTTCCTGATGCCTATGCGGTGTTCGATATGCTTACCGATCAGATGGCGGCGACGTTTACCGAAGCGGAAACTGATATCTTCGAGGAGAATCCATCTCTGGTTCTGTTTGTCGGCATCAATGGAGCTGGCAAAACTACCACTGTTGGCAAGCTTGCTGCTTCTTATCACGAGAAGGGGAGAAAGGTTCTCCTTGGCAGTGCCGACACGTTCCGCGCTGCTGCTATTGAACAGCTAGAGGTATGGGCCAAACGCGCCGACGTTACTATCGTCTCTCGCGAACGCGGCAGTGACCCTGCAAGCGTATGTTACGAAACCATCGAACGAGCCGAAAAAGACGGTTCCGATATGGTCCTCATCGACACAGCGGGGCGTCTTCATACTTCGGACGACCTTATGCGTGAGTTGCAAAAGGTTGTTAACGTTGTGCGCAAACGCTCAAACGTTCCTGTATACACGGTGCTTGTTATCGATGCCACAACTGGGCAGAATGGCCTTCAGCAGGCTCAGAAGTTCAACGATGCGCTTGATCTGGATGGCGTCATCGTAACAAAGCTTGATGGCACTGCTAAGGGCGGTATCGCTCTGGCAGTTTCGCATGAGCTCGAGCTTCCGATTTTCAAGATCGGCGTAGGCGAGGGCATAGACGATTTGCAGGATTTCGATGCGCATGATTTCGCTCGTGCGCTGATTGGAGATATGGCTGATGTTCGATAACCTTTCCGACAAACTCCAGTCCATCTTCTCGGGCTTGCGCGGCAAGGGTCGCCTCACTGAAGAAGATATCGACACCGCCATGCGTGAGATTCGCATGGCGTTGCTTGAGGCCGACGTCAACTTCAAGGTGGTAAAGGAATTCACCAAGCGCACTAAAGAGCGTTGTCTTACTGCTGAAGTTCTTGATTCACTCACGCCAGCGCAGAATGTAGTGAAGATCGTCCTTGATGAGCTTACGGCTCTTATGGGCGAAGAAAGCAAGCCGCTTCAGCTTTCCAGTCGCATTCCCAACGTGATCATGCTTGTTGGTCTGCAAGGTTCGGGCAAAACTACGGCTGCTGCCAAGCTTGCCTATCTTCTGAAACAGCAGAATCACAGCCCTCTTCTGTGCGCCTGTGACGTTTATCGTCCTGCTGCAGCCGATCAGCTGCAGACGTTGGGCGAAGAAATCGGCGTGCGCGTGTATCGAGGCGAAGGGAAGGACCCAGTCAAGATCGCAAAGGAAGGCGTACGTGATGCCATCGATTCACTTCGCGATGTTGTGATTGTCGACACGGCAGGTCGCCTCCATGTTGATGAAGAGATGATGGCCGAGGCTGAAGCCATCAAGGCAGCTGTTGAGCCCGACCAGATCTACATGGTTGTCGATGCCATGACCGGTCAGGATGCAGTAAACGTTGCTAAGGCTTTTGCCGATCGAGTTGATTTCGATGGCGTGATTATGTCCAAAATGGATGGTGATGCGCGTGGTGGCGGCGCTCTGTCCATTAAGCAGGTTACAGGCAAGCCCATCGCGTTTATCTCTCAGGGTGAAAAGCCCGACTCACTTGAACGCTTCCATCCCGACCGAATGGCCAAACGCATTTTGGGCATGGGCGATGTCGTTAGCATCATCGAGTCCGCCTCAAAGCTTCGTGCTGAAGAAATCGAGCAAGAAGAAGCCGAGCGAATGGCTCGTGGCAATCTGACGCTTAATGACTTTCTTCTTATGAAGCAGCAGATTGGCAAAATGGGTGGCATACAGAAGCTCATCAGCGCTCTTCCGGGCGGAGACAAAGCTATGCGTGAAGGCCAGGTAAACGAGCACGCACTTGATGAAATGGCTGTTATTATCGGATCCATGACCAAACGTGAGCGCGAGCATCCCGAAATCTTGAATGGTTCCCGTAAGGCTCGAATTGCCGCTGGCGCCGGCGTCAAGGTCTTCCAAGTTAATCAGCTGCTTAAACAGTTTATGGAAACCAAGAAGATGGTTCGCAGCATGATGAATGCCCAGGAAGCCCAAATGAACCGCAAGGGCAAAGGCAAGGGCAAGAAAGGCAAGAAGGGCAAGGGCGGCAAACGCCGTATGGGTCTTCCCGGAATGGGGGGAATGTCCATGGCCGATGTGAAGAAGATGCAAGAGATGATGAGCGGTCTTGATGAATCCGCTTTCAAGAGGTAATATCAGTAATCGCTGTTTTGCGACCTGTGCGGCATAAGCTTAACTGGTCGCTCTTAAAAGTTTAGAAGGAGTACAACTCGATGGCAGTCAAGATTCGCCTCGCCCGTCACGGCGCTAAAAAGGCACCTTATTATCGTATCGTTGTAGCTGATTCTCGTGCTCGTCGCGACGGTCGCTTCATTGAGCAGGTTGGTTCTTACAACCCCACCACCACCCCTAAGCATGTAAAGATCGACCTTGAGAAGGTTGATAAGTGGATCGCTGACGGCGCTCAGCCCACCGATACCGTTGCACGCCTCATTGAGGCAGAGCGTAAGAACGCTTAGTGATGGCGGAATCCCGCGAAGACATCTCGGGTTTGGTCGAAGCCCTGGTTTTGCCTTTGGTTGACGAGCCCGATGCGGTAAGCATCGAGTCTTCTGATACCGAAATGGGCTCTGTCCTTATTGAGGTACGTGTTGCTCAGGCAGATGCTGGCAAGGTTATTGGCCGTCAGGGTCGCGTTATCAAAGCAATCCGCACGCTTGCTCGCGCTGCGGGTTCTCGTCATGGTCTCGATGTCGAAGTCGAGCTTATCGACGAATAGGTTCAGGTGCCATGGGTTCTTGGACTAACGTTGCAGCTCTTCTACGAGCTAAAACAAATGAAGGAGGGCTTTCCGTCAAACCGACGGAAGGTCTTCCTTTTTTGCTTGAAAAAGGAATGGAGGTTACCTTCGTTCCTCCCGTATTACGTATTCCTCGCTCTGGCAGGGTGTTAGATGTTGAGGAGATTGCAGAAGGCCGATATATGGTTTGGTTCGATTGCATCGAGAATCGAACGGATGCCGAAAAGCTTGAAGGTCATTTCTGCTTGGTGCGTACCTCCTGTTTGCCTGAAAACTACATGGATAAACAGGATATCGATCTTACGGGCTTTTCTGTTATCGACGAAAACGCTGGTTGCATCGGAAAGGTTGTTCGCATCGACGAAAACCCTGCCCATGCCTTGCTTGTTGTTAATCGAAGCATAGTTGCCGATTCGTCTGAGGGCAGAGAAGACGAGGTTTTGATTCCTCTGGTCGATGAGTTCTTGGTAGCCGTCGAAGAGGAAATGGGGGAGATACGAGTATCCCTTCCTGACGGTTTGCTTGATCTATAGGAGCTCACGTGAAAATTGAAACCCTTTCGGTGTTTCCCCAATGCTACGACTCGGTTATGAATGAGTCGATAATGCGTATCGCGCAAGAAAAGGGCTTCCTTGATTTTAAAGCGCACGACTTGCGTAACTGGACTCACGATAGGCATCGCACTACCGATGATGAGCCATATGGCGGTGGCCAGGGCCTTGTGATGAAATGCGAGCCTATCTTTGAGGCCACCGATGAGTTATTTTCTTCAGCCCCGAAGAAGCCCTATGTAATTTTCCTTTCCCCTACGGGCGAGCGTTTTGATGATGCAATGACTCTTGAGCTTGCTCAGCAGGATCACCTGTTTTTTATTTGCGGCCATTATGAAGGCATCGATGAACGAGCTTACTCGCTCGCGGATAAAGTAATTTCTCTTGGTGATTACGTTCTTACCAGCGGTGAACTTGCTTCGATGGTCGTAATTGATGCTGTAGTGCGTCGCATTGACGGCGTGCTGGGCGATGAAGGCAGCGCCGTTGACGAAAGCTTCTATGATGGGCTTCTTGAGTACCCTCAATATACGCGTCCGGCCAGCTATCGAGGGATGGATGTGCCCGATATCCTTTTATCCGGCCACCATGCGAAAATTGCCCAATGGCGTCGTGAGCAAAGCCTGTTGCGTACCAAGCGCTGGCGGCCTGATTTGCTTGAGGAGGCAAATCTTTCAAAAAAGGAACGCGATTTTCTTGATTCAACTGAGTGGTAGCGTAATTTGTCAGTGATGTGTCGTTTGCTCTATCATAGGAGCATTCGACTGTTGGTTTGCACCCATGAAGGGATGGGATAGGTTTGGATTCCGGACAACACGCTGGCGAGCGCCGTCCCGGTATTATTCGGCGATTCGTTAATCTCGTTGTCTGCATCGCCATTGTTTTGGCGGCGGCATGGGGTATTAGATCATTCGTTATTGAGCCCTTTGAAGTCCCGTCTGCTTCTATGGAAACCACTATCATGACGGGCGATAGGTTTTTTGGCGAGAAGGTCAGTTACCATTTTTCGGAACCTAAAGCGGGTGACATCGTCGTGTTTTCCGACCCTCAAGTTCCTTCTCGCGTTTTAGTGAAACGCATCATAGCCACAGAGGGTCAGACCGTAAACTTAGTCAACGGATACGTTTATGTTGATGGTGTAAAACAATCTGAGCCTTATACGCAGGGTCTGTCGTACCCTCTTTCCAAAACGGCTAGCAATGTTTCCCTTTCTTTTCCCTACACTATTCCTGCTGGCAAAGTTTGGGTAATGGGAGACAATCGTGAAAACTCTTCTGATTCCCGCTATTTCGGTGCGGTCGATTCTGATTCGATTTTCGGAAAGGCCTTTGTGACATACTGGCCGATTAACCGTATCGGAGTATTGAATTAGTTTACATTCATCGTTTATCGATAAGGAGCAATATGACTAACCATGAAGTAGGCAAGGCGAATGCCGAAGCCTCTCAGGTGCTGACGTTTCAGGATATGATCCTGCGCCTTCAGCGCTATTGGGCAGATTTGGGTTGTGTAATCATGCAGCCGTACGACAACGAGGTTGGTGCCGGTACGTTCCATACTGCTACCACTCTGCGCAGCCTTGGTCCCGCTACGTGGAAGACTGCTTATGTGCAGCCTTGTCGCCGACCCACCGACGGTCGCTATGGCGAAAACCCCAATCGTCTCCAGCATTACTATCAGTTCCAGGTTCTGCTGAAGCCTTCTCCCGACAATGTTCAGGATTTGTATCTTGAATCGCTTCGCGCTATTGGCATTGAAGTTGAAAAGCATGACATTCGCTTTGTTGAAGACGACTGGGAAAGCCCTACGCTTGGCGCTTGGGGCCTTGGCTGGGAAGTCTGGCTCAATGGCATGGAAGTTACTCAGTTTACTTACTTCCAGCAGGTTGGCGGTTTCGAGTGTCGTCCGGTTCCCTCTGAGATCACCTATGGCCTTGAGCGATTGGCTATGTATATTCAGGGCGTAGACTCGGTATATGACCTGGTTTGGGCGCGTGGTGCCGACGGTACGGTATTTACCTATGGCGATGTGTTCTTGGAAAACGAGCGCGAGTTTTCTGCATACAACTTTGAAGTTGCCGACACTGATCTGCTTTTTGGCGAATTCGACCGTTACGAGGCCGAGTGCACTCGTGCGCTTGAAGCTAAACTTCCTCTCGCCGCTTATGATTACGCTCTGAAGTGCTCTCATGCCTTTAATTTGCTTGATGCACGTGGCGTTATCAGTGCCACTGAGCGCATGGGCTATATTCTGCGTGTGCGCACTATTGCGAAGGCGTGCTGCGCTTCGTATCTCGAACATGTTGTAGGTCAGGCTCCGGAGCCTGACGGCTCCGAGAAGAAGGGGGAGTAACTGATGGAAAAGCGTACGCTTGCCTTCGAAATCGGTACCGAAGAAATTCCGGCGTTCGACCTTGCGGGTGCTGTAAAGCAGCTCTCTACCATGGTTCCGAGCCTCCTTGATGATGCTGCTATTCCTCATGGTGCCGTCAAAATTTTCTCTTCCCCTCGTCGTCTTATCGTTATTGCTGAAGAAATCCCCGAGGCTACGGAAGAAAAAAATGAAGTATTCAAGGGTCCTTCTGCCAAGATCGCCTTTGATGCTGAGGGCAATCCCACCAAAGCAGCTCAGGGTTTTGCACGCGGCAAGGGCGTAGATCCTTCTTCTTTGGTTGTGGAAGACGGCTATGTGTATGCTCGTACGCATACGCCATCCGTGAATGTGGCATCCCTGCTTTCTTCAGTGCTCGATAAGATCATTCATGGGCTATCCTGGCCTCGTTCTCAGCGTTGGGGTGTCCAGAGCGAATACTTTACTCGTCCCGTCCGTTGGATCGTTGCCCTCTTTGGTAGTGAAGTTATCGACTTTACTTTTGCTGGCTTGGTTGCTGGCCGCATCACGTACGGCCATCGCTTCTTGGCCCCTGGTCCATTCGAGGTTGCCGATGCGGACTCGTTGATCGATGTTGTCCGTAGCGCCTCCGTTGTTCCTTCCGAGGCTGAACGCGAGCAGGTTATCCGCGAAGGTGTTGCCAAAGCCGAAGCTGAAACCGGTTTCACCGCGGTGCTTCATCCTAAGACGCTTGTCGAGGTCATCAATCTCGCCGAGTATCCCACTGTCCTTGTTGGTACGTTTGACGAAGAATTCTTAAAAGTACCTGAGGAAATCATCGTTGATGCCATGTTGGTTCACCAGCGTTATTTCCCGCTGTATGACAAGGATGGCAAGCTCACCAATCGTTTTATCGTGGTAAGCAACGGCGATCCTGCTTGTGCTGAAACCATCATTGATGGCAACGAGCGCGTAGTCCGTGCTCGCCTCTACGACGCGAAGTTCTTCTACGACGAAGACTTGAAGCAGCCTCTTGAATCCTATGTGGATCGTCTGGGTGAAGTGGTCTTCCAGGAAAAATTGGGCACCATGCTCGACAAGACCAATCGTATCCAGCGTTTGGCCGATCACCTTGCAGAAGATGCGGGTCTTACTGGTCAGGATCTTAGCGATGTTGAGCGTGCCGCTCGTCTTTGCAAGGCCGACTTGGTAACGAGTGCCGTGGTTGAGTTCACTAGCGTTCAGGGCGTTATGGGTAGCTATTATGCTGCGGCAAGCGGGGAAACCGACCAGGTCGCCCAGGCTATCGAGCAACACTATCGCCCCCGTTTTGCGGGCGATGAAGCTCCTGATACGGTTGTGGGCAAGATCGTGGCCATTGCCGACAAGCTCGATACCGTATGCGGTTTGTTTGCGGTTGGCCAAGGCCCTACGGGTTCATCCGATCCGTTCGCTTTGCGTCGTAGCGCTATCGGCATCGTGGCTATGCTGTCCGGCGATAATGCCGTTGAGGTATCGCTCGTGGCTGCAATCGACGCTGCATTGGCTTCTTATACCCAGCAGGGTATCGAGTTCGATGTCGATGCTGCTCGCCGTGATGTAATTGAATTCTTCATTACGCGCACCAAGGTAATGATGCGCGATGCTGGCAACAGCATTGACGCAATTGATGCCGTGCTTTCTGCGGGCATTCAGGAGCCTGTTGAGCTCATTAATCGCGTTTCGGCTCTTGAGGCCGCTCGCAGCGAACAGCCTGAGGTGTTTGAAGATCTTGCAACAGCTTATGCCCGAGCGAACAACCTTTGCGATTCCGAGCTCGGTACTGAAGTTAACGAGGGCCTTCTTTCTGAGGTTGAGCAAGCTTTGGTTCATGCTGTTGGTCTGGCCGAAAGCAATGTTGCTAGTGCTCTCGAAAGCAACAATTACGCTGCTGCGTTGGCTGAGCTTGCTGCTTTGCGTAAGCCCATCGACTTGTTCTTTGAGAACACGATGGTTATGGACGAAGATCAGGCATTGCGCGAAAATCGGCTTCGTCTATTGAACAGCTTCGTTGCAGTATTCGCCAACGTTGCTGACTTTGCTCTGCTTTCCAAGGTAAAATAATCCGAGTTAGCGGGCAATTACGCTCACTCGTATTCTGAGGCGGCCCAGTGATGGGCCGCTTTTTTTGTTAAGGAGGGTATTTCATTTTGCAGAAATGGATAACGCAAGGGAAGGCTTCCGACACCTTTCCAGTGATCCACGTTGTTTCCGATTCGGTTGGCACGACTGCCCAAACACTGGTTCGTGCTGCGTCATCATGTTTTGAGGTGTACGACCCGGCAATTGAGATCCTGCCGCGCGTGGAATCCTGCGATAGCATGATTCAGGATTTAGAGGCTCACCTCGGTAAGCATTTGGAGCTAGGCCGGGTTCCCTTTGTCTTGTTCTACACCCTTATTCGTGCTGACTTGCGTTCTTGCATGGAGGGGTTCTTGCAGGCTCATAGTGAAGAGGCAATTGGCGTTGATTTGATGAGCAATGCCCTCTGTGCACTCGCGCAGGCAACAGGCAGGGAGCCGCTTCAGGAGCCTGGGCGATTGCATTCGGTGAACGAATACTATTTCCGTCGCATTGACGCAATGGAATTTACCATTTCTCACGACGACGGTCGCAACCCCCAAGACCTCCGGGATGCCGATATTGTGCTTATCGGAGTGTCGCGATCTTCGAAGACTCCGTTGTCGATTTACCTCTCGCAACTGGGCTATCGCGTGGCTAATGTGCCGCTCGACCCCCAAAGCGAACCGCCAAAAGAAATCTTCGAAGTTGATCCAACACGCTTATTCGGGCTCATTATCTCGCCTGAAATACTTTCAGACATACGCAAGCGTCGCCTCGGAAATGCCAGCAACGTGGCTTCCTCATATGCAGATTTGGAGTGTGTCTACCAAGATTTGGAATGTGCAAGGGCTTTGATGCGCAAGCTGGGATGCATCATTGTTCGCACTGACAACAGGGCAATCGAGGAAACAGCGCAAGAAATCTTGCGGTATTATGAAAACGCTCATCCTCAGGTTTTTGGACCTGGGAAATGAGGGAGAAATGTTTAAGTCTAAGGAGAAGATGGTGACAGACCAACTTAAGCGCGTCTACGCTTTCGGCAAAGACGCAAATGGGAAGAACGTTACGGAGGGCAACACCAATATGAAGGCCATCCTTGGCGGCAAGGGCGCTAACCTTGCTGAGATGGCTAACATCGGATTGCCAGTACCTCCGGGATTCACGATTTCCTGCCAGACTTGCATGGAGTATGCAAACTCCAACAATACCTGGCCCGAAGGCGTTTTGGACACCATCCAGGAATACCGCCTCGACCTTGAAGAGCGCATCGGCAAGAAAATCGGCGACGCAGAAGATCCTCTGCTCGTTTCTGTTCGCTCCGGCGCTCCTATGTCCATGCCTGGCATGATGGACACCGTACTGAACCTCGGTCTTAACGATCAGTCCATCAATGGCTTGATCAAGCAGACCGAGAACCCCCGTTTTGCATGGGACTCTTATCGTCGTTTCATCCAGATGTTCTCCAACGTTGTTATGGGTCTTGATGGCGATTTGTTCGAGAACGCAATTAACTTGATGAAGCGCTCTCGCGGTGTTGAGACCGATACCGACCTTACCGCCGAGGATCTCCAGGAACTCGTTGCTGAGTTCAAGAAGATCTTCTCTGAGAACGTAGATGCTGCAGAGTATCCTTCTCTAGTAGTTGATGGCACGGTTCAGTTCCCTCAGAGCCCTGATACCCAGCTTCAGCTTGCTATTGAGGCTGTTTTTGGCAGCTGGAACAATCCTCGCGCTATCCTCTACCGCAAGCAGAACAAGATCTCCGATGATCTGGGTACTGCCGTAAACGTTCAGTCCATGATTTTCGGCAACAAGGGCAATACCTCCGCTACGGGCGTTGCCTTTACGCGTAACCCTGCAAACGGCGAAAAGGAATTCTACGGCGACTACCTTGTTAACGCACAGGGCGAAGACGTTGTTGCAGGTATTCGTAACACCAGCCCCATTGCAGAGCTCAAGGAAACTCCTGGCCTTGAAGAGGCTGGTCGCGAGCTCGAAGAGGTATTCACCATCCTCGAAAACCATTTCCGCGATATGTGCGATATCGAGTTCACCATTGAGCAGGGCAAGCTTTGGATGCTTCAGACCCGTGTTGGTAAGCGTACTGCTGCTGCGGCTCTGCACATCGCAATCGAGATGGAGCAGGAAGGCCTTATCACTAAGGAAGAAGCTGTACAGCGTGTAGACCCCGAACAGCTCGACCAGCTGCTGCATCCTCAGTTCGACGCCAAGGCTGACTACGACGTAGTTGCCAAGGGTCTCAACGCCTCTCCTGGCGCTGCTGTTGGCGAGGCTGTTTTCTCCGCCGAAGATGCAGTCGAGGCTGCTAAGGAAGGTCGTAAGACCGTTCTGGTTCGCTGGGAAACCACTCCCGACGACCTTGCTGGCATGATTGCTGCTGAAGGCGTTCTTACCTCCCATGGCGGCAAGACTTCTCATGCAGCTGTTATCGCTCGTGGTATGGGTGCTCCCTGCGTTTGCGGCGTTGACGCTCTCAAGATTGATGCAGAGGCAAAGCAGGCTTCTATTGCCGGCACTGACATCGTAATCAAGGAAGGCGACGTTATCTCGCTTGACGGTACCACCGGTATTGTTGTTCTGGGTGCTGTTGAGCTTGTTCAGCCCGAACTTGCTGGCGATCTTGACACCATCCTCGAATGGGCAGACGAGTTCCGCACCATGGGTGTTCGCGCAAACGCCGATAACCCCGAAGATGCTCAGCTCGCACGTGATTTTGGTGCTCAGGGTATTGGTCTGTGCCGTACCGAGCATATGTTCCTTGGCGAACGTAAGCAAATCATCCAGACCTTCATCCTCAACGATGACGAAGCTATTCGTGAAAAGGCTTGCGACGATCTTCTGAAGGCTCAGACTGGCGACTTCCTTGGTATGTTCCGTGCTATGGACGGTCTGCCTGTTATCGTTCGTCTGCTCGATCCTCCTCTGCATGAGTTCCTCGAGTCTGCTCGCGCTCTCGATGTTGAGATTGCTCGCCTTGAGGCTACTGGCGGCGATCCTGCTGTCATCGAGAAGAAGCGTGCTCTTATGGAGCAGATCGATAGCTTCTCCGAGGCAAACCCCATGCTTGGTCTTCGCGGCTGCCGTTTGGCAATCAAGTATCCTATCCTTGCTGAAATGCAGGTTCGTGCTATTGCTACTGCTGCTGCTCAGCTCAAGAAGGAAGGTCTCGATCCTAAGCCTGAAATCATGATTCCTCTTGTTTCTGTTGTTCCTGAGCTTGCTAAGCTTCGCGAACAGGCAGAGGGCGTTATTGCTCAGGTTGCCCAGGAAGAGGGCGTAGAGCTTGAGATCAAGATCGGTACTATGATCGAGCTTCCTCGTGCTGCCGTAACCGCTGACGAGATTGCTACTAAGGCAGACTTCTTCAGCTTTGGCACCAACGACCTGACGCAGACCACCTTTGGCTTCTCCCGTGACGACGTTGAGGCTGAATTCATCCATCAGTACCTCGCTGAGCGAATTCTGCCTTACAACCCGTTTGCTACGGTTGATCCTGGCGTTGCTAAGCTCGTCAAGATGGGTGTTGAGCTCGGTCATCAGGGTAACCCCGATATTGTTTGCGGTGTTTGCGGCGAGCACGGTGGCGATCCTGACTCCATCAAGACTTTCTATGGCATCGGTCTCGACTACGTCAGCTGCTCTCCCTATCGTGTGCCTTTGGCTCGCCTTGCTGCAGCACATGCTGCTCTTGCAGATAAGTAATCGTTTCATAATTACGATTTGCCATTAAGAAGGAGCCCTACTGGGCTCCTTCTTTTTTTGCGCGAAGGTTCTGTTTATCCCGGCGTACTTTATAAGTGTTTGAGACTCATGACTACTGTAAGGTCGATTCAGCTGCCGTTTTTGTTATACTAGGTGAGCACTTTTACAGGGGAATAACCCCATTTGGGGGCGACTGGTTTCGACATGGTAAGTCGGATCCGAGGAGCAGGTCGTGGTCTCCTCGCCACGTTAAATAGGGGTACCGTCAAGTTAATTGGCAAAAACAACACTCAGGGCCAGCTGGCCCTCGCTGCTTAATTTAATCGCAGCGTGACGACGTGAAGTCTTCCTTCGCCTTTACCTTCGTTATCATTTTTAGAGGGATGCTGTTTGGCACGTAGCTGGTATGGCCAAGCAAAAGATTGAACCCGCTAGGGTGCGCGCGGACCTGTCAATGGGTCTTGCTCATCTCAAGTTTGAACATTGAATAAGCTTGTAGAGCCTCGTTGATGATTTAGTATGGACCGGAGTTCGATTCTCCGCGCCTCCACCAGAAGAGGAAGCGTCGAACTCTTCTTCTACAAGAATGAGTTTGCGCTTGTGTATAGGTTGGGGGACGCCTGATGGCGTCCCCTTTCCGTTCACGTTGCCGTGAAACGCCGTATTTTGCCGTTTTAAGGCGTTTTAAGCCCGTTGGGGTACTCGTGTACCCCTCGGGCTTTTTTCGTGCCTTAAAACGCCTCTGAAGCGGTCTGAGGACGTTCGAGCGCCCATGTGCATCTCGCGTTCGCTCGATGCAAGGGCGGCCGCCCTGCGGGCGGCAGTTGGATGTGGGCGGACGTACAGAAGGGATGCGGCATGGGCTTGGCATGCCATACGCCCCTCCGTCTGGCCGGCAACTACGGCGCTTCGCGCCTCCGTTGCCTTCGAGAAAGTACGCATGAGGCATGCGAAACCGTATTGGATGGTTTCCATGCTTTTTTGCGTACCCAATATGCGATGAGGCAAGCCGAGGGCGCAGCCCGAGGCGTAACTAGCCTGCATTGAGGACGCGAAGCGTCCGAAATGCGCACCTGCTTAGGACAGAAGAATCACCTGTCCCCTCGTTTATGAGCGTTTTGCCTGACCACATGCTGACCAGATGACCAGAAGAAAAAATGATGTGGTCACCATCTGGTCAGCCAAATCACTAGGCGCCATCAGGCTTTTTGCAATTCCTGACCAGATGACCACATAATTTAGGACTTATTTTTAAAAATTGAAAAGGACTACGTAATACGCGTAAATAAATAAAGTTTGTCGGATTTTATCTGGTCATCTGGTCATGTGGTCAGAACGAAAAAAATCCATTGGTAAAAGAGGGGATTTTCATTTCAAGAGCTGACCAGATGCCATTTTGATGTGGTCACACATGTGGTCAGCCCTCACGTGTACCTCTTGTTGCAGTCGCTGCTTTCCGGGCGGTGCGGAGGGTTGCTTTTTCGAGCCTTTCCATTCGTTTACGAGCGGAAATAGGCTCTGAACTGCGGCTACTGGAAAATTGATATTGCTTTAATTGTCCTAATGGCGTATAATGAAACTAATATAGTTAAATGGCTCAGCACCCGTCCCGTCCTTGATGCGGGGTTGCTATCGGGAATAGGAGCCGAGCGCTCGGTCGTATAGGCCGTGCGTCACGGGCGAAACAACGAACACGAAGCTCCCGTGGAAACCGAGATAGACAAGGCTTTGCGCCTCTGTCCTTCTTTGGTTTCCACGGGAGCTTTTTTTGTTTCGCGAAAAGGACTTTGAACATGGAGGTGGCTGGTTATGGCTAAGGCAAAGAAGCAGGTAAAAGAGGTTAATCCGCTGTATATGACGACGCGCGAGGTGGCGGCGTTCCTCGGTTTGAGCGCGGGGACGCTCTGTGTCTGGCGCTCTCAGGGCAAGGGTCCGAACTACTACAAGGTCGGAAACGCGGTTCGCTACAAGATTGACGACGTCGAGGCGTGGAAGAACGAGAACGTGAAGCGCGTCGAGCTGACGAATTAAGGAGGTGAGAGCATGGAGGCAAAAGAAAAGAGCAGCTCCCCCGCCGCCACAGCAAAGGGAACCGCTCCGTCTAACTGCAAATATTATAGCTCATTACCGCCCATTTTTCAAGTATCTGACCCGCAGACAAAGGATGAGATGAAGAGGGGGCGTGCGTACGACGAGGGGAATCAGGGCGAGGCGTACAACCCTGACTACCTGTATGGCGGGGAGAACTATCACAAGGCGCTCAGCGATGTGGTGAGCTATGTGCTGCGCGACTGCGCGGGCGATGGCCTGTCCGCCCTCTCGGACAACGTGGTCAAGGCGACGAACGCCCTCGTGGCGTGGGTCAACCTGTCCGAGCCGCCATCCAATCCGCAGGCGGGCAAGATTTACGGCAGGGGCTTTCGCTGGCCGAGGCTCAAGAGCATCGACCCCGTGCAGGCCGCCGAGCTGGTGTTCGCGCAGGAGGTCATCCGCATGGTCTGCGTCAAGGAGACCGTGGACAAGCCGACCTCGGAGGGCGTGCTCGCTATGTACGACCCCGACGAGGGAATTTACCGCGAGATTGGCGACGGGCAGATTGACCTGTGGTGTCAGGAGGTCGTGGGTGCCGTGAACGGCAACTGGAAGAAGAACTTCGTCCAGAAGCTGCACGACATGGCATCGCGTCGGGAGAACCGCGTGTGCGAGTGCGATAACCCGTCCCTGGTCTTCATGGCCAACGGAATCTGGGATTACGAGGAGCGCGTCCTGCGCGAGTTTTCCCCCGGGGTCGTTGCTCTCAGGAAGAGTGCCACGCGCCTCCCCGACAAGGAGCCGCCCGTCCCCGAGCACACGATGCCGGACGGCTCGAAGATTGACTTCTGGCAGCTGCTGGACTCCTACGCCCCCTACGACGGCGGGCGCGACCTGCTTGTCAAGGTGGCGGGGGCGTCCCTGCGCAGCTACCACAACTGGCGCGTCATGGTGACCTTCCACAACGAGACTGGTCACAACGGGAAGAGCACCTTCCTCGACTGCCTCAAGTCGCTCGTCGGCTACGACGGGTGCATGACCTCAAGCCTCGCGCTGCTTGCCGGCGGCACGGATGGCGGGCGCTTCGGCGTGTCGAACATCGTGGGTGTCTCCCTCATCACGTGCGAGGACTCCGATTCGGGCGCGTACCTGAAGGACAACTCGCGCCTGAAGTCAATCATCTCGCATGACGCGATAGGCGTGGAGCGCAAGAACAAGGGCATGTTCGACTACACGCCCCACGCGCTGATTGTCTGCGCCGCCAACGACATCCCGAAGACCCGCGACAAGGGGGACGCTTGGCTGGACCGCAACATCTACGTCCCGTTCACGGGGCAGTTCGCCGGCAAGGCCGACGACAAGACCATCCGTTCCGAGTGGGTCGTGTCCCCCGAGTTCTGCGAATACCTGGCCTATCAGGCGCTGGTGAAGTGGGACCGGTATTACGAGCTGCCCGAGCCTAAGGAGGCCGCGCAGCTGAAGCACGAGTGGGTTCTCGGCAATGACACGGTGGCTGAGTTCTGGGAGGACATCAAGGATTCGATTAGGGCCGACTTCGTACCGAATGAGTACCTGTCCATGCGCTATGACGAATGGCTGGACGCGGAGCACAAGGGCATGCGGATGCAGATGAGCCGCAAGGCGTTCACGGCCCGAATCGTCGAGCTTGCGTGCTCCGACGGCGAATGGACGCAGAACAAGGACGCGAGCGGGTCCGTCCTCAAGACGAGCTGCGAGAAGTGGTGCCCCGGCTTGAAGGCCTACAGCAAGCACGATGCTGGTTTTGGCGGCGCGGGCGGATGGGTCCCCTTCTTGGGCAGACGTCGCGGGATTTTCCGCACGGTCGTCCTCGATTACTGCACCGCCCATGGCACGACGCCCGCAGACCTCGGTGCCGGTTACGCGGCGGTGAGGGAGAAGCTTGGTCTCGCGACGGATACAGAAGACAACGATTGAGGAGGAATAGATTATGGCAGCGAAGAGGTTTGATGACGTGGCTGAGACGGCACGTGCGTTAGAGGCTCAGGCGAAGAAGCTGCGCAGCGAGGCGCAGGCCGCGAGGACGAAGGCTTACGCCGACGCGCTCGTGGCGGTTTTCCCTGAAGTGAAGGGCATGGGTTCGGCGGAAGAGGTCCTTGACTTCGTCAAGGGACTGAAGCCGGGCACCGGACACGAAACGCCGGATGCCTGTTTGGCGCTTCTGGATGATTTCCGCGTGGCGAACGACCCCCTGCGCCAGTTCGCCGACGAGATTTTCCCTGCGGCGTCTTGGCATCTGCTCCCGTGCAAGTTCCTGTACGACCTGTACCGCCATTGGTTCCAGCGCAATCAGCCCTCCGGTCGCATGCTCGGCCGAAACGCTTTCTATGAATCAATCGAGGGCCTTGCCGAGGAACAGGGCTGGCAGTTGCAGGAACGTGTTCGAAGCACCGGGCGTATGGATTTTCCCGAGCCGCTGATTCTCGAATACGAGGTCAAGGAGTGGATGAACAAGTCCTATCGCGGGTCCGATAACGACCGCCGGTGCATGCCGGAGCTGAACGACAGCTATCGCGGCTACGTGCGTATCTC
>CBCTKC010000010.1:0-53718 GCA_965147435.1 uncultured Eggerthella sp. | reverse complement strand
TTCACCTTCTCCCCGACAAATCGGGGTTTGCTACTCATCACGATCACCTCCGAGCATCTTATTGAGCTCTGCAAGGCTTTCGGCCATCTGACGGTTCAGGTCGGCAAGATCGGCCAGGATTTCTTCAGTGGGCGGGTACTCAATACGCTCGTATTCAGTCTTGGTGTACTTGTTAAAGCTGAAGTCGTAGTCGTTGTCGACAATCTCCTGTCTAGGAACCAGGAAGCTCTTGTCCGTACGCTCGCGCTTTGCCTCATCGGCAAGATTTGCCCATCGGTTCAAGATATCAGGGATGTCGTTGTGCTTTTCATCGGCATCGCGCTTGTCATCGAGGGTAAAGCCGTCGCCCTCCATGTTGTACATCCAAACATCATCAGTGCCACCGGCATCGGTCTTAGTAAACACAAGAACAGCTGTGCTGACCCCTGAATAGGGCTTAAAAACACCACTCGGCATATAAATAATAGCCTCGAGCTTCTGGTTATCCACCAGCTCGCGGCGCAGCTGACCGTATGCCTTTGAGTTGCTGCGGAACAGCACGCCATTGGGAACGATGCACGCACAGCGGCCACCCATCTTCAGCATACGCAGGAAGAGCGCCACGAACAGGAGTTCTGTCTGCTTGGAATCAACGATGCCACGCAAGCTTTTATCAATATCCTCAACGTCCACCGAACCAGTGAACGGTGGGTTCGCAAGAATCACGTCATAGCGGCTGCGCACAGTGTTGCTCTTGGAAATTGAGTCCATGTAGCGCACATCTGGCGCATCCACACCGTGAAGCATCAGATTCATGGTGGAAATTCGCAACATGGTCTGATCCATCTCAAAACCACTGAACTGCGGGTCTGTCCCCTTCGCACCCGTGAAGCAATCCCACTGCTGACTTGTCATGTTCGCTTCGTAATTGCAACGAATATGCTCGGCAGCAGAAATAAGGAAGCCAGCGGTACCGCAAGCAGGGTCGCATATAAGTTCACCAGGCTTGGGGTCAACCATGGCAACCATCATGCTGCGAATATGCTGTGGGGTACGGAACTGACCGTTGGTGCCCGCAGTGGAGAGCTTTGACAGCATGTACTCGTAAAGATCGCCCAAGTCTCCAATATGCTCATCGAACTCAGCAAGCAACCCTTCAACCCCGTCAACGGCCTTCTCGAGCAGAGAAGGCTTACCTGCCGGAAAGCCAAAGGTTGCAGATTCCATTGCTTTAGAAAAAGCAGAGCCATCTCCCAGCTCCTTGATGAACGGGAATACGAACTCGCTTACGATGCGATACATTTCCTGAGCAGACTTATCCTTAAAGCGGCTCCAACGAAGTTCTTCTCCAGGGATTTCCGCACCATAGGCATTGCGGTAAGCTTCCGGAAAAATACGCGGCTGCGGCACACCCAGCACCTGCTCCATACGCTCAGCTTCAAGTTCTTTTTCGTCAAGCGAGCGAATAAACATCAGGTAGGTAAGCTGACTAATAACCTCGATGGGGTTGGTAATGCCACCCTCCCACATCTTCTGCCAAATGGCGTCGACCTTACCCTTAGTTGCTCCAGTGATCACGGCTATTTGCCTTTCTTTACAGGTTCTTTAAGCGCACAAGCACATTAAACTCGCCAAGCCCGCCGTTTAGACGTTGCCTTGATCGTTGCTATGCTATGAGTGCGTCAGACATACTGAGGAACATTGAAGAATGGGTTCCGCTATCGGGAAGAAACAGTTCTCAGCTCCACTCGGTTCCCCATCAATGAGTTTCCTTTGCAACCGCATCCACATCGTCAAATCACTAGGGATACGATACGAATGCAATGCCGACATTATATGTCACTAGCTGGTAAAACGCACCAAAGGCCAGCTCCGTGTCTATGCAACTTCAGCGGTTGGTGGAGTCCCGTTGCCCCCCCCTAAACCATTGCCAAGATCAGCGCCTCCACCAACAAAAAAGATCCCGACCGCTTTCGCGATCGGGATCTTCGTTAGTGCTGATTGAACACATCCTGTGTTCTTGCCAGTCCCTTTTCCAGCAGCGATTCAACTGCTTCGGCGGCACGCTGGCATGCCTGGTCGAAATCGTCCTTTGCATCCTTCTTCGGAGTGCCCAGCACGAAATCCACCACGCTCATCCTTCCGGGAGGGCGGCCGATACCAGTTCGCACGCGCAAGAACTCGCGCGAACCGCATTTTTCGATGATGGACTTCAAGCCGTTATGGCCCGCATGCCCACCGCCCTTCTTCACCTTCACGGTGCCTGGGTCGATATCAAGCTCGTCGTGGATAACAATAAGCTCTTCAACCGAGCAATCATATTCCTTGCACAGTTTCGACGTAGGCCCGCCGGAAAGGTTCATGAAGCTCTGGGGTTTCGCCAGAATAACCTTTTCGATGCTGCCGTCGGAATGACGCAGCTTGCCTTCGCCCACCAAAGCACCGCACGTGTTCTTCCAGTAGGTTACGCCCCATTCGCTGGCCAGAAGGTCTACTACCTCAAAGCCCGCATTGTGGCGCGTATGTGCGTATTCTTCCCCTGGGTTGCCCAGGCCAACTACTACGCGCATGCCTTACAGGGCAAACTCAGGGTCGAACAACGAAGCAACCGACTTGTTGTCATATACGTTGTTGATAGCACGAGCCAAAAGCGGGGCAACGGAAATAACGTTGATCTTGCCGGTCTGCTTTTCCTGAGGAACAACAACGGTGTTGCAAACTACCAGCTCGTCGATCTGGGAGTTTTCGATGCGCTCGTAAGCAGGACCGCTGAAAATAGGATGCGTAGCGCAAACGTATACCTTTTCAGCGCCCTTCTGCTTCAGCGTGGCAACAGCAGCGCACAGGGTACCAGCGGTATCAATCATGTCGTCGTTAACGATGCAGATCTTGCCGTTAACGTCACCAATAAGTGCAGTGATTTCCGCCTTGTTATGACCAGGGCGGCCCTTGTGCATGATTGCCAGGTCGGAGTGAAGCATGTCGGAAAGCTTCTTTGCAGCCTTAGCGCGACCAACGTCGGGGCTTACCACGCAGAGCTTTTCGGTGTCGATGTTCTTCTTGCGGAAGTAATCGGCGAAGATGGGCAGCGCGGTCAGGTGATCAACCGGGGTGTCGAAGAAGCCCTGGATCTGACCCTGATGCAGGTCGATGGTAATGGTGCGGTCAATGCCAGCAGCAGTCATGATGTTGGCAACCAGCTTAGCCGTAATGGGCTCACGTGCAGCAGCCTTGCGGTCCTGGCGAGCATAGCCATAGCAAGGAACAACAGCGTTAACGGTACGGGCAGAAGCGCGCTTTGCCGCATCGGCCATAATAAGCAGCTCCATTACTGCTTCGTTAACGTTAGGCGTGGAAGTGGACTGTACGATGAATACGTCTGCGCCACGAACGCTTTCAAGATAACGTGCGTAAATTTCACCGTTCGAGAACTTCTCGAGCTTCACGTTGCCGAGCGTGGTGCCCAGCGCAGTGGCAATATCCTCAGCCAGCTCGGGACAGGTTGACCCGGCGAATACCGCCATGGTCTTGGTCATGTTGCTCATTAGTTCTTCTTCCTCTCGTTCCAATGCTCAATTTCCGTCTGACGGGCACGACCCAAACCAAGGGCCCCCGCAGATACGTCTTTGGTGATAACAGACCCGGCGCCGATAAGGGAGTTCTCCCCCAGCGTTACCGGAGCAACCATCATTACGTCACTGCCAACAAAGCAGTTGTCGCCGATGGTGGTAGGCCATTTCTTTTCGCCATCGTAATTACAGGTGATGCTGCCGGCGCCAATGTTAACGCCTTTGCCCATGGTGGTGTCGCCGATATAGCTCAGGTGCGGCACCTTGCTGCCCTTGCCGATGGTGGATTTCTTGATTTCCACGTGCGTGCCCGCCTTGGAACCTTCGCACATGTGCGTACCAGGACGCAGATACGCACGAGGACCGCACGTAACATCAGCATCAAGAACGGTTTCGATAGCCACAGTTTCTTCGACCTGGCAATTCGCCCCTACCGTAGTGTCGGTAAGGCGGGAATTGGGGCCAACAACGCTGCCGGTGGCGATGGAAGTAGCGCCCATAAGGAAGGTCATGGGCAGAATCTCAACATCGGGCTCGATGGTTACATCGGGGCCGATCCACGTGGTGGCGGGATCCATGATGGCTACGCCGTTGTCCATATGCATGCCGTTGATGCGCTGCTGCAGCACCTTGGTGGCCTCAGCAAGCTGGCGGCGGGAATTAACGCCCAGGCATTCGGATGCCTCTTCGGCTTTCAGGCCAAGAACGCGCTTGCCCTGGCTGCGGGCAATGCCCAGGACATCGGTAAGATAGTATTCGCCCTGCGCATTGTCGGTGGAAACTTCTTCCAGCGCAGCAAACAGGGTTTCGATGTCGAAGCAGTAGAAGCCGGAATTGCATTCCGTTACCGCAGCCTGTTCAGGCGTGCAGTCTTTCTGCTCGACGATTTCCTGAACGTCGCCTGCCGCATCGCGGATAATGCGGCCGTAGCCCGTGGGGTTTTCCGCTTCCATGGTCAGAACAACCACGGCGGCGTTGGCCTCTTCGCGCGTGCGAACAAGCTCAGCGATGGTTTCGGCGCGTACCAGCGGGGAATCGCCCGTAAGCACTACCAGGGAACCGCTGCGGCCCTCAAGCGCACCACGTGCCGCCAGAACAGCATGGGCGGTACCCAGCTGCTCTTCCTGAACAACGGTGGTTACGTCGGCAAGGAGAGGCTCTACCTGTTCCCTGCCGTGGCCTACCACGCCAACAACGGAATCGATACCCGCAGCATGTGCGGCATCGACGACCCAACGAACAAGGGGCTTACCGAAAATCTGGTGAGCCACCTTGGGTTTAGATGATTTCATGCGGGTACCTGCACCCGCAGCAAGAATAAGAGCTGATGCTTCCATGGACGCCTTTCTGCTCAATTGCCTATGCGTCCTCAGTATAGCAAACGAAAACCAAAGCTATCGCTGCTCCGCAATAACCAAACCAGAGCAAAGTGCATCGAGCAAAACGATGGCGTAATGCTGAGCCGAACGATCGGCGCCAGCATCTTCCCAGCCCTCTTCAGGCAGGCGAACAGCAATGCGGCGCTGGTGGCCTTCCGTTGCCATAAGAGCCTGACCGACGCGGTCGGGAAGGCTTTCTTCATCCACGAAATCTACCGTGGGAACCGTGGAAGCGGGCTTTTCGTTGCCAACCAGAATTTGCACGAAATACATGCTTTCATCGGGGGCAACCAGCAGCGAATCGGCGCTGGTAACCTTCGATGCCGGAGTGGTGGCAAGTGCCAGGTTCGACATACGAGCGGCAACCGAACGAGTGAATTCCGATGTGCCGAAAAGGCAGATGAGGTTCGATTCGAGCACCTGAGCTGCACGGGCAAAGCCCAAACGGGGAACAGGGCTGAATGAATCCTTGCCCTTCCAAGAATGCTGCAAGTGCAAAAGCGCGCGGAACGTGAATGCGCCGGCAATGCCGTCGGTGGGCAAGCCCATGTTCAGCTGGAAACGACGCAGCGCATCTTCCGTGTGAACGCCAAAAATACCATCGGCAATACCGCAAGAAAAGCCCAGCGCGGAAAGAGCTTCCTGGAGCGTACGAACATCGGCACCGTGGAAGAACGGAACGCGCAAGAACAGGTTGCGGTCGCCCAATTCGAACGACGCGTCAACCAATTTGGTCCAAACGGCGTTGTCCACTTCAGCACGCGGCTCGATGCCACAATCGCGGCACAGCGACAAAACAGCGTTTTCCGTTTCGGCACCAAAGGCGCCTGTTACCTGGTCTTCAGCCAGATAACCAGCTTTTACGAGCCTGCGCTGCACATCTTCAACCGCAGCGCCGGAATCGTTTTTCTTAATAGGATCCATATGCTTCACTACTTAAGTCGATCAACGAACCAATCTGCCATCGACGCTAACAGGTCGCGCATCTTCGATTCGGGCAGGATTTTCGCAAGGCGCTCCTGAGCGTTGGCGGTTAGCTTCTCTGCATAGGCGCGCGCATAATCGATGCTGCCCGCCTCACGCATGATGGAAACCGCTTCCTCAAGAATAGCCGGATCCGTTTCCTTGGAGGAAAGGATCTCTACCAAGCGTTCCCGCTTCGTGGTGTTCTGCAGCGCATGAACCACAACAAGCGTACGCTTGCCTTCGGTAATGTCGCTGCGATAGTCTTTTTCTTTTGCTTCCTTGGTGCCAACCAAGTTAAGCAGGTCGTCCTGAATCTGGAACGCAAGGCCCGTGTCCAAGCCATAAGCACGAAGGGCTTCAACCTGCTCTTCCGAGCCGCCGCCAACCATAGCGCCAACAGCCAGGGGAACCGCGCCGGAATAATGCGCGGTTTTATGCGTTGCCATAACCAGATAATCTTCCGGCGTGATGTCATAGCGACCGTCACGAGCCCAGCCAATATCAAGTGCCTGACCCTCTACCGTGCTCTGAGCCATGGAAACCAGCTCGATAGCGACGCGCACCTTCATGGAGTCGGAAAGCAGCGGATCGCGCATAACGATGCCGTTTACGATGGACAGGGCCAAGTCGCCCGCGTTAATGGCAAGGCCTTCGCCCTGGGTAAGGTGCATGCAAGGCTCGCCACGGCGCAGCGATGCTTCATCGGCAATATCGTCGTGAATAAGGGCAGCCGTATGGAAGTGCTCGATAGCGGCAGCGGCAGAAAATGCTCGACGGATATCGCCACCTACCGCAGCGCATGCTGCAACGCAGATAAGGGGGCGATGACGCTTGCCGCCATTTTGGCTGTACTTCATAAGCGGAGCGTACAGGTACTTATCCATATCGGGATGGCTACCTGTAGGAATGAACGTGTTGATGATGTCGCCGACTTTGTCCGCATAACGGCTCAGGTACGATTCGAACAGCGCGGGCGAACCGGGCTGGGCAGATGCATCTTCTGTCTTGCAGTATGCCTCGAAATCCTTGATGTTTTGGACGATCTTGGGATCCTGCATGTAAGGTGCGATGTCTGTCATCTTCAACGCTTTCGTTATAACTGAGTGCCCGCTAAAACGGGGCACTGCTGAATTCAGAACTGGTAGGAGCGGTGGGACTCGAACCCACAAACCCGAAGGTGGCGGATTTTAAGTCCGCTGTGTATGCCAATTCCACCACGCTCCCGTGTTGCCCCTGACGGGCAAGCTCTACCATCATAGCAAAAATAACTCCCAACGCGCGGTTGAGGATCATTCCCATGAAAGCTCTTCAGTGAACAAATCTTGATCAACAAGCAAGATTTTCTTATTTCCCCTGCTCATAGGCATCAAGGATCAAGCCTTGAAGGATATCCGATTCGCTAACTGTGAAGGATTTGCAATCGGCTGCCGCAAGCACTTCAAGCAAAATACCCAAGCCGGCTACGATTACCGAAGCGCGTTCGGGCTGAAGACCCACTACCTGCTTGCGGTCGGCCAAGGGCATGCTGGACAGCTGGCGGTACAAGCTGTTCAGGGTTTCACCCGGAACCGTAACGCCATTGACCAAAGCGGAATCGTACACTTCCATCTTCTTGTCCATAGAAACAACGCTGGTTGCTGTGCCTGCCACCGCAACAATACGGTCGATTGCGATCCCTTCGTTTTTCGCATGTTCGAAAAAGGCCTTGAATTCATGCTGAACCCAGGCGCGAGCCTGCACCAATTCAGGTTCAGTCGGAGGGTCGGAAACATAGAAGCGCTCCGTCATGCGGCGGCATCCAACATTGAACGAATGCGCCAGTTTCGGAGCTTCGCCGCCTACACCCAGCACCACTTCGGTAGAACCGCCACCGATATCGGCAACTAGAAGGTTTTCGCCTTCGTGCCCGCGCGAAGCGCCGCGGAACGAAAGAGCCGCCTCGCGCTCGCCTTCAATAACGGAGAGCTCTACGCCCAGCTCGCGCAGCTTCCCTACCAAAACGTCGGAATTCTTAGCATCGCGCGAAGCGCTGGTAGCAACGGCGACAATAGGAATTTCAGGGTGTTTGTCATCGCGATAGCTGTTCACGATTTCAACGTATTCGCCAATCTGCGCAACCACGCGCTGAATGGCGTCTTCCTGGAGGACGCCCGTCTTATCGACACCAACACCAAGATTGGTTATAACGCAACGCCGCTCAAGCTCATGGAGCGCGCCGTCTTGAACCTCCGCCAACAACAATCGGCACGTTACCGTGCCGATGTCGAAAGCTGCAATACATTTTGAATTAGTGGCCATAGCCAAAGATCACATCCAAAATGCCGGAATACCACGTGTCGGGAGCTGCCACGCTGCCTGCAGGGATAGCATAGACGCGGTCATTTGAACGTGAATCACTGGTTGAGGGAGTTACCCCTTCAACCGAAACAACATGTTCGCCTGGGCGTATCCATCCCAACTCGGAGCGGGCATAGTCCTCAATGCCTTCATCGGTATTAAGGTAATCTACCTGATTTTGCATCTGGGTATTGTATTCCTGAAGCACGTCGTACTCAGCTTGAAGCTGCTGCAGCTGACGCGTTTCGTTGTAGTAGTTCTGACAAGGGAAGTAGAGCATGGTTACCGCGAACACAACAGCAATGAGCGAAACTATGCCGCGTGTTGCCCATGCAGAGATAGACCCCGAAAAAGGAATAGCGAACGGTAGCGAAAAACCGTGCTTGCCACTTTCGCCTTCAGCCATGCTGCGCACCGACTTACGCTGGGTTGAGCCCATGCGCATATCGTATACGGCGGCACGACTACCCTGCTCTTGCTGCTCCGCACGCGCACGCGCCCTTTCGCGAGCGCCGATGGTGCGATCGAATTCGCGATCGGCCTTGGCAGCTCGGAATCGCTTACGAATTTCGTGAGAGAAGCTTTCGTTCTGCTTGCGCTGTGCCGAACGACGTGCCGCTGCGCGCTCTTCGCTTTCTGCGGAAGCATCGTCTATGCGACGAGAACGAACGCCGCGTGCAGCGTCGCTACGAGAAGAGGCATAACCAGAGGAAACCTGGGGCTGATAGCCCCTACGAGCCTGAGCGCGAGCTGACGAATAACGACGGTCGCCCGCGGAAACAGACGAGGAATAACCACGACCAGCACGTGGAGCGGCGTGATTGAGGTCATCGTACCCACGCATAGAGGCACGTTCCCGTGAAGGACGCTGCAACTGCGCATAGTCGCTTTCGGCAAAACGAGACGCCGATGCCTCGCGGTAAGAACGAGCGCTGGAAACACGAGGGGTATTTGAGCGAGAAGAAGTACGACGAGCTGCGCCTTCTTCGGCGTTTCGATGGGCCTCATAGGCTCTACGAGAAGAAGACGAGGGCGAAACGGTACGCGGAAGCGAAGCCTCGCGGGCTTTTACCTCATCGAACGAAAGAATGTTCGCTTGTCGCGTCACGAAAAGAAGACCCCTTGAGCATCGTAGTGTGGTTAAGTAGTGCGTTTAATGCTTTGAAGTTCAACTACTATACCACAGGCACCAGCCCGAAATAGACCCTTGATTAAAAGAAAGAAAGGCTGCACAAAGCAGCCTTTCTTTTTACGGTAACGTTACCAAGTAACGCCTGTTGATCGTTGAAAATGAAACTAAAGAAGTCCCTTTTCAGATTCAGGAGTCGCTTATTCCTCTTCGTCGAGGGCAGCAGCGATTTCGTCGGTGATGTCCATGGTGTGATATACGTTCTGAAGATCTTCGAGCTCTTCCAGACGGTCTACCAGACGCATAACCTTCTTTGCATCAGCAACGGTAACCTCGGTAGGCGTGGTGGGCTCCATGATGAACTCAGCACCCTTAACTTCGATGCCCTGCTCTTCCAGGCCCTTCTTAACCGTCATCAGATCGGTGGGAGCGGTGTATACGATCCACTCATCGCCAGCGTCTTCGTAATCGGAGCCGCCAGCCTCGGCGACAGCCATCATGAATTCGTCTTCGTCGACAGCGTTTTCTTTGTCGGCAACCTTCTTCTGCTCGGACTTAATAACCTTTTCTACCAGGATCTGGCCCTTCTTTTCAAACTGGAAGGCAACAGAACCGGAAGTACCCAGGTTGCCACCATGATGATTGAAGGCGGCACGAACATCAGCAGCGGTGCGGTTGCGGTTGTCGGTCAGAGCGTCGCAGTAGATAGCAACACCGCAGGGGCCATAGCCCTCGTACACAACCGTTTCGTAGTTAGCGGCGTCTTTGCCGGAACCGAAAGCTTTGTCGATAGCGGTCTTGATTTTGTCCTTAGGCAAAGAATAGCTCTTTGCCTTATCGATAGCAGCTGCCAGGGAAGCGTTGTTTTCAGGGTTCGGGTCGCCGCCTTCCTTCGCCGCAACGGTAATGTTACGGGAAAGCTTGGAGAACAGCGCGGAGCGCTTTGCGTCCTGAGCTGCCTTACGATGCTTGGTGGTTGCCCATTTTGAATGCCCTGACATATATGTACCTTTCCGTGGGTGATATTCCGACCCGATATTTTAGCACAACCACCTAATTAGTGCTTGACAAGCAGTTCGGAGTTAAAATCCCCTCAACGTATAATTCAAATAAAGCCCGCCGTAGCAAAGGAACGCCATGCCCCTCATCGAGCTCACCAACTTAGACGATGCCCGTTTACGCGCATTCTCCAGCATGACCGATTCCGAGCTGCGTGACCCCAAGCAACTGGTGGGCCTTCGCCTTGCAACGGGCAGTGAGGTATCCGACGAGGGCTTATTCATTGTCGAATCGCGCAACGTTATTGATCGGGCCATGGATGCGGGCCTTGCCCCGTTTGCTCTGCTAACCGATAAGCGCTGGGCGCCTGCGTGCGAAGAGTTGTTTGCCCGCATCGACGCTACCGCACCAGCCACTCCCCTGCTCGTTGGCACGCACCAACAGGTTTTCGAGCTTACCGGCTACGAACGCACGCGAGGCCCCCTTGCGGCTTTTCATCGACCCGCCCTGCCCGACGTTGCCACCTTGCTTAAAGATGCAACGCGCGTTGCCATCTTGGAAGACGTGACGAACTTCACCAATATCGGTGCGATATTCCGTTCGGCAGCCGCGTTGGGAATGGATGCTGTGCTGGTTACCCCCGGGTGCCACGACCCGTTCTATCGTCGCGCCAACCGCGTTTCCATGGGAACCGTGTTCCAGGTACCGTGGACGCGCATCGGAACCGAACGCAATTGGGCCGAAGAGGGAGTGCCGCTGCTAAACCAGCTCGGATTCACCGTTGCAGCCCTGGCGCTGGAAGAAGATTCCGTCACACTTCAGAATGAGCATATCGCAGGCGCCGAGAAGCTGGCACTCGTCTTGGGAACTGAAGGCGACGGCTTGGCGCCTTCCACCATCGCCAATTGCAACTTCACCGTGAAGATACCCATGGCCCATCAGGTTGATTCCCTCAATGTGGCCGCCGCCAGCGCTGTGGCCTTCTGGGAAGTCCGCGGCCAGTACCTTTAAAGTGGGAGCATAGGGACAGGTCCCATTTTCCCACTTGGCTATAATGCACAAAAAGAGAGCCTTGCTTGCACAATGCGTTGCAAGCAAGGCTCTCCTCATTAGGTGGGAAAGTGGGACCTGTCCCTATTTTCCCGTGTCTATTTTCCCACGTGGTTGCCGCGGTTGACGTATTCGGGCTTCAGCAGCACTACGCCACCGCGCTCTTCGATTTCTTCGGTGGTCATGCGGGTGTTGAGCTCGGCTGCGAACTCATCAAGGCCGATGCCGCAACGCTCCAGCAAAACCATGAGGTGATACACCACGTCGGCCGCTTCGTAGCGCAGGTGATTAACCTGTGCGTCATCACCCTCGTTGTACACAACGTCCTTCGCCGCAAGCGTAGCCTCATGGGCCTCTTCGGCGACCTTCTTCAAAAGCGTATCGATATCACCCGTAAGCAAACGATGCGTGTAGCTTTCATCGCCCGCATCGCGGCGCTCATGGATGGTATGCGCCAACGATTCCAGCGAAGCACCGATTTGGCTTTGCGGAGGAATACGGTCATCGGAAAGATACGTTTTGGTATTGGGCATCGTTTGCTCCCTTTCAACTTTTTGCGAGTATCAGAATAACACGCTAAGCGAAGATACCGCATGGCACTTTAGCGTACTAAAGAAGCCTTCTCCAAAGAAACAAAAAGGCGCGTCCCACTCGGGGACGCGCCTTTGAATCGATTAGCTTTCGCTCGGATTATTCTTCGTCCGAAGAGGAGTCGGAATCAGCATCCGTGCTGTGGAAGCCAAGGTCGTTGGCGCCCAGCAGAGCGTCGAGCTCTTCCAGGTTGCGCTGATAGGAGCGCGGGGGCAGAGCCTCGCCCAGCATGTCCTCACCTTCGGTGCTGAAGGTTGCGGGCTGGTCGCCGCCGATGAGCACGGTGTCATCAGGAGAGAACACCATGTCGAGCAGCTGGCTCATGTCGTCGCGAGAAGCGTTCAGGTCGTCTTCGATCACATGAGACAAGCCATGCTTTTCGAGGCCTTCCTTCAGCTCTTCGATAGCCTTGGTGCCAATACCCTCGATGCGAAGCAAGTCGTCCTCGGTGTGACCAACCAGGTCAGCCACGGTTTCGATACCAGCTTCGGAGAACTTGTTGGCCCAACGCTGCGATACGCCCAGGTCGTCGTAAATATACAGACGAGCATCCTCATCGGAGAGGTTGTTGCCACGGTAGCCCGACGTGATGGAAGCGAAATAGCTTGCATAGTCAGAGCCAACACCCAGGTAACCATCGCCGTCAAGCGACCAATCCTGCGGCTGAGGCAGCAGCTCTTCGATTTCGCGAAGCGCCTCAGGAGCGGAATCGGGCAGACGATCGGAATCAACCTTGTCAACAGCCACACCGCGGTAGGTAAGGCCCACGTCGTGATAACGCTTGAGGCCGGTACCAGCCGGGATAGGCTTACCGATAATAACGTTTTCCTTCAGGCCCTGCAGGGTATCAACCTTGCCCTCGATAGCAGCATCGGTGAGAACCTTGGTGGTTTCCTGGAACGATGCAGCAGACAGGAACGAATCGGTTGCCAGCGAAGCCTTGGTGATGCCGAGCAGCAGAGGCTGACCCACCGGAGGATTCTTGCCTTCCAGAACCAGAGCGTTAGCCGTATCTTCGAATTCGAAGCGGTTAACCTGACGGCCCGGCAAGTAGTCGGAATCGCCCGGATCGAGAACAGCAACCTTACGCAGCATCTGGCGAGCAATAACCTCGATGTGCTTGTCGTTGATGTCTACGCCCTGGGACACGTACACGTCCTGAACCTGAGCAACGATGTAGCGAAGCGTGGTGTTCGGGTCGGTAAGGCGAAGCAGGTCGTGGGGGTTTACAGAACCCTTGGTGAGCTGCTGGCCAACCTCAACTTCGCAACCATCGGTAACACCCGGCAAAAGCGTTGCGCGAGCAGATACCACGTATTCGCGGATGTTGCCTTCCTGGTCGTGAACGGTAAGCGTCTTGTTCACCTTGTCAGCGGTTACCTGCAAGGTACCAGCGATTTCAGCAAGAACAGCCTGGCCCTTAGGCTTGCGAGCCTCGAAAAGCTCGGTAACACGAGGCAGACCGTGCGTAATGTCTTCACCTGCAACACCGCCGGCGTGGAACGTACGCATCGTAAGCTGCGTGCCAGGCTCACCGATGGACTGTGCAGCAATAATGCCAACAGCAGTACCGATGTTAACCGGGCGTGCGGTAGCAAGGTCCCAACCGTAGCACTTCTGGCAAACGCCGTGCTCTGCATGGCAGGTCATAACCGTGCGGATGTTGATGGTAGAGATACCAGCAGCATCCATAGCGGCAACCTGATCCATGGAGTTGATGAAGCTACCCGCAGCAACGATAACGTTGCCCTCGGCATCCTGGATGTCTTCCAGAACGCAACGACCAACCAGGTTCTCGTCCAGCTCGCCCTTATCGTTGTGAATCGGGTAAGGAACGCCGTCAGAAGTACCGCAGTCGATCTCGCGAACGATAACGTCCTGAGCAACGTCAACCAGACGACGGGTAAGGTAACCGGAGTCTGCGGTACGCAGCGCGGTGTCAGCCATACCCTTTCGAGTGCCGTGCGTAGAAATGAAGTATTCCAGAACGGAAAGGCCCTCACGGAAGTTCGACTTAACAGGAATGTCGATCGTGCCGCCCTTGGTGTCTGCCATCAGGCCACGCATACCAGCAAGCTGACGAATCTGCTTGATGTTACCTCGAGCACCAGAGTCGGCCATCATGAAGATCGGGTTGAAGCTGTCGAAGTTAGCAGCCATTGCCTCGCCGACCTCTTCGTTGGCCTCGGTCCAAATGTCAACAACCTGCTTATGACGCTCTTCGGCGCTCATAAGACCCATCTCGTAGTCTTCCTCGATAGCAGCAACCTTGTTGTCGGCATCGGCAAGGATAGCGTCCTTGCTGGGAGGAACCGTTGCGTCGTAAACGGAAACGGTAATACCAGCGATGGTGGCGTAATGGAAGCCAGTGTCCTTCAAACCGTCAAGAATAGGCTCAACCTCGGAAAGGGTGTAGCGGTTGCAAGCATCCTCTACGATGCGGCCAATTTCCTTCTTGTTCATCTGGTAGTTCAGGAACGGATAATCGTCCGGGAACACACCGTTGAAGATGATACGGCCAATGGTGGTCTGCAGACGCGAACCAGCTTTGTGCTCCTCGAACTGACCGAATGCGGTTGCAACCAGGGTGTCCTTTGGAAGGCGAACCCAGATCTTGGCCTGAAGGTCAACCTCGGCACGAGCGTCATAGGCGTTGCGAGCATCAGCGAAGTCGATGAATGCACGACCTTCACCGGGGAAGCCATCGCGGGCAGCGGTGAGGTAGTACATACCGATGATCATGTCCTGAGTAGGAACGGTCAGCGGACGACCATGTGCAGGCGACTTAATGTTGTTTGCGGAAAGCATCAGTACGCGAGCCTCAGCCTGAGCCTCAGCACCCAGCGGTACGTGAACAGCCATCTGGTCACCGTCGAAGTCAGCGTTGAATGCAGTACACACCAACGGATGCAGCTTGATGGCCTTGCCTTCTACCAATACCGGCTCAAATGCCTGAATACCCAGACGGTGCAGCGTAGGTGCGCGGTTCAGCAGTACCGGATGCTCAACGATAACTTCTTCCAGAACATCCCAAACATAGCTGGCGCCACGATCTACCGCACGCTTTGCAGCCTTGATGTTGGCAGCATACTCAAGCTCTACCAGGCGCTTCATTACGAAGGGCTTGAACAGCTCGAGGGCCATCTGCTGAGGCAAACCGCACTGATGCAGCTTCAGGTTAGGGCCAACAACGATTACGGAACGGCCGGAGTAGTCAACGCGCTTACCGAGCAGGTTCTGACGGAAACGACCCTGCTTGCCCTTCAGCATGTCGGAGAGGGACTTCAGCGGACGGTTGCCAGGACCCGTTACGGGACGGCCACGACGGCCGTTGTCGAACAGGGAGTCTACTGCTTCCTGGAGCATGCGCTTTTCGTTGTTAACGATGATCTCGGGAGCACCCAAGTCGAGCAGACGCTTCAGGCGGTTGTTACGGTTGATAACGCGACGATACAGGTCGTTCAGGTCGGACGTTGCAAAACGGCCGCCATCGAGCTGGACCATAGGACGCAGATCCGGCGGAATAACCGGGATTACGTCCAGGATCATATCGGAAGGCTTGTTTGCGGAATGCAGGAACGAGTCGACAACCTTCAGGCGCTTAATAGCCTTGGTGCGCTTCTGGCCCTTGCCGGTGGCAACGGTTTCAGTAAGCTCTTCGGCGGTAGCTGCAAGGTCGATGCTGTCGAGCAGGTCGCGGATAGCCTCTGCGCCCATGCCGCCCTTGAAGTAGTCGGAATAGTTCAGGCGCATCTCGCGATACAGAGCTTCGTCGGATACGAGCTGCTTGGGCTCGATCTTCAGGAAAGCCTCCAGAGCCTCGGAACGCAGGGTCTTGCGCTCGTTGAACTCCTCGTAGATGTCAGCGATTTCCTCTTCGACTTCCTCGGGCGTCATACGCTCGTCTTCGTCGATATCGTCAACGAACTCGTCCTCTTCGGGAACGTAGTCGACGGACAGGCGGCGCGTAGCCTCGATGAGGCGATCGCGCTCTGCGTCCAATTCTTCCAAGTCTGCGGAAAGCTCATCGCGCAGCTCTTCTACGTCCTCTTCGCGAGCTTCCTTGTCAACAAACGTGATGATGGAAGATGCGAAGTAGAGAACCTTCTCGAGTTCCTTCGGCGGAATGTCGAGCAAGTAGCCCAGACGCGAAGGAGAGCCCTTGAAGTACCAAATGTGGCTTACCGGAGCAGCGAGCTCGATGTGGCCCATGCGCTCACGACGAACCTTGGAGCGCGTAACCTCAACACCGCAGCGTTCGCAGACGATGCCCTTGAAGCGAATGCGCTTGTACTTACCGCAGGCGCATTCCCAGTCCTTCGTGGGGCCAAAGATCTTTTCGCAGAACAAGCCGTCCTTTTCGGGCTTGAGCGTACGATAGTTGATGGTTTCGGGCTTCTTAACTTCGCCACGAGACCAACCACGGATATCTTCAGCGCTTGCAAGAGAGATGCGGATGGCGTCGAAATTGTTAACGTCAAATTCGCTCATTTAGTTCTCCTCTCCCTTACCGATAAGGTCGTCAGTGTCGTTTTTCTCGCCCATCAGATTGCCAAGCTCGGCAGTGATGGAACCCAACAGGTCGTCGCTGTCCTTTTCGGACTTTTCTTCAACGGGAAGTGCGGCGCCCAAAAGCTCATCCTCATCGGGGTCATGGGTGACATCGATGGTCTGATGCTGGTGGCCCTCAAGCTCAACGTTGAGGCACAGCGAGCGCATTTCCTTGATGAGAACCTTGAAGGACTCAGGTACCTCAGGAGCAGGAATGCTCTCGCCCTTAACGATAGCCTCGTAGGACTTAACACGGCCGGAGGTATCGTCGGACTTGATGGTCAGGATCTCCTGCAGGACGTTAGAAGCACCGTAGGAGTACAGTGCCCAAACTTCCATCTCGCCGAAGCGCTGGCCGCCGAACTGGGCCTTGCCGCCGAGAGGCTGCTGGGTGATCAAGCTGTAAGGACCAGTCGAGCGAGCATGGATCTTGTCGTCGACCATGTGGCCCAGCTTAAGGATGTAGGTCTGACCGCAGGTGATAGGCTCGCGGAAACGCTCGCCGGTACGGCCGTCGTACAGCCAAGCCTTACCAGTGCGGGAAAGCTGCGGAACGAATTCGTCACGAGCCATGTCGCCGTACTTGGCATGGTTGATGTTGATGAGGTTGCGGTTAGCAGCTTCGATGGCGTTGGAAATCTCTTCCTCGGTTGCACCGTCGAATACCGGCGTTGCAACGAACTGCGGGCCAGCAACGGGTTCGGTGGACTCAGGATCGTCAGACCAACCCCACTTAGCAGCCCAACCAAGATGGTTCTCGAGCAGCTGACCAACGTTCATACGGGAAGGAACGCCCAGGGGGTTCAACATAACGTCGATCGGGGTACCGTCGGCCAAGTAAGGCATATCCTCTACCGGCAGAACGCGGGAGATAACACCCTTGTTACCATGACGACCGGAGAGCTTGTCGCCCTGCTGGATCTTACGCTTCTGAGCAACGAATACGCGAACGAGTTTGTTTACGCCAGGAGCAAGCTCGTCGCCGTTTGCACGGGAAGAACGAACCACGTTGATTACGCGGCCGCCAGAGCCATGAGGAACCTTGAGGGACGTGTCGCGAACCTCACGAGCCTTCTCACCGAAGATGGCACGGAGCAGACGCTCTTCAGCGGTGAGCTCGGTTTCGCCCTTCGGGGTAACCTTGCCAACCAGAACGTCGCCAGGGAATACCTCAGCGCCAACGCGGATAATGCCGTCGCTATCGAGATCGGAAACCATATCATCGGAGATATTGGGAACTTCGCGAGTGATTTCCTCAGGTCCAAGCTTGGTGTCACGAGCATCGATCTCGTACTCGGAGATGTGGATGGACGTAAGCAGGTCTTCAGCAACAACGCGTTCGGACACGATGATAGCGTCCTCGTAGTTGTAACCTTCCCAAGGCATGTAAGCGACCATCAGGTTCTGACCAAGCGAAAGCTCGGCGCCGTCACAAGAAGGACCGTCTGCCAGAACATCGCCTGCATATACCTTGTCGCCCTTGCGAACGATAGGCTTGTGGTTCATGCAGCCAGACTGGTTGGAGCGCTGGAACTTAGGGATGAGGTACTCGTCGTATTCGCCGTCTTCGCGTTCGATGATGATGGTCTGACCGTCAACGTAGTCGACAACGCCAGCGTTCTGGGCTACCAGAACCTCACCAGAGTCAACCGCGATGCGGTGCTCGATACCGGTACCAACCAGCGGTGCGCTAGGACGAAGCAGAGGCACTGCCTGACGCTGCATGTTGGAGCCCATCAGTGCGCGGTTAGCGTCGTCGTGCTCGAGGAACGGAATCAGCGACGTTGCAACAGAAGTCATCTGACGAGGCGAAACGTCCATATAGTCTACGCGGTCGACGGTAACTTCTTCAGGCTCGCCGAATACGCCCTTGGAGTCGCGGGTACGGCACAGCAGACGCTCTGAAGGAACAAACGTTCCATTCTCGTCGGTGTGGCCGAATACGCGCGTTTCGGGATCGAACTGCTCGTTAGCCTGGGCGATGGTGTGCTTTTCTTCTTCATCGGCGGTGAGGTAGTCAACGATGTCAGTTACCTTGCCGTCTTCAACGCGACGATACGGAGCCTCGATGAAGCCGTAGTCGTTCACGCGGGCATACGTTGCCAACGAGCCGATAAGACCGATGTTAGGACCTTCAGGGGTCTCAATCGGGCACATGCGGCTGTAGTGGGAGTTATGAACGTCTCGAACTTCGAAGCCCGCGCGCTCACGAGACAGACCGCCAGGGCCCAGTGCGGACAGACGGCGCTTGTGCGTAACGCCTGCAGCAATGTTGGACTGGTCCATGAACTGGGACAGCTGGGAAGAACCGAAGAACTCCTTGATGGCTGCCACGATGGGGCGGATGTTAACCAGGGACTGCGGCGTGATGTCGTCAGGCTCCTGCATGCTCATGCGCTCGCGTACAACACGCTCCATACGGGAAAGGCCGATACGGAACTGGTTCTGGATCAATTCGCCAACCGTGCGGATACGACGATTGCCGAAGTGGTCGATGTCGTCTACCTGAACGCCTTCGGCGCCATCATGGAGACCCACGATGTAGCGCATGGTTGCGATGATGTCTTCCTGCGTAAGCGTGGAGGCGTCGTTTTCAGGATCGAACTCAAGCTTCTTGTTGATCTTGTAACGGCCAACCTTTGCCAGGTCGTAGCGCTGGGGGTTGAAGAACAGGCCGTCAAGCAGCGTACGAGCAGAGTCGATCGTAGGGGGCTCGCCCGGACGGAAACGACGATACAGCTCGATAAGAGACTCTTCCTTGGTAGTGGCAGGGTCGCGGTCGAGGGTGCGGATCACCATCTCGGAATCGCCGAGGATATCGATGATCTCTTCACGCGTTTCAGCGATACCGAGTGCACGCAGAAGAAGCGTAGCAGGCTGCTTACGCTTACGGTCGATGCGTACGGAAAGAATATCGCGCTTGTCGGTTTCGAACTCGAGCCATGCACCGCGAGAAGGAATGATCTTCGCGTTGTAGATGGTCTTGTCGGATGTTTTGTCGCGCTCGGCAGAGAAGTACACGCCAGGGCTGCGCACCAACTGAGATACAACAACACGCTCGGTGCCGTTGATGATGAAGGTGCCACGGGCCGTCATCAGTGGGAAGTCGCCCATGAAGACGTCCTGCTCTTTGATCTCGCCTGTTTCGCGATTGATGAAGCGGATTTCAGCAAAGAGCGGTGCCTGGTAGGACACGTCACGTTCCTTGCATTCATCTACGCTATACTTGGGCTCACCAAATTCATGCTTGCCGAACTCAACACACATATCTTTGGTGTTGGATTCGATGGGACTGATGTCTGCGAAAGCATTCGTCAGACCATCATCCATGAACTTCTTGAAGCTTTCCGTCTGGATTGCGATCAGATTCGGCACGTCCATGACGGCTGGGATCTTCGCGAAGCTCCGGCGAGTCCTATAACGGCTGGTGGAATCGGGGTTATTAGACTGAACCACGAGTCATTTCCTCCTTCGTTGCAACCGGTTGTTTTGCAAAAAGACACAATTTAATAAAATACTTCGCGGTACCTGCGCCGTCAAGGAAAATTTTCTTCAAGTGTGTTTTACCTATGAAGTTTTGGAAACTTTTTGCAATTTGCCCATTCTAGCAGCGAAACCGAAAAACAGCCTCAACCGCACCCTGCTCCATCTCATACCGCGAGCCCGCGCCGCCCCACAGTACCGCGCCGGGTCCGCCTCGTCCCTCCCCGGCACTGCTCCAGAGCTGCCGGAAACCTGAAAACAAAAAATTGGCCTGTACTGCAACTTTTGTTTTCGCAATGAGCTGCTCCCCCAGAATCGAAGGCGCATCGCCTTAAAAAGGCCAAACGCTGGAATTGACGAAATCTTACGCTGAAGCAAATCCCGCAAAAGACGCACAGGGCTGCCAGCAGAACGACCTGAGTTGCGGTGGATACTGCAACTAGAAGCAAACAAGTGGATTCTAGCGAGCAGCACTGTGGATTTCTGAAAGGGTCTTCTGCGGGATACGAATACACAGAAATCGCCTACGAGAGGCAGGGGCGCCGTCACCCCACGCCACAAAAAAGGATCGCTCGAAAGCGATCCTTTTTTGTTAGCAGATTGAACCGAACTTACTGAAAGTCGTAAAGATCCTTGGTGGCAACCTTGAAGTCCTCGTAAACCTCAGCGGCAATAGCGTCGTCCATTACGAGTTCAAATGCAGCGGGCTGACCATCTTCATCGAACTCGGTAACCTCAAGAATGGTTACCTCGCCCGATCCGCCAGCTTCTTCCCCATCGCCGATAGCGTAGAAGAAACCGTAGCGACGATCGTTGTGGATGATAAGGCCCAGGAATTCGAGATTGACCTTGTCGCCCGACTCGTCTTCAAAGGTAAAAACGATGCCCTCTTCAACCGGGGGTGCGAAATTCGGTGCGCTTCCTTCTCTCATTATTTCTTCCTCCTGCAACGGATAGGCTCGGAATTGCCGGCCTTCTTGGCTTTCTTCTGTTTAGAACTTTCGTTCTTGTTGGCTTCCTTATCTACCACAGTTTCCTCGATGGAATCAACCGTAGCAACAGGCTGCGCTGCTTCCACCGTGCCAGCGGCAAGAAGCGGTGTGGAAGCAAACGAGAAGCGGGTGATATCGGTGCCGTACTTCTTCACCAACTTGGCGTTCTTGGGCTCGCGAGACTTCCACATCGCGAAGAGCGGCGTTGCAACCGCGATAGAGGAATACGAACCCGCAATCAGACCTACCGACATGGCGAAGGCGAAGTCTTTCAGCGTTTCGCCACCGAACAGCAACATGCCCAGAACAGGAACGAACGAAGTGAGCGTGGTGTTGATCGAGCGGATGAATACCTGGTTCAGCGAGTGGTTCGCCATAGACATGAAGGTGCACTTTACGTCGGACTCCTTCATGTTGTCGTTGATGCGGTGGAACACAACAACCGTGTCATACAGCGAGTAGCCCAAAATGGTAAGCAGGGCCGCCACCGTGTTAGGCGTAACCTCGCGGCCAACCAACGCATAAACGCCAACCACGATAATCAAGTCGTGCAGCAACGCAACAACTGCCATCAAGCCCATCTTGTATTCGAAGCGAACCGCGATGTAAGCAATGATCAAAAGCAGCGAAACAACAAATGCGATGAGGGAAGATTGGATCACGCTCTGACCCCAGTCGGGTCCAACCGTGTTTACCTCATAGCTGTCGGTGCTCAGGTTGAGCGTATCGACCACTTTCGCTGCCGTGGTTGCGGCAGATTCGGCAGACGTGGTGGTGGTGCGAACCAGGAAGCCATCGGAACCATCAGAATTGGTGGTCTGAACAACGGCGTCAGGCTCGCCCGCCTCAGCGAAGGCCGCACGCATATCTTCGATGGAGGTGTCGCCCGTATTGTGGAATGCGATAGACGTACCGCCCACAAACTCGATACCGAACTGAAGGCCGCGGGCACCTACGACCACAAACGACAGAGCAACAAGCGCAGCCGAAATGCAAAGGAGCACCTTGCGCGCACCCATGAAGTTGATGTCGCGCTTAATAAAGCGACCCTTCAGCTCATCAAGCGTCTTGTGGGCAATAGACTTCTTTTCCTCCATCGCCTCAGCGGAAGGATGGGCAACCGTTCCCGTCTGTTCGCCACGAAGCTCGGCATAGACCGGCGCTGCTTCCTGACAGTCGCGCACACCCCAGAAACCAGGATGCTTAGTAATAACGTGCGGAGCAAGAAGGCGGATAAGCGGAGCCTTCAACAGCAACATCATAACGATGTCGCACGCAATGCCCAGTGCCAGCGTAAGGCCGAAGCCCTTAACGCTTGCAGAAGCCAAGAAGAACAGGGTGAGGGCCGAAACCAGCGAAACCAAGTCGGCGTCGATGGAGGTTTCGATGCCATGACGAACACCCGTGATGGAAGCCGCACGAACACTTCTGCCCATTCGGATTTCCTCGCGGAAACGCTCCAATACCAGAATCGAGGAGTCGGCGGCCATACCGATGGTAAGGACGATGCCTGCAATACCCGCCAGCGAAAGCGAGAACAGGCCGAATGCCGAAAGCGTAGCCAAAAGGCCAAGGTAGAGCACGGCAAACACAGCCATAGCAGCAGCGGTGAGCAAGCCCAAGCCGTGATAGAAGAACAGCAGGTACAGCATAACCAGGGCAAGACCCAAAATGGCAACAATCAGACCGCTGTTGAGGGCGTCCTGGCCAAGCGTAGGACCTACCACCTGGCTCTGCTCGTAGTGGAAGCTTACCGGCAACGAACCACTTTCGAGAACCGTTTGGAGAGACTGGGCCTCTTCGAGCGTGTAATTACCCGTGATAGAAACCTGACCACCCGTGATTTCCGACTGTACTGCAGGAGCGGACTGGATCTGGCCGTCCAGGATAATGACGATCTGGCCATTGGTAGGAGCAAGATCGCGCGTTGCATCGGCAAACGCCTGAGTACCAGCGGAATCGAGCGAGATGTTAACCGCGTAGTACTGGCTGGTCTCAGATGCCTTGTCTACCGTAACGCGCGTGATGTTTTCACCCGTGATGAGGGGCGCATAGGTGCCTGGGTCAACGCTGCGGTACGTTGTCTTGCCCGTCTTGAAGGAATTGCCAAAATCGTCGGTAACCGAACTTTGCTGCATGTAGGTGCCGTTCTTGATGGCAGCCTGATCGTCAGCTTCGGTGAAAGAATCAGCGCGAGCGAATTCCAGCTTGCCCGTTTTGCCGATGGTGGCAAGGGCTGTTTCGGGATCAGAGAGGCCCGGGATCTGGACCAGGATTTGATCGTTGCCCTGAACCTGAACCGTTGCCTCAGATGCGCCCAAGGCGTTGACGCGCGATTCAATGATGGCGCGAGACTTCTCCATGTCTTCCTTGGTAACGTCTTCGCCATCGGTGCTCTGCGCAGAAAGAACCACCGAGAGACCGCCCTGAATATCCAGGCCCTGATTGATCTTTTCATTCGGGGGCGTGAACATGAAGACCGAGCCGATTACCAGAATGGTTGCCGCAATAAGAAGCCATACGTTACGACGGTTCTTGTTACCGCCCGTGCGCTTGTTGCGCTCCTTCTGACGCTGGGAATTCTTCTTCTGGGCTTCCTTTGCGCGGGCCTTGCGACGCTTTTCGCGTTCCTTGGCACGCTGCTTTTCTTCGGCCGTAAGCTTCTTCGCTTCCTTGGAAGATGCCGTGGTTTCTTTTTCCTCGTCCAATTCGTTTTCCTTGGGTTGGTCGACCATAGTAGTCCTTCTGATTATCCTCTGAACAGCGCGCGAGCGCGCATGTGCATATCGGAAACATGATAGCGGCACACACGTTAACCCGATGTTATTTCTTCAATTTCGCCACTTTATCGCACAAAAGCAGTCGTCGAAAGGGCAAGACCAATCATTGCGCAATCTTTTGCGAGTGAACAAAAGCAGACCCTCGGACACATGTGCCCAAAACGCGAAAATGGGGGCATCTCCCCCATTTTCAAACCAGCTGAGTGCCGTTAATAGTCTTTTGCGGCAGGCGAGTTCATCCAATCCTGATAGAACTCCTCATAAGCACCGGCAAGCACCGCTTCTCGAGCGCTGTCCATCAAATGCAGCAAGAAGTAAAGATTGTGAATGCTCAGCAGCACGCTGCCCAACATTTCATTCTGCTTAACCAGGTGGCGAATGTAAGAACGGCTATGCGTTTTGCAGGTAGGGCAGCTGCACGCAGGGTCAAGCGGACCGAAATCATGCTTGAACTTGGCATTGCGCATATTCATGCGACCCTGGGAAGAAAACGCAGTGCCCATGCGTGCCGTTCGAGTAGGCAGCACGCAATCGAACATGTCAACGCCTTCATGCACAGCGCGAACCAATGTAGTGGGATTGCCTACGCCCATAAGGTAACGCGGCTTGTTTTCCGGCAGCGCGCGAGCAACGTCACCCAGTGTTTCGAACATGGTTTCGTGATCTTCGCCCACCGAGTAGCCGCCGATGCCGAACCCCGCAAAATCCTTATGACCCGAAGCCACGCTTTCCTGGCCAATTTGCTTCAGGCGAGCAATAGAATCGAGGCGCAGATCCAAATGCATACCGCCTTGGCAGATGGCGAAGAGAGCTTGGTCTTCGCGCGTATGGGCGGCAAGACAACGGCGAGCCCAGTTTGCAGACAGATCAACCGCACGCTGGACAAATTCGCGCGTAGCGGGATAAGGGGGACACTGGTCGAGCTGCATGATAATGTCGGCACCCAACTTCTGCTGGATGTCCATGTTGTCTTCCGGCGTCCAACGGATTTTGTCACCATCATAGATGGAGGTGAACGTTACGCCGTCGTCATCGAGCTTGCGCGTGTCCTCAAGGGAGAAGATCTGGAACCCACCCGAATCGGTGAGCATTGGGCCATCGTAGGCACAAAACTTATGGAGGCCACCCGCCTCGGCAACCAAATCGGCGCCAGGGCGCATTGCCAGGTGGTAGGTGTTCGACAGCACGATCTGCGAACCGATTTCCTTCAATGTTTGAGGGCGAATGCCCTTCACCGTAGCGCTGGTTCCAACGGGCATGAACAGCGGGGTTTTAACCGTACCGTGTGCGGTTTCAAACGAACCTGCACGAGCGTGCCCCGATTGAGCCTCAACCGTATATTCAAACAAAGCCATTATTCACACTCCGGAAGCTCGTCGACAAAACGGGCAAAGTCGGCAAGGGTGCCGTGCTTCACCGATTCGATATCGAATCCATCAGGGTCAAGAAGCCAATCGGTTACCAGATAGGCGTCCAAGCCCAGCTTCATCGCCGCTAGGTCTTCTCGGGTATTGTTTCCTACCATGAGGATGTCCTCAGGCGCCAAACCGATTGCCTCCACGTTTTCCTGGAAATAAGCCGCATGAGGCTTGGTGCTCGTGGAATTGTCATACGTGGTAATGCGATCGAACGCACTTGCGGGAACGTTAGCCCAGGAAAGGCGCTTTTCAACCGCAATGCGGGGAAACAAGGGCATGGTGGTGAGGTACAACGGGTAGCCCTTCTCCTTCAACGTCTTTACCGCATAAGCAGCGTTCGGGTCGACGTTCGTGGCCATGGCGCTGAGGCCATCGAAGCAGGTTGAATAATACTCGTCCATCATCTTCTCGTATTCGACCGAGCTGCCGCCTCCCATGCGGGAGGTGAACGTTTCCCAGAAACGCTCAGAATTCAAGCCGCCCTGCTTCGTAAGCATGCTTTTCACGCCAGCGCTCAAAGCATCGATGAAACGTTTCGGGTCATGACCGCGAGACTGCACGAAAGCGGCGATATCATTGAAATAGTTTTTCAGGAATGCATCCATGTCGATAGGCAGGAGCGTCCCGTCAAGATCGAAGAACACGGCTTTATAGCTGCGTTTGGGCATTGTGGGCAATCCTTTCTCAAAGGTGCTCGAAAGTAATCAGGTGCTAGTATAGGTGACGCTGGAAGGAGCGTACGACGAACCTATGAAATTACTACTTCACGCCTGTTGCGGCCCCTGCTCTCTGGAGCCGGTTCGGATACTGGCCGAAGCAGGCCATGATATAACCATCGCCTACCTCAATTCCAATATTGCGCCCGCATCCGAATACGAGCATCGCCTCGAAACGTTGCTGGAGTGGGCAAAAAGCCAAGACATCCCCGTGATAGAAGGACCCTACGAACCCGCTACCTGGCAAAACGCCATCAAGCAAAACTGGGATGGCGCGCAAGAGAATCGAGCGGACCGTTGCCGCGCCTGCTATCGCATTCGTCTGGAAGAGCTTGCACGCTACGCATACGATCACGGATTCGAAGGCATTGGCACCACCCTCACCGTAAGCCCCTACCAATATATAGATATCATCAACGAAGAACTCGAACGCGCTGCTGCACCTTACGAGGGGTTGTCGGCAGTCTTCCAAGACTTCCGCGAATTCTATCCACAAGCAACCATACGTAGCCGCGAACTAGGCATGTATCGCCAGAACTATTGCGGCTGCGCTTATTCCGATGCCGAAGCTGCAGCTGAACGTGCCGAGCGCAAAGCCGCACGAAAAGCCACCAAGGCAAAAGAGAAACGAGAGAAATTAATGAACATGCGTACCGACGATTTCGACTACGACTTGCCCGAAGAGCTTATCGCTCAGGAACCCGCCGCCGAGCGCGATGGCTGCCGCATGCTGGTTATGAAACGCCAGAACGGCGCTCTTCATGATGAGATCTTCCGCGACATCATCAACCATTTGAAGCCAGGCGACCTGATCGTAGCCAATGAAACCCGCGTCATGCCCGCTCGCCTCCTGGGAACCAAGCGCAACACCGGCGGCCAAGCAGAGGTGTTCCTACTGCGCGAGCGTTTCGACGTTGAGCCCAAACACGACTCTTCGGCTATATGGGAAGTACTGGTGCGCCCCGGCAAGCGCCTGAAGCCGGGTACAGGCGCCATGGTCGATTTCTCCGACAAGGAAGGCACGGTAGTGCTTTCCGCCGAGATTATCGACTGGGTCGAAAACGCTGAAAAGGGCGAACGCTTGGCACGCCTCACCACCACCCTGCCCTCGCTCGACGAAGCGTTGCACCGTGCCGGCCATACGCCCCTGCCGCCCTACATCAAAAACTATGCGGGCGATGAAGAGCTGTATCAGACAGTGTTCTCACGAGAGGAGCGTAGTGCTGCCGCGCCCACCGCAGGCCTCCACTTCACGCCCGAGCTCATCGAGCGCATCAAGGCGAAGGGGGTCGATTGGGAAACCGTGCACCTGGAGGTTGGCCTGGACACCTTCCGCATCGTTGACGAGGAATTCCCGAAGGATCACCAGATCCACACCGAGCGCTACACCGTTCCCGAAAAAACCGTTGAAGCCATTAAGCGCACTAAGGCCAACGGCGGTCGCGTAATCGCCATCGGAACCACCAGCGTTCGCAGCTTGGAGTCGGCATGGGATGCAGAAGCGGGCGAAGTCCTACCGCGCGACAGGGAGGCAACCAGCCTCTTCATCCTTCCTGGTTACGAGTTCCATGTGGTCGACGCGATGGTAACCAACTTCCATGTGCCCCGCTCAACCCTGATGATGCTCGTAAGCGCATTCTCAAGCCGCGACAACATCATGAAGGCCTACCGCCACGCCATTAAGCACAAGTACCGCATGCTTTCCTTCGGCGACGCAATGTTCATTGAATAGCATCGAGGCCCCATCGTTTTTCTAAACGATGGGGCCTCTTGACAACACGGCACCAAGCACGGTTCGCCTTCCCGTCAAACGCGGAAACGTCCGGTGCCGCTCCACCAAACGCCCTTGCAGCCCCCGCCAAAGGCTCTCGCAGGGCACACATATCCACTGCGAAAGGAGGCCGTTCGCAAAACGGACCCAAACAAATGGAAGATATGAAAATAGCCGTTCTCATCGATGCCGAGAACATCTCAAGCAAATACGCAAGCATCATCCTTCAGGAAGCATCCAGCATGGGAAACCTGATATACAAGCGCATTTACGGCAATTGGACCACGCCCGCGCTCAACACCTGGAAAAAGGAATTGCTCGACAACGCCATTCAACCAATCCAGCAGTACAGCAACACCGTAGGCAAGAATTCATCGGATTCTGCCCTCATCATCGACGCGATGGACCTTCTGTACCAAAAGCGACTCGACGCCTTCTGCATTGTTTCGTCCGATAGCGACTTCACGCGCTTAGCTTCACGCCTGCGCGAATCGGAGATGTTCGTATTGGGCATGGGCGAGCAAAAAACGCCGCGTGCCTTCATTAGCGCTTGCAATAAGTTCGTCTACCTCGATCTTCTGCACAAGGCAAGCACCAACGCCGCAAAGGGCAAAAAGACGAAGAACAACAAAAAGAAGCAGAGCGACCAAACTTCCCCTAAGCCCTCAAGGAACGCAACCGAGACAGCTCCTTCGAAAGTCGGGGAATCCGCTAAAGTCCAACATCACAACAGCGAAGAAAAGACCTCGCAGCATCAGCATCAAATTGAGCAGAAAATCGCGGTCAAGCAAGAACGCGATACCCATGTTGAGCACGAGCTCGCAGACGAGGACTTCAACGGACTCGATATCATCACCGTGGAAACTGCCCTGCGTGAAATCGCCGAAGAGTTCAGCGGCGATGATGGCTGGATCCTTTCCTCGAGCTTAGGAGCACGTCTTGCCAGACGCTTGCCCGACTTCGACACACGCAACTTCGGGTTTAAGAAGTTTGTGCCTTTCATCGAATCGCTCAGCTTCTTCGAAAGCAAAAGCGTAAAGGAGTCGGAGAACTCGAGCGTGAAGACCGTCTATTTCCGCCTGATAGAGGAATAAGACTACCGCGTTGCCTCGTCGGCGATGCGAACTGCATGCTCCAAGGCAGCTACCGCTGGCTCAACCGAATCCAATTCAATACCGCCGAAGCTCACCAAAAAGCGCCGCACGGAGCCCCGCTCCGGTGCGGCGCTTTTGCTGTAAAACAGGGATAACGGCACGATGCGCACTCCCCTGCCCTGGGCGGCATCAACAAATTCCCGTTCCCAGCGGCTCTCCGCAACAGGGCTGGCAGGTTGGCAGCAGTCCTTCGCGTTTTTAGTAGCAACATCATCGAACCGATAACGCGTGGCATGCCCCTGCGGGGCCGATTTGCGTACTTCGGGTATTTTGGCATCGATGGATATGCCCATGATGAAATGGATGCCGGCATCCTGCTCTTCGATGCTGACTCTTTCCGAAAAGGAACTGGCTTGAAAAGCGGAGACCAGAGCATCGCGCACCGAGCGATAGTAGGTACGCAACCTATTCACATGACGTTCGTAGTCACCGCTTTCGATGAAACGCGCCAAGGCCAGTTGATCGATAGCACTGACGGTACAAGAGTAAAATCCCAGATCACGCCTGAAACGGTCCGCCAGTGCGGGCGGCAGAACCAGATACCCAATACGAAACGCCGGTCCTAGGCTTTTCGTGAAAGTGTTGGCGTAAATCACCTTCCCCGTTGCATCGATGCTTTGAAGCGAGGGAATAGGGCGTCCTGTAAGGCGGAACTCACAATCGTAGTCGTCTTCGACAAGGTACCGATTATCCTTAGCGGACGCCCAACCCAAAAGCTCATAGCGGCGCCCGATCGAAGTCACAATGCCCGTAGGAAACTGATGCGATGGCATCAGATGCAAGACATCGGCACTCGACTCGACAACGGACGCCATATCGATACCGTTTTCATCCAAGGGAATATGTGAAAGCTCAACGTTGTTCGCCTCATAGATTCGAGAGAGACGCAAATACCCTGGGTCTTCAACCCCATAATGGAGATTGCGCCCCAGCAACTGAACGAGCCAGTTGTAGAGCACCTGGGAGCCAGCCCCCACCACAATGCATTCGGGATCAACCTCCATGCCGCGAAACCCACGAAGATGATCGGCGATAGCCTTACGCAAACGAAGGGCGCCAGCGAAGCCCGTTTCGCCCACCAGCATACGTTCTGATTCGCGCGTCAGGGCATCCCTCAACGATTTTGCCCATGCTGCATAGGGAAACATGCCCAAGGGCACCGATGAGCCCGTAAAATCAGCAAACACCGCTTCATCATTGAAGCCATTTTCACCAGAGGAGCTCACCAATGTCGCAGATTGCCCATCTGCTTCGATGCGGCCCTCGCGGGGCCGACCCGCCGCCGCCAACGAAGCATAGGCCTGCGCCAAGCCCTCTTCGGGAAGTAGATTCCCATCGGTCGGATACGCCGTTGCCAACGAGGATGATCCGACACCAAGCAACGACGGTTTGCGGCCAGAAACAACGCCAGAAGAGTTCAGATCGCAGGCAAAATAGCCCCTTCGGGGTTCGGCCCTCAAATACCCTTCCGCGATCAACTGCGAATACGCACCTTCTACGGTAATCAAGCTCACGCCCAAATGACGCGCAAAGCTACGCTTGGAGGGGAGCTTTTCCCCTGGCGCAATAACACCAGCTTCGATATCGGAGCGAATGCAGCGATAGAGATATTCGTACATGCTCAGTTCGCCCTTATTTGAAAACGAATAGGTAAGCATATAAAACTCTTTTCTGTTCCGACATCGATACTGATCTTATTTCATCTGGTCATAATCTGGTCATACCATTATTACCAGTATTGGGTATACCTGCAATACCACAACGCTTCTACCCTTTCATTCGTTATCAAAAGCGACTCAACGCGCCAACAAGGCACGTCCGCATCAAACGATTCAAGGAGAACGAACATGGCAGAAGCAAATACCCCCGAAGAGCAGGTTAAACTGAACCGTCAGCTGGCACAGATGCTTAAAGGCGGCGTGATCATGGACGTAACCACGCCCGAGCAGGCACGAATCGCCGAAGAGGCGGGCGCCTGCGCAGTTATGGCGCTTGAGCGCATCCCTGCCGACATCCGCGCAGCTGGTGGCGTCTCCCGCATGAGCGACCCTAAGATGATCAAGGGCATCCAGGAAGCCGTCTCCATCCCCGTTATGGCAAAATGCCGCATCGGCCATTTCGTCGAGGCCCAGCTGCTTGAAGCTATCGAGATTGACTACATCGACGAGTCCGAAGTGCTCTCGCCCGCTGATGACACCTACCACATCGACAAGACCAAGTTCTCGGTTCCCTTCGTATGCGGCGCACGCGACTTGGGCGAGGCTCTTCGCCGCATCGCCGAAGGCGCAACCATGATCCGCACCAAGGGCGAGCCCGGCACGGGCGACGTTATCCAGGCGGTTCGTCATATGCGCAAGATGAATCAGCAGATTCGTCACGTGGTTTCGCTTCGCGAAGACGAGCTCTTCGAAGAGGCGAAGCAGCTTGCCGTGCCCGTAGAACTGGTTAAGTACGTACATGAAAATGGCAAGCTGCCTGTTGTCAACTTTGCTGCTGGCGGCGTAGCAACCCCTGCCGACGCAGCCCTCATGATGCAGCTGGGCGCCGAAGGCGTATTCGTTGGCTCCGGCATCTTCAAGTCGGGCAACCCCGCAAAGCGCGCGCAGGCAATTGTTAAGGCGGTAACCAATTACACCGATGCAAAGCTCATCGCCGAACTCTCCGAAGACCTTGGCGAAGCCATGGTGGGCATTAACGCCGACGAAATCGAGCTGATCATGGAAGAGCGCGGTCGCTAATGACTGTTGCTATCCTGGCTCTTCAAGGGGCCTTTATCGAGCACAAGAAAAAGCTTGAGGCGCTTGGGGCCGAATGCTTTGAAATCCGTCAGGCATCCGACTTGGAGCGTCCCTTCGATCGCTTGGTGCTTCCTGGCGGCGAGAGCACCACACAGGCAAAGCTCCTGCATGAACTTGGGCTGATAGATCCCCTGCGCAAACGCATCGAAGAAGGCATGCCGGTGCTGGCCACCTGCGCTGGCCTTATCCTTTTAGCCGAAACGGTAGACGGAACGGGCGACTTGGATAACCTTAATCCCGCCGCCGCCAAAAACCGCCTGCAGGTTAAGGGGTTTGGCACCATGCCCATCACCGTGCGCCGCAACGCTTACGGTCGCCAGTTGGGCAGCTTTCACACCTATGGTTCATTCGGCGAAATGGACAACGTCCCCATGACGTTTATTCGCGCTCCGTTCATCACGGAAGTCCGTAAAGGATGCAACGTCTTAGCAACCTGCGAAGGGAACATCGTAGCTGTGCAGTACGACAAGCAGCTGGGTATGGCGTTTCATCCCGAACTCGATGACGACAACCGCATCCACGAACTGTTCCTTTCTTTGTAGCCTCAAAGCTCAACGCACTTCCACAAATGCAAAGCCCCTGTTTCAAGCGACCAAAGCTCGAAACAGGGGCTTAATTCTTAACCGATAATTGGGAATCAATTAGGCTTGCGCTTTTCGGCTTCACGCATCGCCCTGTCGATATCCTTTACCATTTCTTCGGCACAAGGGCATCGATCGGGATTGTGGGCACTGCACCCGCCGCACTCGTCACATGCAATATGCCGACCTTGCTTATGGGCGCGAACCCAGCTGGCAATAATTGCGCCAACAATAGCAATCAGAGCTACAAGCACTACGAATGTTCCAAGGTTCATACCTCAAACTCCTTTCAAGGCTACACGTAAACCCATCAACACAATCAGGAAGCCGCAGATCCGCTCAAGCGAGCAGACCTGCGGCAGATAAAGTACCTTCGGTTACGGTCTACGCTTCATCAACCGCACGAACGGCAGCTTTGCCCTGCCACTTGTTCGGACGGAACAGCAGCCACAAGAAGGCGATGAATGTCGCAATGGCAAGAACGGTGAATACGTTGAAGGAAACCTCACCAACAGCCAAGCCGGCAAACTGGTAGATCCAGAGAGATACAACCCATGCGATTCCGCACTGATAGCCGATTGCCGCGAAGAACCACTTGGTGTTGTTCATCTCGCGCTTGATGGCGCCCATTGCCGCGAAGCACGGAGCGCACAGCAGGTTGAATGCCAGGAAAGCATAGCCCGACGCATAGGTGAATGCCGCCTGTACATTTGCATACCAACCAGCATCGCCGTCGTACAGAATGCCAAAGGTAGATACAACGTTCTCCTTCGCGATAAGACCCGTGATGGTGGCAGATGCTGCCTGCCAATCGCCGAAGCCCTGAGGTGCGAAGATCCAGCAGATTGCGCCACCGATGATAGCCAGGATCGAATCATTCTGATCCTCAACCGCCTGGAATACGCCATCAACGAAGCCGTAGGAAGAAATGAACCAGATCAGGATACATGCTACCAAGATGATGGTGCCAGCCTTCTTGATGAACGACCATGCACGTTCCCACATGCTACGCAGTACCGCACCAATGGTAGGCAGATGGTATGCAGGAAGCTCCATAACGAATGGGGCAGGATCGCCAGCAAAGAAGCGGGTCTTCTTCAGGATGACGCCGGAGCAGAGAATGGCAACAATGCCCAGGAAGTAAGCGCTGGGTGCAACCCACCACTCGCCACCGAACACGGCACCTGCGAACAAGGCGATAATCGGGAGCTTTGCACCGCAAGGGATAAACGTCGTGGTCATGACGGTCATGCGGCGATCGTTCTGGTTTTCAATGGTTCGAGAAGACATGATGCCAGGCACGCCGCAACCAGTACCGATGAGGATCGGCACAAACGACTTGCCGGAAAGGCCAAAGCGGCGGAACACGCGGTCAAGGATGAACGCGATACGAGCCATGTAACCGCAAGATTCAAGGAAGGCGAGCAGCAAGAACAGTACCAGCATCTGGGGAACGAAGCCGAGCACCGCACCAACGCCGGCGACAATGCCATCGAGAATCAGAGCCTTCAGCCAGTCGGCGCATCCGATAGAATCCAGGCCCTGCTCAACAAGAACAGGAATGCCAGGAACCCACATGCCGTATTCCGTGGGATCAGGCTCAGAGCCTTCAACCTCTTCTGCGTACGTATCGGCGTCTACTTCCTGGGTTTCGCCGTCTTCGTCAATATAGGTTGCCGTGATGCCTGCGTCAGCGGCTTCGTCAGCAAAGTCTTCGGATTCGGGATCAAGGCCTTCCTCGATCGCTGCTGCCTCGAATGCTGCAATGGCATTCTGGTCGCCCTGGTAGGGAGCCAGAACATCAAGGGCCTCCTGGTAGGCGTCCGCATCTACTTCGACCGTTTCGTTTTCGCCCGTTTCGTCGTCGTACGACTCATAGGTTGCCGTCAAACCAGCGGCTTCAGCATCTTCGATGAATGTCTCGGAAGCAGGATCGAGATCCTCTTCTTCAGCTGCAGCTTCAAAGGCATCAACGCTTTCCTGCGCACCCTCGAACTCCTCGGTTACCTCATCGAACTGCTCTTGACCAGAACCGAGATACCAGCCATCGCCGAATACGCCATCGTTTGCCCAGTCGGTGGCAATGCTGCCAACGGTTGAAACGGAGATGTAGTACACGAGGAACATAACTACAACGAAGATTGGCAAAGCCAGGATACGGTTGGTAACCACACGGTCGATCTTGTCGGACGTGGTCAGCTGGCTTGCCATATTCTTGCTGCGGCAGTGGTCGATGATCGTTGAAATGTAGGAGTAGCGATCATTGATGATGACGCTTTCGGTGTCGTCGTCGCTTTCCTTTTCCACCTTGGCAACAACATCGCTGACATCGGGAGCCCCCTCAAGAGCAGAGGTGATCTTGCTGTCTTTCTCAAGAAGTTTGATTGCGTAGAAGCGCTTGAGGTTAGTGGGAACGCTGGAAGGAAGACGGCCCTCGATGGTTGAGATTGCTTCTTCCGCTACAGCAGAGAACGTAATTGGGGTAGGCGCAGCCGCAGAACCAATGGTCTTAAGGCAGTTCACCACCTCGTCGATACCCTCGTTCTTCAATGCAGAGATTTCAACCACGTTGCAGCCGAGCTCTTTTGCCAGCTGTTCTGCATGGATTTCGTCACCGCGCTTGCGAACGACGTCCATCATGTTTACGGCAACGACAACCGGTACGCCCATCTCAAGAAGCTGCGTAGTGAGGTACAGATTGCGCTCAAGGTTGCTGCCGTCAACGATGTTCAGGATGGCATCGGGCTTTTCCTGGATAAGGAAATTTCGCGCAACAACTTCTTCCAGGGTATAGGGGGACAAGGAGTAAATACCTGGAAGGTCGGTAATCTCGATAGACTTATCAGCCTTGAGCTTACCTCCCTTTTTCTCAACGGTAACGCCTGGCCAGTTGCCAACATATTGGTTGGAGCCGGTCAGCGCGTTGAACAGGGTGGTTTTACCGCTGTTCGGGTTGCCTGCTAGTGCAACTCTCATTCATTCCTCCATTCGGTGTTAGATTAGGCTAACTACAGGATCAAAAAAAGATCGCATTGCGATCGTGCGAGCGCACTATGCCTATCAGAGGATGCTCATGCTCAACCCTTTGATGGGCATAAATGCGCTTATTCGACTTCGACCATCTGTGCGTCTTCTTTTCTCACAGAAAGCTCGTAGCCGCGAACGGTAACTTCAACCGGATCGCCCAAAGGCGCAACCTTGCGAATGTAAACCGAACAACCTTTGGTGATGCCCATGTCCATGATGCGACGCTTTACTGCACCTTCACCATTAAGCTTCACAACGGTCACCGTTTCACCGCTCTTAACTTCTCGAAGAGTTTTCACTATGCCTCCCCTCTTCATCTTTTCGCTTAACTGGAAATGGCAAACCGCTACACCGTGATGTGCTTTGCGAGCTCAGAAGAAAGCGCAACGCGAGAGCCTTTCACGTTCACGATGAGGTTGCCGCCAATACGCGAAACAACAACAATCTGCTCGCCGGGAACAAAGCCTAGATTCTCAAGGTGACGATGGATGTCGCCCGCGCCATCGTGAAGCTGCCTTACGTGGTAAATGCCATTGTTCCTAACTTCAGACAAAACCATGATGCTTCCTTCCACATGCCCCGTGGGGCGGCTTGCGGCCCTAGTAAACCAGAGCTAACTAACAGATTGATGTTAACCCCGTCATACTATACCGTCAATGTTTACCAAGGGTTATTTTTTCGAATGAATGTAGGGTTTTTTAAACGGGCTGATGGATAGACCATTTCGCACAATGTAACTTTTTATCCAATAGCAAAAAGCATCTTGCGTCCTGGCATACCGCCGCTCTGCATATCGCATACGAATACAGAGAGCAGGTATCGAGGAAACAAGATGCTTAGCAAGAACTGAAAAGTTAGACAGATCGGCAAACCCCGACAAACTACTGAGGTGCCGTAACACCCAGGGCACGAGGGTCTAGACCGCTGCGCTCAAATAAGGCATCGAGCTCCTGTTGACTGATGCTGCTTTCATCAAGGTCGACTCCGAATGCTCGAGCTACCGCATATGCCTGCTCCCGACGCAGGGCCGCAATAGAAGAATCCCCCGCTTCGCTAGAATAGCGAGACGAAAGAAGCAATGAACGAGATACGTACTCCATAAGCTGAGGATCAGGCTGCGAAAGTTGCAGCATTGCCGCCATTGATTCTGGCGCCATGCACAAAAGAAGGCCACCGTCCATCTCCGTTGCATCGGAAATGGCTGCATCGAGCATGTCGGCCGCTACGCGGGGATCGTTTTCGCCTCGCGCACGAAGCAGGCTTTCCTTCATAGCGGCAGCAAGCTGCATAAACATGCGCATCAGATAATCTTGGGTTAGCACGTTATCCCCTCTCTGGGTACCGTATTCCCAGATGCTCGTAAGCACGCTCCGTTGCCTGACGGCCTTTCGGTGTGCGAATGAGCAAACCTTGTTGGAGCAAATACGGCTCGTACACGTCTTCAAGCGTATCGGGCTCTTCCGAAAGCGCCGAAGCTAACGTAGAAAGACCCACGGGCCTGCCCGAGAATTGAACGCACAGAAGCTCCAGTATTCTGTTGTCCACTGGGTCGAGGCCCAAAGAATCAACCTCAAAAAACGCCAGAGCCTGAGCCGCGCAGTCTTCATCGATAGGCGAAACGCCCTTCACCTGAGCCCAATCGCGCACACGTTTAAGAAGGCGATTGGCCAAACGAGGGGTTCCGCGGCTACGGCGGGCAATCTCCAAGGCGCCCTCCTCCAGAATATCCACACCCAAGATGAGCGCTGAGCGTCGGACAATAAGGGCCAGCTCTTCCGGCGCATAGTAATTTAGACGGAACGCTATACCGAAGCGATCACGCAGAGGGCCCGTTAGCAAACCGGTTCGTGTAGTGGCTCCGATGAGGGTAAACTTCGGCAAATCGAGCCTGATGGATCGGGCGGCAGGCCCTTTGCCAACAACGATATCGAGCGCAAAATCTTCCAGTGCTGGATACAGCACTTCCTCAACCATGCGATTCAGGCGGTGAATCTCGTCGATAAAAAGGACATCGCCCTCTTCAAGATTGGTGAGGATAGCGGCTAAATCTCCCGTACGCTCAATTGCGGGGCCGCTTGTTGTTTTGATATGCACACCAAGCTCATTGGCAACAACGGTAGCCAATGTGGTTTTTCCCAAGCCGGGAGGGCCAGAAAACAGAATATGATCAACCACATCCTTGCGGGCCCGCGCCGCCTCGATAAGGATAGAAAGGCTATCCTTTACTTTCTTTTGCCCCAAATACTCGTCAAGGCACGTTGGCCTCAGACTACGATCAAGGGCCAGGTCGTCTTCGATAAGGGAAACCGAACAAGAGCGCGAGGCGGCATCGCCATCGCGAGATGAGCCAGTATCCCTTAAAGCTTCCAAAGGCGCTTCGAACAGCGCACTTTCTATTTCAAAATCGTCAGACAAAGATGAGTCCACCTTTTATCGATTATTTCCCTAAACGTTTTAAGGCGTATTGCAATAGTATCGTTTCGTTTGCTTCCTCGGGAGCCCCCTTGAGTGCAAGATCGGTTTCTTCCGAAGTGAAGCCCATGGATAGAAGCGCTTCCACCGTACCCTTACGCGCATTTGCCGCTTGTGCTGAAATGCCGGGCAAAGCAATCTGGGCCTCAGAGCCAAACGATTCTTTCAATTCGAGCGCAATGCGCGATGCCATCTTCTTTCCTACGCCAGGAATCTGTTGGATAGCCCCCACATCCTGAGACACGATAGCGGATACCAATGCCTCTGGCTCATAGGTGGAAAGGGCGGAAAGCGCAACCTTCGGTCCGACGCTTGAAACAGAGGTGAGCTTTGCAAACAACCGCTCTTCGTCATGGTTTAAAAAGCCGTATAGCACCAGCGCATCATCACGTACCTGCAAGCGCGTTAGAACCTTGACCTCTTCGCCAACATGTCCCAACCGGGAAAGGCTCTTCCCCGACATGGAAACGCGGTACCCAACACCGCCCACTTCTATCACGGCAGAATCAACGAACAGTGCTGCGATCGTCCCTCGCAAAAACGAAATCACTGCGCAGCCCCCCTTTCCCAGGAAACTGAATGGGTGGTGCAGCAAATAGCAGCTGCCAGGGCATCGGCAGCATGATCGGGCGAAGGAATTCTTTCCAGACCCAGCAACTGCTGAACCATATATTGGACCTGCCCCTTATCGGCAGACCCCGCCCCCACAACAGCCAACTTGATCTGGCTGGGCGAATACTCGGCAAGTGTCATAGATGCCTGACCGCAAGCGGTCAAGGCGGCACCACGAGCCTGCCCTGTGGCAAAAGCACTTTGAGCATTCGAGCCAAACCACACCGTTTCGACAGCAACGCATTCCGGCTTATAGCGTAAAACCACTGCGGAAATCTGTGCATAGATTTTCGCCAAACGCTCATGCAAGGGCATCGTGGATTGAGTCGCCACGCAGCCGTACGCGACGCAGGAAAGCGATGCCCCCTTTTGACGAACTACCCCCCAGCCCGTATGCGCCAGGCCTGGATCAATTCCTATTATGATGCGAGCTGCAGCCATGCCATCCTCTCAAACAAACATTTGTTCGTATAATAACATAAAAGAAACGGGGGCATGCGGCCCCCGTTCTACTCAGTCGCTTATTTAAAATCCTAAAGCCCTATGGATCTAAAGTACTCAAGCCATTTGTCAAAGGATTCGTCGCTGATAGCGTGCTCCATCTGGCATGCTTCTTCCTCGGCCACCTCGATGCTAAGACCAACTTTTTCATGCAGGAAACGGGTGAGCATTTCATGACGCTCCAGCACCGATTTACCGTAGCTATACCCGTCTGCGGTGAGGGTGATATCGCCATAATAGGGCTGATCAAGCATGCCCAAGGCCTTCAGACTGGCAACAGCCTTCGAAACCGATGCCTTCGAAACGCCAAGCTTTGTGGCGACATCTACCGAACGCACAGACTGCGTGTCGGAACCGCCCAGCATAACAATGGCCTCAAGATAATCTTCATGAGACATGGAGACTTTTTCCATGCTATCCCTCCCCAGTAGAAGCTAACGCTAGTGGTAAGTGAAATAATTAGGCCCCTTTCGAACGGAGCAATCCAGAAAACCGTCCTAAGGAGCCACGCGTCTTTCGATGAAATGCGCGTTTCAAATACAGCACATATTAGTAGCTACATAGTATACTTATGAGACTAATATTACCCCACACGAAAGATGGATTCATGGCTACCAATCGCTATATCGACACGCGCGGACGGTGTGCGGCTCCGGTCACTTTTACCGAAGCTGTGGTTAAGGGACTCGCCGAGGGTGGCGGACTCTTCGTCCCCGAAACGCTTCCCAAGCTGAGTCTGGAAAGCATCCTTTCATTGGCAGAAATTCCCTATGCCAAGCGCGCAGCCTATATCTATCGCTCGTTCGGTATTGACCTGCCCGACACCAAGATCGATGAGCTCATGGACGCAACATACGGCGACCGATTCGATGATGAGGCGATATGCCCCATTACGTCACTCGACGAAAACACTCACGTTCTCGAGCTGTGGCATGGTCCCACCAGCGCCTTTAAGGACATGGCGCTTCAGTGCCTGCCCCATTTCTTTAGCGCAAGCGCATCCCAGCTGCGCGAGCAGGGGAAACTGGAAAACACCTTCCTTATCCTGGTCGCCACTTCGGGCGACACCGGCAAAGCAGCTCTCGAAGGATTCCGTGACAAGGATGGCATCCAGATCGCGGTAATGTACCCCGACGGCGGCGTTAGCGACATCCAGTACAAGCAAATGGCAACCCAGGCAGGATCCAACGTTATGGTCTGGGCGGTAAAGGGCAATTTCGACGACTGCCAAACGGGAGCCAAGAACGTTTTCGGAGACGAAGCATTTGCTGAAAAGCTGATGGAATCCAACCAAGTTGCCCTCTCTAGCGCCAATTCCATTAACTGGGGCCGTCTGCTTCCTCAGGTGGTTTACTACGTTTCCAGCTACGCTGAACTGGTTGCCCAGGGCAAGCTCGAAGCTGGCAAGCCGCTTGACGTCTGCGTTCCTACTGGCAATTTCGGCAACATCCTCGCTGCATGGTACGCAAAGCAGATCGGCACGCCTTTGGGCACCTTGTTCTGCGCAAGCAATGAAAACCGTGTTCTTACCGATCTCATCAATACTGGCAGCTACGACATCTCCGATCGCGAGTTCGTCCTGACCCCGTCCCCCTCGATGGATATCTTGGTTTCGTCAAACGTTGAGCGTCAGCTCTTCGAGCTCACAGGGCGTAACGCCGAAGCCATCGCAACGTGGATGGAAGAGCTCAAGGCAAACAAGTCTTTCACGGTCGACGCCGAGACCCTCTCCAAGCTTCAGGCGGATTTCAAGTCGGATTCCGTCGATAGCGAAACATGCCTCAGCACCATCAAAGAGGTTCTCGATAAGCACAACTATCTTATCGACCCTCATACCGCTGTTGCCTACAAGGTTGCAGAACGACTGCATGGCGAAAACCCGGTGCTTATCGCCTCTACCGCTCATTGGGCAAAATTCGGCGAGAACGTATACCGCGCGCTGCATAACATAACACCCGGCCAGCCTTTGCCTGAATCCGTGGCTGAACTTAGCGGATGCGCTCTAAACGATCTTATTGCCAACGAGGCGAACAGCCACAACATCCCCAAGGGCCTCGCAGAACTCGACTCGCTGCCCATTCGATTTAAAGACGTCATCGAGGGAAACACCTCCGCAATCGAAAAAGCCGTGCTCGATTTCCTGAAATAGACAAGCGCGTTAACCAACTCAAAAGCCCCTGCTCAACCGCATAAGCGATGCCCCATGAACCTGGATTGGAAAACAATAATCCAAGTTTGAAAGGCACAGCTCAGCGGGAAAAGCAGGGGCTTTCTCTATCTTGTTTCTATCATTACAGTTGGAACCGTTTCACCATTCTTGGAACAAGGGCTTTTAGCAAAGGAGATATTCACTATTACTTCCACTCCTTTCTCGAGACTCACGAGAGGCGCCTTTGCGTAGTCCCCAAAAGCCTCCTCGCACTCAACGGGCCCAATTCCATCCATTCCATTCGCCAACGGCTTCGATCCGTTTTCACGATTCCGCAAATCGGATATGTTTTCCCTCCCTCCCGAAGGTCTGGAGTCCAGCACAGAGCTGCGTTCTGCGCCATCCTCCATAGTCGTAAACTGCCCATTTCGGTTTGGAGAAGCCTCCTCTGATTTCATCTCATCGTGCATAAATGAATGAAGGCAGTTATAGCAAGTGTCCATATCGGAAAAACAGCGAGCACCGCAAACGGGACACGTCTTCACTTCTAACCTCTGGGATGCCCGAATACCCTTAGAGCTACCTTTTTGTTCGTTGCTGTATGCGTTCCCATTTGCCAATGGGATCTGCAAGGCTTCTCCTTCGTTCAAATAGCCCTTCTCCTGCGGCAACTCACCAAAACTCATTTTCTGACGCATAGCTCAACCTCATCTCCTTTTTTAAACCAACCAACAACCCGATCCTCGCCTGAGGACTCGCTCAAATCTATCTCTGATACCCTTCGCTCTAATACCGCATAAGCACCAGAGCATTTCTTCAATCGCCAGGGCGGTACATTCTCGTACGACTCCAGCACCCTCCCCTCCCTGCCAATAAACGCAATGTCAATTGCATATCCCATGCCAAACGTATGAACAGAGCGACAAGGAGCAATCAAAAGAATCTCATCACTCGATTGGCGAGAGAACAAACCCATCAACCTATCCCAAAAGGTTGCCGCAAGGCAAAGCCGCCGCGTTCCTCTGCCATCAGCCATTCGCACTCCTCGCATTCACAACCACGGAAGTGCCCGCTCCTACCGATTCGTAGCTAACCATCAACCAGCGAAACTCACCTTCTTCTTTAACAAAAGTCAAAACAGCTTCTTGTCCGCTCGGAACAGCTCGCCATCCCTTTTCTTCCAGCAAGGACCCAATTTCACCAATCGCGGTAATCCTGTCCTCCGGAAGCACGCAACCCGCAATCACCCCATCGTCAGAAAGTGAATGCCAATCGCCCCATCCGTCAAGAACCTCGGCGTTGAAAGAGTTTGGCGCATCCTGGTCGAACCTAGCCAGCACCTTATCGGGATCAAGGCGCAAAATGCCCCCATCGGAATCGATAGCATCCGCAAGAACGACAGCCGAACTGGCAGAATGCCCAATCGAGTCACCGCTGGAACCGAATCCCAACCACGCAAGCAGCCAGCCACTTACAACGACAGCAAAAACACCTATGGCAATCAAAGCAATGGAATAGAAAGCACGCGGATAGAGTGCTTTCCGCATAAAAAGGCAAGGTTTCGTCATCATGTCAAAACACCAGCCCAGGCTTGTAAGCGGAAACCGATATTTGTTCTTCATGTCTAAGCGGAGGGAAGCTGACACCGAAGACTCCCGAAAGCCGTCCCTTTCCGAAAAGCGTGGGTTCAAAATACATTTGGGCAGAAAAGGTCACCATACCCCCTTCAACGCCAGACGATGAAACTTGAAACTGCAAATTATCGCGAGAAAGAGACTCTTCCAGTTGGCTTTGGATTAGCCCACAACTCTCCCCTGTCCCCTGCTCGTAAGCCGGAGAAGCGGCGTAGGTGCATGCCGCGTTCCTAAATACGCGATCGAAGGAGGCACAATCAGAGAAAAAGAGGACAGCGTTTATTGCGACAAAAGCAACAGCAATCATTGCCGGAAAGGCGACAACAAACTCGATCGTCATTTGACCTGAGACCTTACGCGACATCACTCCCATTGCCTCATCCCCGTCACACTCGAAGCAATTCCCCTCAAGGAATCAACGCCTTGCTGCACCGCTTGAGTCAAACCCCCAGTAATTGCCTGAGGCAGAGCCACGGTCACAGGAACCTCAACCAACCCATCGAATATGACGATGGTGGCAATGGTAAATTCACCGCCCAAATCGGCAATCGCGTCCATCGCGGCAGATTGAACGCAGGAAAGCGCACCGTCGATCCCGCCATTTCCTTGAGACATCAACGCTGCCCCTTTTGCGGACAAGAGCCTGGCGGAAAACGCCGAATCATCAGCCTTCAAAACATGTTGAGAATTGACCAAAACGGCCTTTCTTGCGGCGAGATCAACAGGAGCAAAACCGAAACCCGCAATAGTATCTTTCAGTGCGTCCGAAACCCAAGGCCCAAGGCCGCTAGCCCCCATAAGAGGAATACCGTTCAAAACCGATTCGATAGTTTCCAGTAACGTATCATGCCCTTGCGTATATACGCCAAGAAAACCTGACCACATCTGGAGGGCAAGCTTTGCAGCTCCGACCGCCGCTGAACCCTCGCCCGAGAGCCCATCGAGAAACGAGGTAACAACGTTTTTCCCTTCGTCAGACGATTCCTTTACCAACGTTGTAGAAGAAAGGGCGACACGAGCGCCAAGACCCCCAACGCCCTCGGAAGAAACAAGAGACGAAGGAAAACGAGTTTGCGCTGTTCCTGTATCGGAAACAAGCGATATCACACCGCAATGGCCAGGAGGCGTAATGTCGATTCTCTGGCTACAAGCTTCGACAAAGGCCTTGCCTACCGAATCAAGCAAACCCCCAGCCATATCTTTCGCCTGTTGGCTTAAAGGATCGAGCTCTTCCCTTGCCTTCTGATACTCATCTGCCGCCTTGGCCACCTCGTTGTAGTGATACTCAAAGCCGTTCTGGATCGACGAAGACGCCGCAGCAACCTTTCCCATGCTGCTTGGAACAAATTTGCAATAAGGGCAAGGTGCATAGGATCCTGCAACATCCATTTCCTGTATTGAGCCCATCCCATTCGAACCCCGAGCGAGCCCTGGGCACCCGTTCCAGGCGTGCAAAACCGAAAGTCCCTGCGCGTCAATGGTTTTGGGGTATACCGCTTCGGTGTACAAGATCGTCGATCGCATTTCGTCAGTGTTCTTGGGCAGGCGGGGAAAGAACGCGTCAAACGAAGACTCTGTCTCATGAACAAATCCCTGCCCAACAGTCTCTTGGGCATAAGCATAGAATCGTTTTCTCAAAGCAGAGTTCGACAGCTCATCCACCGATTGCCCGTTCGGAGCCTCGGTCTGATAACGAAGCCGGTAATACGTCTTTGCACGCTCCAGGGAGGCACCGAAGCTCCAGGTGTCGACCGAAGAAAAGAATGGGTTATCGGAACCTGCCATTCCTGCGAGCTTCGCTGCTCGTTCGTACATGCAATACGCATCGGGACTGATGGAATCATGCTCATACCCATACTGCTTCCACTCATTTGCCCGCTTTGCCGCCTCTTCAGCTTGTTCAGCAACATCCTCCAGGCTATCCCGCGATTGCTCCACTTCACTCAAAGCCTCATCCGAATCATGGAAAGAGGGCGAATCCCCCTTTTCCACCTCCCACGGAGAGAGAACGACAATTCCTTGATAATGAGCCCCGTCGGATAGCGATGAATTCGTTGAAAACACTTCTTGGGCCTTCACTGCGGCGATGAAAGGCAGAGCCTGAGCCAATCGGTCAAGCGATTCGTTTGCAGATTCCGAAAAAGAATCTCGAGCCTTCTTAGTCTTTTGAGCCATTTCCAAAAAAGTTTTCGATAAGCCCGAGGCGGGGGGAACACAAGCGCAAACAACACTTAAACCGAGACACCCCGCGGTGGTGAGGGATAGCGACAGGATCACGGCATCGCTGATTCCAGCAACAAGATAAAATTCACCAACGGTATTCTCCGCTGCAAGAGCAGCAGCGTCAGCAGCCTCCTGCACTCTCGACGAACAGCTGTTGATCTCATAAACACGCGCAGCAGTAAAAATGAGCGAGATCGAAATAAGAAGAGCAAGGACCATCCCCACCGTCGAAAATCCCTCTTCTGCCCAAAAAAGAGAGGACGAACGCATTTTTTTCACCGCTCGCTCCTTTCCGCAGTTGACCCATTCTGAGAAACCCACGCATCGGGATCCAGCCCCTGATCATTCCCAACCACCCAAGCGCTCTTGCTACGCGTCGAAACCGACACTTCCTGAACGAAATTCCCCTCACCATTCACCAAACCAAGGGAACGCGCACCGAAATCGAAAAATGGCAAAGGCTCGGCCTGGTTCTTGATCGTCACCGTAACGATGTCGCTCTCCTCGCCACCGTCGAAACGAACCTCCCATGTGCATGCTCCTTCGTGAACATGAAAGTTTTTCTGCTGCGGAACCGATCCCAGCCTTCTGACCACATACCCCTCATAAGCATCAAGCGAGTCACCTGATGGGCGTGTGGAGATAAGACGGCAGCCCTCCGATGCGGCAGATTGCATAACTACGTGGTTATAAAGAAGGATCCCGGGCTGAATCAAAAGCATCAGCATGAGAAGAATGATTGGTATCAGAAAGGCGCCCTCAACCGTCGACTGACCAGAGAAGAAACCGTGGACAGAAGCAAACTTTCCTCGCAAGGCACCAGAGACAGACATTGCCAAAGGCGGCATCGGATGGCGAACGCGTAAAGCCAGAGAGGCGAAGATCTCCCATAGTCTGCCCATTTCATCCTTCCTTAGTACAGAAAAATGTCAGCCCAGGCCGCAGCCGCAACATTGCTCAAATGATGAGATGCCGACTGAAGTGCATGCTCGATCACCAAACCAGATTTGAGCAGATTTGCTACAGCCCCCAAACCCACAATCATGGCAAGAAACGCCGCAAATACGATGGCGTATTCGACGCTTGATTGTCCTCTAAATCGCCCCATCAAACGTTCCCTACACTCAGATCGAGCAAACCTAGAGCCCGTTGATCCCCGAAGAGATCGCGTCCCATAATTCTTGGATTTTGGGACGAAATACCGTAATGGCGATAATTGCAATAACAACTAAAACGCCGACCAAGATTGCATATTCCGTGGTTCCTTGACCCGAGAGCGCCGAACGACTTCGCCTCATGCTCCAAAGAGCACGGGCCAATGAAGCATATGAGCAAGCTTCGCCTTTCATGCGATCCAGTGCATTTTCAATACGCGTCATCATCAATATGCGCTTATCCACCAGTACTTCCTTGTTCATGTCTTCCTCCTAAAATCCTTCCATCAAATCAAGCATGATCGGACCCATCACCAGCACGAGCATGGCAGGCAAGATCAGCGTCGCAACAGGGAGCATCATTTTCACCGGCGCCTTCGCCACTCTCTCTTCAAGCTTGCTCTTCCTTATCGCTCGAGCCTCAACGGCAAGCAGGCTAAGGTTTTCCGCCATTGAAGTTCCGAATCGAATGGACCTGATAACGTTTTCTACGAATCTGTCGAAGAGCAAAGAATCATACGATCGCGCGATCTGACGTAATCCCTCGCTTCGATCGATAAGGCTATAGGCCCATTGCCTTTGCGCAGAACCTGCTACTTCGCTCAGAGAACCCCCAAACGATTCGCAGTAAAGGAGCAGAGCTCTGTCGAACGACATACCGCTATTCAAGCCAAGTACTATCACTTCGATCATCTGGGAAAACTGCTGCTCAGCAGATAAGGCACGACAACGAACCTCTTCTTTGATCGCCCTTGACAGCCCGTTCCAACCCCATATCGCTCCCGCAATTGCCCCAATGGCCGCAAGAAGCGGTGAAAAACACGCACCAAGCAAACCACCCGCAAGCAATCCGCCTATCGAAAAATAAATACGTGCGCATGCATAGCCATCCTCTGTTAACGCCCGACCAATCCCGGCCTTCTCGAACAAGCAGGCATTTTTCGAGAAACCGCACGAACCAATCTTCAGCAATGACAAAGGCAGATTATGCTCATCGACCGATAATTGAATCGCCTTCTCTATAAGCCACGAACTAAACCCTCCCGATTCGAGAGAAACAGAAGATGCTCGCAACACCGATCCGCTCCCTAGAGCTTCTTTAGCTCGGTTTTTCCTCTGCACTTCGCGATGTCTCTCATAGAAGGCAAAGCCAACGATCGCTCCGAAGCAGCAACCGGCACCTATCGAAACCGCAGATAACCAAACCGCCATCATGCAACCTCAACCCTCAATAGCCGTCGGACGATAGAAACTCCTAACACCTGCATCCCAATTGCGGTCATCAGCATGACAACACCAAGGGGACTTTCGAAAAATGGATCGAGAAACCCTGGAGAAAGAAGCGAGAACACCCCCACCAAGGCAAAGGGCATCGCAGTGACAATTTGCGCAGATAACTTCGCTTGGGCGGTTTGCGTCTTGAGATTTCTTTTCAACTCCAATTCATCGCAGACCGACTGACGAGCCGCCTCCAATATCCGCTGCATACTACCACCGGTTTTATGCTGAATCTCCAACGATGTTGCTAGAAATGCCAATTCCGGCTCAGAATGTTCAGCCCTCATGACAGCCAAAGCTTGATGGACCCCACTGCCAGTTTCGAGATTTCCCTCAACCTCCGAGAAAAGCTCGCTAAGCGGCCCCTTGGTATGCTCCGCAACCTCGTGAACCGTTTGAGACAGCGAATAGCCGGTCTGAAAGCAAGCTTTCATTGACTGAAGCGCTTCGGGAATTTGCTCCCGCATCTCTTCCCTTCGCTGCTCGTTCCTCTTATTAACCCAGGCATTGAGGATAAGGAAAACGCAAATCACGGAAGCAAAAGCGCCTATAGCGGAGAGCGAAATCGCGTAAACAAGCACGAACGCAAAACCAGAGAATGCAAGAAGCACCGTTCCTATGGGAACGAGATCGGTGCGATACCCCAATCTACGGACTTCCCCAACCATGCCCTTAACGAACAAGCCAAAGGGGGCGAAGCGCAAACCAACCTTAGACAAACTCCCCAGAAAGGGAATTCCCTCTGCAAAAACACGGCCAATGGGACTTCCCCCTCCGGTTCTGTCAACCGCTCTCTGCGACCGCCACCGATCTAGCCCTTTTTCAAAAAGCCAGGAAAGCCCCAAGAGTCCAAACGCAAGCGCAAAACAAGAAGCGACTGTTAATAGGATGCTTGACGTTTCCACTTCGCCACCTCTTCCCTCGTTGCTATCCCCAAGTACGGAAGATCATCAAGCCAACCAGGATAGGCCAGCCATTCCTTCCTCCCCGTTACTGCGTCTCGCCTGAAATATGTCTCCACCCGACAGCTCGATGAATCCTTGTCCCAGGCATACCCCGCTAATTCGCAAATCCCCCTATCGCCATTGGGATAACGTGTAATTTGGATTACTAAATCGATCGCATTGGCTATCTGACTCTCAATCGCCTCGATGGGAAGTTCTGCACCATAGCGAACCATTGTCGTTAAACGCGAAACCGCTTCAGTAGGGGAATTCGCATGTAGGGTGGTAAGGGAGCCGTCATGCCCGGTGCTCATCGCTTGAAGCATATCCAAGGCTTCTGCACCTCGGCATTCGCCAACAACGATACGGTCAGGTCGCATACGCAAAGAGTTTATGACCAGGTCGCGAATCGACACTTCACCGATCCCTTCAGCATTCTTTTGGCGGGCTTCCAAACGCACCACATGAGGATGCTCATCGAACCTAAGCTCGGCAGAATCCTCGATTGTTACGATTCGTTCGTTTGGGGGAATAAGGGCCGATAGCGCATTCAACAACGTCGTTTTCCCACTGCCCGTACCGCCAGAAACTGCAATATTGCATCTTCTCCATACTGCCCACCTCAATAAACAGTCCACTTCATGATCAAAAGAGCCGAGACTCCTCATCTCATCAAGGGAAAACGCATGCGCTCGAAATTTACGAATCGTGACAACCGGACCATCGAGAGCAAGAGGCGGGATTATCGCATTAACGCGGTGCCCGCGGGGAAGTCTCGCATTAACCATCGGGGAGCTTTCATCAACGCGACGCCCGAGGGGTCCAACAATTTTGTCTATCAGGTTAAAAACCTGCCCATCGTCCTCATAACAATCGCATGATTGGTAGAGTCGACCGTTCCTCTCGTAATACAGCGACTTCGATCCATTTACCATGACCTCAGTAATACTGTCGTCGCCAAGCATCTCCTCAAGGGGCCCCAACCCAAACACTTCGTCGAGATACTTCCCAACCGCTTCTTCGGCTGAATAACGCCCAGCAAGAAGCCAGGGTTCTTCAGCTATCACCCTTTCGCAGGCAAGGCTAATTTCGCTGCGAGCCTGACGTGGGTTACTTGCAATGAGACGAGCTGCATCAGCAGGAGGAATAATATGGCCTACTTTCTCCCTCAAGCTGGTCAAGAGCGCATCATCTGCAGAAGGATCTAGGGAAGTTTTCGCCGATGCGCGCTCCATCAACGTCATGCTGTTCTCCTTTTACGGATTCCGGGGAAAAATGTTCGTTTTTCATTTTCGACAGGAGCCTCCTGCAGCTCTAAAGACCGCAAGCGCTCAGGAACCAACTGAGGAACAATCTCCCTCAAACTCTCAATGAATGGATTCTTCGAGGAGGCAAGCTCGAGAGGAAGTCCCGCCCCAAGTAGTTCGCCCACCTCTCTTCCTCCATCCTTCAGCTCTCCAACCTGAATCCCGTGGAGTGCGCACGAAACATCCAGCGAGGTCAATAGCGCATGTTTCGAACAAAGGTTGAGGAGAAACCGGAATGGCTGGACCGCAATACCGCAACGAGCACAGAGATCAAGAGCCCGCGAGCAAGAGCGCACCGACGAGGGCCTCTGATCAAGAATGAATAAAACCTGGTCCGAAGCCTCGGACACCTGGATATGGCAGTCAGACCAAAAAGACCCCGTATTAACAACCACAGCATCAAAACGGCTCTTCAGAAGGGAAAGAACCTCCGATGTACAGGCAACAAGCGCCTCTGACTCCTCAAGCTTGTCAGGAATGCCGACAACAGCGGGCAATCCCCCCGCAGGCTTCACTTGATTGATTCGCTCAGGCTGACGAACAAGCTCATCGATACCTACCACATCATCAAGCCCAAGCAAGAATCCCGCATCCCCAAACTGGAGGTCCAAATCAACCAAGACAGTTTTCAGACCCTTTTCCTGGAATAAGACAGCGAGGCAAGCAGCAACGGTGCTTTTGCCCACACCTCCATTCCCGCTTAAAACAGAGACGATAAAACCAGACTGAGCTGATTTTTCGCTTCTTGAGGCAGCGACATCCATGATCTTTCCCGAAGCACTTTCAGGCTTTGGCTCAAGCGCATTCCCAAGCCCATCCTGCGATACATCCTCGAAATCCGAGACTGAGGGTTCGGCAGCCCTCAAAGAAGACAACCCTTCATTGCTGCTCGCAACAGGAGATGGCACTTTTTCCCTCGCAGCAGAAAAAGCTTGTTCATTTTTCTGCTCGGAGTAACGCTTAACAAACTCCGCCTTGCCACGAATCAGGTCAATACCCGCAGCTTGGCATCGTCCAACTTCAGAACCGGTTCCACCGAAAGAGACCAGCTCGATGCTCCTGCTCAAGTTATCGTGCTTAAGGGCAGCAGCAAGATTGATCCCCTCCATGTCATCGCAAGAGACAACCCACACGTTATCTTTTGGGCCAATTCCCGATAACGCTCGTCGTGCTTCGTTGGCGGTACTGTACGTCTCGAGCCATTCTTGAGAATCGAAATCCTCATCATTAAGCCCTATCAAATCGGGATATCTCAATGACTCGGTATCGACACAAAGCATTGTTTTCTTGCCCATATCTCTCACCTTTCCATGTTCTTTCGAAGAGAGCCCCAGCTCAAAACCAATCGCGACAAGACCAATCAGAACAAACCAAATCAACTTCCTTCATACTGGCCAGAAGCAGGAGAATCGTCTTGGTTCCCGATTTGACCCCGCTCGGAAGGTTCCCGATCGACGTCGGAGGCTGGCAAGACAAAATAGATATCCATCGATTGAGATGCTGTTACAAATTCCTGAGACTGCTCGACAGGGACAGCTAGAGTAACCCAGCTCACTTTTGCTTTTGTTCCGCTCGAATGCTCAGGATTGGTTGCCAGTACCATGATCTGCTTCCCAATACACGATGTCTGCGATCCTGTTGCGTAAACATCAACAACATCTCCTGCCGACAAAACTCCGCCAACCGCCTGAACATCCTCAGCTGGAACTGATAGCGCAACACAACCCTGAGGAACGTCTATTCCCGAACCAGCCGAATCAAACCTTCGTTGAGAGATGGCTTCACCGGAAATAATCAACGAAGCAGCCTGCGCACCCTTGACGTCATCAAAGGACGTCAAGCAGCCACTAGGCAAAAGATCGCTCAACCACGTTTTAACCTCAGCATTGGAAGCATCGACGGTCTCTCCTGGATAAATATCCTTAGTGGCGACAAGGACATCGACCTGTTCTCCCCCATAGCGTTGCATAGCCTCAATTCGAGCTTCATCTGCTTCTCCACGAACTTGGACCGAATAGGCAAATACGCAACCTGCGCAAAGAGCGCCGCTTATAAGACCAGCTATTAAAGCACCACGTTTCATTTCTCATCCTTTTCCCGATGAGCAAATGTTCTCAGCCGGATCTAACATTGATGAGAAAACCGTGAGAAAGAAAAGCGAAAGTGGCAAAAGACCGAAAAATAAAAAAGCCAGGGGATAAACCCCTGGCTAAATAACTAAAAGTGAGATTAATTACGACGCTTTCCGCATTGCGAACAAAAAACGCCTGCCTTGTTGCTTGCGCCGCAAGCAGGACAAGACCAAGAAGAGTCCTGATCGAACACGCCTTGTTGCGGTGGAGTCTGAACAACAGGAAGCGGGTTGGTTTTCGAAAAATCTACAGCTTCAGAAACGGCAACTCGCTGGTTTGCATTTATATTCTCAGGCGCAACAGCAGAACCCTGGGTATTTACTGAAACCTGATGATATGGTTCTTTAGCAGGCTCGCAGTAAACTGAAGCAGATTCAAAAGCATCATTGCCAACAATGGCCGAACGAATGTCCTGGGTGTTTCGCCACATCTTCACAATCAGCATAAAGAACTCGTAGAAAAGTCGGTTGAACACTTCACCGAGAACAAACAACATAGCAACGGTGAGGATTGCAATGAAAACGCTGCCAACATCGTAAGTAAGCATCGAAAGAAGGCTAATAACCGCTGCAGCGCTCCCGAAGGCTATAAAACACATGTTGTAAATAAAGAGGACAATGAGGATCTTCTCGGACCAGAATTTCTCAAAACGGAGGAATGGGCCAAAATCGTGTTTTGCATTCTTTAGCTGATTATTATCAAATGAGGAAACATATTTCCTGTACAGCAAAACAGTGCAAACAATTGCCGCAATAAATGCGATAAATGTAAGAGAAAGCCAGATCCCCCCTGCAAAACCAAGAAGGCTGAACAAATCAGGCCCATAAGAAGAGTATCCGTACATTTAAAACTCCTAACGGTAAATGAACAATGAATAGCAGGGAGGAACGCCATCCTCCAACAACCAGCAAGAAAGCGGGGTAAGTAAATTACGCTGTTGGCGATTGTGGTTTAGCGGAAGGATAGGTCTGCTTAAATTCGGTGTAATACTTGTTGTTATCTCCAGATCGATCACGGGAAAGAGGAGCGCAGATCTCATCTTCGTGCCCAGTGGGATCTGAATACTGAAGACTGATATCCCAAGCCTCGGATATAGCGCCAATTCTCTGAGTGCAGTCATAGTAGCAGGTGAGCATTGCAGAATAACAAGAAGCATAGCGCGAAGTCGATGGAACGGGTAAGTTCTTCAGAGCAGAGTAATCGTCAGCAATTTCCTCAGCCAGCGCATATGCACTACTTGCATCAGAAGATCGTACGCTCATGTTCTTAGAGACATAATCAGCATTGAATGTTTTTGCGGCGGACGCAATTCTTTGATCGTAATCACCAAGTTGAGAATAATATGAAGAAAGCGTTGAGTATAGTTCCCTATCTGCATCGGTGATTCCAGCAGAAGAACTATTGGAAGTAGATTGACTGGAATTGCTAGGCTGGGATTCTTCGGTTGCGGTCGAAGAGGCTGACGAGGAATTCTGCTGGTTGCCGAACAAGTTAGACAGCAAAACACCGGCAAGAACCAGAACAGCTACAGCAAGAATAACGATCAGAACGATAAAAACAGGTTTTTTCGAATCGGAATTGCGATTCGGTATCACAGGAGCAGAATTCCCTGAGGGTTGACGATATTGCCTATTTTGAACGTCCTGCGAATTTAAAACCTGGGTATCACCAGGATAGGAAGGCCTTCGAGAACCGACAGCGGGCATTGGTGAAGTATCCCCGGGAGTCGAAGAGCTTGAAATGCTTGATGTCAGATCTGAAGAACTTTCAATAATTGCTGCACCGCATGCAGTGCAGAACTTCTGACCAGGATCGAGCGGAGAACCGCATGAAGTGCAAAACTTTGGAGATTGAGACATAACGAAAATCCATTTCGGAACGCTTGATAATGCCTAATCATTATGCCATTAAATAAAGGAAAGACCTATTCATGCAGCGCAGGACGGCCTGCAAGAAAAGGGAAAGGGCCCCTCGGGCCCTCGGAAAACGGAAACGCCCTGCATGAGCGGAACGGCCTATCCTCCCACGGACTGCACCGCAGT
>CBCTKC010000009.1:0-64895 GCA_965147435.1 uncultured Eggerthella sp. | reverse complement strand
TACATCCCCGGCGAAGGTCACAACCTCCAGGAGCACTCCATGGTGCTTATCCGCGGCGGTCGTGTAAAGGACCTTCCTGGTGTTCGTTATAAGATCATCCGCGCTGCTCTCGACTGCGCAGCTGTCGACAGCCGTCGTCAGGCACGCAGCCGCTATGGCGCTAAGAAGCCCAAGAACTAAGTAACCCTCGCGATTCAGTTAGTCGCATAAACCGAAAGGAAGATATATGCCGCGTCGTGCAGCAGCAGTCCGCCGCGAAACGCAGCCGGACGCTAAGTACAACAACCGTTTGGTCACGCAGCTGATCAACAAGGTGTTGCTTGACGGTAAGAAGTCTACCGCAGAAGGTATCGTTTACGATGCATTTGACATCGTTGCAGAGAAGACCGGCCAGGACGCCCTGACCGTATTCAAGAAGGCAATGGACAACATCCGCCCCACGCTCGAGGTTAAGCCCAAGCGTGTTGGTGGCGCTACCTACCAGGTACCTATGGAGGTTAACTCCCGCCGCGCAACCACCCTCGCTATCCGCTGGATGGTTGACTTCTCCCGCAAGCGCAAGGAAAACACCATGAAGGAGCGTCTCGCAGGCGAAATCATGGATGCAGCCGAAAACACCGGTGCATCTATCAAGAAGCGTGAAGACCTCTACAAGATGGCAGAATCCAACCGTGCATTCTCGCACTATCGTTGGTAGGAGAAGGAACAATGGCTAAGACTTCTCTGGAGCATACCCGCAACATCGGCATCATGGCTCACATCGATGCCGGTAAAACCACCACTACCGAGCGTATCCTGTACTACACGGGTAAGACGCACAAGATCGGTGAGGTTCATGATGGCGCAGCTACCATGGACTGGATGGTTCAGGAGCAGGAGCGCGGCGTAACCATTACCGCTGCAGCTACCACCTGCTTCTGGAAAAAGGACGATCAGGAATATCGTTTCCAGATCATCGACACCCCCGGCCACGTAGACTTCACCGCTGAGGTAGAGCGCTCCCTGCGCGTACTCGACGGCTCTGTGGCTGTATTCGACGCAGTTGCTGGCGTACAGCCTCAGTCCGAAACCGTATGGCGTCAGGCTGACCGCTATGGTGTACCCCGCATTGCTTACATCAACAAGTACGACCGTGTTGGCGCTGACTTCTTCCATGCAATTCAGACCATGCGCGACCGTCTTGACGCACCTGCTGTTGCTGCTCAGATGCCCATGGGCGCTGAGGACAACTTCTGGGGCGTAATCGACCTGGTTACCATGACCGCATGGGACTTCAAGGCCGACGACAAGGGCATGACCTACCCTGAGCCCATGGACGAGATTCCCGCTGAGTTCAAGGAAGATGCAGAGCTCTATCATCAGGAACTTCTCGAAGCAGCTGCAGACTGCGACGACGACCTGATGGAAAAGGTCCTCATGGAAGAGGAAGTTTCCGTTGAGGAACTCAAGGCTGCTATCCGCAAGGGCACCATCGCTTGCAAGCTTCATCCCGTATTCGTAGGTTCTTCCTACAAGAACAAGGGTGTTCAGGAGCTGCTCGACGCTGTTGTTGATTACATGCCTTCTCCTCTCGACGTTCCCGCCATCAAGGGCACCAACCCCGAGACCGGCGAAGAAGACGAGCGTCCTTCCGATCCGAAGGCTCCCTTCTCTTCCCTGGCATTCAAGATCATGACCGACCCGTTCGTTGGTAAGCTCACCTACCTGCGTGTATACTCCGGTACTCTCGAGTCCGGCTCCTACGTGGTAAACGCTTCCAAGGACAAGAAGGAACGCATCGGTCGTCTTCTGCAGATGCACTCCAACAACCGTATCGACGTTGATACCTGCTCCGCTGGCGACATCGTTGCTGTAGTTGGTTTGAAGAACACCACCACTGGTGACACGCTCTGCGACGAGAACGCTCCTATCATTCTCGAGTCCATGCAGTTTGCTGATCCTGTTATCGACATTGCTGTTGAGCCTAAGACCAAGGCAGAGCAGGACAAGATGAGCATCGCTCTTCAGAAGCTCGCTGAGGAAGACCCGACGTTCCGCGTTTCCACCAACCACGAAACCGGTCAGACCATCATCGCTGGCATGGGTGAGCTTCACCTCGAGATCATCGTTGACCGTCTGCTCCGCGAGTTCAAGGTTGAGGCTAACGTTGGTAAGCCCCAGGTTGCTTACCGTGAGCGTCCTGGTCATGAAGTACTCAACGCTGAGGGCAAGTTCGTTCGTCAGTCCGGTGGTCGTGGTCAGTATGGTCATGCCATCATCAACATGTATCCGCAGGAAGCTGGCGCTGGCTATGTCTTCGAGAACAAGATCGTTGGCGGCGTAGTTCCCAAGGAATACATCCCCGCTATCGATAAGGGCATTCAGGAAGCACTCAACTCTGGCGTTCTGGCTGGTTACCCTGTTGAGGACATCAAGGTTGAGCTCATCGACGGTTCTTACCACGATGTTGACTCCTCTGAAGCTGCATTTAAGGTTGCTGGCTCTATGGCAATCAAGGATGCGCTGAAGAAGTCCGATCCTGTTATCCTCGAGCCTGTTATGGCTGTTGAGGTTGAGACTCCTGAAGAGTACACCGGCTTCGTTATGGGCGATATCCCCAGCCGCCGTGGTCTCATCCAGGGCCAGGAGCAGCGTGGCAACGCAGTTTGCATCTCTGCTAAGGTTCCGCTGAGCCAGATGTTCGGTTATGCAACCGACCTGCGCAGTGGCACTCAGGGTCGCGCTACGTACACCATGCAGTTCGACACCTACGAGCCCGTGCCCAAGAACGTGGCAGAAGAGATTATCAGCAAGGCTGGTGGCAACGCTTAAGCCCTCGGGCTCAAAGCTTTCCCACCGCTCACTATGGAGGTAAAAGTGGCTAAAGAGAATATCCGCATCCGCTTGAAGGGTTACGATCATGAGATCGTGGATCAGTCCACCAAGCTCATCGTAGACACCGCTCAGAAGACGGGTGCTAAGGTTTCCGGTCCTATTCCGCTGCCGACCGAGCGCAATCTGTATTGCGTAGTTAAGGGTCCGCACGTAAACAAGGACTCTCGCGAGCAGTTTGAAATGCGCACTCATAAGCGCCTGATCGACATCCTGGATCCGACCCCTTCTACGGTTGATTCCTTGATGCGTCTCGATCTTCCTGCTGGCGTTGACATCGAGATCAAGCTGTAGGGGAGTGTGATACTGAATGATTAACGCTATCTACGGTACCAAGATCGGCATGACCCAGCTCTTCGACGAAGACGGCCAGGTTACGCCCGTTACGGTTATCAAGGCAGACCCCAACAAGGTATGCCAGGTTAAGACCGCTGCTACCGATGGTTACGAAGCTGTTCAGCTCGGTTTCGGCACCATCAAGGAAAAGAAGGTCAACAAGCCCATGGCTGGTCATTTCGCCAAGCAGGGCGTTGAGCCTGTTCGCCATCTTCGCGAGGTTCGCGTAGAGGATGCTTCCGAGCATGCTATTGGCGAAGAAGTTACCGTTGCTGCATTCGCTGAGGTGAAGAAGGTAGACGTAACCGGTACTTCTAAGGGTAAGGGCTTCGCAGGTGTTATGCGTCGTTACAACTTCGCAGGCGGCCCTGGCGGACACGGTGCACACTTCCATCGTGCTCCCGGTTCCGTTGGCCAGTGCGCATATCCTTCCCGTGTGTTCAAGGGCGTTCGCCTTCCGGGTCACATGGGTTGCGATACCGTTACGACCAAGAACCTTGAAGTAATCCGCGTTGACGAAGAGGCGAACCTCATCATGCTCAAGGGTGCAGTTCCCGGCGGCAAGAATGGCGTAGTTCGCGTTCGCATGGCGTAAGAACGGTGCGAAGGAGTTTATAAATTATGGCAACTATTGAAATGAAGGACGCGAGCGGCAAGAAGGTCAAAGACGCCGAGCTTTCCGCAGCAGTCTTCGAGATTGAGCCTAACGTGCATGTTATGCACGAAGTGGTTCGCTCCCAGCGCGCTGCAAGGCGCCAGGGAACCCACGACACCTTGACCCGCGGTCAGGTTCGTGGCGGCGGCAAGAAGCCTTGGCGCCAGAAGGGTACCGGCCGTGCTCGTCAGGGTACGATCCGTGCTCCTCAATGGGCAGGCGGCGGCACCGTATTCGGTCCTCATCCCCGCTCTTACGCTTTCAAGGTACCTGCCAAGGTTGTAAAGCTGGCTATGCGCTCTGCGCTTTCCGCTAAGCTTGCCGACGGCGAGATCGTTGTTGTTGATCAGCTTTCCTTCGAGAAGCCTTCCACCAAGCAGGCTGCTGAAGTGCTGAAGAACCTCGGTCTTGAGGGTCGCGTTACCATCATCGTTCCCGATGACGACGTGAACACCTTCCTGTCTTTCCGCAACCTCTCCAAGGTTCGCGTGATCGGCGTTTCCGAGCTCAACACGCTCGACTTCATCGATAACAAGGCACTCGTTCTTACCGACGCTGCCCTGACCCGCATCGAGGAGGTGCTTGCATAATGAAGGATCCCCGCGAGGTAATCATTCGCCCGATCATTTCGGAGCACTCTTATGAAGGCATGGAAAACAATGTCTATACCTTCGAGGTAGCAAAGTCTGCTAACAAGATCGAGATTGCTCAGGCAATCGAGGCTATCTTCGATGTAAAGGTCGTTAAGGTTAACACCATTAACGTTAAGGCTAAGCCGAAGCGCGTTCGCTATCAGCTTGGTAAGACCCGCACCTGGAAGAAGGCCATGGTTACGGTTGCTGAAGGCGACCAGATCGAGATCTTCGCTCAGGCATAGGCTGTCTAGCAAAGAACCGCTCTTCGGAGCGGTTCTTTTTTGCCCTGGAATTGCTGTTGCATTCCGGGGCTTTTCTTTTTTCGCCATCTTAGAGGCAAGGGTGTACGCTTAGCTGGTACGTCAAGGAGGTACCAATGCTGCAGGATATAGCGCCTTATTCTTTTTGCAATGATTATGCATGGATCAATCCAGAGCCTACAGACAGGGTCCTCGTGTACCGAGACTCCACTGTTCTTGTTTCGATTGATACTGCCCCTCAGAACGCTTCAGAGGACGCCAGGGAGAGCACGTTGCGCTTTCCGACATATAAGATGCTTTCCGATATCGGTGCTGTGGTTTCCGATTCCGCAGAAGTAATTCAGCGAGCTGACAGAATGGCGCCTGAGGCGGTGTTTCTTTTCACCGTCGGCGATACTGGATACTTTCGTTGCGAGACAGATTGCAGTGTTCTTGATGAATTTATCGAAGGCAGCTGTTCTGTGCGCGCCGACGATTCATGTGCCCAGGTTAAATGGCAATTCATGCCGATTTCCCAGCTCAAGCAATTCGGTCCAAAGCATAGGGCATTTGCTGGGTTAGTAGGTTACGAATACGACACCTGGTATGCAACGCGTAGATTCTGCGGTCGTTGTGGAACTCCGTTGGTGCACGACATGGTGGAGCGTATGGTGCGATGCCCTCAATGTGGTGCTATGGAATTCCCCAAGCTCTTTCCAGCGGTAATCGTGGGTATTGTCGACACTCAGCAAAATAAGGTTCTTGTGTCTCGTTATGCGAACCGTGAATACAAGCGCTATGCCCTTATCGCCGGGTTCTGCGAGATGGGAGAAACAGTCGAAGAAACTGTTCACCGAGAAGTAATGGAGGAAGTGGGGCTTAGGGTGAAGAATCTTCGCTACTACAAAAGTCAGCCATGGCCTCCTTCTTCATCGCTGCTCTTTGGCTTCTTTTGCGAGCTTGATGGTTCGAATTGTATCAAGCTCGACGACCATGAATTGGAGAGTGCCGAGTGGATAGACAGAGATAAGCTTCCTTGCGATGAAGACTATTCGTTAACGCGAGACATGATGCAGGTTCTCCGTGACGGAAGGGAACTAGACTATTAGTTCTCTACCTAACTGTCGGTTATGGGCTTTCCGTATACGCTTGGAATCGTTGCCTTTCAGCGAGGAGCGCGTAGAGGATCTGAGCAGTCTTGCTCTAACCCTGCTTTGCAGAAATAAAAAACGGGTGCTCGAGAGTATCGAGCACCCGTTTTGTGTGTTGGGCCAATTGTTAGCAGGGAACTACTCAGCGGAAGTGGGCTTCCATTCGTCTGCATCTTTGCCAACCTGGAAAGGCACGCCAGCCTCGCGGCGTTCCTTGTAGTCGGCGGTAGCGGTGAACAGTGCGTCGGAAAGGGAGTTAAGGGCAGTTTCAACGGAGTCCTGGATAACGCCGATGACGAAGCCAACGCCCACAACCTGCATAGCAATATCGTTGCTGATGCCAAACAGAGAGCAGCACAGCGGAATAAGGAGCAGGGAACCGCCGGCAACACCGGAAGCACCGCAGGCGCTCACTGCAGCCAGAACGCAGAGGATGCCAGCGGTAACAGGGTTGATAGCAATGCCCATGGTATGCGCAGCAGCCATAGCCATTACGGTAATGGTGATAGCAGCGCCAGCCATGTTGATGGTTGCACCCAGCGGGATGGAGACAGAGTAGGTGTCTTTGCGAATGCCGAGACGCTTGCACAGCTCCATGTTTACGGGGATGTTAGCGGCAGAGCTGCGGGTAAAGAAGGCGTACATGCCGGAGTCTTTGATGCAACGGAAAACGATAGGGTAGGGGTTCTTGCGAATGTTGATAAACACCAGCAGCGGGTTCACAACAAGGCAGATGAAGAACATGGCGCCCAGAAGAACAAGGAGCAGCTGACCGTATTCGATGAAGATCTCAGGGCCATTCTGAGCAACCGAGGTGTAGATAAGGCCCATGATGCCAAACGGAGCGCAGGTGATTATCCAGCGAACTACGATAGAGATAACGTGCGACATATTCGCAAAAAAATCTTTGGTGGGTTCGGTGGTATAGCGCATTGCGATACCCAGAAGAACAGCCCAAACCAGGATGCCGATATAGTTTGCATTGAGCAGCGCATCAACGGGGTTAACTACCATGTTGCCAATGAGGGTGGTAAGTACCTCGGCAATTTCGGTGGGTGCTGCCTTGTCTGCAGCCTCAACGCCCGAAAGAGTGAGCTCAACGGGGAATACATAGCTAATTGCCACTGCGGTGAAGGCGGCGGCAAGGGTACTTACCACGTACAGGACAACAATAGTCTTCATGGATTTAGGAAGCTTTGTGTGGCACAAGGCGTTGATAACCAGGAAGAATACCAAGAACGGCGCAACTGCCTTCAGAGCGCTAACGAACAAGGTGCCAAGCATTTCGATAACAGCGAGATCCTTAGGGCCAAAGCCGCCAAGCAAAGCGCCGATAACAAGGCCGATGATAATGCGCTTGATAAGGCTCAGGCTCGACCATGCTTCTGCAATTTTTTTCATAGATGTCTCCTTGAATGGGAGGATTGGGGATAGGATGCAGCTCTGAACGTGCAGATGTTCTAAAGTCGCAACTTTTTAGTATACCGATCCGTTACAGAATTGTTTCGAGAGTGATTCTATTTAACTAAGCGGAAAAGAAACTAGGTAAACGGTGCATAAGTGCAAAAAAGCGACCCCAAAAAAGGGGTCGCTTTGCGAAAAGAGTGCAGGTGAAGAGGCGAATTACTTTGCCTTGTACTTCTTAACCAGCTGACGACCAGCGATGTAGTCCATGATTTCAGTGGTGCCGCCGCCCATTTCGTTACCGCGGAGGTCTGCCCAGATGCGGCCAACGCGGATTTCCTTGGTGTAGCCGATAGCTGCGTAGATTGCCATTGCAAGGTCGGCAACGCGGGTGAGTTCGCGGCAAGCGTAGCCCTTGAGCAGTGCAGACTCGAGGCGGGTAGATTCACCGTTGTCGATCATGGTAACAACCTGATACAGACGGGTGCGTACGTTCTGGATGATGTTTTCCATCTCGCAGAGATGCAGCTGGATCTGAGTCTGGTGAGCGATGGGCTTGTTGAAGCAGATACGCTCAGATGCATAAGCACCTGCGTCATTCAGAGCAGCCTGAGCAAGGCCGAGGGAAGACGCAACAACCAGGCAGCGCTCGAACTCAAGCTTCTTCATGAGAAGCTTCCAGCCCATGCCAGGCTCGCCCAGACGCATGTCCTCGGTGAGAACCACGTTGTCGAAGAACTGGTCAACGAACGGAATGGCCTGCTGGCCAACCTTGTCGAGGTGACCAATGGTGAAGCCAGGGGTGTCGTTGGGAACGAGCCACAGAGAGTACTTATCGTTCTCGTAGGAAGGATCTTCGTCCTTTGCTACAACCATGGTGTAGATGGAGAGGCCGCCCAGGGTAACCCAGGTCTTCTGGCCATTCAGCAGATAGGTGCCGTCGGGCTGCTTCTTGGTAACGCAGGTCATAGCGTTGTTGTCGGAGCCAGCTGCGGGCTCAGAAATTGCGGAGCAAGCGATGCAGGTGCTTTCGATGTTCTCGATAGCGTCCATGATCATTTCCTGCTGCTCTTTGGAGCCGAAGTCAATTACGTCGGTGATGGTGTTGAAGTCGGTAACGAAGGGGAGGGTTACGCCAGTGAACTCATGAAGCTTCTCCACCAGAAGAACCTCGGTAAGCTTGTCTACCGGAACACCGCCAACTTCTTCGGGAAGGCCCAGAAGCATGAAACCTGCCTCGCGGTAAGCCATAGCAGCTTCGATGCTGATGTGATGATCTACTTCATATGCCTGCTTTACTGCCTCATCGGTGAAGTAGCGAGTAGCATATTCGTGTGCGCTCTCAATGAGCAGCTCCTGCTCGTCAGTAAGCTTGAAATCCATAATGCGTTCCTCTCCTTATTCCTGTGTTGAATGGAACCGAGATTCAGACAAGAACCGAATCAGCAGCTCAATGGCTATCCTAGCATTTGAACGCGTTTTTCTCTATGCACCTACGTATTCCCGTTTTGTATAAGAATTGCACCAATTCGATAATTCGTGTTATATCAGGTGTCTTTGCGTATTTGATCAGGATAAACGCTGCCATTTGATTTACGGGAAATGCCACAAATATTGGCATTTGACCAGTTGAATCGTTGGCGTAAAAGGATGAGTGCGCTTTCTTGGAAAGCATGGCGGGAAAGCTTCGTTGCGTCATGCTAAACAGTCGGTGCGGTGGGGCTTTGCGATGCTCTCCTTCTGATGAGTGCCTTGCAGATGATTCTTTCGGAACGTGTAAAAGATACAAAGCGGCAGAAGACGGTAAATATCAAATACCCAAATGCAGATAACCTGGCGTTTTCGAATTCGATCATTCCTACACGTGCAGAATGGGGCCAAGTGAAGGATAATGAACAGGTTATGCCGCCATTAGATGCGGCTGCAAACGCTATAAACAGCGCTCATTGGTGAACAGGAGAATGAAATGAAATACTTTGGCACAGACGGCTTCCGCGGCGTAGCCGGCGCTGACCTTACCGTTGAGCATGCATACAAAATCGGTCGCTTTATTGGCTGGTACTATGGCGCACGCCAGGGCCGCAAGGCCCGCATCGTTGTGGGCAAAGATACCCGCCGTTCCAGCTACATGCTGGAAAGCGGTATGATCTCTGGCCTTGTTGCCTCGGGCGCAGACGCCTATATGCTGCACGTTATTCCCACCCCAGGCCTTTCGTACGAAACCACCGACGGCGCATTCGATTGCGGTGTGATGATTACCGCTAGTCACAATCCTTATACGGATAACGGCATCAAGCTGGTTAATTCCCAGGGTTTCAAGATGGAAGAGCCTCTGCTTCAGCTTATTGAGCAGTACATTGACGGCGAATATCCCGTAGAAGTGCCTATGGTGTCTGGCGATGCAATTGGCGCAACGGTTGATTACATGCAGGGCCGCAATCGCTACATTGCCCACCTTATTGCCAGTGCGAATTTTTCCCTGCAGGGCGTAAAGGTTGGCCTTGATTGCGCCAATGGTTCTGCCTCTTCGGTTGCAAAGCCCGTGTTCGATGCCTTGGGTGCCGATGTTCGCGTTATCAGCAATGCCCCTGATGGCTTCAATATCAACGTTGACTGCGGCTCCACGCACATCGACCGTTTGCAGCGTCTTGTTGTGGAGCAGGGTCTTGATGTGGGCTTTGCTTATGACGGCGATGCGGACCGTTGCCTTGCGGTAGACGAGCGCGGCCACGTGGTAGATGGCGATCTTATCCTGTATGTGTGCGGCGTGTACTTGAACAAGCATGGTCGCTTGTCGGGTGGAACGGTTGTCCCCACGGTTATGAGCAACTTCGGTGTGCTGAAGGCTCTTGAGCAGGCTAACTTGAACTACGAAACCACCGCAGTGGGCGATAAGAACGTATTTGCCTGCATGCATGCCAATGGCTACAGCCTGGGCGGCGAGCAATCGGGCCATGTGATTTTCGGCGATATTGCAAGTACTGGTGACGGCATCCTCACCTCGCTGCGTCTTATGGAGGCCATTCGCGCTGAGCGCGAAACCCTGTCGCAGCTGTGCGCTCCGGTGAAGCTGTATCCTCAGTTGCTGACCAATGTGCGTGTTGCCGACAAAGATGCGGCCATGAATGATGCGGCTGTGTTGGAATCGGTTAAAGCAGCAGAAGAGTTCCTGGGCGATCGAGGTCGCGTTCTTCTGCGTGCTAGCGGCACCGAGCCCCTTATTCGCGTGTTGGCCGAAGCCCCTACTGACGAGCTGTGCACTGAGGCCAGCGAGTTCATGCTGAAGGCGCTCGAGCCTTTGCGCGCCGAGTAGTAGCGTTTGTCGCAACGCTATCCAAACGGATTCGAAAGCCCGCTTCGGCGGGCTTTTCTTATATATACTTACAGGTTATGGCAACCTACCAACATATATCCCACGGGTTCGAACCCGTGTTCAATGAGCGTTCCACTGTACTGGTTTTGGGGTCGTTCCCCTCCGTGCTCTCTCGGAAGAACGATTTTTATTACGGCAATCCTCAGAATCGCTTTTGGCGTGTGCTTGCCGCCTTTTCGAAGGAGCCTGTGCCTGAAATTATTTCCGAAAAGAAGGAAATGCTGCTTTCGTGTGGCATTGCACTATGGGACGTTATCCAGGAATGCGACATCAAAGGATCGAGCGACGCAAGCATCAAGAATGTGGTGCCCGCTCAAGTGGAACTCATCACGCGCACGGCCCCTATTAAGCGGGTTATATGCAATGGGGCTACAGCGGGTCGCCTCTATAAAAAGTACCTACTATATAAAGTAGGGATCGAAGCAGAAGTGTTGCCTTCCACGAGTCCCGCAAATGCGGCGTGGGGGTTCGATCGCCTAAGTGAACGTTGGCTTGCGGCGCTTGATGGCGTGCAGCCTGCAACGGATGATGAAGTGGATTCGTTCGAGTGCGAACGGAAGAGTGCCAAGCGCGCGGGTAAGGGCGAAGTGGAATATGCCCATGTGCGTATTCCAGCGCCCGATGCATCAAGCTATGCGGTGCATAAATCCATGCAAGGCAACAAGCGTAAAGACACGAAACCCGAGCTTCTAGTTCGACAGCGCCTTCGCGAAGCGGGCCTGGGCGGCTATCGTTTGCAATGGAAAGTTCCGGGACGCCCCGATGTGGCGTGGCCGGGGAAGAGGGTGGCGCTCTTTATCCACGGCTGCTATTGGCACCGCTGCCCGCATTGCAACCTTTCCCTTCCCAAGAAGAACACCGAATATTGGGTGGCAAAGTTCAACCGCAATCAGGAACGCGATGCTCAAAACGAAGCGGCACTTATCGCCGATGGTTGGAAGGTGCACGTGATTTGGGAATGCGAGCTGAAGAAAGGCAAGCGTGAGGAAACGTTCGCGAAGCTCCTGCCCGAACTTGCGCGCGAGCTTAATAAGGAACTTCGCTAAGCAAATTCGGGCATGCGGGTTTTTGTGTCTCTATTGCATGGCGGCATTGGAGCCTATGATGAAATAGCGGGGCAGCCGAAATTGCCATTTACTGTCAATTTCGGCTCATTTCGTATCAGGTTGTGAATCTTTTGCGAATACTTGCTTCGATTCGATTATCTCTTGCGCATTACATAGGCAATCAGTATACTTTTCGGTTGCGTCTGGCTGTTGATGGATACACCCGGACGCGTGGAAACTCGGAATCGCCGAGGGCTGTCTCCCAAAGGCCCCCATGGCGGTGATGGAGTCCACATAAGACCAAGGGTCCGAACCTGCAGTTCGAACCCGTAGAAAGGAAGAAAATGGGAGTAAAACAGTTCAAGCCCACGAGCCCTGGACGCCGCTTCCAGACTGTCTCGGACTTTGCTGAGATCACCAGCACTACGCCCGAGAAGTCCCTGTTGGCGCCCCTGCCCAAGAAGGCTGGCCGCAACAACAATGGCCGTATCACTACGCGTCATCAGGGTGGCGGCAACAAGCGTCGTTACCGCATCATCGACTTCAAGCGCAACAAGGACGGTATCCCCGCCAAGGTTGCCACGATCGAGTACGACCCCAACCGCAGTGCTCGCATCGCTCTTCTGCACTATGCAGACGGTGAAAAGCGCTACATCCTTCAGCCCAAGGGCCTCAAGGTTGGCGAAACGGTAGTATCCGGCGCTGATGCAGACATCAAGCCTGGCAACGCACTGCCTCTGTCCGCTATCCCTGTTGGTACGCTCATCCACGCAGTTGAGCTCCAGCCTGGTCGCGGTGCAGCAATCGCTCGTTCCGCTGGCACCAGCATTCAGCTGATGGGCAAGGAAGGCAAGTATGCAATCCTGCGTATGCCTTCTTCCGAAATGCGTCGCGTTCTCGTAACCTGCCGCGCAACCGTTGGCGAAGTTGGCAACGCCGAGCACGGCAACATCAAGATCGGCAAGGCTGGCCGTAACCGTTGGATGGGTATCCGCCCCAGCGTTCGCGGTACTGTAATGAACCCTGTCGACCATCCTCATGGTGGTGGCGAAGGCAAGAACAAGTCTTCTGGTCGTCATCCTGTTACTCCGTGGGGCGTGTCTACCAAGGGTCATCGCACTCGCAACCCCAAGAAGGCTTCGAGCCGCCTGATCATCCGCCGTCGCAAGAAGTAGCGCCCGATCGCATAAGGAGAAACATTGAGCAGAAGTTTGAAAAAAGGTCCCTTCGTGGAGCCTCGCCTTCTCGATCGCGTTATTGCGATGAACGAAGCTGGCGACAAGAAGGTCATCAAGACGTGGTCGCGTTCTTCCACCATCTTCCCCGAGATGGTTGGTCACACCATCGCTGTGCATGATGGTCGCAAGCACGTGCCGGTTTACGTTACTGAATCCATGGTTGGCCACAAGCTGGGCGAGTTCGCACCTTCTCGCACCTTCCGCGGCCACGACAAGTAAGGAAAGGGTGAAACATGGAAGCTAAAGCAATCGCTCGCTACGTACGCGTTTCGCCCCGCAAGGCACGCATCGTACTCGACCAGATTCGCGGCAAGAACGTTATTGCCGCTCAGGAAATCCTCCGCTTCACCAACCGCGCTGTTGCTGAGGTTGTAGAGAAGACCCTGAACTCCGCAGTTGCAAACGCTGCACAGAAGGGTGCCGCTAACCCCGAGAACCTCGTGGTTAAGGCATGCTTCGCCGACGAGGGCCCCACGCTGAAGCGTATCCGCCCCCGCGCAAAGGGCTCTGCTGCTCGCATTCGCAAGCGCACCAGCCACATCACCGTCATCGTAGCAACCCGAGAGGAGGCATAGTATGGGTCAGAAAGTAAGCCCCACCGGTTTCCGTCTCGGCGTAACCGAGGATTGGCGTAGCCGCTGGTATTCCGACAAGGACTATGCGAAGAACCTTGAGAACGACCTCGCTATTCGTTCTTACCTTGACAAGCAGCTCGCCCATGCAGCTGTCTCCCGCGTAGAGATCGAGCGCGCTGGTGACAAGATCAAGGTCATCATCACCACGTCTCGCCCCGGCGTTGTAATCGGCAAGAAGGGCGCAGAGGTTGACGCACTTCGCAAGAAGCTCAACCAGATCGCCAACGGCCCGGTTTCCGTTGAGGTTGTAGAGGTTAAGCGTCCTGAACTCGACGCAAGCCTCATCGCTCAGTCCGTTGCTGAGCAGCTTGAAAATCGCGTTGCATTCCGTCGCGCAATGCGCAAGGCCGTTCAGTCTGCCCGCAAGAGCGGCGCAAAGGGTATTCGTATCCAGTGCGCTGGTCGTCTGGGTGGCGCTGAAATGAGCCGCCGCGAGTGGTATCGCGAAGGTCGCGTGCCGCTGCACACCCTTCGTGCGAAGATCGACTATGGCTTCGCTACCGCTGCAACCACCATGGGTTCCATTGGTATCCAGGTTTGGGTGTACCACGGTGAAGTTCTGCCTGGCCAGAAGGCTCCGCAGCCCGCACTCGAGGGTTCTTCCCGTCCTAACCGTTCCCGTCGCCGCAATAACGATAGGGGTGATAAGTAATGTTGGTACCTAAGCGCGTCAAGCATCGTAAGGTGCAGCGTGGTTCTATGAAGGGTAACGCCAAGGGTGGCACCACTTTGAACCACGGCACTTGGGGCATTCAGGCCCTGGACCGTCATTGGATCACCAACCGCCAGATCGAGGCTGCACGTATCGCAATGACTCGTCGCATGAACCGTACTGGTAATGTTTGGATCACGATCTTCCCCGATAAGCCCATCACGCAGAAGCCTGCTGAAACTCGAATGGGTAAGGGTAAGGGTAACCCTGAGGGTTGGGTAGCTGTAGTAAAGCCCGGCCGCATCATGTTCGAGATCGATGGTGTTGACGAAGCAACCGCTAAGGATGCTCTCCGTCTGGCTATCGACAAGTTGCCCATCAAGTGCAAGATCGTAAAGCGTGAGGCAGAAGGGCAGGAGTAAATGAAAGCAGCAGAGATCCAGAAACTTTCGGGTGAAGATCTGCAGGCTAAACTGAAGGAGGCTCGTGCAGAGCTCTTCAACCTGCGCTTCCAGATGGCTACCGGCCAGCTCGACAACACCGCTCGCATCAAGCAGGTCAAGAAGGACATCGCCCGCATCCAGACCGAGATGCGCGACCGTGAACTCAAGGCCGCTCAGGCTTAGGGTGCAGCTAGGAAGGTTTGAACAATATGAGTGAAGAACGTAACTCTCGTAAGGTTCGCCAGGGTGTTGTAGTAAGCATCTCCGGCGACAAGACCTGCGTCGTGCAAGTTCACGAGCGCAAGCCCCATCCTGTATATGGCAAGATGGTTAACTCCACCAAGAAGCTTCACGCTCATGACGAGAACAACGAAGCTGGTGTAGGCGACATCGTAACGATTATGGAAACCCGCCCGCTTTCTAAGATGAAGCGCTGGCGCCTTCTCGACATCGTTGAGAAGGCTAAGTAGGCACTTGCTTACTTAGAAGCATCGAAAGGGATAAGCACATGATTCAAATGCAGAGCATGCTCGCCGTTGCTGACAACTCCGGCGCTCGCAAGGTGCAGTGCATCAAGGTCCTGGGCGGCTCCAAGCGCCGTTACGCGGGCCTCGGCGATGTCATCGTTTGCAGCGTTAAGGAAGCAATGCCCAACGGCAACGTTAAGAAGGGCGAAGTCGTCCGCTGTGTCGTGGTGCGCGTTAAGAAGGAAGTTCGTCGTACTGACGGCAGCTACATCAAGTTCGACCAGAATGCTTGCGTTCTGATCGACAACAACGGCGCTCCCCGCGGTACGCGTATCTTCGGTCCTGTTGCACGCGAACTTCGTGACAAGAAGTACATGAAGATCGTGTCCCTGGCACCGGAAACGCTGTAGGAGGAACATCCATGGCAAAGATGAACATCAAAAAGGGTGACAAGGTCAAGGTTCTGGCTGGTAAGGATAAGGGTGCTGAAGGCATCGTAATCGCTTCCAACCCCTCGGCTCAGCGCGTCACCGTTGAAAAGGTCAACATGATGAAGAAGGCAATGCGCCCGACCCAGGCAAACCCTGAAGGCGGCATTGCTACCGTTGAGGCTCCCATTCATGTCTCCAACGTTATGCTGATCTGCCCCTCCTGCAAGGAGGCAACTCGCGTCAACATCAAACGTGAAGATGGTAAAAAAGTTCGCGTTTGCAAGCATTGTGGCGCAGATATCGACTAAAATATCTAGCCGTGCTTTTATGACCCCCGCGTAATGCGGGGGACGCAAGGTCGGAAATCTTGCGTTTAATTCATCGAGAAAGGTTTTTTAGGACAATGGCTACTCCTCGTCTGAAGGAAAAGTATGTAAACGAAGTACGCGACCAGCTTTTCAAGGAGCTCGGTCTCGCCAATGTTAATCAGATCCCTCGCCTTGAGAAGATCGTTATTAACATGGGTGTAGGTCGTGCCGCTGGCGACAAGAAGCTTCTTGACGGCGCAATCGCCGACCTGCGTACCATCACCGGTCAGCAGCCTATGGTTACCCGCGCTAAGAAGTCCATCGCAGGCTTCCATCTGCGTGAGGGCCAGGCAATTGGTTGCAAGGTTACCCTTCGCGGTGACCGTATGTGGGAGTTCTTCGACCGCTTGATGTCCACTGCGCTTCCTCGCGTACGTGACTTCCGTGGTTGCAACCCCAACAGCTTCGACGGTCGAGGCAACTACACCATGGGCCTCACCGAGCAGCTTATCTTCCCCGAGATCGAGTACGACAAGATCGATCGCACTCGTGGTATGGACATCACGTTCGTAACCACGGCTGAAAACAATGAAGGCGCCAAGGCACTTATGGATGCCATGGGCTTCCCGTTCAAAAAGGAAAACTAACTTCTCGTTAAGAGAATTGGTTATAGGAAAGAAGGATTTTGAATGGCTAAGAAATCGATGATCGCCAAGTCCAAGCGAGAGCCGAAGTTCTCGACGCGTCAGCACAATCGCTGTGCTCGCTGTGGTCGCCCCCGTGCGTACTACCGCAAGTTCGGTCTGTGCCGCGTCTGCCTTCGCGAGCTCGCTAACAAAGGCGAACTGCCCGGCGTGACCAAGGCTTCCTGGTAGGAACCTTATCAACCCAGTCACGTTGTTGAGTGCCGTTAGTCAAGGCGCATACATCATGGGTGCATGCGAACCGGCTTTTCGGCTCATCATGAACAAAGGAGAAACACAACAATGAGCATGAACGATCCTATTGCAGATATGCTTACGCGTGTGCGTAACGCAAACTCTGCTGGCAAGCAGACGGTTTCCATGCCGTCCAGCAAGAAGCTTGTCGAAATCGCCCGCATCATGCAGGAAGAGGGCTACATCAACGGCTTTGAAATTGAGCCGGCTCAGCCCCGCGACGTTCTGACCATCACCCTCAAGTACGGTGAGAAGAAGGCTCGCACCATTCGCGGCATCAAGCGCATCTCCAAGCCTGGTCTGCGCATTTATGCTGGCAAGGACGAGCTTCCTCGCGTTCTCGGTGGTCTTGGTACTGCTGTTATTTCGACGAGCAAGGGCGTTATGACCGACCGCGACGCACGCAAGGAAGGCGTCGGCGGCGAAGTCATGGCGTACATCTGGTAGGAAGGAAGGAGCACAAATGTCTCGTATTGGTAAGATCCCTGTTGCTATTCCTTCTGGCGTTGAGGTTAAGGTTGATGGCCATGTTGTTACCGTAAAGGGCAGCAAGGGCGAACTTACTCGTGAATTCAACCCCATGATGACCATCAAGGTTGAGGGCGAAGAAGTTATTGTTGAGCGTCCCGACGATTCCCGTCAGGCAAAGAGCCTTCATGGCCTTACGCGCACCCTTATCCACAACATGGTAGAGGGCGTTCATGATGGTTACTCCAAGAAGCTCGAGCTCGTAGGCGTTGGCTATCGTGCAGCGCTCAAGGGTTCTGATTTGGAGATCCAGCTCGGTTACTCTCATCCGGTTATCGTTAAGGCTCCTGAAAACATTACCTTCGAAGTTCCTAGCCAGACCGAGATTATCGTAAAGGGCATCAGCAAGGAACAGGTCGGCCAGGTTGCTGCCGACATCCGCGCATGGCGTAAGCCTGAGCCTTACAAGGGCAAGGGTGTTCGCTATGAAGGCGAGTATGTCCGTCGTAAGCTCGGCAAGGCCGCAAAGTCTGAGTAGTAGCTCAGTAGCGAAGTATTGAAGGGAATCTACTTATGAAGAAGCTTCAAAAGAAACAGGCTGGGCTGCGCCGTCGTCACACTCGTGTTCGTGGCAAGATCTCTGGTACGGCTGCCCGTCCGCGTTTGTGCATTACGCGTTCTAACTCGAACATGTATGCTCAGGTTATCGACGACGTTGCCGGTAAGACCATTTGTGGTGTTTCCACCCTCGGTCCCGAGTTCAAGGCAACCGAGAAGAGCGGTGCTACCGTAGATGGCGCTGCAGCTCTCGGTCTGATCATCGGTAAGAAAGCACAGGAAAACGGTGTTACCGAGGTTGTATTCGACCGCGGTGGCAATCTGTATCACGGTCGCATCAAGGCAGTTGCCGATGGTGCCCGCGAAGCAGGCCTGAAGTTCTAAGAGAGGGTTAAGGTCTATGGCTCGTAAGCAAGAAAACCAGGCAGGCGTTCCCGAACTTCAGGAACGCGTCGTCTATATCAATCGCGTCTCCAAGGTTGTCAAGGGTGGTCGTCGTTTCGCACTCACCGCTCTGGTAGTTGTTGGTGACGGCAAGGGTCGTGTGGGTATCGGCATGGGCAAGTCCCAGGAAGTTCCCACCGCCATCAAGAAGGGCGTAGAGGATGCGAAGAAGAACATGTTCTCCATTCCTCTGACCGAGGCAGGCACGCTTCCTCACGACATCATCGGTGAGTATGGCGCTGGTCGCGTTCTCCTTAAGCCCGCTACTCCTGGTACCGGCGTTATCGCTGGCGGCGCAGCTCGTGCCGTTCTCGAACTCGCTGGCGTAAAGGATGTTTTTGCTAAGTCCCTCGGCACCGACAATGTTCTTAACATTGTTAAGGCTGTTGCTGAAGGTCTTAAGGAAATGCAGAGCCCCGAGGCAGTTTCTGCTCGTCGCGGTATCTCTGTAGCTAAGATTTATGGCTGGAAGGAGAACTAGTAATGGCTGACGCAAAGAAACTGCGCATCACCCAGGTAAAGAGCTCCATCGGCTACAAGTACGATCAGGGTCGCACCCTGAAGGCTCTTGGTCTTGGTAAGATCGGTCGCACGGTCGAGCAGGTAGACAATCCTGGCGTTCGTGGCATGATCTTCAAGGTTCAGCACCTCGTAGAGGTAGAAGAACTCTAAATCCAAAATGGCCCCGTTCATTGAGCGGGGCCATTTTCATTTTCCGTGGTAGGTATTATGCGAATCAACTGTGGTTCATGGAAAGTTCGGATAGTTTATTGGGCTCCGCTTCACTTTCCGGCTCGCTAAATCGGAGTCGGTCACTTCAGTTGTTGAACTTATGTTGGACTCTCTTTAACTTGCTGAGTTCTTGTCGTATTTAATTTCAACCTATGGCATAATAATCTAGTTTGTAAGTTCGTCGGCGGCGAGCTGCCGACCTCTATTCCAAGCAGTGGGGTAGAGACAGCGTAAAAAGGAGAAACAGAAAACATGGAACTTAAGGATCTGAAGCCCGCAGAGGGTTCTCGTCACAGCCGCAAGCGCGTAGGTCGCGGTCCCGCATCTGGCACCGGCAAGACCGCTGGTCGTGGTTTGAACGGTCAGAAGTCTCGTTCTGGTGGCGGTAAGGGCAACGGCTTCGAAGGTGGCCAGACTCCTCTGGCTCGTCGTCTTCCTAAGCTCCCTGGCTTCCGCAACATCAACCATGTTGAGTACCTTCCCGTTAACGTTAGCCGTATCGAGAAGTACTACGAAGCTGGCGAAGTAGTAGACGGTGAATCCCTCGTAGCTAAGGGCATCATCAAGCACTCCACCGATCTTGTTAAGGTTCTGGGCGACGGCGAAATCACCAAGGCTGTAACCGTTAAGGTTGACAAGGTTTCCGCTTCCGCAAAGGCTAAGATCGAGGCAGCTGGCGGAAAGGTCGAAGAGCCTTGCTAAGTTCCCTCGTACAGGCGTTCAAGGTACCTGAGCTCAGGAATAAAATCCTGTTCACTCTTGGCATCTTGGTGCTTTACCGATTCGGCGCTTACCTGCCGGTGCCGGGCATTCCATTCCAGGCATTTGCTGATTCTTTTTCTCAGCAGGGTGTCTCGATGGTTATGCTCGACCTTTTCACTGGCGGTGCCCTGTCGAACTTCTCGGTATTTGCACTGGGTATTATGCCGTACATCACTGCATCTATCATTATGCAGTTGATGCAAGGTGTTATCCCTGCCGTAGGCCGCTGGGCTAAAGAGGGCGAAACGGGCAGGCGTCGCATTACTCAGGTTACGCGTTACCTTACGCTTGGTCTGGGTCTGATCAACGCTGTTGGTTACCTTTTCCTCTTCAAGTCCGAGGCTTATGGTGTTGTTTTCAGCACCGCTGTTCCTGAGATCGTCACCGACATCTTGGTTGTGTTCACTCTTGTAGTTGGCACTGCTTTGATCATGTGGATGGGCGAGCTCATTACTCAGCACGGTGTTGGCAATGGTATGTCGTTGATCATCTTCGTTTCCATCATCTCTTCGGTTCCGTCGGCAATCTTCTCGTCGATCAACCTGAATGCAGATATGGGTATGGGCATTGCAGTAACCGTTCTTATTTTGGTTGTAGTGCTGCTTTGCATCCCTGCGATTATCTTCGTAGAGCGTGCTCAGCGTCGTATCCCAATTAGCTATGCAAAGCGCGTTCAGGGTCGTAAGGTTATGGGCGGTCAGAGCTCTTACCTTCCTATCAAGATCAACGCTGCAGGTGTTATTCCTATCATCTTCGCAAGCTGCTTGATTTACTTCCCTGCGCAGATCGCTGCTTTGTTCAATGTTGATTGGCTCACCATGGTTGCCAATGCTATTTCGGCAGGTTGGGTGAACTGGATCCTCACTGCGCTGCTCATTGTGTTCTTCGCATACTTCTACACCTCGATTGTTTTCAATCCCGAGGACACTGCGGAAAACCTTCAGCGTCAGGGTGGATTTATTCCCGGTATTCGTCCTGGTCAGAATACCGTGCAGTACATTAAGGATGTTCTGCACAGGGTTACGCTTCCTGGTGCGATTTTCATCGCAGCCATTGCGGTTATCCCTTCCATATTGTTCTTCTTTACGAACAATTCTTTGATTCAGGCGTTTGGCGGTACCTCGATTCTCATCATGATCGGTGTTGCTTTGGACACTATGAATAAGATCGAGTCGCAGTTGAAAATGTACAACTACGACGGATTCTTCAAGTAATAAGAAAGGCGGCAATTAGCCGCCTTTCTTATTTGGGTAATGTCACTTTGCTCTTAATGCGCTTCAATTTGTTAAAATAGATTGATCGATTTCTATCGTGTTACGAAAGGAACATTTCCATGAATATCGTTTTGCTGGGCGCACCGGGCGCTGGTAAGGGCACTCAGGCTGCAAAGCTGGTAGAGAAGTATGGCTTTGCTCACATCTCCACTGGCGACATGCTTCGCGCTGCCGTTAAGAACCAGACTCCTCTTGGTCTTGAGGCTAAGAAGTACATGGATGCTGGCGATCTTGTGCCCGATGAAGTTGTAATTGGCCTCGTAAAAGAGCGTCTGCAGGATGCCGATACCGCCAATGGCTTCATCCTTGACGGCTTCCCCCGCACCTCTACTCAGGCCGTTGCGCTTGACTCGGAGCTTTCTTCCCTCGAGCGTCCTCTTGATGCTGCTCTTCTTGTTGATGTTGACAAGGAAGTTATCATCAAGCGTCTTACCTCTCGTCGTATGTGCCGCGACTGCGGTTACATCGGTTCCGATGCTGACGCTGCTTGCCCTAAGTGCAATGGCGAAATGTACCAGCGCGACGACGATAATGAAGCTACGGTACGTAACCGCCTTGATGTTTATGAGAGCTCCACTGCTCCGCTCATCGATTACTACCGTGGTTGCGAGCTCCTGAAGGAGATCGATGGCGACCGTGATCCTCAGGTAGTATTCGACGCAATCGTTTCCACGCTCGGCTTGTAAGCAAGTGTCTTAATGTGTCCCCGCATCGTTTGGTGCGGGGATTTTTTATTCTCGTGCTTCTTCTGAAAGAGTAGTGCGTGGGCAATATGGCGTAAATGTATCTTGTAAAATGATTCGCTATGAAACCTATTGAAGACATTGCATTTGATTGCATAGACCTCGCCAAAGCCAATCGAGGTCGAATTAAACATGCGCTATCCCGCATTTTCGTGGTTGCTATTGTTGCGTTGCTCCTCGAAATCTTTCTGTTCAATATGAACTATTTTCGATCGGCTACCTATGAGCCGATCAATTTAGCTGATCGCATTACCCTTGATGCAAACGATACGGGAACTTCGAATTTCGGTTTGGGGCATAGCGAACAGTACAAGTTTACTGAGTCGAAAACTGCTGTAGATTTTTATGATCTCAATAAAGTGGTGAATAATATCCACCTTGATTTCGATAATTCGCAGCCTGCTCAGAACCTTAAGGTCAAAATCAGCTTTACCGACGCTGCGCATGAAACCTATTTTTCAACGACCGAGTATACATTTGGTGTTCCCGAAATAGACGTTTCAACGTATAGCGAGCAAAGTCAGTATCTATACCTTGAGAGTTCAGGCACAATTCAGAACCTGCGCATCGAAATCGTAAGTGATGATGCACGGTACCCTGTTGTTCTCAATACGGTGGTCATCAATGAGCGTCAGCCATTTGAGTTCAATGGTCTACGCTATTTCCTGACATTTGCGGTTCTGCTCTTGCTTTATGTGTTTCGACCTGGCTCGAGCATTTATCGTTGCCGAGTTAAGGAACATCCGAGGTTTTCCCGTGCATGCATCGTCCTGGCAACAGCTTGCGAGATTTTCGTTCTTACTGCGTACCTTTTACTTGGATCAAACCAGGTTGGTATTGCTACGGCTAATTACAATTCGGGCTCTTGGGATGGCCACAGCATTGTAAACACCTATAAGGTTGGTGGAGATAATGCCCAGCAGTATGCTGAGCTCGCGAAGGCTATGGCTGATGGCCAGCTGTATTTGGAGGTGGAGCCTCCCCAATGGCTGGTAGACATGGACAACCCCTATGACAAGGGTGCACGTGATGAACTCCAGAAGCAGACAGGTGAATCGTACCTGTTCGACGTGGCGTACTACGAGGGCCATTACTATGTGTATTTCGGCGTGTTGCCAGTGCTGCTGTTCTATTTGCCGTTCTACTTGCTTACAGGGTCTAGTTTCCCAACGGCAATTGGCGTTTTAATTGCCTGCATTATGTTCGTGCTGGGTGTAACGGCTCTGATGGATCGTTTTGCGCGACATCATTTTAAGCGTGTTAGCTTAGGTTTGTTCCTCTTGCTGCAAATGCCCTTGGTGGCTTGTTCGGGCATGCTGTATTTAGCGAAGTTCCCAACGTTCTATTCGCTCCCAATTGCAATGGCCTTGGCTTTTACGGTATGGGGCTTGTATTTTTGGCTTCACGGGCGGTCAACGGAAAGAGCAGCAGGATGGTACCTCGCTGGTTCTCTGTGCATGGCCCTTGTGGTTGCGTGTCGTCCTCAGTTCCTCATTTTCTCGCTGTTGGCGTTCCCGCTGTTTTGGCGCAAGTTCATTACTGAAAAGCACCTGTTCACTAAGAAGGGGTCAAAGGAATTTGCGTGCCTCTTGGCGCCCTATTTTGTTGTTGCCGCTGGCATCATGATGTATAACCGTGCGCGCTTCGGCTCTTTCTTCGATTTTGGAGCGAACTACAACCTTACGGTAAACGACATGACGCAGCGCGGCATGAACGCTGGCCGTTTGCTGCCGGCTTTGTTCGCATATTTCCTGCAGACCCCAACTACTACCGGCGTGTTCCCTTGGCTTCAGCCAACCACGTTTGATACTACGTACTTAGGTCAAACCATCAAGGAAGTAACATTTGGCGGCATTTTAGTGTGCTTGCCTATTTTGTGGGTGCTGGCATTTGCTAAGCCGATACTTTCCTATCGTATTAGAGAACGTTCTACCCATACCGTTGCCAGTGTCGTGATGACTATGCTGGTATCTGCGCTCATTGTTGCTTGCCTTGATGCTCAGATGGCGGGCATTCTGCAGCGCTATACCGCCGACTACAGCATCCTGATGCTGATTCCCTCAATCTTGCTTTGCTTCATTGCGAATGATGCCCTGGCTCCTGATAGAGAGAACGATTGCCGCGATGTTGAACTGAAGGTTGGAAGTTCTGCGGTTCCCAAAGTACTTGCGCACCGCCTTTTCCTTCGTGTCTTAGGGGTATTGGTGTTCCTGAGTTTGCTGTATTCCACCCTAGTTTGCTTCATACCTGAAACCGGTTGGTATTCCGATGTATACGCATGGGCCTACCAAGACCTTATCGAAATGGTTGAGTTCTGGACGTAGGCGTTTTGTCTCCATGGGGTGCGGAGCTGCATAGCAACGCGAGGCTCGTGAGGTTACCTCAATTGCATTTAAATGAATTAACGGATCAGATGAGCTTGTCTTGTCTGGTCCGTTTTTTTGATTAGGCAACAGGAATACCGAGTTTTTTGCGAGGTGCTAAAAGGGTACTAATTTCAATTACCTGCCGTTCGCCCCGACAACCCAACCAGTGGCAACCGCCGAATTCCGTCTACCGACCTATATCTAACACGTTCGGAAACCCCTAAAGGGCGAAAACGTGTGCTCGCTACAATTAAGAAGCTTTCTAAAAAGCAAACCTTAAGCGAGAGGAGAGGTATGTCACAGTTGACCGAAATCCGCTGGCATGCACGTGCTGGCCAAGGTGCGGTTACGGCGGCGAAGCTTGTCGCGGACACGGCACTGCTGCAGGGCAACTACATCCAGGCTATGCCCGAATATGGCCCGGAGCGTACGGGAGCACCCCTGAAGGCGTATACGCGTGTATCCAGTGATCCCATCGAGGTTCACAACAACATTCAGAATCCCGACATCGTTATCATCATGGATGACACCCTGTTGGCTTCTACGGACGTAATGGAGGGTATGCCCGAAGACGGTATCCTCCTGTTCAACACCACAATGACGGCTGCTGAAGCCCGTGCAGCGGTAGGTGCTCCTGAAAGCATGCGTGTTGCTGTAGTTGATGCTTCGGGCATCGCACTTGCAACCATCAAGAAGGACATGCCTAATACCCCGATCGTAGGCGCATTGGCTAAGATCACGGGTCTTTTCCCGGTTGAAAAGGTCAAGGAACGCCTGGTTATCACCTTCGGCAAGAAGTTCTCCCAGGAAATGATCGACGCGAACCTCGCCTCCGTTGAGCGCGCTTATCAGGAGGTGCAAGAATAATGTCCAAGTACCAGTTTGATGGCTCCAACTACGATAATTGGAAGCCAGAAGATTTTCCGACCGGTTATGTGTGCCCCGAAGGCGGCACGTCAACCAACTGCTACACCGGCGGTTGGCGCTCCAATCGTCCTATCTGGGATTCCGAGAAGTGCTCCAATTGCATGCTGTGTTGGGCTTACTGCCCCGATTCCTCCATTGAGGTTAAAGACGGCGCAATGACGGGCATCGACCTGTTCCATTGCAAGGGCTGCGGCGTTTGCGTTCAGGAGTGCAAGTTCGGCGCACTTGAGCTTATCTCTGAGGCTGAAGCCCAGGAGCAGGAAGCGAAGGGGGAGTAACAATGGCAGAAAAGAAGATGTTCTCCGCTACGGGCAACCAGATGGTGGCAGATGCCTTCCGTCAGGTTAATCCTGATGTTATGGCGGCTTACCCCATTACCCCTCAGACCACCATTGTTGAAGGCTATGCAAAGTTCGTTGCCGACGGAAAGGTAACCACCGAATACGTTCCCACCGAATCCGAGCATTCCGCGCTTTCCGCATGCATTGGCGCTTCTGCTGCTGGTGCGCGTGTTGCAACCGCAACAAGCTCCCAGGGCTTGGCCTACATGTGGGAGGAACTGCACATTGCGTCCGGCATGCGTTGCCCCATCGTTATGGCAAACGCCAATCGTGCACTTTCCGCTCCTATTAACATCCACGGTGATCATTCCGACATCATGAGCGCTCGCGACTGCGGTTGGGGCATGATGTTTGCCGAAACCGCTCAGGAGGCTTACGACAACACCATCATCGCGTTCAAGGTTGCCGAAGATCCCAATGTTCTGCTTCCGGTTCTCACCACTCTCGATGGCTTTGTTACCACGCACGCTATGGATTGCTGCGTGATGGAAGAAGATCAGGTAGTAAAAGATTTCGTAGGCAATTACGAGCCGAAGTACCCTCTTCTTGATACTGAAAACCCTGTTGGCCAGGGCATGTTCGCAACGCTTGGTAACGGCTACATGAAGTACAAGCTCACCGAGCGCCACGCTCTCGACAACGCTATGGAAGCTTTTGAGCGCCATGGCAAGGAATGGGCTGAAATCACGGGTCGTCCGTTCGAGCTGGTTGATGCATGGGGTACCGAAGACGCTGATTACATCATCGTTGTTTTGGGCTCTTGCGCAGGCAATGCCCGTTTCCAGGCTCGTAAGCTGCGCGAGCAGGGCAAAAAGGTCGGCGTTGTTCGTCCTCGCATCTTCCGTCCGTTCCCTGCAAAGCAGATTGCTGAAGCTTGCAAAAACGCTAAGGCCGTGGCTGTTCTGGATCGTTCCGATTCCTTCGGTTCCCCGCATGCTCCTTTGGCGCTCGAGGTCCGCTCTGCCTTCCATGCAAATGGGGTTGACGCTCTTGTCAACGATTACGTTGTGGGCCTCGGCGGCGCAGACATCACCCTCGAGCAGATGAACACTGTGTTCTCCGATCTTGAGGCGCGCGCTGCAGGCGAGGGCGACGGTTCCATCAAGTATCTCGGCATCGAAGAGTAAGGGGCATCCAATGGCAAACATCAAGCAACTTTCTGCCCGCCCCGACGATTTGGCTCCTGGCCATCGCCTGTGTGGCGGTTGCGGCGCATCTATGGCAGTGCGCCAGGTCCTCATGGGCCGCAACGACTACGACGTTGTGTGCTGCTCGGCAACGGGCTGCCTGGAAGTGTCCACTTCCATCTATCCCGACAACGCGTGGAACGTTCCGTTCATTCACAATGCATTCGCAAATGCGGGCGCAACTATTTCTGGCGTTGAGGCAGCCTACAAGGGCCTTCAGCGTGCGGGCAAGATCCCTGCTGACAAGAAGATCAAGTTCGTTGCCTTCGGCGGCGACGGTGGCACCTACGACATTGGTTTGCAGTCTCTGTCTGGCGCCATGGAGCGTGGTCACGATATCGTGTATGTCTGCTACGACAACGGCGCATACATGAACACGGGCATTCAGCGTTCTTCTGCAACCCCTAAGGGTGCATGGGCAACTACGTCTGAGGTTGGTAAGGAGCAGCAGGGCAAGCCCCAGAAGCGCAAGGATCTTACCTCCATCATGGCAGCCCATGGTGTTCCCTATGTTGCTCAGGCAACCGTAGGCAACTGGCGTGACCTGGTAAGCAAGGCGGAAAAGGCAATTGCCGTTGACGGTCCTGCTTTCTTGAACGTTATGGCACCTTGCCCCCGTGGCTGGCGCATCGATTCCAGCATGACCGCAGAGATTTGCCGCATGGCGGTAAACTCCAAGTTCTGGCCTTTGTTCGAGGTTGAGAACGGCAAGTGGAAGCTCACTCCGGTTCGCGATAAGAACCTTATTCCCGTAAAGGACTTCCTGAAGCCTCAGGGTCGCTTCAAGCACCTCTTCAAGCCTGGCAACGAAGCTCTGTTGGAAGAGATCCAGCAAGACGTTGATGATTTCTGGGCTTACCTTGAGGGTCGTGTAGAAGGCTCAAAGGATCTGTAAGCGCAGTGCTTGGGCTAAGCTGATTCCCAAGTAAGGCTGTCTAACTAAGCCGCGAGATGCACAATCTCGCGGCTTTTTTTTTCTTGACGGGGCACTGTAGTGCGCTATAGTAACCAATGGAAAATGAATACGGTCTTCAGGGCGAGGTGAAACTCCTCACTGGCGGTAGCGCGAAATCTTCTGTAAGGAAGCAATTGCGAAGCCCGCGACCCTTGTGCAAGCAAGGCTGATCTGGTGAAAATCCAGAGCCAACGGTTACAGTCCGGATGAAAGAAGACGATGAATCGGATCGGTCGTTTGGCCGTGCTTGTTTGTCATGTGAAAGCCCTGGAACGCTATGTTCCAGGGCTTTTTTCATACAGGATGCATCTCCGTTCGTCGCTTACCCACTCAAGATGGTATTCGCGACAACGAATATGAAAGGAGGTGCAGTTCCTTGACTGACGAGGAGTACATGCAGCGAGCTTTGGAGCTTGCTATGCGCGGTGCCGGGTGGGTCAATCCCAACCCTCTTGTTGGAGCAGTTGTGGTACGCGATGGTCGAATTATCGGCGAAGGCTGGCATCCCGCTTTTGGCGAACTCCATGCTGAGCGTCAGGCTCTTGCCGATTGCCGCCAACGAGGTGAAGCCACCGAAGGTGCAACTATCTACGTAACGCTCGAGCCTTGTTGCCATACCGGCAAAACTCCCCCGTGCACTGAAGCGCTGATTGAGGCAGGCATCGCTCGAGTGGTTATGGGCGCCCCTGATCCCAACCCCAAGGTTGATGGCGGCGGCGTTGCCCAGCTCCAGGCGGCAGGTATCGAAGTTGTTCAGGGTGTCTTGGTTGAGGAATGCCAAGAAATCAACCGAGCGTTTTTCCATTACATCGAAACGGGAAAACCCTATGTCATCTTGAAGTACGCGATGACACTAGATGGCAAGATCGCCACAAGGAGCGGCAAATCGAAGTGGATTACGGGCGAGGAGGCTCGCAAGCGCGTTCATGCAGATCGTCAACGCTATGCCGCTATCATGGTGGGTGTCAACACCGTCATCAAGGACGATCCGTTGCTTACCTGCCGATTGGACAGCTTTGAATCTTCCGACGTAGAAGAGCTGCAAGTGGTTGATGAATCCGATTTTGAGGATCTGCTTGAAAGGGAAATGGCGGAAGACGAGGCTGCTTTTGAAGCCGACCTGGAGGGTTGCGCCGACTCTACTCTGCGTGGATTCGGCACCTTCAAGCCCCGTTGCTCGAACCCTATCCGCATCATTTGCGACACGCGGTTACGTACGCCACTCGATTCTCAGGTGGTGAGGACGGCTGCAGAGATCCCCACGTACATAGCAACCTGCGAACGCGATCTGAAAAAGCACCTGCCGTATCGTGAGCGTGAATGTGACATCATCGTGGTTCCCGAGGCGGCAGGCCATGTCGACATCGAGATCCTAATGGAAAAGCTCGGAGAGCTTGGTATCGATAGCGTGATTGTCGAAGGTGGCGCAGAAATCAACTGGTCGGTTTTGGCCTATGAGGTGGTTTCTTGCGTGCAGGCATACGTAGCCCCGAAGATCTTCGGCGGTGCAGCAGCGCCGAGCCCAGTAGGGGGCTTAGGTGTCGAGGCTCCCAAGTACGCCATTGAGCTGTCCGATCCAAAGGTGACACAGCTCGGTCGAGATCTGCTCATTGAATGCGAGGTGAGGTAAATGTTCACCGGCATTGTGGAAGAAGTGGGCAAAGTGGCTTCCATTCGCAAGGGTGCCCATTCCTGCGTGCTTACCGTTGCAGCTTCGAAGGTGCTTGAGGATGTTCATCTGGGTGACAGCATTGCAACCAATGGTGTTTGCCTTACCGTAACCGGTTTTACGCGCAGCGGCTTTTCGGCCGATGTCATGCACGAAACCCTGAACCGTTCGTCTTTGGGTGCGCTGCGCCCGGGAAGCCCCGTGAACCTGGAGCGCGCCATGCTCGCTGGTGGACGTTTCGGCGGTCATATCGTTTCGGGCCATATCGACGGTGTGGGTACCGTGAAAAGCATCGACGAGGATGACAATGCCGTGTGGTATCGCATTGGATGTGATGCTTCCATCTTGCGCTTTATTGTTGAAAAAGGCTCTATTGCCATAGACGGCATCAGCCTCACTGTTGCGAAAGTCGACTCCGAGAGCTTCAGCGTTTCCATCATTCCGCACACACGAGCACAGACCAATTTGGTTACCAAGCACGTGGGCGATGTGGTGAATCTTGAAAACGACTGTGTTGGCAAATACGTCGAACGCCTTCTGGCTTGTTCGCCGGAGCTTGCAGGCGAAACAGTCCGTCAATCCGCTTCGGCAGTGAGCCCCTATGTCGAGAAGGCAAATGGTGCCGCATCGCAAAAGCAGGGCGGTATCACGAAAGAATTTCTGTTGAGCAACGGCTTTTAGCGGCTGGGCTCCTATAGCAAAACAGGACAATCGCTTCCCCCATTGCGGTGTGGGAGGCATGAGAGGATAGCAATGTTCCAGTTCAGTACCATTGAAGAGGCTTTGGAAGATCTTCGCCAGGGAAAGGTGATCTTGTGCACCGATGATCCTGATCGCGAAAACGAGGGCGATTTTATCTGCGCCGCAGAATTCGCTACAACCGAAAACGTGAATTTCATGGCAAAATACGCAAAAGGCCTGATCTGCATGCCCATGAGCATCGATCTGTGTCGCAAGCTCATGTTTCCTCAGATGGTAACCACCAATACCGACAATCACGAAACGGCATTTACTGTTTCGATCGATCACGTTGACACCACGACCGGCATTTCTGCTGAGGAACGTGGCTACACGGCTCGAAAGTGCGTTGATGAGAATGCTCGTCCTGAGGATTTTCGTCGTCCTGGCCACATGTTCCCGCTGATGGCAAAGCCTAACGGCGTCCTTGAGCGCAATGGCCACACCGAGGCAACGGTAGACCTGATGCGTCTTGCTGGCTTGAAGGAGTGCGGCTTGTGCTGCGAGATCATGCGCGATGACGGCACGATGATGCGTACTCCCGAACTTATCGAGCTTGCCGAGAAGTGGGATTTGAAGTTCATCTCGATTAAGGCACTTCAGGATTATCGCAAGAAGCACGATAAACTCGTAGAGCGTGTGGCCGACACCAAGATGCCCACCAAGTATGGCGACTTCCGTGCATACGCTTACATCAATAAGCTCAATGGCGAGCACCATGTTGCTCTGGTTAAAGGCGATATCGCCGATGGGGAAGATCTGCTGGTTCGCGTTCACTCGGAATGCCTCACCGGCGATGCATTCGGCTCCTTGCGCTGCGATTGCGGTGATCAATTCGCTTCTGCTATGCGCGCGGTTAACGAAGAGGGCCGTGGCGTAGTTCTGTACATGCGTCAGGAAGGTCGTGGCATCGGCCTGGTAAACAAGCTTCGCGCTTACGAGTTGCAAGACAAGGGCATGGATACGCTTGAAGCAAATCTTGCACTGGGCTTCAAGGGAGATGAACGCGAGTACTTCATCGGCGCGCAGATCCTGCGCGATTTGGGCGTGAAGACCATGCGTCTTCTGACCAATAACCCCGATAAGGTTTATCAGCTCTCCGAGTTCGGTCTCGAAATCACCGATCGTGTGCCGATTCAGATGCCTGCGACCGACCATGACCGCTTCTACCTGAAAACGAAGAAGGAAAAGATGGGCCATATTCTCGAAAGCGTCGAGGAATAACGGAACTGCCTGTAGGCAATAGGGGATTGCATCCCGAATTGAATGGAATTAGCCCCAGGCGTCAAAACGCTGGGGATAGCGAAAGGAAACGCATATGAACACTCTCGAAGGAAAGCTCGTATCTGAGGGCATCAAGGTTGGCATTGTGGCTGCTCGTTTCAACGAGTTCATCACTTCAAAGCTGATCGGTGGCGCAATGGATGGTCTGCTTCGTCACGATGTCAAGGATGAAGACGTGGACATCGCGTGGGTTCCCGGCGCATTTGAGATTCCGCTGGTTGCTCAAAAGATGGCCGAATCGGGCAAGTACGATGCGGTTATCTGCCTGGGTGCGGTAATCCGTGGCGCAACGTCTCACTACGACCTGGTCTGCAATGAGGCCGCCAAGGGCGTTGCTCAGGTTGGCCTGAAGACCGGCGTGCCTGTGCTCTTCGGCGTAGTAACCACCGACACCATCGAGCAGGCAATTGAGCGTGCCGGCACGAAGGCCGGCAACAAGGGCTTTGACTGCGCAACGAGCGCCATCGAAATGGTTAACCTCATCAAGACGATCGAGGCGTAACGTCAAATTCGGCAACGACCCCGCTCCGTTGTGGGCACGCACCCATTTCACGATATTTAAGAAAAGGGTGCAGCTCATCGTAGGAGTTGGGGTCGTTTTTTGTCTTGAAACACGGCAACAAGTATCCTGTATTAATAGTATTTCGCTGCTGCAACGAAGGAGCTGATATGTCTTTGTTGGTTCACCCTCTTCCTCTGGGGAAAGTCAGACTACGCAACCGTTTGGTAATGCCCCCGATGGCTACCGAGAAATCGGAGGGGCAGGGCAAAGTGAGCGATGCCCTGTGCGAGTATTACAACGAAAAGACGAAGGGCGGCTACTTTGGCTTGGTGGTCGCTGAGCACAGCTATATCAGTAAAGAAGGCCAGGCAAGCAAAGGGCAGGTTTCTTTTTCTTCGGACGATGACATTCCTGGTCTGAAAAGACTTGTTGAGGTCATCCACCGCAATGGTTGCAAGGTGGTAGCACAGATCAACCATGCTGGTGGTAAGTCCATTTCTGCTTTGGGCGGTGAATCCCTGACAGCGCCCGCTCCAAGTGCAATGCCCTACACCACAACAAGAGGGGAGGCGGTGCAGGCGCATGCTATGACCCAGCAAGAAATCGACCAGGTTATTGCCGACTTTGCGTCTGCGGCGCGTCGCGCCAAAGAAGCTGGCTTCGATGGTGTCGAGATCCATTCGGCGCATGGATACCTTTTGAGTCAGTTCTATTCCCCGATAACCAATAAGCGCACGGACGACTATTCGGGTGCGAGCATAGCGGGGCGTACTCGCCTGCATTGCCAGGTCATTGAGGCGGTCCGAAACGAGGTCGGCCTCGATTACCTGTTAGCGCTTCGCTTGGGTGCCTGTGATTATGAAGAAGGTGGAGCAACAAGGGAAGATGCTGTTGCAGCGTGCAGGATATTCGAGGAAGCAGGAGTCGATCTGCTGGATATCTCGGGTGGTTTATGCGGCTATCGCGGTGACGGCTCTAAGGCCGAAGGCTATTTCGGTGAAGACTCAGCTGCGATCCGCGAAGCAGTTACGGTCCCCGTTATTGTGACCGGAGGCGTGAGGACTCTTGAAGGTGTCGAGCGTATTCTGGAGAAGGGCCAAGCCGATTTAGTGGGTGTGGGTCGTACGGTTCTGAAAGATTCGTTATGGGCAAAAAATGCTATTGAGCTCGCAGGTGGTACCAGCGTTAAAGGAACGGTGTTCTTCGATTTCGACGGAACCCTGCATGACAGCATGGCAATTTATGGTCCTGCATTTCGCAAGGCGTATGCTTGGTTGGTTTCCGAGGGCCACATGCCGCCACAAGAGTTTACCGACGAATGGATCAGCAGGTGGCTGGGCTGGACCACGGAAGCCATGTGGACCACGTTTGCCCCCAACCTTCCTGAAGAAATATGGCGTCAGGCAGCGGAAATCGTGGGAAATGAAATGGACCGTCTTACTGAGGAAGGCAAGGCTCGATTGTTTCCGGGGGTACCCGAAATGCTCGACGAGCTTTGCTCTGACGGCTACGAACTTGCGTTTATCAGCAACTGTCGCACCCGCTATTGCGAGGTCCATCGTGCGATGTTTGGCTTGGATGCCTGGTTTGATGCCTATTATTGTGCTGAAGATTTTGCTGAAATGCCAAAATGGCAGATATATCAACAAGTGGCGGAACGTCATGCTGTTCCTCGTGTAATGGTGGGCGACCGCTTCCACGATGGGGAAGTGGCTATGAAAGCAAATATTCCCTTCATCGGGTGCACGTATGGCTTCGGTGATGAAGAAGAGCTGGCAATGGCGTCGGCATGCGTCTCGGCGCCCAAGGACATCCCTAGTGCTGTTCGGGAGGTTCTTTCGTGAAATACTGCATTCACTGTGGGTCGGAATTGGAAGACGAAGACAAGTTCTGTGTGCATTGCGGCTTGTCTCAGAGTTCTGCCCCAGAGCCTGGTTGCCAACAGGAAGCCGTGGGCCAAACATCCGTCTCACCTGCTTCCGCCGCGGCAAGCAAGAAGCCGGTCAACAGAGCGGTGATTGTTCTTTCTGTGGCTCTTGCCGCTGCGTTGGTGGTTATCGTTTGCTTGGTTTTGTTCATGCGTCCCTCTTCGGATGAAGGGGAGGCATCCTCTGCCAATGTTGCATCGCAGCAGCAGACTCATGATTCCGGCAGTAACGCATCTTCTCATGACTCTAAGAGTTCTGATTCCTCTGTTGCTTCCAAGAAGGAGAGCTCTTCGACACAGACTGAGGTTTCGGTTCGTGCGTTGTCGGGCTTTTCTGGGGAGATGAGCACGTGCCCGTTGAACAGCTATTCCGCCTCTTCGGTTCTTCCCGCGAGCGAATACGGCACGTATGTTGCAAGCAACTTAAGCGATGGGGATTGGAACACTGCCTGGGTTGAGGGCTCTTCTGGCTCAGGGGCAGGCCAGAGCGTAACGATATCTCGTGCTTCTGGTGGCAAGGCGACGGTAAGCTGTTTGGAATTGGTAGCTGGTTACGGTAAATCTACCGACATTTATTACAAGAACGCGCGCCCGAAGCAGGTGTCTTTGATCACTGATTCAGGTGAGGTGGTAGCGCAGGTAACGCTTGCCGATTCGTATCGAGTGGTTCAGTCGATTAGTTTTCCGGCGGTAAGCGCTTCTTCAATTACGCTGAGGATCGATTCGGTGTACGAAGGCAATAAGTACGATGATTGTGCAATCTCTGAAATGAGATGTTTCTAACAAAGAGAGAAGTTGCCGCCCACCCTTAATATGATGCGGAGCGTTGCGCCTGAGGCCCAATAGTGCGACTTCTTTTGCGAGCGACGCAGGCAACACCTATACTGAAAAAGATTGGTAGACCTAGCGGGTGCAAGATGCAGTCGCTTTGTAAGGCAGATGGAAGGAAGCATGATGCCCACTTACGCGGAACTGGGGAAGGAAGAGCTCACTACGCTCAAAACTGCACTCACCGAAGAATACGAAACCTATAAGGCTCAGGGTCTGTCCCTGAATATGGCGCGCGGTAAGCCGGGCTCCGATCAGCTCGATTTGAGCATGCCTATGCTGGACATCCTGCCTTCTTCCGATGATTGCAAGGCTGAAAACGGTACCGACATTCGCAACTATGGCGTAGTTGATGGTCTGCCGGAGGCCAAGAAGCTCATGGCTTCCATGCTCGATGACGAAGCAGATAACACCATTGTTTTCGGCAATTCCAGCTTGAACATCATGTATGACACCATCATGCGTTGCTGGGTGTTCGGCACGCTTGGCGCCACTCCTTGGAGCCAGCTGGATAAGGTGAAGTTTGTTTGCCCTGTTCCTGGCTACGATCGCCACTTCGGCGTTACCGAGGCGTTTGGCATTGAGATGGTTACCGTTCCCATGACCGACGAAGGTCCCGATATGGACGCCGTCGAGGAACTGGTTGCCAGCGATTCGGCATTCAAGGGCATTTGGTGCGTTCCCAAGTACTCCAATCCTGGCGGCGTTACCTATTCCGATGAGGTAGTGCGTCGACTTGCTTCCATGAAATGCGCCGCTGAAGATTTCCGTATTTTCTGGGATAACGCCTATACCGTGCATCATCTTTATGACGATGCGGCACAGCAGGATCAGCTTCTTGATATTGCCAAGGCTTGCGTTGAGGCTGGTAACCCCAACCGCTATTTCAAGTTTGCTTCCACTTCCAAGGTAACGTTCCCTGGTGCAGGCGTTGCCGCTATGGCTGCAAGCCCGGAAAACGTTGCTGAAATCAAGAAGCGTATGGGCGTCCAGACCATCGGTCACGACAAGTTGAACCAGATGCGTCATGTTCGCTTCCTTAAAGACGCCGATGGAATCGCTGCCCATATGGCAAAGCATGCTTCCATCATTCGTCCGAAGTTTGAGCTGGTTCTGAAGATGCTGGAAGAGGGCCTGGCTGGCACGGGTTGTGGCTCTTGGAGCAATCCCCGCGGCGGTTACTTCGTTTCGTTTGATGCTCCCGAAGGAACTGCAAAACATATTGTTGCTATGGCCAAGGAAGCTGGCGTTACCATGACGGGTGCTGGCGCTACCTATCCTTACAAGAACGATCCTAAGGATTCCAACATTCGCATCGCTCCTACGCTTCCTCCGCTGGAAGAGCTTGAGTCGGCACTGAAGGTATTCGTTTGCTGCGTTAAGCTTGCTTCCGTGGAAAAGCTCCTCGAGGCATAAGCGCCAACCTAGCAAGCACTTATCAAGCGCGTTCCTGCGGGGGCGCGCTTTTTGTATTCTGGCACGGAAAATGCCATCGATCGAAGCTGCGTGTTTCTGCGGTTTTGTGGTTCGAGCAAGAGTAAGCTTAAGGGGAAAGAAAGAGGGCTGAAATGAAAATCGATCGCAGCAAAGTCCTACGGGCATTTTCGGATTACGTCGAGGCGTATGATTCTTGCAATCAGCGCATAATGTTGAAGATCGAGCACTCAAAGAGGGTTGCCGGTTTGTGCGAGCGGATTGCCGAGAGCAATGGTTTGAAGCAGGATGATCTTGACCTGGCGTGGACAATTGGGCTGCTGCATGATATGGGTCGATTCGAGCAACTGCGCCGTTGGGGTACGTTTTCGGATGCGCGTTCAACCAACCATGCCAAATTGGGGGCAGAAGTGCTGTTTAGCCAGCCTGCTGGGATGCCCCCATTCGAAGTAGCCTCTGAATCGCCTGGCGGGCGGGTTGCGCACCGAAATCCTGGCATAGCTCTTTTCGCTGGGCTTGCCCCTGGCAAGGTGCGCATGAGGGATTTTGTCGAGGGATCCAAGGAAGATCAGCTGATCCGCGCCGCGATAGCTGCTCATGGCGACTATCGCCTTCCCGATGATTTGCCTGATAGAACGCGGCGTTTCTGCAACATTGTGCGCGATGCCGATAAGCTAGACATTCTTCACACCGTCAGCCTCAGCGATGTGGATACTATTTTGGGCGTTTCCCTTGATGCGTTGCGTCAAAGCAGGCTTTCTTCTTCGGTGCTCGAAGCGTTTGATGGCCGCCGTTGCGTAAAGCGCAACGATCGAGTTTTCCCTGCCGATTACGTTGTGGGCTTCCTCTGTTTCGCTTTTGAGCTTACCTATGCCGAGAGTCGTAGGATTCTGGCGGAGCAGGGCGAAATATTCGAAATTGCAAAGAATCCTTTGGGCCTAAAAGAGGGTTTTTCCAACGAAAGAACCAAAGCGGAGTTCGGGCGTATGGAAAACGAACTGCGTGTTTGGTTGAAGCGCAACTGTTAGGGTTTCTTTGCCGAAAAAGCCGCTCTGGCACTCCGTTAACCCAATCGAATCACGCTTGTCATGGGGCCTCGCCTGTGAGGTAGATGATTGGGCGAGGTATGTTTTGCGAAAAAGAATGCGCGCCGACTATCGGGATCAAGGGGGATCATCGGCGCGCGAGGGTAAGGAGAGAAGCAGCACAAGTTGGGTGGGCTGCTAGAGATAGGTGTCTACTGTGTGTTCTTGCTTAGGCGGCTGAGCATTTGATTGCTCCTCGTTCAATCATCTTCTCGATTTCGTCATCGGTGCTGCCCAAGGAAGAAAGGATTTTCCTGGTCGACCCACCTAGCTCTGCTGGTTCTTTTGCCGTGGCTAGATCCGACCTCATTGAGCCGATGACATGCGGAGTGTTGGTCTGAAGTGCCTCGCCGAAGCGGGGAAAATCGATGTAATTGAGCATTTCTGGATTGGTTTCCATGGCGAGCTCGATGGCTTCGGTTTTGTTCAAGCAAGGAGCGATGGCATAGGATTTGTCTTCAAGCCAGCTCTCCCATTCCTCGTAGGTCATTGAAGCGGCAAAGTCCACTACTGCTTGATAGGCGACAGGATTTTGTTCCGGTGTGTCTTTGAGCATGTCATAAAGATCCGGTCGTCCAATATCATCGCAGAATTCGTTCCAGAACTTATGCTCGTACAATCCGAAGGAGACCATCCGTCCGTCTTTTGTTTTGTACACGTTGTATCCGACGGAGGGATACTCCCTCATTCCCGAAGTGAGCTCCTTGCCATAGAAGAACCATCTGCTGTCAAGCATGGCGTTCCACCAAAGCAGTGAATCGTACATAGAAACATCGATGTGGCCGCCGTCGGCTTCGTCTCTTACCAGCAGGCCGGTGAGAGCTCCTTGAATTCCCACCATCGCGGCGGCGAGGTCGGATGGCTGAAGCAGGGCAACGGCGCCTTTGGTTAAATCGTAATAGCCGGTTTTAGCGACAATATTGATGTCGTGAAGGGCGTCAAGACTGCGCGGGTCGTTTTGTCCGTAGGCTGAAAACGACACATAAACAAGCTTCGGGTTGATTTCGTGCAATGTTTCAAAATCAATCTTCAGGCGCTTTGTAACGCCAGGGCGATAGTTTTCCACCAATACATCTGCTCGTTCGACCATCTTGTAGAAGCTCTGGAGAACTTCGGGGTCTTTCAAGTTGAAAGAAACGCTTTCCTTGTTTCGGTTCAATGCGTAATGGTAGTAGCTTTCGCCCTTCATTTGCGGCTCTTCGCCGCGAACAAGGTCGCCAGTTTTGGTGTCCTCCACTTTAATAACGCGTGCTCCCAGATCCCCAAAAAAGAGACTTGTGTATGCGCCAAGCAGATAGCGCGAGAGATCGAGTACGACGATGTTTTCAAATGGCTTTTGCATGAGGTTCTCCTTTCTGGGTTTTGACAACACGAGCCCAAGCACCCCTCATTGGCGCGTATCGAGCGGTTGTTTTATTGAAGTGAAGTTGGTTTAAGCGGGTTATTTGTTGTCCTGCTTTTTTGCAAGGCGTCTCATTAGGAATACGATGCTGTATCCGATTACTCCGATAACGATGAGCGTTGCGGTGTCGTAGCCAGTTAGCAGTCCTCCGGCGAGGATCACAAATATACCGGGGCTAAGGATGTTGCAAAGCAGGTTAAAATCGATCATCTCTGTCAGCGCCTTTCGGTTCCCCGCGCCCAATTTCGGTTGGGCGCGGGGCGATGTGTTGAACACATAGAGTGGGGGATGGCCTATGAGGCTAGGCTTCGGCCTTTATCTCGGCTTTGTGGGCTTCTGCGGTAAGTTCCGCGTCGCTCTTGAACCAAGTCTTGCGACGGGCCTTATCGCCGGCGATCCAGGTGTATCCAAGCAAGCCGAAGGTGATGGTCAGTACGGCGATGCCGCCGATGAAGAAACCGTCCCATCCGAAGTTCTCGGATACCAGAGCCCAACCGGTTGCGCCGAGTGCTCCAATGCCGTTGAACACCATGATCATCCAGGAATAGATCTTGTCGAAATCTCGGCCACCAAATACTTCGCGAACGATGAACGGAAGCATTGCCGTGGAACATGCGTAGGCAAGTCCGTAGAAGAGACCACCGCAGAACATGGGCCAGATGCCCGCTTCGCCGAATAGCTTGGGAAGCCACCACATCATGCACAGGCCGATAACGCCACCTGCATAGCCGATGATCTGGGCAACAAGAACGGAGCGGGACTCGATGAAGCCGATGAGGACCTTGCCGCCGCCCTGGCCTGCGCTTGCGAACGCTTCAAGAGTGCCCGAAAGGAGCAGCAGTGCGACCAGGGCTTGACCTCCCCAGCCTTCGTGGCCAAGGAACTGAACGTAAGTCGCAAAGAGCTGAGACATCGTTGTGATTGTGTTCAGCAGGCCGGCGCCTAGAACAAGGGTCCAGAAGAATGGCATCTTCAACACGTCTTTAGCTGCAAAGCCGGGCTCCTGGATTGCTTTCTTGTCTGCTTCTTCTGCCAGTTCAGCTTCCATTGCTGCGGCATCGAGGGGCATACCATAGGGAAGGGTTCCGCACTCCTGAGGGGTGCGCTTAACGAAGATAGCGATAAAGGGAATGGTGCCGATTGCGATTGCGACGCCGAATACCATGTAGAGGGTTCTCCAGCCTTGAAGGTCGGGACCAAGAACGAACTGGCCAATGATGTTCCAGACGACTCCGCCAACGCCGGTCATTGCAAATACAATGCCGGTTACGGTGCCGTAGTTAGTGTGGAACCAGCGGCTTAAGATGCCTGCAGTCATCGTGAATTCAACGCATACAAGGCCAAGGCCAATAATGAAGCCTGCTACCCAGTAGCACCAAATCGCAGGGTATACACAGAATCCCATGTAGGGGATAACCACCATCAGGGCTGCTACAACGCATACTGTTTTAGCGTTGAACCTGTCGAACAGTTTTGCCATTGGGGCAGCGCCGATGCATTGGCCCAAATAAACGAACGTGATGTATAGCGAGACTTGTGATGTCTGAACGCCGAAGTGTTGCGATACTGGCCTGTAACATAGGCCTGCTGCCGTAAACACAATGCCAACAGCCGTTAGCAATGTTAGCGCCATGGTTACCACAACGCCAACGTGGCGGACCGTAAGGCCCTGTCGGGCAATTTTTTCGGTTGCCATTTCTTCCTCCTCCTTGCGTGGTTGCTATGTCCATGGCCGATCGGGCACCAGAACTTTTCAGCTCATCCCCCAAAGGTGTCCGCCCGGCCATTGAGACCAAAATGGGTTTACTCGCGTTTTGAGCGAGGCCCGAAGCTCGGCTCAAATACCGATTCGGGTAATTCGGGGCCGTGGTAGCAAGTAACGGCGTCCCCATCGAGTTTCTCTATCTCGTCGTCCGAATAGCCGTATTGGTGCATAACCTCGGCAGTGTCATAGCCAACAGGACGGCTCTTGCGCAAAACGGGATCTCCCATACTGTCGAGCCTGATGGGCGAGGTGGGTATAACTTTCTCGCCGAAAGCGTCATAGTGAAGTTTTCGAAGGATGTCGCTTGCATACACTTCTTCATCAGCAAGGATGTCGCTTGGCAGGTAGAGTTTTTCGTAGGGAATCTCGTTTGCTTTGAAGATCGGCTCCCATTCTTCCCAGGTTTTTGTGAGGAACTGCTTTTCGAGGATGCGAACAACTTCCGAGTTTTTGCCTGACCCATTGTTGATCTCAGAGGCTTTGTTGTAGCGCTCATCTCCAACCAGTTCGTCGAGGCCAATCGTTCGCATGGTGTGGTCGTAGAAGATGTCGTAGCTTCCATAGCAGATGATGAACCAGACGCCATCTTTCGTTTGGTAGGTGTTGTTGGTTGGGCAGGTGACGTTATAACGCGACTTTGGCCAGGTATCGCCGAATTGCGTCGAACCGAGCATCATCTGCATAGGCCAAAGCGAGCAATGGTGGAGCGTTACGGTGACTTTGTCTCCTTCTCCGGTGCGATCTTTGCGGGCTAGAGCCGCAAGTAGGCCGGCGGTTAGGGCCAAGGAGGCGTTCCAATCTCCCATTGCTGCGGGCCAATTGATGGGCTGATATCCCTCGCTGGCCTGGGGAAGGCACGCGAACCAGCCGCCTCGGGCTGCATACGCCGTTGCGTCGAAGCCCTTAGTGTTCTTGTCGGGGCCGAATTCTCCGTAGCCACGCATCTGCCCCCATACCAAATGAGGATGAGCCTTATGCACACTTTCCCAGTCAAGCCCGAGCTTTCCGAGGGCTTTATCGCGGAAGCTCGTTACCATTATGTCAGCGTCGTCGAGCATCTTATGAAGGAGCTTAGATCCCTCTTCGCTTTTCAGATTGATGCTCACAAACGTCTTGTTCATGGATGCGTAGTCAAAGGCGGGATCGTCGATGTCGGTTTTCTGCATGCCGAATCCGGGGCCGTTCGTCCGGTATTCGTCTCCTGTAGCGGGTTCGATTTTGTAAACCGTCGCGCCCATTTCCCCAAGAATCCTTGGGCATGCGGGTGCAGCAACGTAGCTGGTTAGCTCAACGATTTTGATTCCCTCTAATCCCTTCATCGAATCCTCCTTGTTCAAGTAGCTTTCGCTATAGGTCGTTTAGAGGCTCTGTGCTGCTTCTAACCGTTGATGATGCATACATAGAATCGATTTCTTGAAGGTCTGGTATTCTTCCTTGTTGTCGGCGAATACCCAAATCCGTACGCTTTTGCTAGGAGGCATAATGAATCTCGATCATTTGACTTACTTCAAAACCCTGGTCGAGTTGGGAAGCAGGTCCGAAACGGCAGAGCGTCTCTCCATTACGCCTTCAACCCTTTCCCTTGCGCTTTCGAAACTCGAGCAAGAAGTTGGTGTCCCCCTCATTCAGAAGAAACGTGGGTCTGTTGAACTTACAAGTGAAGGCGAGACGTTTTACGAATACGTAGAAACCTCGTTACGCTTCCTGAACAACGGGTTGAAATTGCTCCAAGAAAAGCGGGGGGGGCGTTCAAGGCGAGATCGTTATTGGCACGGTATTTTCCGTCCAGAGCAAAGATTGGTCGCGAATCATCAACCGGTTTCGGCTGAAGACCCATGGTGATGTTCTTATCAGGGTCGTTCAATCTTCAACGCCCTCGTTAATAGAAGATATAAAGAGGGGTAGTGTTGATGTGGCGTTCGCGGGAACAATGGGCTCGGACCGAGAGGTTAGATTCGACCCCTGCTGGTCGCAAGAAGCGGTCTTAGTTGTGAATCGTTTGCATCCTTTTGCCTCTTGCGATGAGATCTCTTTGGCGGATTTATCTAATCAGCATTTGATCTCGTACAATTTGACTGGTCCGCTCGGGGCGGAACTAACAGAACTTGTAAAAGACTACGATCTTGCTATCGACTGCCTTTATTCAGATGAGATAACGCTTGCGTCAATGGTTGTCGGCAATCCAGACATGATGGCGATTGCTTGTAGGTCTTGGCTGCTCGACTCGTTTGATCAAGATATCAAGCTCGTCAAGATTAAGGAAGCACCAGGCGATTTTCACCAGATGTACTTGTGCTCAAGCGCTCTAATGCGTCATTCCAAGACGGTTGAGGAGTTTATCGATATCGTGCTGGACTATTGCTCCAAAAGCTTTAAATAGCGTGTTGCATCATTTCCGGTATAGAAGTTTCAAAGAGCTATGCCTCCTTGGCTCAATGCCTCGGTTTGCATAGCTCATTAATAAAACGTGTTCATGATTAATAAAAGCGATGTATTTTTGTCGTCAAACATCAGATTTGAATCTTTTAAATTAAGTGCTTCTATCTGCTGTTTTCATGGTCAAAATGCATATTTTGTTGGCTATCGTTTTTCGCTGTTTTCCAAGTGAGCTTTGTCTCACATTAATGGAATCGAGGCCGAAAGGAAGAATGCTTGAGAGGTCGTTGGGCGTCATGCGGCCAAAAAGCCCGTCTCTTAGCCCGTTAACCCAATCGAATCATGCTTGTCGTATAATCCGTCACTATTGCGTACTAAAGTGCGTAGTGCTGTGTTTCTATCGCAGCGTTAGGTGAAGCCGCTGGGTTTTTGCTCGGCATGGGAAAACGGAAAGCGAACGGTATGGTATCTCACGATTTCTGGGTATTGCTTGCAATGCTCCTCTACTTCATCGTTGTCGTGGTTATCGGCTTCGTGTATGCGAAGAAGTCGAACCAATCAACGGAGAATTACTTCTTAGGAGGGCGCAGGCTCGGCCCATGGCTCACTGCTCTTTCTGCTGAGGCATCCGACATGTCGGGTTGGCTGCTTATGGGTCTTCCCGGTGTGGCCTATTTCACTGGTGCGTCTGACGCGATGTGGACGGCTATCGGCTTGGCGATTGGTACCTACCTGAATTGGCTGTTTGTCTCTAAGCGTTTGCGCAAATACTCTCAGGTTGCCAACAACTCCATTACGCTTCCTGATTATTTCTCAAATCGATTCCATGATTCTAAGAACATCCTTATGACCATTTCTGCATTGGTTATCCTGCTGTTCTTCTCTATTTATGTAGGTAGTTGCTTCGTAACGTGCGGCAAGCTGTTCGCTACGCTGTTTGGTCTCGATTACGCAACCATGATGGTTCTTGGTGCCTTGATCGTATTTCTCTACACGTTTGTGGGCGGATATCTTTCTGTTTGCACCACCGACCTTATTCAGGGCAGCATTATGATTTGCGCCCTGGTGGTTGTTTTGGTTGGTTCCATCACAGCTGCTGGTGGTGTCGACAATACGGTTGCATTCTTGCAATCGATACCTGGCTTCCTTTCGGGCACCGAGATCGCAACGCCCATCTTGGACGAAAGCGGCAAACAGGTAGTCGAAGGCGGAATGCCGTTGTTCGGCGAAGCAGGATCTTATGGCATGGTTACCATTGTTTCTGGTCTGGCATGGGGATTGGGATACTTTGGTATGCCGCAGGTTCTTATCCGCTTCATGAGCGCCACCCATTCTTGCGAGCTGCGTAAGTCTCGTCGCATTGCAACGGTATGGGTTGTTATCTCCTTGTTCAGTGCGGTTTCTATTGGCCTTATTGGTCGAGCAGTTATTCCTACGGAATTCCTAACGCAGGCAAGTGCGGAGAGCATCTTCATCGTTCTCTCTAATATGATTTTGCCTTCCTTTATGTGTGGCCTTGTGGTTTCGGGCATTTTTGCGGCATCGATGTCGTCTTCATCTTCCTACTTGCTTATTTCTGGTTCGGCAGTGGCGGAGAACATCTATAGGGGACTAATAAAGAAGGATGCTACCGACTCTCAGGTAATGATCGTGGCTCGACTAACTTTGGTTGCCGTGCTCTTGTTCGGTATCGTCATTGCGCTCGACGAGAATTCGTCTATCTTCCAAGTTGTTTCGTACGCATGGGCGGGCTTTGGTGCTTCGTTCGGACCGCTGATCATCATGAGCCTCTATTGGCGCCGTACTAATTTGCAAGGCGCTTTGGCGGGTATGCTTACTGGCGCCATAACGGTGTTGATATGGCATACGTTCATAAAGCCGCTGGGTGGCTTCTTTGCGGTATACGAGCTTTTGCCTGCCTTTGTGCTGAGCCTCATTGCCATCATTGTGGTTTCACTTCTTACCAAGGCCCCGTCCAAGGAAGTTACCGATGAGTTCGATTCGTACCTGGAAGCTGACTGCTAAATTGCACAAAAGCTGAAAAATATTTTTGAAAAAAGTTTTTGAGAACCGGCCGATCTGATCTTAGATCGGCCGGTTTTTTGCATCGCAGCACACAGGAATAAAACGCTACTGACCTGGGGCTTTATGGCAATAAAAAACGGCATGTGAAAAAAGATGCCATATGGACATGCCCGGGGCCGTGTAAAGTGTTGACACGGGGTGGATACCTAGCGTATTATTCCCTTGCTCGCTTGAACGGAAACAACGTTCGAACCGAGCAGCAGCTTGAAAATTGCACATGATTACAAGCGAATTCGGGAGTGTTCCAGAGCGGTCAAATGGGACGGACTGTAAATCCGTTGGCTCAGCCTTCCAAGGTTCGAATCCTTGCACTCCCACCATCTCGCCCATATAGCTCAGCAGGTAGAGCACTTCGTTGGTAACGAAGAGGTCAGCAGTTCGAGTCTGCTTGTGGGCACCATTTTGGCGGTGTAGCTCAGTTGGTTAGAGCACACGGTTCATACCCGTGGCGTCACTGGTTCGAATCCAGTCACCGCTACCAAATTTTCCGCTTACGCACGGTAAGCTTTTACTTTATCGTTTACAAATTCGCCTACCAAGGCGAATTTGTGCATTCCCACCAATAAGGAGGAATAATGTCTAAGGAGAAGTTCGAGCGTTCTAAGCCGCATGTTAACATTGGTACTATCGGCCACGTTGACCACGGCAAGACCACGCTGACTGCTGCAATTTCCAAGACCTTGTCCAGCAACGACGGTTCTCACGGTACTGCAACCGCAAACTTTACCGCATTCGAGAACATCGACAAGGCTCCTGAAGAGCGCGAGCGCGGCATTACCATTTCTATTTCTCACATTGAGTATGAAACCGACAAGCGTCACTATGCACACGTTGACTGCCCCGGCCATGCTGACTACGTCAAGAACATGATCACCGGTGCTGCTCAGATGGACGGCGCTATCCTCGTTATCGCTGCAACCGACGGCCCTATGGCTCAGACTCGTGAGCACATCCTGCTCGCTCGTCAGGTTGGCGTTCCCTACATCGTTGTTTTCCTGAACAAGTGCGACATGGTTGACGACGAAGAGCTCCTCGAGCTCGTTGAGATGGAAGTAACCGAGCTTCTCGATTCCTATGGCTTCGAGGATTGCCCGATTATTCGCGGTTCCGCTCTTAAGGCCCTCGAAGGCGACAAGGAATGGCAGGACAAGATCTGGGAGCTCATGGATGCTGTAGACGAGCACATTCCTACTCCCGAGCGTGCTATCGACAAGCCCTTCCTGATGGCTGTTGAGGACACCATGACCATCACCGGTCGTGGCACCGTTGCTACTGGTCGTGTTGAGCGCGGCGTTCTGCATGTAAACGACGAACTCGAAATCGTTGGTATCAAGGATACCGAGAAGACCGTTTGCACCGGCATCGAAATGTTCCGCAAGCTGCTTGACGAGGCTCAGGCTGGCGACAACATCGGTTGTCTGCTCCGTGGCATCAAGCGTGAGGACATCCTGCGTGGCCAGGTTCTCTGCAAGCCCGGTACTGTAACTCCTCACCAGGAATTTGAGGGTCAGGTTTACATCCTTACCAAGGAAGAAGGCGGCCGTCATACTCCGTTCTTCGATGGTTATCGTCCTCAGTTCTACTTCCGCACCACCGACATCACCGGTGTTGCACATCTCCCCGAGGGCACCGAAATGGTTATGCCTGGCGACAACGTAACCATCACGGCTGATCTCATTCACCCCGTAGCTATGGAGGAAGGCCTCCGCTTCGCTATCCGCGAAGGCGGCCGCACCGTTGGCTCCGGTCGTGTAACCAAGATCATTAAATAACACGATCTTTGTGAATTCGGTAGGGGAGTCTGCAGCGCAGACTCCCCTCCTTATTAATCATGTGCTAATGTCAAGCAATGCTAATACGTAATTTAAAGGAGAATTGATGCGTACTTTGGTCACCCTTGCATGCACTGAATGCAAGCGTCGAAACTATACGACCAAGAAGAACAAGCAGAATAATCCCGATCGTATTGAGTTCAAGAAGTATTGCAAGTGGTGTGGTACCCATACCCTGCACAAGGAAACTCGCTAGAGATTCGGAAACTGAAATAGGCCAGTAGCTCCAATTGGTAGAGCGGCGGTCTCCAAAACCGCATGTTGGGGGTTCGAGTCCCTCCTGGCCTGCCAGCTTGTTAATGAGCAGCTCCATGAAGCTGCTTGTTTGGCGTATAGAGAGTAGTAATTTCCAGAGCAGGAAGTTGTATGGCAAAGAAGTCGAAAACACAGAGGGCCAAAGCATCTGCTAATCGTGCCGCAAAAAAAGAGCGTGCAAAGCAGGCTGAGGTCACCCCGGTTGTAGAAGAGGAGTCTAAGAAGCGTTTCGGCTTCGGCAAGAATTCTTCCTCTACCAAGGCTGCTGCAAAGGCAACCTCTTCGCAGAATCAGCCGAAGAAGGCTGACGCGAAGCCCAAGAAAAAGCGCTTTGCTTTCCTTTCCGCGGTTCGTTCCGAGATGCGTCGCGTAACGTGGCCTACAAAGCAGGACGTCCTTCAGTGGACTGGCGTTGTTGTTCTGGCTTTGCTGTTCTTTGGTGTCTTCGTCGCTATCCTCGATGACTGGGTAGTAACCCCCATCCTTCTTGCGATATCGAGTCTGTCTGGTTTGGGGGCTTAAATAATCCATGACGAAGAAATGGTATGTCCTTCACACGTACTCTGGCTATGAGAACAAGGTGAAGAAAAACCTCGAGACCCGCATCGAGACTATGGGTCTCGAAAACAACGTGTTCGCTATTCAGATTCCAACCGAAACGGTAACCGAGATTAAAGAAGGCGGACGTCGTGTGGAGAGCGATAAAAAGGTTTTTCCTGGTTATGTGCTCGTCCGCATGGAACTTGACGATCGCAGCTGGGCTGCAGTTCGTAACACCCCGGGCGTAACGGGTTTTGTTGGCAGTCAGGGCAGTCCTGCTCCACTTACGCGCGAAGAGTACAACAAGATTATGAAACGTACTTCCCATGAGGCTCCTAAGAAGATCACTTCCACTAGCCTCGAGGTTGGACAAACGGTAAAGGTCGTTTCTGGTCCATTGTCGGAGTTCGACGGTGTTGTCTCTGAAGTATCCCCTGAATCTGGCAAGGTCAAGGTTATGGTTTCCATCTTTGGCCGTGAAACTCCGGTTGAACTTTCGTTCGATCAGGTGGCTACTATTTAATCTTGAATGCAATGCGTCTCACGCGCCCGCATGTGGACGGGGCTTCTCGTGGAGGCGCTTGTCATAAACTGGTAAGCAAGATATTTCAGTTGAAAGGATTTTACTGAAATGGCTGAGAAGAATGTAACGGGTTTTGTAAAGCTCCAGATTCCTGCTGGCGCTGCAAACCCTGCTCCTCCGGTTGGTCCTGCACTTGGTGCACAGGGCGTTAACATCATGCAGTTCTGCCAGGCATTCAATGCCGCTACGCAGGACAAGTCCGGCACCATCATCCCTGTAGAGATCACCATTTACGAAGATAAGACCTTTGATTTCGTATGCAAGACCCCTCCGGCTGCATTCTTGATCAAGGAAAAGCTTGGTCTCAAGAGCGCTTCTGGTATCCCGCAGCTCAAGAAGGTTGGCGAACTTTCCGTTGAGCAGCTCCGTGAAATCGCTGAGATCAAGATGCCCGACCTCAATGCAAACGACATCGAGGCTGCAATGGAGATCGTAGCTGGTACCGCTCGTTCCATGGGCGTAACTATCGAAGGCCGTGCTCCTAAGAAGGAATACAAGGTTACTCGTCGTCTCCAGGCTCTTCTCCAGGGCGAATCCGCTGAATAAGCATTTTATCCAACTGCCGTTTTGGCATTGGGTGGAAGAACCGCTAGAAGCGCGGTTCGTTAAAACCACGAAAGGAATTTTCAAATGGCACTTTCTAAGAAGTACAAGGAAGCAGCTGCAAAGATCGAAGCTGGTAAGTCCTATGCTCCTCTCGAGGCTGTTGCTCTCGTAAAGGAGATCGCTACTGCTAACTTTGACGAAACGGTAGAGGCTCATTTCCGTCTTGGTATCGATACCCGTCAGGCTGATCAGCAGCTCCGTGGTACCGTTAGCCTCCCCAACGGTTCTGGTAAAACTGTTCGCGTAGCAGTATTTGCTGAGGGCGATGCAGCACGTGCAGCAGAGGAAGCCGGTGCTGACATTGTTGGCTCCGATGATCTCGTTGCTGAAATCCAGGCTGGCAACATTAACTTTGATGCTGCAGTTGCTACTCCTGATCAGATGGCTAAGGTTGGTCGTTTGGGTAAGGTTCTCGGCCCTCGTGGTCTTATGCCTAACCCCAAGCTCGGCACTGTTACCCCTGACGTTGCTAAGGCAATCAAGGAGCTCAAGGGTGGCCGCGTAGAGTATCGTGCTGACCGTTACGGCATCTGCCATGTAATCATCGGCAAGTGCTCCTTCACTGCTGAGCAGCTCGCTGAGAACTATGGCGCTATTTACGATGAGATCCTTCGTATGAAGCCTGCTTCTGCTAAGGGCCGTTATGTTAAGTCTGTTACGGTTGTATCTACCATGGGCCCTGGTGTTCCGGTAGACAGCTCCGTAAACCGCAACTACACTGAAGCTCAGTAACTTCGCTTACCAAATGACTGAAAGGCACCCCCTAAGGGTGCCTTTTTTATTTTGTAGACAATCTGGTCATTTTGCCCTAAAAAAAGTAGCCAAAAGTGTGTTAGTAGGAGCAAGGTATAATGATTTTGGATGATTATATTCTCATATTTCCCCAATATGAGTACTAGGGTGTGCATGCGCCGAATGGAGGATGGAATGAGCGAAAAAACCCAGAACACGAAGGAGCTCGCTGTTGAGGTACTGAAAGCAGAAGGAATGCTTGAGGGAATCGTAGCAGCGCTAGCAGGTCCTTCGCGTCGTGTAAGGCAGAATGCCTCATCTGTGCTTGCTCAGGTTGCAAAAATCGACCCAGAAAAGCTTGCCCCCCATGCTGACGAGTTTATCGATGCCTTAAATCGCCCTGAGGCCCAAACCCGATGGGAGTCTTTGGATGTTCTTACCGAGCTTGTTCATATCGACTCTCGCGCTTGCGATAAGGCTCTTGCTGGCGCTGAAGCTGCACTTTTCGATGAAGATAATGGCTTTGTCCGCCTTGCTGCTCTTCGTTTCCTGTGCGCATTGGGATCAACAACCGAAAATCGCTCAATGAAGGTTTGGCCGCTTCTTGATGAAGCCATCCAGTGTTACCACGGTGACTACGAGTATCAGGATATGCTTATTGCCCTGATTTCTTTCGCTGACGGGAAGATTGCTCCTGAGGTAAAGGAAGGCCTTGCCGAACGCGTGAAATTTGATGCCGAGCACGGTAAGGGTGCCTTGAAGCGCCGTAGTCAGCAAATCATCGAGGCTCTTTCATAACCCGTTCATCGCTACAGCTAAGTTAAATTTAAATTTGTTGCACCACAAAATCTATTTTAATACTAGGATAAAAGGACCAACATTCTTCTCTGAATGTTGGTCCTTATGTATTTCGAGCAAGGAGTGTATCCATGGCAAAGCATACCGTAACGCTTATTCCTGGTGATGGTATCGGTCTTGAAACAACTGCAGCGATGAGGCGAGTGGTTGAGGCTTGTGGCGTCGATATCGAATGGGAAATTGCTGAAGCGGGTGCTCACATGATGGATTCATGCGGTACGCCATTGCCTGAAGCCACCATCGAAGCCGTACGACGCAATAAAGTTGCGATCAAGGGTCCCATTACCACTCCTGTTGGTACTGGCTTTCGCAGCGTAAATGTTGCACTTCGCAAAACGCTGAACCTAAATGTTTGTCTCCGTCCCGTGCTTTCGATTCCTGGTGCTGGAGGTCGCTATCAAGATGTTGATCTAGTTGTCGTCCGTGAGAATTCAGAGGATTTGTATGCTGGTATTGAATTCGAAGAGGGCAGCAAAGAAGCTGCAGAACTAATTGAATTCTGCAAACAGCATGATGCAGGTACTATTCGCTCTGATTCAGGCATATCAATCAAACCTATTTCGGTTACTGCTTCACAGAATATTGTGCGCTATGCATTCGATTATGCTGTTAAGCACGGTCGAAAAAAGGTAACAGCGGCTCACAAAGCCAACATCATGAAGCATTCCGATGGTTTGTTCTTGCGTACGGCAAGGGAGGTTGCTGCCGATTATGAAGGTAGCATCGAATTCAATGACAATATCATCGATGCGTTCTGTATGAATCTCGTTATGGATCCCTCGCAGTTTGATGTGATTGTGTTCCCGAATCTTTATGGCGATATCGCAAGCGATCTTTGTGCGGGTCTTGTTGGCGGATTGGGCATTGCACCGGGAGCTAATATCGGTCCCGATTACGCTATTTTCGAGGCTGTACATGGCTCTGCTCCCGATATTGCGGGAAAGAATATCTGCAATCCAACTGCTGAGATTTTGTCTGCTGCCATGATGCTTGATCATCTCGGGGAACTTGAGACGGCTCAGCACATTCGTGATGCTGTTCGCAAGGTCTATGCTGAGGGCGAGGTGCTGACCGCCGATATTCGTAAAGCAACAGGTTCAGATAAACTAGCAGCTTCTTGCTCTCAATTTACCGACGAATTGATCTCAGCGCTCACCCGTCTTGCTTAAAGCTTATCTTTTGTTTTGTTGTTTAGTTTTGCGGCTTTAAGCCAACGAATTGATTGTCTGATTTGCCGTAGTTGAAAAAGGAGTAATTATGTCAAGTCGTTCCGATGTCCTGAAGGTCGGAAACGTAACCTATACGTATTACCCAGTTAATCGCGTTGCTGGTCACGAGAAGCTCCCGTTTTCTCTAACGGTTCTCCTCGAGAATATTCTCCGAAATGCTGAGTCTGACGAGCGTGCGAGCGAATTGGCTCAACGCTTGGTTGAAGCGGGGCTTTCTGGTGAAGTCGGAAGCGAAATCGAGTTCAGCCCTGCGCGCGTTCTTTTCCAGGATTTCACTGGTGTACCTGTCTTCGTTGATTTTGCGGTAATGCGAGAGGCATGCATGGCTCTCGGCGGGGACCCCAAAACCATTAATCCTCAAGTACAGTGCGATCTGGTTATTGACCACTCGGTTATTGCCGACGAAGCGGGTTGTGCGGGCGCATTGCAGAAGAACATGGAGCTAGAATTCGATCGCAATAAAGAGCGTTATGAGTTCCTCAAATGGGCCCAGGAATCATTCGAGAATGTACGTATTGTTCCTCCTGGAGCTGGCATTTGCCATCAGCTGAACATCGAGCGCTTTGCTTCGGTGGCTATGACAAAAGACGGCGAGGAAGGACCCCTTGCGTATTTCGATACGCTCGTTGGTACCGATTCTCATACACCTACCGCTAACGGCATCGGCGTGCTCGGTTGGGGCGTAGGCGGCATTGAAGCAGAAGCTGCAGCTCTCGGTCAGCCGATCACTACGCTGGTGCCTCGCGTAATTGGCATTAAGCTTACAGGCTCTCTCCAGCCAGGGGTGAGCGCAATGGACGTATCCCTTACGTTTGCTCAGATGCTACGTGCAGAAGGGGTTGTTGGCTGCTTCGTTGAATGCTTCGGTGAAGGCCTCGAAAGCTTGAACGCTACACAGCGTGCATGCATCTCAAACATGACGCCCGAATATGGTGCAACTTGCACTTTGTTCCCTGTAGACCAGAAAACGCTTGATTACCTCGAACTTACTGGTCGCAGCGTGGAGCAAATTGCTTTGGTGAAATCTTATGCAAAGGCTCAGGGCTTCTGGAACGACCCGCAAAGCGAGCCGCGAACTTATTCCAAGGTGCTCGAGCTTGATCTTTCGAAGGTCCAGCGCAGTGTTGCCGGTCCGTCTCGTCCTCACGATCGAATTGATTTGGCCGATGTTAAGAATCGCTTTAGCCAGCTGTGCAACGATCGTTCGCTCGATTGCAGTAAGAAGGTTTCGGTTGACGTATTGGGTCGAAACTACGAAGTCACCCATGGCGCATTGGCCATTGCTGCTGTTACTAGCTGCACAACGGCAACGGATGCCAGCATGATGATCTCTGCTGGTGTGCTGGCACGAAACGCCATCAAAGCCGGTCTTCATCCGAAGCCATGGGTAAAGACTATCCTGGCGCCTGGAAGCCGCGCGACGGAGGACATCCTAGACGCTGCGGGTCTTATGCCTGCGCTTCGTGATCTTGGTTTTTATACGTGCGGATTTGGCTGCATGAGTTGTATTGGCAATTCGGGTCCGGTTTTGCCGGGAATGCACGATATCGCCAATGAAGTTGAGCTGGCCAGTGTGCTTTCGGGCAATCGTAATTTCGAGGGCCGCATTTCCCCCGATGTGTCCCAGAACTATCTCTGTGCGCCTGCGCTGGTTATTGCGTATTCGCTTGCAGGCACGATCGATTTTGATTTTGAAACCGAAGCGCTCGGCATCGATGCGGAAGGTAATAGTATTTACCTCAAAGATATCTGGCCTGATGACGAAGAAGTTACCCTTCTTCTTGAGAAGAGTCGAACCAAGGAAGTGTTCGACCGTGCTGCAGTGGGTCTATTTGATGGTGACGAAAGATGGCAGTCGCTTGGCAAGGAAGCGAGCGATGTGTTTGCATGGGACCCTGATTCCACGTACGTTCGTCGCGCCCCCTACTTTGATGGTATGGGGAAGGATCCTGTAGCGCCAAAGAGCGTAAAGAATGCTCGCGTGTTGCTCAATTTGGGGGACTTCATCACCACCGACCACATTTCTCCTGCAGGCTCTATCGCAGACGATTCTCCCGCAGCTCGCTACCTCGAGGCTCATGGTGTTAGGAAGGAAGACTTCAATACGTACGGGGCTCGACGGGGTAACCATGAGGTGATGATGCGCGGTACCTTCGCCAATGTGAAGCTGCAGAACAAGCTCGCCGAGGGGAAACGTGGTGGCTGGACGCGCGATTTCATCGATGATGAAATCAAGGCTGTCTATGATGCAGTCGAACACTACCAAGGGGAAGGCTCCGATTTGGTTGTTCTGGCGGGAAAGATGTACGGAAGCGGATCGTCGCGCGACTGGGCGGCAAAGGGGCCGATGCTCCAGGGCATTCGTGCCGCATTCGCCGAAAGCTTCGAGCGAATCCACCGTTCAAATCTTATTGGTATGGGTATCCTTCCTTTGCAGTTTGAGGAAGGGCAGAACACCGAAAGCTTGGGTCTTGATGGAACCGAGCGCATCACCGTTGGCGAAATAGATTTCTCTGAAGGTCTGCCAAATCCAAGTCATATTGTCGTCACGGCGGAAAAACCAGACGGTAGCAGCATTGATTTCACGGCTGTTGTAAGAATCGATACACCAACCGAAGGAAGCTATTACTACAATGGCGGCATTTTGCAGTATGTATTACGTCAGCTTTCCTAAATAGTCAACGGAAGTGCATGGAGCGGGATCCGGGTAAGTTTAACCTCGGGTCCCGCTTTTTGTTTCGTATATAAAGCCGCTTCCTATACAATTGTTTGTTATACACAAACCGAGGGAGGAGACCTATGCCAGATCCTAATCAACAAGGACCCATGAGTTGGGCCGACTTGCTGAATCAATTTGGCGGTGGTGCTGGCGGTGCAGGCGGTTCGCAAGGACCCAGTGCCGGCGGTCATCGTGGGGGCAGCGAATTCGATATGCTGCGAACCCGTTTTGCTCAAATGAGCAAGAAAGCATTTGTTGTTTTAGCTGTCGTAATTCTTATCGTCGCAGCATTTTGTTACTGGTGGTTCCATCCACCGATCAATATCCATAGCGTCGATCTCTGGATGTTCCTTGCTATCTTTGTGCTGTTCCCGTCTTTTTTGGTGTTCTTCATCTTCCACCAAATTTATGAGCGCGGAATGGGCAAACGCGAGAAGAACGAAAAGAAGTCTAAACGGTTCAAGGGTCTGATGGTTGTTCCCGTAATCATTGCGCTCGTTGGTGTTTTGGGCGCTGTTGCCTCTTTGACTTTGTTCCCTGGTAATGCGGAAAAGTATTCCACCATTCTCAACACAGAGGATGGGGACTTTGCTACCGACATCGAACAGGCGGATTACTCTACCATTCCGTTTATCGATCGCGACTCCGCTGTCCTTTTGGGCAACCGCACCATGGGCACTATGGCAGACTACGTTAGCCAGTTCGAGATTTCCGACCTGTATTCTCAGATCAATTATCGGGACGCACCGGTTCGTGTTAGCCCCCTGAATTATGCTGACGTGTTCAAATGGTGGTCCAACCACAATACGGGTATTCCTGCATACGTAATTGTCAATATGAGCACCCAGGATACCCAGATTGTTCGTCTTGAAGATCCGATCTACTATTCTGATTCCGATCCTTTTTTCAACAACGTTGACCGTCATGTGCAGCTGAGCCATCCGTTCTATATCTTTGGTGAAAAGTCGTTTGAGATCGACGACAATGGCAAACCGTATTGGATCTATCCGGTAATCGACTACACGGTTGGTCTGTTCGGTGGTGAAACCGTTTCGCGTGTTGTTCTTTGCGATGCAAGCACGGGCGAGTGCCAGGATCTTGCCATCGACGAAGTGCCCCAGTGGGTTGACCGAGCATATCCTGCCGACTTGCTCATCCAGCAGTACAACTGGAGCGGCGCACTTTCCGGCGGCTGGATTAACTCTTGGTTGGGCCAGAGCGGCGTTAAACAAACCACTCCTGGATCCGATGGCCAGCTTGGCTACAACTACATTGCCAAGGATGACGACGTTTGGGTATATTCCGGCGTAACTTCGGCAACTGCGGATAATTCCATCATTGGCTTTGTTCTAATTAATCAGCGTACCGCCGAATCCAAGTTCTATCCAGTTGCTGGTGCAACCGAAGAATCTGCAATGAGCTCAGCAGAGGGCCAGGTTCAAAATCTTAAGTATGAAGCAACCTTCCCGCTGTTGATCAATGTTGACAATCAGCCGACCTACTTTATGGCTTTGAAGGACAACGCGGGCCTGGTTAAGAAGTATGCGATGATCGACATCCAGCGCTACCAGAATGTAGCCGTAGGTGACACGCTCGAGGAAACCGAGAAGTCGTATAAAAAAATGCTTCGCGCAAACGGCGTCTCTACCGACGATGATTCCGGCAAAGCAACTAAGACAGACGGAACAGCAACTGGTACTATTTCGCTGATTTCGCCTGTGGTTCTTGACGGTAATTCTCATTACTACGTCATGCTCAATGGGGACGGCACGCTCTATGACTGTCCTGTAGCCAACGTAGTCGATATCGTTCGCTTCAAGGAAGGCGATAGCGTGACCCTGACGGTAAGCGGTGACAATGGTGATGTTGCTACTGTCTCTGCTGTATCTCAGGCCGCGAATGCTGGCAATGACGCTGGTGGCTCTAACGCTTCTGCGTAGGAAATAGGCGTATTTCGCTAAGCGAATTCAGGGACCCTGCTCAAGCAGGGTCCCTTTTTTTGTGAGTGCAAGCCGCCGAAAAGCTTTGCAATATTGAGCTGAATGAGTAAAGAAAAAGCACCCGGAACGAATCTTCATTCCAGGTGCTTCATTAGAGGTTCGGCTCACATAGGGGAGTGCTATTTTGCCGAGCGATTATCCGGAGAGCGCTAGTCGTCGATAATGACTACGCTTGCGTAAACAGGTCCATGAACGCCCACGACACGAACCAACTCGATGTCAGCGGTGTTTGAAGGGCCGCTGATGAAAGTGACGTTAGAAGGCATTTCCTCGCCTTCGGCGACGTGGTTTTCCCAATCGTCCATAAGCTGCGTCATATAAGGGAAGATGGTGCTCTTGCGTAGCAGGGCAATGTGGCCTATAGGCAGAAGGCATACTGCTCGTCCGGACTTTTCCGTACAACGCTGCATGATAGTGGCGGTTTCTGCGATGCCCGCGGAGGCAAAGGTGATGCCAACGTCGGCGCTCTCAGCGCGTCCCATGCTCTTTTCTCGGCTGGTGGGGTTCCAGCGAACGGCTTCGAAGGAAGCGTTATTCAGGACTTCAGGAATACCAAAGCTATCAATCTCAGGAACATCGGAATAAACGATGTGTCCGCCCTGACCGATCTCGTTAACCAAATCAAGCACAACCTGAGATACTTCTTCAGGCTTTGCTTCGCGAACGATGGTGCCCATCTTGGTTGCTTCTTCGGTGAACCATTGAGCAAGCTCTTCAGTGGAGTAATCGCGATAGTCCCCAGGCAACGGTGCCTTGGTAGCTTCGCAAGATTCAATGAATGCAGGGGGCTCGGTGCGGCCAAGTGCCTGGGATATAGGTTTCAGGAATTCCTCGAGGCTTACTGTACTCATTAGTTCTCCTCTCGGTTGGCGTTGTTGCGACAGGCATCGGTAAGGGCTTGGGCGGCTTTTGCGCGCTTTTGCTCCTCAACTTGTTTTTTATGCTCCACAAACCAAGAACGGAACTTCTTGCTGCTCATCGTGTCAAGATTGCGCGATGCTAGCCAGCCGTTCAGGACGGGGATCCAAGTGCTACCGCGATCGAGCTGATTTGTTTTGCCGGTCATGAACTTCATTGCGGGTGCCGCCGCTGTCGTAAGCGCTCCATAGGTGACACGATTCGAGAAAGTTGCGGCTGCTGCAGTGAAGATAGCCTTTTCGACAGGAGATACGTAGCCCTGGCTTACCACGTTGCGTCGATGCTGGGAAATGAGGTTCGGTAGTGGCACCTTTACAGGGCACACCTCTGCGCATTGCCCACATAAAGAGCACGCGTAGGGCAACTTCGCTGTTTTCTCGTATCCAACAAGGAGGGGAGTCAAAACAACGCCCATGGGACCCGGGTAAATTGAGCCATATCCATGACCGGTAATGTGGCGGTATACAGGGCAGGAATTCATGCAAGCGCCGCAGCGAATGCAGCGAAGCATGGGGCGGAATTCATGAGCCAGAATATCGGTGCGTCCGTTGTTGACGATTACGATATGCACATTCTTTGGGCCATCAGCTTCGCCTTCTCGACGGCATCCCGTATTAATAGAGAAGGAACCAGAAATCTTGGCACCAACAGCACTACGAACCAGGAGCTTCATCATTACATCGAGTGAGCGCAGGTCGGGAACAATGCGCTCGGTGCCCATGACGACAATTTGCGTTTCGGGGATGCTCGAAGCCATACGCGCGTTACCCTCGTTGGAAACAAGGGTGCAAGAGCCGGTTTCCGCAACACCGAAGTTGCAGCCGGTTACACCAATGGGGGCATTCATGAATTCAGGGCGTAGTGTTTTGCGCAGGAAACGGGTAATTTCCTCGGGATCATTGGTGCCCTCGTAACCCTTCTGCTCATGGTAGAGATTGCGGATAGAAGTGCGATCGAAGTGCAGCGCGGGCACAACGATATGCGAAGGCGCATTACCCGCGGTTTGGATGATGTGCTCGGCGCAGTCGGTCTCGACTGGCTTTATCCCATGTGCTTCCAGGAACGTATTGAGCCCGATTTCCTCGGTCATCATGCTTTTGGACTTCACGCAGGTTTTGGCGCCTTCGGCTTCGAAGATGTCCAGGATGCAATCGAGTGCGTCGTTGTCGGTTGGGGCAAAATGCACCCGTGCACCGTTCTTCTGGGCATTCGTTGCAAATTGGCGAACGTAGTAGTCAAGGTTTTCAAGCACGTGGTCGCGAATGGCTGCGGCATGCGTACGGAAATCTTCCCAGTTGTCCACTTCGGCAACAAGAGCATCGCGCTTGCCGGTGATTACGTCCTGGGCAGTTTCGATGGCGCGATGTTTAAACGTATCGGAAAGCGCACGGTGGATGCGGTCCTCGAGGGGCGCATCGTCGTAGATGATCGACATTGCCTATGCCTCCAATCGAGAGTCGAGGATTTGCGCAATATGCATAACTTTCATATTGCTGGAAACAACGCCTTGTTCGATGAGGCGATCGAGAGCGCCCTTGATGTTCATGAGGCATGCCTGATCTGCGCCGCAGAGGTAGTCGGCGCCGGTGGCAAGCGCGAACGCAACTTTTTCCTGAACCATATGTCCGGAAACCTCAGGCTCTTTAACGCTGAATGTACCGCCGAACCCACAGCAGCGATCAGCTTCAGGCATTTCAATGTAGCTGAGCCCTTCTACATTCTTTAGGAGGGTAAGGGGCTGCTCTTCAACGCCGAGCATGCGGGTGAGGTGGCAGCTCTTGTGGTAGGTGACTGTGCCATCGAGATGGGCGCCAACGTTGGTGACTCCCAAAACATCAACGATGAACTGAGTGAATTCGTAAATGCGCGGAGCAAGATCAGCAATTTTTTTGCTGTATTCGGCGTCGTCGGCGAAAAAATGAGGATACTCAGCCTTAATCGCCCAAGCGCAAGAGCCAGTGAGCGAAACGATGGTGTCGTAACCGCTATAGGCATCGATAACCTTTTTCATCATGGGCTTGGCTTCTTCGATGTAGCCCGAATTCGAAAAGGGCTGGCCGCAGCATACCTGGTCATCGGGAAGCTCAACTTCGCATCCAAGTTTTTCAAGTACATTGACGGCAGCGATTCCCACTTCTGGATAAAGCATGTCAACCATGCACCCTGGGAAGAACGCGACTTTCATGGGGGTCCTTTCTCGATAAACAAATTTATGTTCAAGCTTTACCCATCGAATGGCAAGAACGCGACCGTAGACGCTGAATCATGGTCAGTGAACGGTGGCAAAGAGGGGCGTATAGGTATAAAAAGGATGTTTCTGGGAATTGCAGAAAAAAATGCTTGACGATGATTTCGTTCTTAGTAAAATACAAGGGCTGTTAAAAACAGTCTTTTGTTTACATAGTTCCGCTGCTCAAGACAGCAGGTACCGAAAGGTTTAATCGCTTCATGCGGCCCGCCGAGGTGGTCGATAAGTATCGCGCTTTACGGCCCCTGCGTCTTAGGACGGAAGGGGTCGTTTCTTTTCTCAAGCACGACTCCACCCATTCGGGGCGGAACCCGAGTTTGAGATAAAGGAGGTGTACATATGCCAAGTGTAAAGAACGAAACCAAGCTCGCACAGATCAAGGAAGATCTCGAAGGTGCTGGTGCAGTATGGGTTGTTGATGCTTGCGGTCTTACTGTAAAGGAGACTCAGGCTCTTCGCCAGGCTGTTCGCGAAGCAGGTGCTTCCATGAAGGTTTACAAGAACACCCTCATGCACATCGCACTCGCTGACGCTGAGCTGCCCACGCTCGACGACATGCTGCATGGTCCTAGCGCATTCGTATTCGCCGGTGATGATGTTGCTGCTGCCGCTAAGGCGGTCAAGGAGTTCTCCAAGACCAACGAAACCCTGGAAATCAAGGGTGGTTTGATGGAAGGCGCTGCTGTAAGCGCTGCCGAGGTTGAAGCTATCGCTTCTCTGCCTTCTCGCGAAGAGCTCTACGCACACATCGCTGCTGCTATCAACGGTGTTGCTCAGGGTCTTGCTACCGCCATCAACGGTGTACCCCGTGGTCTGGCTCAGGTTACCAAGGCCGTTGCCGACCAGAAGGAAGCTGCGTAAGCGGGTTCCTTGCAGCGTGAAAATCGCTGCATAACAAGTATTTTGAAATTTCGGCTGCATTCATAAGGGTTTGCAGCCCAACGAAAGGAAACTAACATGGCTGTTTCTCGCGAAGAGATCATCGAAGCTCTGAAGGAAATGTCCCTGCTCGAGGCTTCTGAACTGGTAAAGGACATCGAGGAGACCTTCGGCGTATCCGCTGCTGCTCCCGTTGCTGTTGCTGCTGCTCCTGCTGCTGGCGGCGAAGCTGCTGCTGAGAAGTCCGAGTTCGACGTTGTACTCGAGGGCTTCGGCGACAACAAGATCGCTGTTATCAAGGCTGTACGTGAGATCACCGGTCTCGGCCTGAAGGAAGCTAAGGAAGTAGTAGAGTCTGCTCCCGCTCCTGTACAGGAAGGCGTTGCTAAGGACAAGGCTGAGGAGATCAAGGCTAAGCTCGAAGAGGCAGGCGCTGCTGTAACCCTGAAGTAACTCATTTTTTCGAGTGTCTTCTTTCAAGTGCCCAGCATAAGCTGGGCACTTTTTTTATGCGAGGATGTAGGCCTGTGGATTTCCAAGTCTGCTTCTATGTTGCAGCTCGGAAACGCCTTTGTCATTTGATTGCTAATGCTTGTTTTTGCATATAGGGTAACCATTGAAGATATTCTTGAGCGCTTGAAGTGCTCCAGGGGACTAATAACGAAAGGGGCCTTGATGGAAAAAGGCTATTTTGCGGCAGCGTGGGGTGATGTGACTAAGTCGCCTGGTTGGGCATCGGTTTTGCTTCGTCTGGGTTTGCTGTGCCTTGTTCCCGTCTTTGGCGTTGTGGTGATGTATGGGTATCTTTTCTCGTGGGCTCGTGATATTGCATGGAATGTTCATCGTCCTCTTCCGAGAAAAGTCTTTGCCAACGAAGACGGAAGCCTCTATAGGCGCGGCTTTTTCATCTTCGTTGTTGCGTTGGTTTTTTCTCTCGTTCCAGAGATCGTTAACTTATTCATTGGCATGTCTGTCGGCTTTTCGTTTGGCAGCACCGCTTTGCATGGGTCGTATGTGCCGGCGCTCTTCGGCTCCATGCTCTGGTTTACCGGCAATTCGGCCAGTATAGCCCTATCGTTTTTTGCGGCTTTGTTTTTCTGGGTTGGAGCGATGCGCGTCTCTTTGTATGGAACGCTTTCTTCGGGTTTCCAAATTCAGAAGATCTGGGCAATGATGAAACATGATTTCATTGGGTTGCTGCGTATTGCCGGAATGGCAATTTTGATTGCTGTGGCTATCGCTTTTTCCGCCATAGTATTTGCGCTGTTTTTTGCTCTGATTTGCAGCGGTTTGATTTGGCTGATGTCGAGTGGTTCTTCGACATCCATGGTCGCCGCGGTCTTGATTGTTCTTTTGGGTGTTGCATTTTTTGCGTTGCTGCTATTTGCTTCCGCGCTTCAAAACGCGTTGGTGTTTCGCGCATTGGGTTATTGGACCCGTCAATTCGATGTGAGCCTTTGGAGTGGCCAGGAGGACCCAATGCCCTTTGAGCGCAATGATATGCAACATTCCAATAGTGTTTCTGCGCATCAAGGTTTTGCTCCGCAGTGTGCCTCGGCATTAAGCCATTTTTCTGACGCAGCTTATGGAGGCGAATCGCCTGTTGGCCCCATTCCCAGTGGTGTTCCGTCAGGCTTCGTTCAAACCGCGCCCTTCGCTGGCGCGGGTGAGCCTATTGCTCAACCCGCTCAAGCGCCCCATGACTCAGAGCCGCTTGCCCGGAGCCCTGAAGGTAATGGCGGTACCGGCCCGCAGGTTCCTGAGTCGCCTGATGACCCATCGCCGACCGGAGAGCAGCCTCAACATAGCGAAACAGGTTCTCAAGAAAAGCCAGAGGGTGAATCCAGAACTAATTAGTTACTCGATGTTTTTCTTCTGCGATGCGAAGAAGGGTTTCGTTTAAGATCCGATACACCTCGCGTGTCTGCCCGCTAAGGCACGCGAGGTGTTTTTCTATAGTCGCCATGTCGCCGCGTTCGGCGGGTCCCGTAAGTGAAGCGACGGTCCCCTGGCTGGCAACATGCTGGGCGTTCCCCAGGAATAGAGGCGCAAGCGCCTTTTCTGCGCTTTCGGGACTGAAACCGCATTTTACCAACTCGTCGCAGGACAGCCGATAGAGTGCAATAACATGATTTGAGGCCATTGCGGCTGCAGCGTGATAGCGAACCTTTTGTTCTGTTTCAATAATCTGATAGGGGTTTCCCATTGCTTCAACTATCGAGATAGCTTCTTTGAGTTTCTCTCTGTCGCCTTCGATGGCAAAAAATGCCTTATGCAATTCTTCGGTGCTGGTGCTTTTCGATGGGATTGCGAAAAGGGGATGGATGGAATAAGCGTATGCCCCCTTTTCGTCGCATCCGTTAAGCTCGGAAGAGGGAAGAGCTCCGCTGCAGTGGCAAATCAGCATCCCGTTTAGAACTTCGCTGCCATCTGAATCTCTAATTGTTTCCCAGGTGGGCACAATCTGGCCATCTGGCGTGGTAATGAACAGGGCATCGCATTTTGCTGCGAGATCGATTGGCGACTCAAATGCTTGCGATCCCGTCAACCGGGCTGCCTCTTTAGCAGAGGCGTAGGTTTTGCTGGCGTATCCAACGAGTTCGTGTTCTTGCGCAAAGTAGCGCCCAAGCGAGCAACCGACTTTTCCTGCGCCAACAAAGCCTATCCTCATGATGATTCTCTACTCCTCGACAGGGGTTAGTTTTCCTGTAGTTGAATCGATGATAAACCCGCGTACTGTGATTGTTTCAGGGATAAGGGGATGGTGAGCAATAGTTCGGACAGTGGCGCGAACGCTTTCTTCGCCATCGTCGAATCCTTGAAGCCATGTTTCGAAATCGATTCCGCAGTAATGCATCATGTCAATGTGATCTTGAGAGATTCCCGCATTCAGCATATGGCTGATCATGTCATCGGAATTCATGTGCTGAGCACCGCAGTTGCTGTGGCCAACTACCATGATCGTTTTCACGCCGAGTTCAAAAACAGCTACCAGCAAGCTTCTGATAACGCTGCCAAAAGGATGGGATATCACTCCACCAGCGTTTTTGATTATCTTGGCATCGCCATTCTTGAGTCCCAATGCCGCTGGAAGAAGTTCGGTAAGACGCGTGTCCATGCAGCTTACTATTGCCAGTTTCTTATCAGGGTATTTATCGGTTGAATATTTGAGATAGCCCTTTTCTTCGACGAACGTTTTATTGTGGGCAAGAATTTCATCTATGGTGCTCATGGCTTTCCTTGAGGTTTTTCCTTTTGCGATATACGTGCTGAATGGCCATAAGCGGGTGGTGGAATATCATCCGCGGTCCACTATAGGCCATAATTTCCTTGATTCTTTGCCGCATGGCAGGTCGATAGCATTGGGTAGGGCAGGTGTCGCAGGTTCCACGGTGTTTGTGGGGGCAGCGTCGTGTTCGCTCGAGGGAATAGTCGATAACCTTTGCGCATTCGGCGCAGAGCTTTTCTCCTTGAGCGCAAATGTGGTGATGGCCACGGCAAAATACAGCTGCCATGGCCATCACGGTTTTCTCGTCTTGTTCCAGTCTCTTCTTTTCGGAGGGACTAAGAATGGGGTCGGACATACAACCTCAGCTATCCATAGATGCGCTTAAGCTCAGCGTAGGCGGCATCTGCTTCTTTCATTACGTCTGAAATAATCTTCGCAACGGGCTTAACTTCGGTAATTACTGGGGAGATCATGCCGGCAGAAAAGGCGCCGTTTTGGTAGTCGCCGTTATGGGCGCGTGCGATAGATCCTGTGCAGTAGTCATTCAGTTCCTCTTCCGACGCGCCAGCGTAATACTTCTCCCAGAAGCCATCGGTAAAGGGGTTCTTGATGCAGCGAACCTGCTTTTTGCCGGGGATGCCGGAAAGCACAGTGGCGTTGTCTTTGGACTCAACAATGAGTTGCTTATATATGTCGGACACCGCGCACTCATCGGAGGTTAAGAAGATGGTGCCCATTTGAATGCCAACGCACCCTAAAGCCAAGGCGGCAAGGAGGCCCCTGCCGTTAGCAAAACCGCCTGCTGCAATAACAGGGATATCTACAGCCTCTACCACTTGGGCAACCAAGGGAAGGGTGGTCATTGATCCGATGTGGCCACCGCCTTCAATTCCCTCGCAAATTACCGCTGCTGCTCCAAGCTTTTCCATTTTCTTGGCCGCGCGAGCGTGGGGTACAAGAACAATTGCCTTGATGCCCGCTTCTGCAAGCTTGGGAACGATGGCCGCAGGGTTTCCAGCAGAAACTGTGCAAATCTGCACGCCTTCTTCGATGCAGACATCGGCGATCTCATCGATACGGTCGTTTTCCATGATCAAATTGACCGCAAAAGGCTTATCGGTCAGAGAGCGTGCGGTTTGAATCTCTTCACGCATATACTCGGGAGTGTCGAATCCGCACTGAATAACGCCCAGTCCGCCAGCATTAGATACGGTGGCAGCAAATTTTCCGTCGGTGATATGGGCCATGGCGCCCTGGATAATGGGGTATTCGATGTCGAGCAAGTCGCAAAGTTCGGTCTTCATTAATAATTCCCTCCTAATTAAATAATCCCGAAATACAAGTTCGTTTGAACTATATAAGCGAAGCATAGCATTAATAAGGTTAAGTATTTGTACACACGAAGAGAGACAGTTGCCAAGAGATACTGGTGAAGGTAATTGCAAATGCAATCGCTCCTCATTTCCTCCACAATGCAATATCCAGTACTGACCTGGTGGTATAGGCAAATTATCCGAAATAATGCATAGAATTTTGAGATTTCCCCCTTGCAATCCCCCCGAAGCGGGGTATTATAGCTAAGCCTTCTGACGA
>CBCTKC010000008.1:0-98444 GCA_965147435.1 uncultured Eggerthella sp. | reverse complement strand
GCGGCTTCGCGATGGCGTAGTTCGACTGGATGCCCACGATCTTGCCCAGCTTGCCCGACTCGATGACCTGGCGAAGCAGCTGGTAGCGGTTCGAGGAGCGGCGATGGTGCCCGATAAGCAGCGTAGCCCCCGCTTCCTTGCAGATCTCGATGATGTGCTCGCCCTCTTCAACGGTGTTTGCGATGGGCTTCTCGAGCAGGATGTTCTTGATCCCCGCCTCAAGGGCGCGTTCTGTTGCTGCCGCATGAAGGGAGTTCGGCAACGCAATGGCAACCGCATCAAGCGGAACCTCTTTTAGCAGCTGCTGATAGTCGTTGAAAATCGGAACTTCCAGCTCCTTGGCAACCTGCTCGTCGTGCTCGCCGAAGCCGGCAACGGCAACCAATTCTATCTCGGGATTCTTCTTTGCGTCGCGGGCAATCTTCGAGCCCTGGTTCAAACCCAATACTGCCAACTTGATTGTTTCCATGTCCCTCTCCTTTTGTCCCCTGAAACGCAGTCATTGCTTGCTATTGACGAAAAAGCTCACTATTAAGCTTTGCAATGCTCATGCGTTCTATCAATAAACACAATACGGCAACTCAGGAGCCTGCACTCATACAAAGCGAAGGAGAATCAATTCAAAATGGCCTAGGAAATCCCAGGCCATGCACGGTTTCATCTATGAGGTTTTACCGACGGCAATCACGTGCCAGAGCATGTTTATGCACTCCGCGCCTCAGCGAATATGTCGGGGAAATCATACGAGCTCATGAAGTCGATGAAGTCTCCCACGATTTTCGAATGAACCTCGTCGCGACTCATAAGGTAGATCTTGTGGAAGTCGGCAGGGGCATCGGCAATGGGAATGCACACCACGTCATCGAACGCGTTTACCAAAATGGAGTACACCATCAACGCCACATTATTAGAGTGGGAGGAAACGAACGAGGAAAGCGAAAGCTCGTCGTCGAAGCTGCACACCATGTTGAACTCGTCTTTCCGCTGGCCGAACAGCTCGTCGATGCTCGCCGAAACGGACGATTTCGCGCTGTACGTCAAAAGACGCTGATCTTTCAGCTCGTCGATGGTGATGGAGCTCTTCTGCGCCAAAGGATTGTTCACGTTCACGCACGCCACCAGCGACTGCGACCACACATGAGTGTGGTTCAAGCCCTTGGCCTCAGGCGTCATAGCGGCAAAAGCAACATCGATGCCGCGGCTTTTCAGCTGATTCGCCAACTCCGCAGAGTACGCCTGCTCCATATGGAAATGAGGCAACGCGCCCCATTGGTTGATGAAATCGTCGATAGCCTGCGACCAGAAACGGCCCTTCATAGAGTACACCGTGCCCAAGCGAAGCAGATTGTCGGATTCGTTCTGCGACTCAAGCGCCAGGCTCAACCCCGTGTCATAGCACTCAAGCGCCTGCACCACGTACTCATGGAAAATGCGCCCTTGCTCGGTAAGCTCGACGCTCGATGCCACCCCTTCCGCACGGCGGAACAACGTGAGCCCCACCTCTTGCTCCATACGCTTGATGGCAGCTGAAAGCGTGGGCTGGGCAATATAGAGCGATTTTGCGGCGTTGGTGTAGCTCAGCATATCGGCCAAACGATCGAAATACCGCAAGTGGTCAAGCTTCATGTGATGATCCCCGTTGAAAAGGCGACGAAACCGGACACATAGACCCTCGCTATCGGTTTTCATCGCAATTGAACCTATCCACTATAACAAAACGGGACCCCCATTGTGGAGGTCCCGTTTCAGGGTAGCTATGTGCCCGATGGGTGGATCGAAGCTTAGCGACTAAGAGTTAGTCGAGCAGGCCCTTGGTGATGTCCTCGAGCGTGCGGCCGCGAGTCTCAACACCGAAGATTGCCAGCCAGATCGCCATGAAGATGCAGAGGCATGCGTTGATGGCGAATACGCCCATCGTGCCAGCCGAGGTGGTGATCAGGAATGCGATCCACATGGGGCTGAAGATGGAGCCGAGGCGGCCGAACGCGTTTGCGACGCCAGCGCCACGGATGCGGCATGCGGTCGGGAAGGGCTCGGACAGGTAGATGGCTGCGGTGGTCACGGAGTTGGTGAAGGTGCATACGCAGAGCAGGAAGCCGACGAACATGATGAGCGCCACGTTGTCGGTAGGCAGGGATGCCCAGATAGGACCGATGATGGCGATCAGGATGTAGGTGGTGCAGAGGATGACCTTGCGGTTTACCTTCTCAACGTAGAAGGTGAGCAGGCCTACGCCTACGGGGATGCCCAGCTGCATCACAACGGTGAGCGTGGTGGACATGTGCGGGTCGAAGCCGTTCTTCGTGAGGATGGTGGGCGTCCAGGAGATAACGGTGTACACCAGAACGTTCATCGTGAAGCAGAGGAACATGGCGGTAAGGGTACGGGTAACCATCTTCTTCTTGAAGAGGAAGGACCACGGGAGTTCCTTAACAACCTCTGCCTGCTCGCGCTTGTGGATCTCTTCCTCAGCTACGGCAGGAACGTCGTTGCCCTTGGCAGCAATCTTGGTTTCGATGTTGGTAACGATCTTGTCTGCTTCTGCGGTCTTGCCCTTCATAGCGAGCCAACGAGGAGACTCTTCGAGGAAGAAGAAGCAGAGAACTACAACGATGAGGCCGATGCAGCCGCAGATGACGAACACGGGACGCCAGCCGAGCATCGGCAGAACGATCATGTTCATGCAGGAAGCAACCAGCGTACCGCAGTTAGCGATCAGGCCAACGTAGGACTGGTACTTACCACGCTTCGTAGGAGGCGTGAACTCGGTGAGGGCGGAGTAGCCTGCGGGGAACGCAGCGCCGAGGCCCAGACCCATGAAGAAGCGGCATGCAGTTAGGAACGTTGCGTCGGGAGAACCTGCAGCAACGAAGCAGAATGCAGTAAAGATAGAACCGCAGATGAGTACTGCCTTCTTACGGCCGATGCCGTCGGAAAGAGCACCTGCCATGAGGCCACCGAAGAGATAGCCGACCATGGTGATGGAGTTGAAGAATGCGAACTGTTCAAGCGTCATCCAGCCTTCAGCCTGGAGAACGTTACCGATAGGACCGCCAACGGCCATATCTACGGAGTCGCAGAACGTAATACCAGCGAGCAACCACAGAATCTTCTTGTGGAAGCCGGTGATGGGCAAACGGTCAAGACGTGCTGCGATGCCGTGATACGAGCTTTGCAATGCGTCGGACATAGTTGCACCTACCTTCCTTTCATTTCTTTTGCCTTGCCCTCCTAGGCGCAAGACAACTTACCCCCTTCGCCCCCAAGCAAAGGGATTCCCTTCATTACCCTCAGTTTTAAAAACTCTTACTCCAGGAAGCCTTAATGAGGCTTTGCGCCTCTCCCCTAATCTGCCGATTCGTTCCACCCAACAAACGAAGCTCGGCGCGACTTCCGGATACCCATTTTGGGTTTCGTGTGCAGTTATCGCAAACAACTTTTTGTTTTCTTGAATAACAAAAAACTATAAAGGGGCTGACCTGCGCATAAAACGTAATAACTGACTGATAGAATGCCTATTTTTGATACATTTTCTGAAGCTATGAAACCTGGTCAACATGGGTTTTTGGCAGAATCGACAAAAAACGCCGTTTCGTCAATCAATAACAACGAAACGGCGTTTTACGACAGATATATTCATGGCGCTAATTGGTTCGATGGAGGGGATCTGCCACCACGGAAACAAGCCATCAACGGCCCTTGACAGGAAAAAAGCGACAGTGTTCGGATTGGCCCTATCCTCGCACCAAGGGGGCAATGGCGCGGGTGATGGCATCGGATGTGGGCGTTGCCTGGCCGGCATCGTCGATTTTGATAACCACCTTGCCCACCAAACCTTCCTCGGCAACTTCGGTGAACAGCACAACCGGTTCTTCGACGATGCCCGCAAACTCAAGCGCAGTGTTATGAGCGGCCTTTTCCACCTTTTCCGCCACCGAATCAAGGTCTTCGGTAGTGGTCGCGATGAAGGGAACGGTTACGCGCTCCGGAGGAGGAAGGTGCACCACCGCGTTTTTCGAGATAACGGAATTGGGGATGATAACCGTTTCGCCCAAACGGTTCTTGATGGTGGCGTGACGCCAAGTAACGTCTTGCACCACGCCCTTGTTCGAGCCGATTTGAATGTTGTCGCCCGGCTTCACGATCTTCATGAAGGAGATCTGCACACCGCCGATAAGGTTCGAGAGCGTGTCCTGGAAGCCCAACGAAAGCGCAATACCTCCAACGCCCAGCGCCGCGATAAGCGCCGACATGTTCACGTTGAAGCAGGTATCCAGAACGAAGCAGCCGCCCAAGCCCCACACGATGCCGCGCACTATATTAATAAAGATAGAGCTCTGCGGGATTGAAGTGTCGTCGCGCTGCATGATGTGCCGCAGCCATTTCACCAGCATGTGGGAAACAAGGCCGATGAGGCACACCAAAACTACGGCAACGATGATCTTCCCCAGCAAATCGCCGCCCGTCACGTTCGTGACGAAGTTCTCAAAACCGCTCATGTAAAAGCCCTAATCCTTTCAGGGTTGCCAGCGCACACGTGATGGTGCCTGTTTGGACTTCCATTATCCGCGCAATGCTCCGCGGGCATCAACGCTATCATGGAAACTCGACACAAGCCCAATACGCACGCATCCACCCCAAGGCAGCCGAAAGGCACAACACCCCCTGGCCACCTTGGGCCACCTCGAGATGCTTTTCGCTTTATTTAAAGGAGCACACCGTGAACTACAACCTGGTTGAATTCCAAGGAGCCTACGGCACCTCTGCCCAGATTCCCAAGTCGGTTCGCCCCGAGGTTTCCTTCGTTGGCCGTTCCAACGTAGGCAAGTCCTCCCTGATCAACCGCCTTTTCAACCGCAAGAAGCTTGCGAAGGTTTCCTCAATGCCGGGCAAAACCAGCACCATCAACTTCTTCACCACCAAGGAAATCGACTTCGTCGACCTCCCCGGCTACGGCTACGCGAAGGTGGCTAAAAGCGAGAAGGCCCGCTGGTCGGAGATGATCAACGGCTACTTCGACCAGTACCGCTACTATGCGCTGGTTGTCTCGCTGATCGATATCCGTCACCCCGCCACCAAGCTCGACGAGCAGATGGTGCACTTCCTCACCGAATGCCAGCTCCCCTTCATGATTGCGCTTACCAAGGCCGACAAGGTAAGCAAGAACGAGGCGAACAAGCAGGTTGCCGCCATCCGCAAGCAGCTAAGCCTGCCCGAGAGCGTGGACATCGTGGTGTGCTCGTCGGAAAAAGGCACCGGGTTCGATGAGCTGCGCAAGCTTATCGAGAAAGCCTGCAAGTAGCAAACGAGCAACAAGACGTAAACGGCTGCAAAGGCCGAAAAGGCGCCCTGAAGGGAGCAATTCCCTTTCGGCGCCCTTTCAAACACCCTTGCAAGATTAAGCGAGGGCTGGCAAAAGCTTCCTCTTGGCAGCCCATTAGCAAGAAGAAAGATTGATATATGAAGGTAATCCTATACAGCGACGGATCTTCCCGCGGAAACCCCGGCCCCGGCGGCTTCGGCACCGTGCTCCACTTCACCGACTTGAACGGCAAGCTGCATACGCGCGAGATCTCGCAGGGTTACACCTGCACCACCAACAACCGCATGGAGCTTTTGGGCGTTATCACCGGGCTGGAGGCACTGAAGCGCCCCTGCACCGTTGAGGTGCATTCCGACTCTCAATACGTGGTAAACGCCTTCAACCAGCATTGGGTAGACGGCTGGCTGAAGCGCGGCTGGAAGAACTCGAAGAAAGAGCCCGTGAAGAACTCCGATTTATGGAAGCGCCTGCTGGAGGCGAAAAAGCCCCACAACGTGAGCTTCCATTGGGTGAAAGGCCATGCCGGACACCCCGAAAACGAACGCTGCGACGAGTTGGCAACCACCGCCGCCGACGGCCCCGGCAAAATCAAAGACGAAGGCTTCAAAGCCTAAAACAAGGAAGGCACCCAATCGGGTGCCTTCCTTGGTCTCAATGGGAACGTCCCGATAGGAACAGGCCCTAAATTGCCTCCCCCGTCCGGGCATGCGCCAGTAAGTCAGCGAGCGTGGTTCTGGCGATGGCGAGGGAAGCGAAAAGGGCGAGGCATAGGCCTTCGCGCCATGCCTCGCCCTTTGAGGTTTTCCTGTGCTGCCAGAACCGCGCGCAGCGTCGTTACGCCTCTTGCAGACGTTAGGTTGATTGTTAAATCAACCTAACCCTCCTAACGCCCTCGATCTCACGGAGCTTGGCGATGGCACCCTCGGAAGGAGCCTGGTCCATGTCGATAAGGGTGTAGGCATAATCGCCGCGTGCCTTGTTCATGAAGTTGGCGATGTTCACGTTGTCCTCGCCCAAGATGCTGGAGATCTGGGCAATCATGTTCGGCACGTTCTTGTGCAGCAGCGCGATGCGCGTAAGGCCCTCGGGGCAAACACCCATATCGCAAGCCGGATAGTTCACGGAGTTGGTGATATTGCCGTTCTCGAAGTAATCCATCATCTCGCGCACGGCCATGATGGCGCAGTTGTCTTCCGCCTCTGCCGTGGAAGCGCCCAGGTGAGGAAGCACAACCGCATTCTTCATCTTCATGGTGCCCGGCGTTGCGAAGTCGGTGATGTAGCGCTTCACGCGGCCCGAATCCAGCACTACCTTCAAGGCCGCTTCATCTACCAGCGTGTCGCGCGAGAAGTTCAGCAGCACCACGCCTTCCTTCATGAGCGAGCACATATGCGCATCGACCATGCCGATGGTGTCCTTCAGCGCAGGCACATGGATGGTGATGTAGTCGCACGTGCGGAAGATGTCTTTCAAATCGGTGATGTAGTGAACGGGGCTGGAAATCTTCCATGCGGCGCTCACGGAAACGAACGGATCGTAGCCGTATACGTCCATGCCCAGCTCAACGGCGGCGTTGGCAACCTCGGCGCCTACCGCGCCCAAGCCGATAACGCCCAGCTTCTTGCCCTTGATCTCCTGACCCGCAAACTGCTTCTTAGCCTTTTCCGCTGCCTTGGTGATGTTTTCGTCATCCGCATTTTCGCGACACCATTCGATGCCACCCAGAATGTCACGGCTACCCAGCAAAAGCGCGCAAAGCACGATTTCCTTAACGGCGTTGGCATTTGCGCCAGGGGTGTTAAAGACCACGATGCCCTCGTCAGCACAGCGATCGAGCGGAATGTTGTTCACGCCAGCGCCCGCGCGCGCAATAGCGCGAAGACCAGCGGGAAATTTCATATCATGCATGGCGGCACTGCGAACAAGAATGCCCTCTGCTTCATCCAGTGAATCGGTAAGTGAATATGCCTTAGGATCAAGCAAATCGGTACCTTGGGCAGAAATGTTGTTCAAGCAATGAATGAGCCTCATACAGGATCTCCTAACTACCATGCATTACGAACCAGTAAACGGGTTTTATGATAATAAAAAAGGCACCCGATTGGGTGCCTGATTTGCAAATGGTGCGGGTGAAAGGACTTGAACCTTCATGAGCCGAAGCTCATACGGACCTGAACCGTACGCGTCTGCCAATTCCGCCACACCCGCATGTGCAGCTTTTGTGCACGAGTTAGATTACCTTAGGTGCTAATCCAACGCAAGAAAAAATTTCAATTTCCTCGGAATATTTTGTTTAGCCCAATGCACGTAGAATCAAAGCCCCGCCAACATCAAGGGCAGCGACCCCCAAAGCAAACGCCACATTCGCTTTTTTCCTAGACATATCTCCAGCGCGCACTTTCATTACATCCCCCAATGCCGTATATGCACATGCCTCACATAAGCTTTCTGTTGCAAAGATTGTAACCTATGGTGAACTTTTTCGTAAGCAAACGCACAAATCAATAACGAGCTGGGAGTCCTGCCCCCTGCGCACCTACAAAAAACTATCAGCTTGTTTAATGGCGATGGGGTGAAAAAGCCCACCGGTACTCTTATTTATGGCAAGATTGATGGTTGGAATACCGTGCGGCCATATACCGCACTCCCAATACAACGATTTACACACCGTAAAAGGAGATCACACATGGGGTTTTTCTCAAAATTCGAACGCCGCGTAGAAGATGGCTTCGATGAGATGGGCGACAAGTTTTTTGATGCCCCCATCAGCCCCGTTCAGATTGCCAAAAAAGCCGAAAAGCAGATGCGCCGCGAAAAGATGGTCGGCGCCGGCAAAGAATACGCACCAACCCTGTACACCGTGCTGGTAAACCCCGACGACGATGAACGTCTGTTTGGCTACTACCCCACTTTAGCAGGCGAAACCGAAACGTATCTTCGCGGCAAGGCCCAGGAACTGGGTCTTGTAATGGACGGCTCTCCCTTGGTGCGCTTCATCATCGACGACGAGCTGAAGCATGGCAAGTTCGACGTGGTGGCCGAACTGGTTTCCGCCCCCATCGTCTCACAGCTTCGCGCAGAGGAAATGCAGCGCTACGGCCTTTCCGCGCAGGACGCCGGCGCTCCCATTCCCGCAAACATCCCTACGCCCCAGAGCTACGGCCAACAGCAGGCTTATGCTCCCGTGCAGAAAGCCCCTGCCCAGGCTCAGCAATTCGCTAGCTCGGGCATTGACGTAATGGCCGAAGATGCCCTGGCAATAGAAAACGCAGAGAGTGCCTACGACGCAGCGCCTGTTGCCTCACCGCAGGCACCCGCTGCCGCTCCGCGGACCGTTCGCTTTGATGAGCTCAATGCCCCCGAAGCTGTTCCGCAGCGCGCCGCTAATCAGCAGCCCCGTCTTATCGACCTCACCACAAACCGTTCTTTCCCCATCACTAAGGCGCAGATCGTAATGGGGCGCGCCCTTTCCAGCGACATCGCTATTGAAGATTTGAACGTAAGCCGTACCCACGCTGAAATTCGTCGCGAAAATGCGAACGCCTGGAGCGTTGCCGACCTTGGCTCCACCAACGGCACGCTGGTGAACGGCCACCATATCGCTTCCACCATGTTGCAGGAAGGCGACCGCATAACTGTTGGCACCACCACGTTCTTATTCACCTTCCGATAGGGAGATTTTCCTTGAACGGGCTGCGTCACTTGCTGGCACAGCCCGTTTGCGCTTTCTGCGCACCTTTTAAACCCGTTTCAAACGATAGGCTAACCCGTGATCGACGTAATCCTCCTCATAGGCAGACTGCTTTTTGTAGCACTGCTCTACCTGTTCCTTTTCGCCATCATGAAAACTGGCATTGGTCTGGTGCGCGGACAGCGCAAAGGCGAAAAGACCTGGACCGTTGCCATCGAAAAAGGGCCCAAGGAACTTCGCGGCGTGAACATTGCCGTCAACGGCCCGGTTATCGTAGGCCGCAGCCCAGGATCCGATATCGTCATCGGCGCCGAATACGTATCTTCGCGCCACGCGCGCTTTGTGCTCATGGGCCAGAACCTCTTCGTGGAGGACCTAGGCTCTACTAACGGCACTGCCGTCAATGGTCGCTTTATCTCTGAACCCACCGCTTTGAAGAACGGCGACAAAGTTGCCGTTGGCGATGTAACCATGCGCGTACGGTTCGCCCAGTAAAAGAGGAAGATGAATTCAACTATGCCCACTCCCCGCAACGCCCGCGCCGAGCGCAAAGCCGCAGATGAGTCCAACGCCATCGCCTTCTTCGGAAGCCGCACTGAAGTTGGCCACATCCGCGAACATAACGAAGACAGCCTGGTTGCGGTTCCGCCGCTTTTTGCCGTTGCCGACGGCATGGGTGGCCACGAAGCAGGCGAAGTCGCCTCGGAAATTGCCATCAACACCATCATGGAGCTTGCGCCCGACCACGCCGATTCTGACGCGTTGGCGCGTGCCGTGATTGCCGCAAACCTCAACGTTATCAAAGCACCCGCAAAAGGCATTGGCCGCGAAGGCATGGGCACCACGCTTACCGCCGCCATCCTGGAAGGTGAGCGCCTGATCATTGCCCAGGTTGGCGACTCGCGCGCATACCTTCTGCATGAAGGAAAGCTCCAGCAGCTTACGCGCGACCATAGCCTCATGGCCGACATGATCGAAGCCGGCCAGCTCACAGAAGCCGAAGCCCGCGTTCACCCGAACCGCTCGGTTATCACGCGAGCCATCGGTTCCGACCCTCATATGCAGCCCGACATCTACGAGCTGAACGTTGAAACAGGCGACCGCATCCTTCTGTGCTCCGACGGCATCTGCACCATGATCGAAGATCCGCAGATCGAGCACGTTATGGGCCACAGCCGCACTGCGCAGGAATGCGCCGACAATCTGGTGGCTGCCGCGCTTGAGGCAGGTGGGTTCGATAACGCAACTGCCGTGGTGGTGGACGTTGAAGGATTTCGCGAGGTGCGCGAACGCAAAGCACAGCGCAAATCGAAGATTCTCTACACGTTCTTGGTCCTAGCGGTTATTGCCATTTTCGCAATCGCTGGCGTTACCGCCTATCAATATGTGAACAACTCCGCTTACCTGGTGAACCAGGACGGCAAGGTTGCCGTATACCGCGGTTTGCAAGACGACCTGTTCGGCATGCCTCTTTCTAGCCTCGACCGCGTTACCGATGTTGATGTGAACAAGCTTTCACCGAGTGTGGCAAGCCGTATCAACGATGGCATTTCGGTTGGCAGCATGGATGAGGCAAATGAGCTTATCGCTTCCTATCAGGAAGACATTGCCCGCCAGGATGCCGCAACCAAACAAAGCGACGCCTCCGCTTCTACCGACAAAGCAGCATCTTCCGACCCCTCTGCCTCGAAGACGAAGAAGAGCGCCAACGAAAGCGAGTAGTCAATGACCCGACGCAATACCGAGCTGATGCTTCTTTGCATCGCAGCTCCTCTTGTAATATTGCTTTTTGCCATGGTTGCCCTCAATGAAGGAAACCGGGTAACGCTTGACAACCTGACGGTGCCCTTGAGCATGTTTGCCACCTTCGTGGTGGCCCATCTGGCCATTCGCAAGCTAGCTCCTGGCGCCGATCCTGCCATTCTTCCGCTTTCATTCGCCCTATCGGGCATTGGCATTGCCTTCATCACGCGCCTTGCACCTGACCTGGCTATGAAACAGGTTGGATGGTTGTTCCTTGGCGTGGTGTTCATGGTGCTCGTCTTGGCATTCGTGAAGAATCTCGACAAGCTTGGCAGCTACAAATACACCATTATGATCGCCGGCATCCTGCTGCTGATGTCGCCCATGCTTCCAGTTATCGGTAACGAAATCTACGGTTCGCGCATTTGGCTTTCCATCGGTGGTTTCTCTATTCAGCCTGGTGAGCTTGCAAAAATCTGTATCGTCATCTTCCTGGCAGCATACCTGGCACAAAACCGCGAGATGCTTTCCGTCTTTAATCACAAGCTGGGGCCCTTCCGTGTACCCGACATGCGTGCGCTGGTTCCCGTCATCATCATGTGGGCCGTGGCCTTGCTGGTTATCGTATTCGAAAAGGACTTGGGCTCGGCTTTGGTCCTGTTCTTCGTGTTCGTCACAATGCTCTACGTGGCCACCGGAAAGCACGCCTACATCGTTATCAGCCTTCTGATGGTTTCCGTGGGCTTCGTGTTCGTGTACTTCCTGTTCAGCCATGTTCAGGTTCGCGTCGATACGTGGCTCAACCCCTTTGCGGATCCCACCAACACGGGCTATCAGCTGGTCCAATCTATCTTCAGCATCGCAGACGGCGGCTTGTTCGGCGTGGGCATCGGCAATGGCATGGCCGAGCAGATTCCTATTGTTGAATCCGACTTCATCTTTAGCGCCATAGCCGAAGAAGCGGGTCTTTTGGGTGCTGCAGGTGTGTTGCTTCTGTACCTGTGCTTCGCCATCCGCGGCATTCTGATTTCCGTCCGCGCAAAGAGCGACGTTAGCTCGTTTATGGCAGTAGGCTTCACTGCCGTTATCGTGCTGCAGGCATTCATCATCGTGGGCGGCGTAACGCGCCTTATCCCCCTTACTGGCCTTACCCTTCCGTTTGTAAGCCAAGGCGGTTCCTCGCTTCTGGCGAGCTTCATCATCTTGGGCTTCCTGTTGCGCGCAAGCGATCAGGGCACGGGCTTGGGCACCGAAATGGCATCGGGCACGGGCGTAGTAAGCCTGAACGGTGCGCTGGGACGCGTTTCCCTGGGCAAGCGCCTTACCGGCACCATGATCGTGTTCTCCGCCTTGTTTGCGCTGTTGGTTGCTAACCTGATGATGATCATGGTTATCCAGGCAGATGAATATAAGAACATGCCCATCAACAACCATACGCTGGCAAAAGAATCCAAAACCGAGCGCGGCGCCATCACCACATACGACAATGTGCTCCTGGCTCATTCCGTGCTACAAGACGATGGCTCCTACAAGCGCGAATACCCCGCAGGCAACCTCGCTGCGCACGTGGTGGGATACGCCTCCGACACATACGGCACCTCCGGTATCGAAGCATCCTGCAACGATACGCTGAAGGGCGAAAGCAACTACGCTTCATGGATTGATGTGCTGAATTCCTATTCCGGTGCCGGCACCGCAGGCAACGATGTGAAGCTCACCATCAACTCAACCATTCAGAAAGCTGCTCAAGACTCGCTGAAGGGCTACAAGGGCGCCTGCGTCGCCATCGACCCGAAAACGGGAGCGGTTTTGGCACTCGCTTCTTCGCCCACCTATGATGCCGACGACGTTGACAACATCCTTTCTTCCGGCGGCGATTCTTCGGCACTGTATAACCGCGCAACCCAGGCGCTGTATTCGCCTGGCTCCACGTTCAAGATCGTAACGCTGACCACCGCGCTGGCAGACAATGTGGCAACCGAATCGACTCAGTACGATTCCCCCTCCACACTCGACATCGGCGGTGGCAAGGTGACGAACTTCAACAACTCGTCATATGGCACTATTACGCTGCAGCGCGCAACCGAGCTTTCCGCCAACACCGTATTCGCGCAGCTCGGCGACCAGATTGGCGCAGACGGCCTTGTTTCCTCTTCTGAGAAATTCGGCTTCAACAACGCGCTGAACTTCGATTTGCCGCTTGCTAAATCGCTGATGCCGGACCCGAACGAAATGACCGAATGGGAAACCGCATGGGCTGCAGCAGGCGAGCCGGTAGGCGAACACGCCAGCCCCGCGGGCCCGCAGGCAACCGTTTTGCAGATGGCATTGGTGGGCTGCGCAATCGCCAACAACGGCACTATCATGCAGCCCTACCTGGTAGACAGCGTGAACAACTCCGACGGCAAGAACAGCTATCGCGCAACGCCTTCCACGATGTCGAACGTATGCTCTTCGTCGGTGGCCAAACGCGTGCGCACGGTGCTTGAGGGAGTTGTGAACAACGGCACTGGTAAGGCGGCAGCCATTTCCGGCGTGCAGATTGCCGGCAAAACCGGCACCGCAGAAACCGGCAAGGAAAAGGACGACCGTTGGTTTGTGGGCATGGGCCCGTCCGATGACTGTTCGGTAGTAGTAGCCGTCGTCCTCGAAGAGGCTGGCGAGAGCCTTTCCGGCGGTGCAGCCGGACGCGCCCAAGGCGTACTGAGGGCAGCACTTGAAGTACAAGGGAATCTGTAAGAAAAACGTTTCCTGATTCCTCGTGAAAGCCTTGCAAAAACGAGGAACTTGACATGGTAATACGATATGCTTATGCGATGGTCGTTAAGCATGGATCCAAAGGGAGTACAAACGTGGCTGGAAGCATGGTTGGCAGAACATTCAACAACCGTTACACGCTAACTGAACGAGTCGGCCTTGGTGGCATGGCAGAGGTATACCGCGCACAGGACAACGTCCTGGGCCGCACGGTAGCCGTAAAGGTTATGCTGCCCCAGTATGCAGCCGACCCAACCTTCACCAAGCGTTTCCGTCAGGAAGCGGCATCTGCCGCTAACCTGCAGAGCCCCTATATCGTAAGCATTTACGACTGGGGCCTAGACGGCGAAACCTACTATATTGTTATGGAGTTCCTCCGCGGAACCGATCTTAAAACCGCCATCAATGAACGAGGCGCAATCAATCAGCGAAAGGCGGCCGAAATCGGCAGCCAGATTGCTCAGGCGCTTTCCGTTGCACATGAAGGCGGCGTAATCCACCGTGACATCAAGCCGCAGAACATCATGATCCAGCCTGATGGCAACATCAAGGTAATGGACTTCGGTATTGCGCGCGCAGGCGACGCGGGGCTTTCCCAAACGGCAACCGTTCTGGGCACTGCCCACTACGTATCGCCCGAGCAGGCTCAGGGCAAGGAGCTCACCGGCGCCAGCGATATCTACTCGTTGGGCGTAGTCCTCTACGAAGCCACCACCGGAAAGCTTCCCTTCGACGGGCAAGACGCGGTAAGCGTTGCCGTGAAGCAGGTCAACGAGCTTCCCGCACCGCCTAGCACCATCAATCCGAACATCGATCCTGGCCTGGAAGCCATCATCATGAAGGCCCTGGAAAAGGATCCCAATAAGCGCTTCAAGGACGCTTCAGAGATGCGTCATGTGCTGAACGACTTCCTGGCAGGTCGTCCCATTGCGCTTGGCGATGATATCAGCGGCCTTAAAACCCAGGTTATGGGCGGCGTTGCACCTATGCAAAACGGCACCGCTGTTATGAGCCCTGTTGCCGGCGGCCAAGCTACCGGTGGTTTTACCCAGGTAAGCCCACGCGTATATTCCGCCGAAGACGAAGAGGCGGCAGCCAAAAAGAAGAAGCGCAACACCATTATCGGTGTTGTCGTGGCGCTGCTGTGCATCATCGGCATTGCAGGTGCTATGTTCGCCATGAATGGCAGCGGCGATAAGGTTACTGTGCCTGATGTAACGAACAAGTCTATTGCCCAGGCACGCACCACGCTTGAACAGGCAGGCTTCAAGGTTGGCACCGAAACGGAAGTGTATAGCAGCACCGTTCCTGCCGGCAGCGTAGTAAGCACCGACCCACAGGCGGGCGAGCAAGCCGTAAAGGGCTCTACCATAAAGATCAATGTATCTAAGGGAACCGAACAAGTTACCGTCCCCGATTTGAAGGGCAAATCTGCCGACGAAGCCCAAAAGGCATTGAATGAAGCAGGTCTGACGGGCCAGCAAGGCGATTCCGTATTCTCCGACGATGTTGACGAAAACATGGTCGCATCGCAGGAAACCCCTTCGGGCACCACGGCAAACAAGGGCGATACGGTGGTATTCCACCTTTCTAAGGGCTCTGAAAAGGTAACCATCCCCAATGTTGTGGGCATGACGCAGTCGCAGGCAACCTCCAAGCTGGAAAGTGCAGGCTTCGCGGTTAACACCACGACCGAAACCAGCAAGGATGTCGAAAAGGGCAACGTTACGAAACAGAGCAAAACAGGCACCGCCACCAAGGGAACCACCATTACCATCACCATTTCCAGCGGTCTTGGCGAAGCCCCCAATGTAGTTGGCATGTCCGAGAGCAAAGCAAAGGAAACCCTCGACAAAGCAGGTTACAAATACGATCTGAAATACAAGTCCGATTCAACGGTAGCAAAGGGAAATGTTATCTCGCAGAGCACTAGCGGCAGCACGGTTACCCTTACTATTTCCGATGGCCCTAGCAGCAGCAACAACCAAGGATCCGGCGGATCAGGAAACAACTAACCAGCACGGCGACAAGTACAACGACTGGCACAGTAAGGCCTCGCAGCAACGCGAGGCCTTATTTTTTACAGGCTATTCTGCATAACACGCACTGCTCACCAAGCAACAGAAAATCCGCAGCAACTGCCCGAATCAAAGCTGAAAGCACCAGAATCCTCGATATCAGCAAAGGGGCTATAACCTTAAAACCACGAACTTGAATCGCTAAAACGACGGACAATACCGGGAGGAAGACGATGAGCCGCTTATCTTTCTCGCGGAAACTTGCCTCGTCGCCGTCACCGCGATACCGCGCGTCTTGCGCAAGATCTGCTGCGCGCCACGCGTCTTTCGCAGAGTCTGCCCCGCTGGGTCGGTCCGCCCCTTGTAAAAACAAAAATTCCGACTTCTTTGCAACTTTTTTTCGATTAGGGACTCTCTCCTGTTCCCGCAAAGCGAAAACAGGCCGTTTTGCGGCCGATTTACTGCGATTTCGAGCCGATATCCCTGCTTTGCCGCTCCGAAACAATCCCTAATCGCAAAAAAGTTGCAATTCGGGCCGTATTTTTGTTTTCGAGCTCCCAAGGCGGCATCGAACCAGCGCTATAAGCGGGTCAGGCGGGCGGTACTGTGAGGCGATACCATAGGCAGGGGCAGGGGACGACGCTATGACGAGGTCCGTACCGCCATAAACGCGACGACCAAAAACTGTCCCATAGACCGAATAACCACGAGGCACGTTTTTTGAGTCATTTCCCGTAACGCGCAACGCTCAATAAAAAAGGCCCGCCAAAGGCGGACCTGAAGATACTGGCGCCCCCGAGAGGACTCGAACCTCCGACGCACGGTTTAGGAAACCGACGCTCTATCCTCTGAGCTACGGGGGCAAAAAGGATGCTGACAATCAGCTCTGCTATCTTAACACACCCCTTCTGCACTCCCCATAGACGCATCAAAACATCCTTCACAACCCTTTCCAGTCCCACCTTCTTTACCGTGCGGAGGAAAACTCCCGCAAAGGTCTCTTCGATGCAGGGAAGCTCCAAAACGCCCCTTTGCCAAAGGGGAGATTGCCGATGGATGCCGGCCACTTTACGACGTTGGCAAAGGACCCTTCGCTGCAAGGGAAGAACTCCTGCAATGGCACCTTTGCTCCAGGCGGGGCTCCTGCAAGAACTTCGTTATTGCAGGGACGGAAACCGCCCACAAAGGAGCTGTTCAGGTTGAGCAAGGCACTAGAGAATGGTAGGATAACCCGCGAACGCTGTTTCAGGGCGAGGTGAAATTCCTCACTGGCGGTAACAGATCCCCCGAAGTAACCTAGCTTCATCTGAAGCCCGCAACCCTGCTTGGCCTGGCGGCTAAGCAGACTGATTTGGTGTAAATCCGAAGCCAACGGTTACAGTCCGGATGGAAGAGACAGGAGGCTTACTTTGTCTACCCCGAACACCCCCACCAAGAACACCAACGCATGGTCCACCAAGCAACTGGTCACCATGGCCCTCATGTGCGCCATTGGCGTTCTTCTTTCGTTCATTGAATTCCCCTTGCTGCCCGGCGTAACCTGGCTTAAATTCGACGCTTCGAATATGCCTGCCATGGTTTCCGGCTTCGCGTTCGGTCCTGGCGCCGGCGTTGCGGTAGGCATCCTAACCGCTATCATTCATGGCCTGCTCATGGCAGACTTCACCGGTGCACTTATGAATGTGCTCACCGTCACGTGCTTCGTATTGCCCGCCGCCATCATCTACAAGAAGAAGCGCACCTATCCCGCCGCCATTGGTGGCTTGGCTCTCAGCATCATCGCCGCGATGGCTGGTGCTGTTGTGGGCAACCTCATTGTCACCCCTATGTGGTTGGGCGTCCCCTTCGAAGCGGTAACGGCAATGATCATCCCCATTCTTATTCCTTTCAATCTGCTTAAGGGTTTGCTCAACGCGGTTCTGACGCTGGTTATCTACAAATCAATCTCCAACCTTATTACTCCTAAGAAGGACCAGACGAAGGGTCGCTAAACCGTGATTACCTTTTCCGACGTTTCCTTTACCTATACAGGCGAAACCAAGGTACTTTCCGAACTGGCTCTCTCTATCGAAGAGGGTCAGTTCGTCTGCGTTTTGGGCGCCAACGGCTCAGGTAAATCAACGTTCTCGAAGCTCATCAACGCACTCTTGGTGCCTGACACCGGCACCGTAACCGTGAACAACCTGGAAACCAACAATCCAGACAACACCTTCGCCATACGCAGCACGGCAGGTGCGGTATTCCAGAACCCCGATGACCAGATCGTCGCCAGCCTCGTTGAAAACGATGTGGCATTTGGCCCCGAAAACCTGGGCATAGAAAACCCCGAGCTTCGTCAACGCGTAGAAGAATCGTTGGCAAAAGTCGGCTTAGCCGGCTCCGGCAAGCGCGAAACCACAGCCCTTTCTGGAGGCCAGAAACAACGCGTCGCCATTGCGGGCGTGCTGGCAATGCACCCCTCCATTCTCATTTTCGATGAGGCTTCGGCCATGCTTGATCCGCGCGGACGCCGCGGCTTGATGCGCGTATGCAAAGAGCTCCACGAACAGGGCATGACCGTTATCATGATCACTCACTTCATGGAAGAAGCCGCGGAGGCCGATCGCGTGATCGTACTGAACGATGGACACTGCGTACTCGACGGCACTCCCGACGAAGTGCTTACGCAGGACCACGTTCTTCGCGACCTTAATCTTGATGTACCCTTCGCCACCCACATGTCGCGCCTTCTGCAAGATCGTGGCATCAACGTTGGCACCCATATCGAAACCGCAACGCTGAAGGAGGAACTGTGTCGATCGCTTTCGAACAGGTAAGCTTCAGCTACACGCCGCTCACCAAACGACAAAAGAAAGCTGGGGAAGTGCAACGCTACGCCTTGCGCAATGTCAGCTTCACCCTCAACGATGGCGAATTCCTTGCCATTGCAGGACATACGGGGTCTGGTAAATCCACCCTGGTACAGCATCTGAACGGCCTTGCAAACCCTACCGAAGGACGTGTGCTCTGGAACGGCAAAGATCTGGCAGACCGCAAAAACGCGAACTGCGCTCGCGGCGACATCGGCGTGGTATTCCAGTACCCCGAACACCAGCTGTTTGCCGAAACGGTCTATGAGGATGTGGCATTCGGCCCCCGCAATATGGGCTTGCCCGAAGATGAGGTTGATACCCGCATCCGCGAAGCGCTCGCCGACGTACATCTTGATTTCGATACGCTGAGCAAACGCAGCCCTTTCGAGCTTTCAGGCGGTCAGCAACGCCGCGTGGCGTTTGCCGGCGTGCTTGCCATGCGCCCCACTACGTTGGTACTCGACGAACCGGTTGCTGGTCTTGACCCAGCATCACGCACCGATTTCCTCGACCTCATCAAACAGCTCCACGAACAACGCGACCTTACGGTGGTAATGGTTTCGCATAACATGAACGACATCGCCCTTCTTGCAGATCGTATGCTGGTCATGCACGAAGGCGAAGTGGCGTTCCTGGGCACACCAGAGGAGATTTTCACCAAGCATGCTGTCGAATTGCGCGAAATTGGCCTCGGCATCCCCCATGCCCAAACCCTGGCAAACCAGCTTCGCGCAGAAGGCATGCCCTTACCCGAAAAGCTCTATCTTCCCGAATCGCTAGCAGATGAAATTGCTCACATCCTTGGTGGAAGCGGGGCTGCGCAATCATGAATATAGATGCCGTATTCGGTCGCTACATCGCCAAGGATTCCGCTGTTCACCGCATGGACCCTCGCGCAAAGCTCCTGCTTTCAATCCTGTTCATGGTTATGGTGTTTGCCGCAGGGTCGTACGTATCGTTGGGCGTTGCCGCATTGTTTACTGCGGGAATGTTTGCTTTCGCACACATCTCACTTCGCCAAGCGTTCACTTCCATCGCACCTCTGGCCATTCTGGTGGTTTTCACTGCGCTGCTGAACATTTTCTTCGTTCAGGGCGGCGAAGTGTACTTTCAGCTATGGATCATCTGCATTAGCCAACAAGGCTTGCACCAGGCACTCTTTATCGCTATCCGCCTTACTATGCTGCTGTTGGGCGTGAGCCTGCTTACGCTGGCCACTACCACGCTCGATCTCACCGATGGCTTTGAGCGCCTTCTAGAACCCTTCAAACGCTTCGGATTGCCCGCTCATGAGCTGTCTATGATGATGGGAATCGCTCTGCGCTTCCTGCCCCAGTTCGCCATCGAACTGCGCACTATCTACCGTGCGCAGATTAGCCGTGGCGCAAATTTCGGCAAGGGACCCAAAGGGGGCGTTGCCATGATGACTTCGCTTATTGTGCCTCTGTTTACCAGCGCGTTCCGACACGCCGAAACGCTTTCTTTGGGCATGGATGCGCGCTGCTATCATGGAGGCGAAAACCGCACCCGCTTAAAAGAACTCTCTTTCAGCAAGCGCGATATCGCCGGTACCGTTTATTTAGGAATCGGCACTGCAGCCGTACTGGCGACCGACCTCGTCTTGAACATGCTGCCGTAAACACGAAACCGTGCACCTCGCCACTTCCCCACTCGTGCAAATCCCAGCCCAGCAAGGAAAACCAGCACGCAAGCGTCAAACCCCAAACCGCGAATGCATCGAAGCAATAACGACATTTGACGGTCTCAGCATCAGGGCAACCGCCAACCACTCGAAAGGAACACCATGGACGACATCATTGAATACCTTACCGCAGTACCCGCATGGTACCTGGCAACCTACGAAGGCGACCAGCCCCGCGTTCGCCCCTTCAGCTTCGTTATGCGCGAAGGCGACACCCTGTGGTTCTGCACCGCAACTAACAAAGATGTTTATCATCAGCTGCAGCAGAACCCCAAATTCGAGCTTTCCGCATGGAAGCCCGGCCGCGGCTGGATCATCGTTACGGGCGTAGCCGATTTGAACGACACCGCAGGCGATGAGGTTCGCAAAGCAGGCTACGAGCACATGACGGCACTTGGCGAAACTTACGAAGACTGGGGCGATCCACGCCTGACGTTCTTCTCCCTGAAAGAAGGCATTGCCAAGATCGACGACATTGACGGCTCTTCCAGGAGCATCGAGCTGTAAAGGCGTCGAAGCGCATACAACGCATTTGCATCAGGCCCCGCCCGGCAACGACCCATCCCACACCCAAAAGGATAGGGCCCCAAAGCCCGGACGGGGCCTGACGTTTATCTGACGGCATGTTGGCCAGCCTACCAGGAGCCCGAAACCCTCGGCGGAAAATTGCCGCCTAGGAGGGGCAATCACCATGCCCGCCAGCCCAGCAACAAATCCGATGAAACAAAAAAACGCCGGTCGATGACCGGCGCCAAGCTTTACAGCATAGAGATTTGATCGACGAGCTTTCGTGCCGCATCGCGAACCGAAAGGCCATTGATGTCGATAGTAAGATCGGCGTACTTTTCGTACAGGGGCACGCGCTCCTCATACAAGTCTGCCAAGCTCATGCCGATGCCGTTCTTCATAACAACACCGCGCTCATGAAGGCCGCCCAAACGGTTTTCCAGCTCTTCGTAGGAAACCTGCAGGTACACAACCGTGCCGATAGAAGACAGATGCTTCATAGCCTCGTCGGAATAGACAGCAGAACCACCCGTAGCAATGATGGCATGGCTCGTGGAAAGCGTGCACAGCACCTCATTTTCCACTTCGATAAAGCCATCAGGACCGCATGCATCGATAATCTTTTGCAGCGTCTTGTCGAGCTTGCCCTGAATAAGCAAGTCGGCATCGATAAATTCATAGCCAAGAATCTTCGCCAAAACAACGCCCAAGGTTGACTTGCCAGCGCCTGGCATGCCAATAAGGATGATGTTCTCGGTGGTGTTAGTCATGAGGCCCGTCCTCTTTCCATTTGTCTCTACCGAAAGCAACTATAGCACGTTTCGCTTCAACCCTCGGAGCCACCACCTCGTTCACCAAGATGGCTACGAAAATCAACGCAAACCCGACCAGCAAACGGCTCGTCATAACTTCTCCGTACAGTAGAACGGAGAACAACACGCCAAATACCGATTCCAAGCTAAGAAGCAACGCCGCCTGCGAGGGGTTAACGTACGCAAGCGAAACGTTCTGGATGCCAAAGGCAATGATCGACGCAAACACAATGAGAAAGGCCATCTGACCGACAATGGTGGGCGTTATCACCGCTGCCGCAGGGAGCGTTTCCGTAGCTGCACCAACGATGCATCCGAAGCAGCCCTCGGTGATGAACTGGAACACTGTGAGCATCAGCGCATCGTATTTTTCAGTGAACTTGGACACAAAGACGATGTGAACTGCAAACAAAACCGAGCTGACCATTGTCAGGGATTCGCCAAGGCCAATGGATAACGTCTGCCCCGACGTGGTAACCGAAACCAGCCAAATGCCCACAACGGCAATGCCAGCAGCCCCTATGTTGAAAAAGGAGGGGCGCTTACGCATAAGGACCCACCAGGCAAACGGAACCACAACACAGTATGTTGCGGTAAGGAATGCGTTGATACCCGGAGTTGTGTGCTGCAAGCCCACAGTTTGCGCCAAGAATGCCGAAAAATCGAACACCGCCAGCACCATGCCCGCGCCTAAGGCGCGCTTTGAGAAATGGGCCTTCACCCGCTTACGCAGAATGAAGAACAGAATGAAACCCGCCAACGTGAAGCGGATGCCCAAAAGCCACGCCGGCGGCATAACCGCGACCACGTCCTTCATGACCACGAAGCTGAAGCCCCAAATCATTGCGGCCAAAACCAACAGAATTTTATAAACCCATGAAGGTATTTCAGAAAGAGCAATCATAAGTGCCCATTATAACCAAGCTACTCCCTGCAAGAGGCAATTGCACGGCACCGGCGGAAAGCCACAGGCGGCGAACCCTAACGGGCGCCGCCACCGCCGCCGAAGCCGCCGCCACCGCCGCTGGAGAATCCACCGCCGCCGCCAGAGCCATCGGAAGAATCACCCGAAAGCGCCGACTGCACTGCCTGAATAGATTCCGATACCGAAGTGTTCAACATCGAACCAAGGTCGGGCATGGTGGTGTTCGCATAGTACGTCGGGGTATACAGCCCCCACCAGGGCACATACGAGGTGTCCAGCGCTTCCTCGTCGTTAACCTGGAACATCTCGGGCACCTTTTTGCGCAACTCGCCAATGGCCTGTTCAGCCACACCGAACAGATAGGCATACACCATGAATTCGCCCCAAACCTTCACGTCGGTGGCAGGACGCTCATCCAACGCAGAGAATTCCGTAAGCCATTTTCGCAGCCCTTTGCAACGCGCATAGACATCGGCGCCCTTCTGCGTGCGGCGCTCCATAAAGCGAGAAACCACAATCAGAGCCACTCCCGTGATGATGCCGGGAATAAGAACGAGGAAGTTCTCGAAGATGCACGCGATGATGAAACATCCCAGTATCAGCGCAATTGCCACCGAAAGCATACGGAAGCGCTTCGACTTCGAGTAGCTTTCAAAGTACTCGGCTGTTATCACATGCGAAGTTACCAAACCCTGCCAATCGGACATGGCGTCGTTGAATTCTTCGGGGTTGCTCTCGGCATACGCCTTGATGGTTCCCAGCCATAGCGAAGGCTTGCCTTGCGCTACCGTATCAAACAGGAATGACATAGCCTTGCGGTCAATCGCGCTATTGAGCGAAAGCTCTACCTGAGGCACACGCGTAAGGTAGTAGTCATCGACTTGCTTCTTTCGAATGACGCCACCCTGTTCGTACGAACCCTTGTTAATCAAGATCGCACCAGCATTGGCAAGATGCATGATGGTTGCCGTAAAATCGGTTGAACTTTCCTTATCGAAGGTCCACAAGCGACCGATCACAGCAGGGTGAGCGCCAGCTTCCGGCACATCACGCCAATACTCATCTTCGAACGTAGGCTTGAGCTCTTTGCCGTAACGGACAAAGGAACGAACGCCCCATACCAGCAAGGCCAAGCAAACAAGGATTACCACGATAAGCAAACCGAGCGAAAGCGCACGCTCCGCATTGGCGCGGTCTGCCCAGGTCTGCTCTTCGGAAAGAACGGTATCGAGACGAGCGGTAGATTCGTGCATGTTGTCGGCGCCAGAAGCTACACCCGACAGCCACTCAACGGGAAACACCACACGCGCTTCCGCATAGGAACCTGCGTTTACGCGAGGAACGCTGTAACTTACCGTCCCGTCATCATTGATGGCAACCGTGGCATCCAGAGGGCCATGACCCCACGCACGCACATTTTCGCCCGCCGTAACCTTGGCTCCCGAAGCGACGGGGAGGTTCAGCGTCATGGTCACGTCGCTGGAATCTTCAGCCCAACCGCTGCCCACAAACTGCCAGTACAGCTCTCCCACATCGGAATATGCCTGTGCAGCCTTGGTTACCGTGTAGTCCAGCTGCACAACGTCCGCTTCGTCTTCTACCGAAAAGAATACATAGACGGTGTTCTTGGGCTTGTCGAACGAATAGGCGTCGCCACCAGGACCGCCCGACTCACGCCAGTCGAGCTGGAAGGGCACGCTGGGAAATTCCGAGAGGGACTTTGCTGAAGAACCCATGCTTACGCTGTTGATCTTGATGTCGGAACCAGAAGGCAAGGTATCGAAGTTCCACCATACAGCCGTAAAAGCACCGTTGAAATCAAATGTGCGCTGCTCAACCACATGCAAGTCGCCGTTAGGCTGCACCGTTGCGTTGATGGTGGTATGCGGCATTTCGTATGACTTTGCATGAGCCTGCTGCGGCGTGAAGCAAAGGCAGGCAAACGCCAGCGCCAAAACTGCAACAGCAAGGGCTACGCTCTTGCCAAAGCTGCTTTTGACCTGATTTTCGACCACAAGTGTGGCGAATTGACCATTTTGGCGATTTTTTTTGATGAAAGCATGGTTTTGCACTGCTCTTCTCCTTGCAAGATGAGGGCGGGCAGGTTATCATTTCAATTCGCATATACGGAGAGCTGACCGAGAGGCCGAAGGTGCTCGCCTGCTAAGCGAGTATACGCCAAAAGCGTATCTGGGGTTCGAATCCCCAGCTCTCCGCCACCGTATATCGAGCCCGTTCATTTCGAACGGGCTTTTTCATTTTAGACGACTCAATGGCAAACAGGAACTTTATTGCACAACTGACCCAATTGCGCAATTGGCCCCGATTTCGCATTCGGCACCAAATCACTCAGGAAACCCCGCTGTTTTGGCAAGATAGTCTTGGCCAATTTGCCAAAACGCTGCCGACGCTCACAAACCGGCAGCCGGAAGATAGTTACACCAAAGCAAAGACGCCGCCCACATAGGCGGCGTCTTTATCATCCATCGATGCCCAGTAAAAAGTATCGATCAGGTTTTATTGGAAATAGGATGTTAGCAGAAAGCCCCGCTGGATACCCTATTTCACTGAAGGCGTATCCGACGGATCTTTAGGGGCGGTTCCCATGTTTACCAAGGGAGCCTGCGCAGCATCGTTGCCCTGGCCAAAGGAAACAACCGGCGCAGCCGAAGCAGCCGCATTGGCATCGAAGTTTTCACGCGCAGTGAACTTGAAAAGGCCGGCAACCAGCACTCCAGGGAACGTCTGAATCGCACTGTTGTATTTCATTACCATGTCGTTGTAGCTCTGACGCATATAGCTGATTTTGTCTTCCGTAGCGGAGATCTCAGCTTGCAGCTGCTGGAAATTAGCATTTGCTTTCAAGTCGGGATAAGCCTCAGAAACCGCGAATAAGCTCTTCAACGTACCCGAAAGGAAGTTATCGGCAGCCATCTTCTGCTCGGGCGTCGTAGCGTTGCATACCGCAGAACGCGCTTCGGTTACCTTTTGGAGCGTACCGCTTTCGTGGGCAGCATAGCCCTTCACCGTTTCCACCAAATTGGGAATAAGATCCAAACGGCGCTGCAGCTGAACATCAATTTGCGACCAAGCGTTGTCAACGCGGTTGCGCAGCTGAACGAGGTTGTTGTACAGGGCAATAAGGATGATGGCCAGAATCACCACCACAACAACGATTGCAATAATTGCTTCCATAACTTGCTCCTAGCGTTTCTCGCGCAGCCACGCCCGCAGACGCGCTGCCATGATGCGGGAAAACCACTGGTGGTTTTCGCCACCCTACCTCGAGTTACTCGATGCCTCTATTATAAAGCCTCAACGATGGCGGCACCCAACGGTGAGAAAGACGTTACGCGCGTCCACCATTCGTGCTTGCGCGCTTCAACCGAAGCCTCACACGCCGCCTGGTAGCTATCGAAAATGCAGCACACCGCCGAACCGCTTCCGCACAGCACCACATTTTCCTTGCCAGCAGCAGCCCTTCCCCACTCAAGGACTTCAGCAACCACTGGCGTTACCGAACAAGCTGCCTTTTCGAGGTTGTTGTACAGGGAAACATCAGCCGCAGCGTTCAAGCCGGCAAGCGAAGAAAGATACTCGGCGCCAGGCAGAACGGGGGCATCGTCAAACGCTGCATATGCCTTACCCGTAGATACGCCAGCATCGGGACGAACAAGCAGAACGAAGCCAGAACGGGGTTCAAGCTGAGCTTCAAACACGTCACCCTTACCTGAAAGACGCGCGCAACCGCCTTTCAGGAAGAAGGAAACGTCGGCACCCAAACGCGATGCCACTTCCTGCACGCGCTCATCTTCCACGCCAACGCCCCACAGCGTTGCCGCGCCAACCAACGCGGCAGCTGCATTGGAAGAGCCTCCGCCCAAGCCCGCTTCAGCGGGAATTACCTTGTTGAGAACCATTTCGATGGTTTCATCCTGCGTGCGGCCTAAAGCCTTTGCCAGCTCAACTACAGCCTTGTAGGCGATGTTTTCTTCAGCCTTGATCAAAAGCGGGTCGATGGTGAAGGAGCTTTCGCACTTCAGCATTACCTGAAGGCCTTCCCCCGAACCCTCATCGTCGAAGCGACGCATGGAAAGCGTGTCGTGAAGGGCCAGCGAGTGCATAATGGTCTGCACCTCATGGAACCCGTTTTCCTGTTTTTCGCCCACCGCCAAAACCAGGTTCACCTTTGCAGGCGAAATGATCTTGGTGACGTTTTTCATTGGCAAACCTTCAAGCCTCATGCAGAAGCACCATCCTGATTCGATTCCATATTATCCTGTTCAACTTTTTCAGCTGAAGGCGCAGCCGCCTCTTCGGCACGTGCTGCGGCCTTTCTTGCTTTATTGCGCTTGCGTTTTTCGCGAAAAAACGCTTGTAGCAATGATGCGCATTCCTCTTCGCATACGCCAGGCGAAACCTCGAACACGTGGTTCAACCGTTCGTCGGCATTCACCTGGTACAGCGAACCCAATGCACCTGCCTTCGGATCAAATGCGCCAAATACACAACGATCGATGCGCGCCTGATGCATAAGCCCCGCACACATGATGCATGGCTCAAGCGTAACGTACACCGTACACCCCGACAGACGCCAAACGCCTAATTTGTTTGAGGCTTGTTTCATTGCAAGGAATTCCGCATGACCGGCCGGGTCGGCATCCGTCTCGCGGCGATTGTAGGCAGTGGCAATTACCTCCCCGTCGCGCACCACCACTGCGCCGATGGGAACCTCGTCAAGCAGTTCCGCCTTGCGCGCTTCAGCAATGGCCAGACGCATGAATTCAATATCTTGTGCATCCGAAGAAATGAGCTCCATATCTCACCACCAAGTTGTGCTATCCTGATTCCTACCGATTCGGAGGAATGGCAGAGTGGTTGAATGCGGCGGTCTTGAAAACCGTTGTGCCGCAAGGCACCGTGGGTTCAAATCCTACTTCCTCCGCCAGAATTTCCAAACCCGTTCATTGAACGGGTTTTTTGTTTTACCCACCATAAAGCCAGCGACAGCCAGCCTTTTGCGCCACCTTGCCCACTTGCAGGGCGGCGACCAAGGCAGATCCCCTCGCCCTACCCAGCAACGCAAGTAACTAATCAGCGAAGAAGGTTTCCATTGCGAAATCGACAGGCATTTCACGACCCAGCCAAAGACGCTCGGCAATTGCCGCCTGCTGCACAAAGGGACCAGCGCCGTCAACGGTTTTACAGCCGCAGGAACGCGCCAGCTGTAGGAGTTCGGTGTTGCGGGGGTTGTACACCAGATCCGCCACGATAAGCTCAGGTCGCAACATATCCGCCGAAAGAAGGCAGCCAGGATCATCGGGATACCCCACCGTGGTTGTATTTACCACCAAGGCCGATTCGGCAAGCGACATCCTTAACTGATCTTCATCAGAAAGGGCATAAAGCGAAATCTCGCAGGGAGAATACCCATGCAATCGATCGATCAGCTCATATCCCCTTTGCAGATACGACTCCTGCCGATTGAACACATCGATCTGCGCCACTCCATCGAGCGCCGCCTGAACAGCAACGGCGGAAGCTGCGCCACCAGCACCCAACACGGTTATCTTCTTCCCACGCACATTGATGCCATTCAGCACCAAATTGCGCATAAAAGCAGCACCGTCGGCGTTGTCGCCCAAAGAACGGCCGTTTTGAATTACCACCGTGCTTACCGCACCCATAATTTCTGCCGTCCGAGAAATCTCGTGAAGATAAGGGACGATGGCATTCTTATACGGTGCCGTTACGTTGTAGCCCAAAAAGCCAAGCGCCTCCATGCCACGCACGGCAGATTCCAGGTTCTCTGGCTTCACGTTGAAGGGGACATAGGCATAATCGTAGCCCATCCTCTCGAACACAGCATTGTGGATAGCCGGCGAGCCGGAATACGTTACGGGTGAGCCAATAAGACCCACCAGCCTTGTGGAGCCGGAAATACGAGTTACCGCGTCCATACAACCCTTCCCATCACGCGAGCCATGCTCGCAAGCGTCCATGTATCGGACGAATTACGCTGAAAACAACTCTACCGCAAGCCCAGTCGCGTGAAAAGAAACGGCATTTTCCATCATTGCCACGCAACTGGCTAGCCTTCCATCTGCTCGACCACTAGCAGCCATTCCCCTTCCAAGGATTCAATGCGCTGTTCGAGCTCGTGAATGCCTGCCTGTGCTTCGCCTAATGCCTGATAGTCATAAGGGTCAACTTTCAGCAGGTCCTCCTTAGCCTGGGCAAGCTTCTTTTCCTGAGTCTTCATCTTGTTCTCGATGGAGCGTGCCTGCTTTTTAAGCTCGCGAACCTCAGCGGCAGAAAGCCCTGATTGGGCCTGGGACTGTGCAGCGCTTCCCTGCTTTGAAGCGTTTGACGTCTTGCCCGATTGGGCCCTGCGATCTTCTTCAAGCAATTCAAGGTACTCGTCCACGCCACGAGGGCAATGTGTGAGCTTGCCGTTGATAAGCGCAAACTGATCGTCGGTTACGCGCTCCATCAAATAGCGATCGTGGCTTACCACGATCAACGTGCCTGGCCAGGTATCAAGCAGATTTTCCATGGCCACAGTCATATCGGTGTCAAGGTCATTGCTGGGCTCGTCCAGGATAAGCACGTTCGGCGAATCAAGCAGAATCAGCATCAACTGCAAACGGCGCTTCTGGCCACCGGAAAGCGTTTCGACCGGCATATTCAAATGAGCATTGGTGAATCCCAACTGCTCAAGCAGCTGAACAGGGGAAACTTCCTTGCCGTCTATCATGTATCGAGCGTTGTATCGAGAAAGAACCTCACGAACGCGATCGCCCTTCAGCTTCTCCAGCTCTTCAAGCTTCTGGGAGAGGAAAGCGAACTTCACCGTCTTGCCAATTTTCACGCGACCCGTTTGAGGGCGGAGCTTGCCCTGAACGATATCGAGCAACGTCGATTTGCCAGCACCGTTCGCTCCCAAAAGGCCATAGCGGTCACCAGGACCGATCATCCAAGTAACATCATCGAGGACCTTGTTCTGCCCGTAAGAAAACGAGGCATCGATCACATCAACGCACTTCTTCCCCAATCGAGAAATAGCGGCGCGCTTAAGTTCGGTGGTGTTACGAAGCGGAGGCTCTTCCGCAATAAGAGCACGTGCCGTTTCAACATGAAAACGCGGCTTGCTAGAGCGCGCCCGAGCACCGCGGGAAAGAAACGCTAACTCGCGGCGGATAAGGTTTTGCCTTTTCTGCTCCGCCACCTCGGCCTGACGCTGACGCTCCACACGCTGAAGGATATAGGCGGAATAGCCGCCTTCGAATGGTTCGGCAATGCCATCGTGTACTTCCCACATGCGAAGGCACACTTCGTCGAGGAACCAGCGATCGTGCGTTACCACCACTAGGGCCCCAGCACCACGTGAAAAGCGCTTCTTAAGGTGCTTTGCCAGCCAATTGATAGCAACCACATCAAGATGATTGGTGGGCTCGTCAAGCAGCAATACATCGGCATCGGCAATCAGCACACGGGCAAGGTCAACGCGGCGGCGCTGGCCGCCGGAAAGCGTGCCAACTTCGGCATCCCAGTCCAGGTCGCCGATCATGCCGTCGATGATATCGCGGATGCGAGCATCGGATGCCCATTCGTATTCGGGCATATCGCCCACCACGTTCCATCCAATGGACTTTGCGTCGTCCAACTCATCCGCCTGGCGAAGAGAGGCAAAGCGAACACCACCCGTTCGCAGCACGCGGCCATCATCGGGTTCAACCGTTCCGTCGAATAAACCTAAAAGCGATGATTTGCCGTCGCCATTGCGACCAACAACACCTACGCAATCACCATCGTCAACGCCAAGGGAAAGCGATTCGAAGATCACCTTCGTGGGATATTCCAAATGCACATTTTCACAGCCAAACAGAAAGGCCATTGCCTGTTGCTCCTTTGCTCACGCCTCCCCTTATCGGAAAGCCATCATATGAGTATATCTGCATTTCCGCTTCGCCTGCCGCCCTCAGGCCGCATTGGCGCATATCTTCAAGAGCACAGCATGATTCGCCTCGCAACGTCCTCGAGGCGTCATTGGCACCGCGCTTTGCCGTAAATAATGCACATCCCCCCGCAGCGTAATTTTTTCGGCTCATGATTTTGCTATAGTCCCAATCATGGATTTGAAGAAAGAAAAGACAGGCATTGTTCTCATGAATACGGGTTCCCCCGACTCCCCCGAGCCGCAGGACATTCGCCCGTACCTGATCGAATTTCTTTCCGACCGAAACATCATCAAGGTTCCGCCAGCTATCTGGCAACCCATCTTGCGTCTTTTCATCGCCCGAACCAGGCCGAAGAAAACAGCTCCGCGCTACCAGCAGATTTGGACGCCCAATGGTTCGCCACTTGCGGTCGAATCACGCGCTCAGCGCGATGCATTGAACGAGCGCCTTGCCGAAGCAGGCATCAACGCTCTATGCGAAGTTGGCATGCGCTATGGCAATCCTTCGATAAGCCATGCCCTGCAAAAGCTTGAAGCTGCTGGATGCAGCAAGGTACTTGCGCTGCCCCTATTCCCCCAAACTGCCTTCAGCACTGTTAAAACATGCAAGGAAGCCATACGGGATCAGACTAGCAAGCATCCCAGCTTATCGCTTGGGGCGATTGTCGAAGGCTACAGCGATAACCCTCTATACGCACAGGCACTCGCTGCATCCATACGCGACGCTTGGGAGTATCGCCCGGGCAGCAAGCTTCTTCTCTCGTTCCACTCTATCCCCCTTGCGGACATCGAAGCGGGTGATACCTATGTGGAGCAGATCGAAGCCAGCGTGCATCAAGCAATGGAACTGCTTGGGATACCTCAATCTGACTGGGCCATTGCCTACCACTCGCGCTTCGAGGATTCGCGTGCGTGGGTTACGCCCCACCCCAAAACCCTCCTTGCCCAATGGGCTGCCGAGGGAGTTTCGCGGATAGCCCTGGCAACGCCTGGCTTTGCTTCCGACTGCCTTGAATCGCTCTATGACATCAAATCGGTAGCGTCCGACCACTTCCGCGCTTTATGCAACCAAAACAACGTTACCGCAGACGTTACCTATATCCCCTGCTTAAACCATCGCGAAGACCACATCGACCTGCTATTTGGTGTGGTGGAAAAGGCAATGAAATCGATTGATACGGCGGAAAAGGCTGCGATATCGATTTAGCATCGAGTGGCGCCATTAGAAAATGGCCCCTGGAACGAATGGGGCTATAGGACGTAAAGTGCATCTGACTGTGCGTCTATCTGGCCTATCGCAGGGGTACCACGTTTTGAAATACCGCTCCTCAAACCAAAACTTTAACCATCAACGAAAAATAGGCTGGACACGCTTTTGCGCATCCAGCCTATTTAAAAGCATCTACTAGCCCCCATTTAGGGCATTTCGATACAAAGGAAAGGCCCGCTTCCAGAGCGAGCCTTCTCCCCCTTATTTATTTGATGACCAATACGGGCATCGGTGCTTCACGCAGAACAGCGTAGGAAACCGAACCGAGAACGCCGCGAATTGCGCCAAGGCCACGAGAGCCCATTACGATAAGGTCAGCGTTAACCTTTTCAGCATAACCGAGAATGTCAGCTGCTGGCGTGTAACCAGGGATTACCTCGATAGTTGCCTTGTCACCCAAGGAATCGAGCGAATCGCCAATGCCTTCCTTAACCTTTTCGGTTTCTTCATCAATGGTCTTGTTGTAAAGGGCCATGATGTCCTCAACGGAAAGCAGGTACTGCTGAGGATCGAACGAAGCGCTGTTGAAGTTTGCGGGAAGCTGGGCGTTAGGATGCGTGGTTACAAATACCACATGAAGCTTTGCGGCTTCTTCGCCGCCAACGATTTCGGCAGCCTTCTTAACAGCAGCAAGAGCCTGGTCGGATCCATCATATGCAACGACAACATTTTCGAAAACCATCGTTACCCCTCCTTGAAGTGTTGCAGCAAGCCCCTCGCACACCTACGGTGCATGCCTGCTTCTGATGGTTCAAGGATAACACGTTCACATGTTCTCGAACAGTATTCAATAGAACTAAATAGCCAGTTCAAAGCAAATGAATTGCAATAATTAATAATCATTTACGATTCTGCGAGCGATATGTTTGACCTTTTCGAACGACCCAACGATAGCGCCCGACGTTCACCAAACACAAAAAGGCCTCCCATTTCATTCAACATGAAATGGGAGGCCGTTCATAGGCTTTCATTGCGCAGTTTCGGAAGCGCACACCGCAAAACAGGGCGCCCGAGCGTGTGCCGGAAACGCCAGGCAAAGGTGGTTATTTCAAGAAGCAGCCCTTCGACTCCAGAGGCTCAATGTTGAGCTTCATGTTTGGATCTACGGCAATAGAAAGCAAATAGGTTTTGATAGCCTCATCTACTTCGTATTCAATGTCGATATTGCCTTCGAATACGCACCAGTAAAACAGCAAGCCCGTCGACGCAGCAGCAATACGGAGCATGGCTTCGTCAAGATCGACATCGTTGCGCACAATACCCAGCTCGATAGCTTCTGCAAGAAAGTTGCGAACCGAAACGATAATGAAGTCGTCTTCAGCATCGCGGTGCATGAAATCGAAAAATGGATTGTGGTTAGAAGCGTACAAACCAGAAACGAACTCAAGGCCCATGTCCATACAGTACTCAACATAGGCACGATACAAGAGAAGAACGCGCTCAATTGGACCGTATTCATCGCTGCCCTCGAGGGCTTTCTGGCGATAGGGTGCAAAAGCGTACTTCAGGTAATAGGAAATAAGGTCTTCCTTGCCGCTGAACAGGTTATAGAAACTGCCTGTTGAAAGCCCAGCTTCATCGCAAATGTTGCGAACGGTAAGCTGCTTCATGCCATCGCGGTTCACAAGCTTGATAGCAGCCTTCAAAAGCTTTTCACGCGTCACCTGAGCCCTTGTTTCATGAACAGACACGTACTGGTTCCGCCTTATCATGGGCAATCCCCTTCCAACTTTCCGCAGTATTCTAAACCATACACGATTACGTCATATTGTATGGATTGCTCCAACAAATGAACATGTTCTAATAAGGTTTTACCATGCGGCAGAAATCCAATCGTTGCAAACGCAATGCCTTCCGCAAACGTACTGCCAGGAAAAGCAAACGGGGGCACAAGGCCCCCGCATCCATCTTGCTATGCGCGGCTCACACGTGCGCCTTGCGGTGTGTCTTCAACCACAAAGCCCAATTCGCCCAATCGGTCGCGTACCGCATCGGCAAGGGCGAAGTTCTTTTCCTTGCGAGCTTCGGCACGACGCGCCAGCAGAGCCTCGATAGCCCCTTCAGCATCGCACCCCGTAAACCCAGCGAGCTCAACGGCCAAAGCCACAACCTCGCTCGAAGAATCGCACGCTTCGTCTTCGCAAGCATTGAGATCGACACCGAGAACACTGAGCAGGTCGCACACTGCATCGGCACCAGCAAGCACTGCTGCGGCATCTTCACTGCTTACCGCAGCATCAGCGAGGATCGTGTTCGCTTCGCGCACAAACGAACAGATAGCGCCCAAAGCACCCGCCGTGTTGAAATCATCGTCCATTGCCCCAATGAACGAATCGCACATATCGTCGATCGCTTTTTGATAAGCAACAAGGTCGACCGTAGTTTCGCCTTCGGCATTGGCGCACAACCATGCGGTGTTCTTAACGAAATTGGTGAGGCGGGTAAACATTGCCTCCGATTCGCCTAAACGCTCGTCGGAGAAATCGAGCGGGCTTCGGTAATGCGTTTGCAGCATCAGCATGCGAAGCACGCGGGCATCGGTAGTCTTAAGTACATCGCGCAACAACAGGAAGTTGCCCAGCGACTTTGACATCTTTTCGTGGTTGATCTGAAGCATGCCGCCATGCATCCAGTAGTTGGAGAACGTGCAGCCAAAAGCGGCTTCCGACTGAGCACGCTCGTTTTCGTGATGAGGGAACGCCAGGTCTGCGCCACCGCCGTGGATATCGAACGGAAGGCCCAGGTACTTCTTCGACATCGCCGAGCATTCGATATGCCAGCCAGGGCGGCCTTTACCCCAAGGAGAATCCCACGAAGGCTCACCTGGCTTGGCAGCCTTCCACAGGGCAAAATCGAGAGGATCACGCTTGCGATCTTCCAAACCCTGACCGTCTGCACGCAGCTCGCGATGGCCCGACTCCATTTCGTCGACGTTGCGACCGGAAAGCTGACCGTAGCCCTCATACGAACGAACCGCGAAGTACACGTCGCCCTCGACCTCGTAGGCGTGACCGCCTTCGATGAGCTTTTCGACCAGCGCGATCATCTCGCCGATTTCCTCAGTGGCGCGAGGGCGAACATCCGGATCCATTACGCCAGCAGCACGCATGTCATCGATAAATGCCTGGGCGTATTCCGCAGCAACTTCAGAAGCGCTACGGCCCTCTTCGTTTGCCTTTTTGATGATCTTGTCGTCCACGTCGGTGATGTTCTGCACGAACTTCACCTCGTAGCCGCGCCAGATAAGATAACGGCGGATGGTGTCAAACGAAATAAACGTACGAGCGTTTCCAATATGAATGTAGTTGTACACGGTTGGGCCGCATACATACATATTCACCTTGCCGTCAGCAACGGGAACGAAGGGGCGCTTTTCACGCGCCTTGGTATCGTAAATCTTGATCATGCAATCTCCTCGAAACAGCATATGCGGCAACCGCCGCACGCGAATTCTATCAGTAGGAAAAGGCCCGCTCTGCGGGCTATTTACAGCGGCATACCAACGCCACAGCCTGAGCGGAAATGCCCTCTTCTCGGCCCTCGAAGCCAAGATGCTCGGTGGTGGTTGCCTTCACTCCCAAGTTTTCTACCGCGATTCCGCAGGCGGCAGCCAAGTTTTCACGCATCATATCGCGATAAGGCGAAAGCTTCGGGGCTTGAGCGGCAATTACGCAATCGATATCAACGATAGAAAAGCCTTGCTCACGCACAAGGTTCGCAACCGCGGCCAACAGCTTCAGGGAATCAGCTCCCTTGTAAGCAGGATCGGTATCGGGGAAAAGCTTGCCGATATCGCCACCTCGAATCGCGCCGAGCAGGGCATCGGCCACCGCATGAGCCAGCACGTCGGCATCGGAATGGCCCAGAAGCCCCTGATGATGAGGGATTTCTACGCCGCCCAAAATCAATTTGCGATCAGGGGCGAAAGCGTGCACATCGTAACCGAGACCCACTCGCATGGGCACTGCAGATGAAGCTTGGTTTTGCTCAGTCACTTAGAGTTGCTCCTCTCGGCGGTCTTCAATTGCCGCGCGAATTGCCGCAGAGATAATCAGATAGTCTTCAGGAACGGTAAGTTTGATGTTGTCGCGCTTTCCCTCGACCATGAGCACGCGGCCGCCCAAACGCTCGATGAGCGAAGAATCGTCAGTGCCCACAAACCCGTCGGAGAGGGCCGAAGCATGGGCGCGGCGGTAGATGCCAGCGCGAAAAACCTGAGGGGTTTGAGCGTTCCAGAACACCGAGCGATCGGGCGTGCCGACCACTACCCCGTTTTCAACAACCTTCAGCGTGTCGATAGAGGGATGCCCTACCAACGCGCCGTCGCAATCGATATTGCCTTTGAGTGTGCTGATGGTGTGCTCGATGAGCTCTTTGGTAATAAGGGGCCTAGCGCCGTCGTGGAGCATAACGAACTCGTATTCCTCGGGCACCAGCTCAAGGCCAGAAAAGGCAGATTCTTGACGAATCGATCCAGCGGGAGCCATAACGATGGGCGTCACAAAGGGGAACGGATCGATTGCCTTGGAAAGATATTCGCTCATGCGCTCTTCGGGGCACACGATAACGATAAGACCCACATCACCCACGGCGTCGAACACTTCAGCGGAACGGGTGAGGATGGGTTTGCCGGCAATTTCTACGAGCTGCTTGCCGCCTTCGTGGCCAAAACGCTCGCCACTGCCGCCGGCCAAGATAATTGCAGCGGTTTTGGGGTTCTTATCAACGACACCCTCAAGGCGGGGTTCCGCCTTGAGGGCATCGAAATGGACGTCATCGAACATAGCCATGGCGTGCTCGAGCACGGAAGGGGCAAAAATCGGATCGATGGTCTTTTCAGTCATGATAGCTCCTGTACACCTGGTGCGGATGCAGAGCCGCAGCGCTGGTGCACTTCAGGCTCAGTCGGCTGCCTGGCCTCCTGCAGAAGAGCCGCCACGCGAGGAAATACCTGCGTGACCAAGATCATAGCCGGCAAGAAGCAATTCAGCCTCGGCAGCTATGGTATCACGCTTGCGCGGTGCCGGGATAGAGCCAGAACCCGCGTTGAACACGAGCTTACCATCTTCCACGTCGACATCGATGACCGAGCCACTGCTCCAACAACCCTCAAGAAGCTGCTCGGAAAGCGGATCTTCGATAAGACGCTGAATGGCACGGCGCAACGGACGAGCTCCGAAGGAAAGGTCGGTGCCTTCCTTGGCAACAAAGCGGCTCGCTTCGGGCGTCAGGTTGATGGTCATGTTCTGCTCGATAAGACGCTCGCGCAAATCGGCAATCATAAGATCGACGATCTTCACGATCTCTTCTTCAGTAAGGCTCTTGAAAACGATGATCTCATCGATACGGTTCAGGAACTCAGGACGGAAAAGCTTCTTAACCTCACCCATCACGCGCTGCTTCATTTCCTTGTCATCCATGCCGCCATTGGCGCTTGAAGTGAAGCCCAAGGGAGTGGTAGCCGTGATTTCGCGCGCACCAACATTGGAGGTCATGATGATAACCGTGTTGCGGAAATCAACGACGCGGCCCTGCGAATCGGTAAGGCGCCCCTCCTCCAAGATCTGAAGCAAGATATTGAACACATCGGGGTGGGCCTTTTCGATTTCGTCGAACAGCACAACCGAATACGGACGCTGACGCACTGCCGTGGTAAGCTGACCGCCCTCATCGTAGCCCACATAGCCCGGGGGCGAACCAACCAGACGCGACACCGAGTGCTTTTCCATGTATTCGGACATATCGAAGGAAATAAGCGCATCTTCGGAGTTGAAAAGGAATTCTGCCAAAGCCTTGGAAAGCTCGGTTTTGCCCACACCCGAAGGACCAAGGAAGATAAACGATCCGCCAGGACGCTTCGGATCTTTCAGACCCGAACGTGAACGACGAATAGCCTTCGAAAGAGCCGTAACCGCTTCGTCTTGGCCGATAACGCGCTCATGGAGCACCTGCTCCATGCGGAGCAGCTTTTCGGTTTCCGCCTCAGTAAGATTGGAAACAGGCACGCCAGTGGTCATGGAAACCACATCGGCAACGTCTTCTACCGCAACCTCATTAATCGTGTTGCTGTTCTTTTCTTCCCATGCCTTGCGCGCTTCATCGCGCTTGGCAACAAGCTCCACTTCCTTTTCGTGCAGGATGTCTGCACGCTTGAAGTCCTGCTTTGCGATGGCGTCATCCTTCTGAGAACGAACGGTGCGCAGCTCGTCGGCGATCTTCTGCACCTCTTCGGGCAGAACCATGTTGCGGATGCGCATGCGCGCACCTGCTTCGTCCAAAACGTCAATGGCCTTATCGGGAAGGAAACGATCCTGGATGTAGCGGTCGGAAAGGCTTACCGCGGCACGCAATGCATCATCGGTGAAATGCACATGATGGTGTGCTTCGTAACGGTCACGCAAACCCTCAAGAATGCGCACAGCCTGCTCTTCGCTTGGTTCCTTCACCATCACCGTCTGGAAGCGGCGCTCGAAAGCGGAATCCTTTTCCAGGTGTTTGCGGTATTCGTCGAGCGTGGTAGCGCCGATGATCTGGATTTCGCCGCGCGACAGGGGCGGCTTCAAAATGGCAGCTGCATCGATGGAGCCTTCAGCGGCGCCGGCGCCGATAAGCGTATGCAGCTCGTCGATGAACAGGATGATATCGCCTGCCTGCTCAACTTCCTTAATGCACTTCTTCAAGCGCTCTTCGAATTCACCGCGGTACTTGGAGCCTGCCACCAGAGCAGATACGTCAAGCGTGACGATGCGCATATTGCGAATGATATCGGGTACCTGATCGGCAACGATAAGCTGAGCCAGACCTTCGGCAATAGCGGTTTTGCCCACACCGGGCTCACCGATAAGCAGCGGGTTGTTCTTTTGGCGACGCGAGAGGATCTGCATCACGCGCTCGATTTCGCCAGCGCGCCCGATTACGGGATCGAGCTTGCCATCCTTAGCCTTTTTGGTGAGGTCGACGCCAAATTCCTTCAGCATGCTGTCGGAAGCACCCGCGTTTGGATCGAAATTGGTAGCGCCCGCAAACACCGCAGACTGGCCCACCATATCGTTCAAGGAAGAGCGAATGGCATCGCCTTCCACTCCGAGCTTGCGCAATACGTCAATTGCCGTGCCTTCGCCTTCGCGGACGATGCCCAGCAGCAAATGCTCGGTAGAGATATAGCTTTTGCCCATCTGCATGGCTTCACGCAGTGAGTTTTCCAATACGCGCTTTACGCGCGGGGTAAAACTCAAGTGACCCGAAACGTCAGCTGACGCATCGCCTTTAATGAGCTGCTGCACACAGGTGAGGGCAGCTTCGTACGTAACGCCCAGATGGTCAAGCGACTGGGCGGCTAAGCCTTCTTTTTCCTTTAGCAAAGCCAAAAGGACGTGCTCAGTGCCCACATAAGGCTGGTGCAGCGCACGAGCCTCTTCTTGGGCAAGCACCAATACCTTTCTGGCCTTGTCGGTAAACTTGTCGAAGGACATGTAAGCCTCGTTTCTCTCGGCAAGTAAGTTTAATTCGGAATAATGCTAGCACTCATTAAAACCGAGTGCTAACCCGTTAACAATCTGTAGCCAGAACAAACTCCTAGACAGAGTGTTTTCTAGGTTAAACGAAAAGGCGCTCCTAAAGAGCGCCTTTAACAACTCCCATTTTCGGACGAAACAGCGAGGGCAAGTCCGGTGCTTCAGGTAGGCCTAAAAGAGGAGGAACGCGTACTACGTTACGCGGACGACGAATGAAGGCCTAGATGAAGTGCCCGGCTTGGCCGCAGCGTCATCGCGTCTCATGCGAGGGTTACGTGTTCGTAGAACGGCGTAACTACTTGGCCTCAGGACGCATGTGAGGGAACAGCAACACGTCGCGGATGCTCGGTTGATTCGTAAGAAGCATAACCACACGGTCAATGCCAATACCGATTCCGCCCGCAGGAGGCATACCGTACTCAAGGGCACGGATATAGTCGGTGTCATACTCCATTGCCTCATCGTCGCCAGAAGCCTTTTCCTCCATCTGCTTCTGGAAACGTTCTGCCTGGTCGACCGGATCATTCAGCTCGCTGAATGCATTGGCGTACTCATGACCTGCAATAACAAGCTCGAAGCGGTCGGTCAGGCGAGGGTCGTCCTCGAAGCGCTTGGCAAGCGGGCTTACCTCGACCGGGTAATCTACAACAAACGTGGGGTTCACGATGGTGGGCTCACCGATCTCGTCGTACAGCTCGGCAATAAGCTTGCCGGCAGTCCACTCGGGCTTCACCTCGATGCCGTTCTTCTTGGCAAGCTCGGCAAGGTGGCTAACAGGCGTGTCGAGCGTAACCTCTTCGCCGAGTGCCTTGGAAACGATTTCCGTCATGGGAATGGAAGGCCACTCGCCCGAAATGTCGATGGTCTGACCCTGGTACTCAAGCTGCTCGGAGTCGTTCACTGCAGCGTTGGCTGCCTTGATAACACCCTGAGCCAGTTTCTTCATGCCCTGCAGATCGTTGAATGCGCAGTAGGCTTCCATGGAGGTGAACTCAGGGTTGTGAGTGGGGTCCATGCCCTCGTTGCGGAAGATACGGCCGATTTCGAACACGCGCTCGAAACCGCCAACCAGCAAACGCTTCAAGTGAAGCTCAGTGGCAATACGCAGATAGTTTTCCTGATTCAGCGCATTGAAGTGTGTGATGAACGGCTTTGCAGTAGCGCCGCCCTGCACAGTTTGCAGGATGGGCGTTTCCACCTCGTAATAACCGTCAGCCTCCATGTAGCGGCGGAAAGCCGAGAGGATCTTCGAGCGCTTCTGGAAGGTATCGCGCACTTCATCGTTGACGATAAGGTCGACATAGCGCTGACGATAACGAATTTCCTTGTCGTTCAGGCCATGGAACTTTTCGGGCAGCGGACGCAGCGCCTTAGAAAGCAGCTGGAACGAATCAACGGCAACAGAAAGCTGGCCGCGACGCGTGCGCATCATAAGGCCATGCGCGCCAATCCAGTCACCCAGGTCAAGGTCTTTCATCTCGGCAAAGGCATCTTCACCCAAAGCGTTGATGCGGCAGAAGAGCTGAATGCGACCAGTAGCATCCTGGAGTTCGAAGAAGATGATTTTGCCCTGAACGCGCTTGGCCATAATACGGCCCGCAATGGAAACGGCATCTTCGGTGTTTTCACCATCTGCCAGCTCGGCGTACTTTTCGTCCAGGTCGGCAATGTGATGGGAGTACTCGAATGCAGCGTGGCCATAGGGGTTCTTGCCTTCGGCCAGCAGCGCCTCGCGCTTGGCGCGACGCACTTCAATCGGATCGTCTTCGATAACTTGCTCGTTGTTTTCTTCTGCCATGTGAATTCCTTAAAGCTTGCTTAGCGCTCGATTGCCTGAATGGTCATCTTGATAACGCGGCCAGTAGGACCCTGAGCCTCTACGGCTTCGCCCTGCTTATGGCCCAGAAGGGCAGCGCCTACGGGAGATTCGTTGGAAATCTTGCCCTCGGCGGAGTTTGCCTCTGCGCCACCAACAATGGTGAATACGCGCTCGCGGCCACCCATATCTACCGTTACACGGCTGCCGATGTTAACGCGGCCGGATTCGGTGGGAGCCTCAACGATGGTTGCCTCGCCGAGGATACGAGTGATCTCTGCGATGCGGGCCTCGTTTGCAGCCTGCTCGTTCTTTGCGTCATCGTACTCGGAGTTCTCGGAAATATCGCCGAATTCGCGAGCGACGCGGATACGGTCACCGATCTCTGCGCGCTTTTCGGTTTCCAGGAAATGGAGCTCCTGCTCGAGCTTTTCCTTGCCTTCCTGAGTAAGAACGTAATTGTTGTCCATGGTTTACACCCCTCGGCCATGCATGTGCTGGCCAGTCTTCCTTTCCTATACTCGCGAAAAGGGCGCGCCTCCGTAAGAAGCGTGCCCTTTGCATACCAGTGATGAAGCGAAGCGGTTAGCTCTATGCTTCTTCTTTTTTAGCCTCTTCGGCAGCCTCTGCCTTCTTGCCAGGCGCAGGCTTGTCGATAACCTCAACTTCGATTTCTTCCTTGGCGTCTGCCGCCTTGGGAGCGGGCTCTTCAGCCTCTTCAACCTTCTTGCCGCCGCCCAGGCCTTCGCGCAGGTTCTTAACTGCCTTGCCGATTGCGGTACCAAGCTTGGGAAGGTTCTTGGGTCCGAAGAGAACGAGGATTACAACGAGGATGATGACGATCTCAAGGGGACCGAAAGGTCCAATCTTCATGAAACACCTCCGTGGTGGTGAGCTGGCGCCCCGTGCGAGCCCCAACTTTTTACTGCGAGTACATATAAAAGCACTCTAACAAAAAAGAACGGTACCCTTTTCAGGATACCCCTCAGTGGTTGTAATGGTCGGGATGACAGGATTCGAACCTGCGACCTCTGCGTCCCGAACGCAGCGCTCTACCAAGCTGAGCCACATCCCGCTGTTGTGATTAGCGGGTGCTATAGTACCACACTTCCCACAAAAGAAAAGAGGGCATGCAAATGCCCTCCATAAATATGAATACCAGTTCGTTACCTACCCGAAGCAGTGCCTACCCGCAAACACTGCGCCCGCTTGACGAACACTGTTTAATAGCGAACGTACCACATACCGGAATGAACAGCGCTGATCTTAACCACATCGCCCGTTCGCGGCGCGTGAATCATCTGGCCATTACCAATATAAACACCGGTATGGTGACTGTTCAGGCAGAAGTCGCCAGGCTGAGGATTGGTAACGCGCTTCCAGCTTGCCATGGTGTAAGTGGTGCACCAATGGTTGCCCATTTTGCCGGTGATGCAGTATCCAACCAAGCCAGAGCAGTCGAAGGAGTTCGGGCCGGCTGCACCCCATACATAGGGCTTGCCAAGCTGGGCATAGGCGCGATCAACTACCGTGTTGCCCGTTACGGTTTGGACGGCGCTGTTGTCTACCGTACCGCCCCCATTGTTCTTCGATGCTGCAGCGGCGGCAGCTGCTTCACGGGCGGCAGCTTCCTGGCGAGCCTTTTCGGCAGCCTCTTCTTCCTTGCGCATCAATTCCTGCGCCTCGGCGGAAAGGCTATCGTAGGTCTGCTGCATCTGAGCGGTGGTTGCCTCGGCTTCGTCCTTTACGGATTTGGCTTCTGCAGCCTTGTTGGCGGCAACCTCAGCCTGCTCTTCGGCTTCCTGCTTGGCGTTTTCCAGTTCTTCACGTGCATTCTTGGTTTCAGTTACCAATTCAGCATCGTTTTCGTTGAGGCGCTCAAGCGTATTCCACGTGGTGGCAAACTGCTCAAACGAAGAAGCACCCAGGATTACGTCGAGGAACCCGGTATTGCCCGAACGATACATATCACGAGCACGGGTACCGAGCTTTTCCTGATAACCTTCTATTTCCCTGGTTTTCTGGTCTACCTTTTCCTGAGCTTCCTCCACCTTTTTTTCGGCGGCCTTCTGCTCGTCGATAGCCGTGTAGTAATTATTCGAAGCCTCATCGAGCTTTTGCTGCATCTCGTTGAGCTTGTTGAGCGCCTGTTGCGCCTCAGCCTGCTTTTCAGCGGCAGTAGGTTCTGCCAAAGCAACCGTGGTAGGCACGGCAAGGCCCGCAACAAGAACCACGGCCATTGCTGCCGAGGCAAGTGCTCGCTTATGTTTTGCGATAGAAATACCCATCGTGAGTTTCCCCCTGGTGGTGTTGTGGTGCGATTAAGCGATAGCTGGATCAGTTTAACAAGCGAACGGTTTGCGCCGCAACGCCACCACACCGTATTCAGGGTTTCAATGCGCAATATCCACAAATAACACCAGGTCAAAGCTTTATGTACATTTTGCGCTTGAATTATGGACGCCCTAATTTTGCCCGAAAAACAAGAAAACCCGCCGAAGCGGGTTTTCAAAGAATCATATGATAGCGATTCGCTAGTAGCGAACGTAAATCATGCCACTGTGTACGGAGCTGACCTTAACCACGTCACCCGTCTGAGGAGCATGGATCATCTGGCCACCGCCGATGTAGATACCGCAGTGATGGCTGTTTACGCAGATGTCACCAGGCTGGGGGTTGGAAACGCGCGTCCAGCCCATGAAGGTACCCGTGGTACCCAGGCGGTTGTAGCTACCGGTGAGACAATAGCTTACCAAGCCAGAGCAGTCGAATGAGTTCGGGCCAACTGCGCCCCACTTGTAGGGCTTACCCAGCTGGGAATAAGCACGGTTTACCACGCTGTTGCCCGAAACGGACTGGGGCTTGCTATTGTTGGTTGCTGAGCTTGAAGCATTGTTCTTGCTGGGCTTGTTGTTATTGCTGCTGTTGTTGCTCGAATTGTTAGAAGTCGTGTTGTTGCGATTGTTGTTCGTGATGGTAGCTGCAGCATCGTTGCCAGCCGTGCCATTCTGCTCGGCAGCTGCTGCGGCGGCCTGCTGCTGAGCTTCCTGAGCAGCACGCTCCTGGCTGATGAGCTCCTGAGCCTCAGCGGAAAGGCTGTTATAAGTCTGTTGCATCTCGGATGCCTTCTGATCTGCCGCCTCAGCAACAGACTTGGCTTCCTCTGCCTTATCGGATGCTACCTTGGCCTGCTCTTCAGCTTCCTGCTTTGCAGCCTGAAGCTCTTCGCGAGCAGTCTTGGTTTCAGAAACCAGTTCAGCATCATTGCCATTCAAGGTTTCCAACATGTTCCAGGTAGTGGCGAACTGCTCAAAAGAGGATGCACCCAGGATAACGTCCAAGAAATTGGTGTCGCCCGAACGGTACATATCGCGAGCACGATCGGAAAGACGCTGCTGGTCCTTTTCGATCTGAGCGGTTTTCTCTTCGATCTGCTTCTGAGCTTCGTCTACACGATTCTGGGCATCGATCTGCTCCTGATGGGCAGCTTCATAATTAGCGGAAGCCTGATCAAGCTCGCTCTGATACTGATTGAGCTTCTGCAGGGCTGCCTGAGCCTCTGCCTGCTTATCGTCGGAAGGCGCAGCGAACGCACTGGCTGCAGGGACGGACAGTCCAACGGCCAAAATGGCAGCAAAAGCAGCGTTCAAAGCCACCTTAGACTTGGAAGCGCATGTTTGTTTTGTCATATGAAAGGGCCTCCTAGCACTTTCGCGTTGACCTTGCACATGTTCGAGACGTATCCCTAGTGCAAGAATTCAGCTTTTGCAATGGTAACAAACTCGTATCGGACAACGCAAAGATATGTGAAGGAGAGCTTCATAACGCCAGCTCAGCGGAATATGACTATTCATTCTCGTCTTGAATGCGCTCTCGCTTATAACGCCTCTCAGCCTCATGGGCAGCGTGCGACTGCCTGTTGTTGGCAGAGGGCAGCTCCATTTCGAAACGCTGACCTCGACGCGTGGCCGCCTTTGCCTGGAGAAACAGGAACGTAAAGCCCAAAACACCTGCCACCAACGATGCCGCCAAAATGGCCACCTTGGCAACCATTACGTACGCAGCGTCGGCAAAAGCCAAGTTGGCCACAAAGATGGACATGGTAAAGCCCACGCCACCCAAAAGAGCCGCACCAAGCATATGGGACCAATTCACGTTTTCCGGCAAAGTTGAAAGTTTCGTTTTCACAATAATGAAGCTCATAAGCATGATGCCTGCAGGCTTGCCTATTACCAATCCGAAGAACACGCCCAAGAAGATAGGGCTCGAAAGGATATCGCCCGCAGGCACTTGCATGAATGCCACATCGGCATTGGTCAGGGCGAACAGGGGAAGAATAGCGAAGTAAACCCATGGATACAGCCTGCGCTCCAGGCGCGTTGCAGGAGGGACCACCTGACGGGAAACGCGCGCCAGACGCGTTACGCTAGCCAAGTAGTCGGTTTGGCCGATTACCGGCTCGTCGGGAACATAGCTTTCCTCCGCCTCCTTCACACGCTGCCCCGACCAGCTAGCGAAGCTCTTCAGCTTCACATGCGAGCGGGAGGGAATGGCGAAGGCCAGCAGCACGCCGGCGATGGTCGAGTGAACCCCCGACATAAATATGCAGTACCACAGCACTGCACCCACCAACAAATATGGCACCAATGAATACACATGAGTGCGATTCAGCGCAACAAGCACAACCATAACCACTGCCGCAGCCACCAACCACATCAATGAAGGGCTCTGCCCATAGAAGACAGCAATGACCAAGATTGCCACGATGTCATCGGCTACCGCAAGGGTGCTGAGGAACACGCGCAAGCCGACAGGAACGCGCGATCCCAACAACGCCAAAATACCAAGCGCGAAGGCAATATCGGTTGCAGTGGGCACGCCCCAACCCATAACCGTTTCCGGGTTGCTCGCGTTGAACAGCAGGTAGATGCCCACAGGCATAAGCACGCCGCCAATAGCAGCAGCGACAGGCAAGATGGCTTGACGAACATCGGTAAGTTCGCCCACCGTCATCTCGTACTTGATTTCCAGCCCAACCAACAGGAAGAAAATGGCCATAAGCACATCATTGATAATGTGAGCCAACGACATCTCTGCGTGCGTCGCGCCAAACCCAAGGGATACTTCGGTGTGCCAGAACTCAGCAAACGCTCCGTGCGCAGCCGTATTTGCCACCACCAACGCAATAATTGCGCCTAGGAGCATGACGCCTGCCGCCTTGGTGGTTGAATGGGTGAGCTCCAGCACCTTATGGTAGCGACGCTGATGGGAAGACACCTCGTTGATGAAGATGCCGGTTTCCTTATGCGGTTTATGGGCCATAGGGTATTCCTCCGCTTCTCTTTAGTGTTCCACGATAGCAGAGCGAATCATTCAAAATGCCTTACCAATAGCAACGTTTATACAACGTTTTAGAACAAGTTCATTTTTATTGATGAAATCAGAAAGAAGTGCGCTAGACTAATAAGCGAAGACGGTTGACGAGGGGAAATACGAAACCGCCTCCCATCATAGAAGGTGCTGCAAGGGCGCATCCAACCATGCATTCCAGGCAGCATGAATTGTCGTTTCTGACGTTCCAGTTTCATGAGGGGCCCCTCGAAAAACCGCGAAGTTCGTTTCAGTTTGAGAGGTGAAATCATGGAAATCACCATCACCGGCCGCAAGATGCCCATCACGGATCCTATCCGCGCTTATGCCGAAGAAAAAATCGGCAACTCCATGAAGGTCATGGACATCAACCCCCTTACTGCCGAGGTTGTACTGCAGGTTGAAAAGAACCCTGCTAACCCCACCCCCGCCAAGTGCGAGGTTACCATGCGCGCACGCGGTCACATCATCCGCGTAGAAGAGACCGACGAGAACATGTACGCCGCAATCGACGTTGCCGCTGCTAAGGTTCTGCGCCAGCTCCGCAAGTACAAGACCCGCATCATCGATAAGAAGATCGCCGATGCTCCCGCCAAGGCAGGCACCGAGCTCGACATCGACGGCCTGATGAAGGAACTTTCTGCCGACGATGAAGTAGTACGCGTGAAGGAACTGGTTCTCGAGCCCCTCACCGAAGAAGAGGCCCTGGTTCAGATCGACCTGCTCGGTCACGATTTCTTCGCTTACATCGACCGCGACACCAACGCCGTGAACATCCTGTATCGCCGCGACAACGGTGGCTACGGCCTACTGAAGGCAACCGAGGAATAGGCACTCATTCCGCAACCCAGAAAGGGCCCGCTTATGCGGGCCCTTTCTTATTTTCGAAACGCGATGTCTGCTAATCCGATAGGTTCCACGAGTTTCTCTTTACACGCCCCTAGTTCGACCCCGCATACAGCTTTGCCTCTCTCACATAGCGAGGCGTGTAATAGTCGATGCGGTTCTTCGCTTCTTCAGCACTAAGGGTTTTCTTCACCTTTGCAGGGACACCAGCGACCAACGAATAAGGCGGCACTACAGCCCCTTCGAGAACCAGAGCACCCGCAGCAACTACCGATCCCTTTCCGATTACGGCGCCGTTGAGGATGGTTGACCCCATGCCTATCAGAACGCCATCTTCCACTGTGCAGCCATGCACTACCGCACCATGCCCCACCGTAACGTCGCTGCCGATGGTTACGGGGAATCCACTGTCGATATGCACGACAACGTTATCCTGCACGTTAGTCCGATCGCCAATACGTAGCGGCTTGCACTCAGCACGCAGCACCGCACCGAACCAGATAGAAGAATCCTTCCCCACCTTCACATCACCGCAAACCGTGGCATTATCAGCCACGAACGCGGCACTGGAAACATCAGGTGTATGACCTTCAATGGAAATTATCATGCTCTCCCCTTTCAAAACCAGCATGCTCTACATATCGAGGCCGCGTACCACTGCGGCGCGCTAAACAAAAGAGCCCCGCAGAAGCAAGGGCTCTCGAATACTTAATCGGCTGCGCCTTCCTGGAAACGCGCGAGGAATGCCTTGGTACGACTATGCTGCGGGTTGTTGATAACCTGCTGGGCTGGACCCTCTTCGACAATAACGCCGCCATCCATAAACGCAACGCGATCGGCAACGTCACGAGCAAAGGCCATTTCATGCGTCACGATAACCATGGTCATATGCTCGTCGACAAGCTCGCGAATAACGCGCAGGACCTCTTGCGTAAGCTCAGGGTCGAGTGCGGATGTGGGCTCGTCGAAGAACAGCACATCAGGGTCGAGCGCTAAAGCGCGGGCAATGGCAACGCGCTGCTGCTGACCGCCGGAAAGCTCGCAGGGAACCATATCTTCCTTATCGGCGAGCCCCATCTTGGCAAGCAGTTCGCGTCCGCGGGCAAGCGCTTCTTCCTTTGGGCGCTTCTGCACGCTGATCAAAGCATCGGTCACATTCTGCAACACCGTAAAATGCGGGAACAGATTGAAATTTTGGAAAACCAGGCCGTAGCGTTTCTTAGCCTGGGCAAGCACGTCTTTGCCGCCATACACCGCTTTGCCCGTAGAGTCGGCTTCGGCAACCTTCACATCACCATACGCAAGCGAGCCAGCATCCAGTGTTTCAAGCAGCGTCATGCAACGCAGGAGCGTGGACTTGCCGCCGCCCGAAGGGCCAATGATGGACAGCACATCGCCCTGATTTACCGTAAGCGAAATATCTTTTAGAACCTCGTTGCTGCCAAACGCCTTACGCGCATGGCTCAGGTTCACAACTGGCATATTTTCCATAGAGGAAACCCCTTTTCCCATATCATTCAAGCCAACACGCTAGTCGTGGTAGTAGGCAAGCTTCTTTTCCACGCGCCCCAAAATGAATTCGATGAAAAGACAGAACACCCAGTAGATAAGTGCCGCGATGGCATAAGGGACCATGGACACGTTGCTTGCAGCAAGAGCCTTGGCAACCGAGAACATTTCCGCCATACCCAATACAAATGCCAAAGAGGTATCTTTTACCAGGGTGATGATCTCATTGCCCATCGCAGGCAAGATACGCTTGATAACCTGGGGCAACACGATCTTGAAGAAGGTTTGCGAACGGGAGTAGCCCAAAACCAAGGCAGCCTCGTACTGGCCCTTTGGAATCGATTGAATGCCCGAACGGTAGATTTCAGCAAAATAAGCCGAATAGTTCAAGATGAAGCCCACGGCGCAAGCACCGAATTTCCAGTCGGTACCCATATTCATTCCCAGCAGATAATACGGGCCGAACATGAAAGCCATCAGCTGCAACATCAGCGGGGTACCACGCAGAATGGAAATGTAGAACTGGGCAAGCAGCGATAACGGCTTGAATGAGCTCATTCGACACAAGGCAACCACAATGCCCAGCGGCAAAGAGCCAACCAGCGTAACTACGAAAATCCAGGCGGAAAGCCCCAAGCCATCCACCAAGGCGCCAACCATAACGCCAAGCTCCATAATCTTCCTCCTTCATGCGCCATGCGATTCAGCCGCTGAACGCAACAAAGGGCGGAAGGAGTAGCCTTCCGCCCAAGATTGTCGAGATCACCGCTCTTGCACCAGCATCCAAAGAGGACGAAGAAGAGCGCAGACTCGCTTTGTTTTCCTTACTTAAGCACCCAGTTCTCAGCGCTCATGCCGTAATCGGCGTACTTCTCGATGAGCTTTTCAACCGTGCCATCGTTGTACATATCCTTAAGCGTGCTGGTAACCTTAGCCGCCAGAGCGTCGTCGCCCTTCTTGAAACCAACGGCATAGTGCTCGCTGCTCAGGGGCTCAAGCTGCTGATAGGCATCGGGCTTAGCAGCGATCTGGTACTGGGCGATAGAAAGGTCGCAAGCAACGGCATCTACCATGCCGGACTCAAGCTGCATAAATGCATTGTTGTAATCGGGAAGCGTCTGCAAGCTCTTGAAAGTATCGGCAACGTCCTTCTTGTCGCCCTCGAGTACGTCGAGTGCAGCAGAATCAGCCTGAGTTACCACCGTTTTGCCGGCAAGGTCGGAAAGGGACGTGATGCCGGAGTCCTTCTTAACAACGATTACCTGCTCGTTGAGCATGTAGGGCTCGGAGAAGGTGTAGTCATCTTCGCGGCCTTCCATGGTGAAGCCGTTCCAGATGCAGTTGATGGTGCCCTGGTTCAGCTGAGCGTCCTTGGTATCCCAATCGATAGCGGACAGCTCGATGTCCCAACCGTTGCGGTTGGCAACTTCCTGAGCAAGGTCGAGGTCAAAACCAGTAGGGTTGTTGTTCTCGTCCATGAAGCCATACGGCGGATAGCTGTTATCGAATCCCACGATGAGCTTATTGTCAGCGGGGTTGCCGTCGTTGGAGTTGGACTGCTGCTGCGAGCAACCCGCAAGCAGGGCGGCAGAAAGGCAGGCAACGCAAGCCACGGCCAGCACCGAAAGGAACTTCTTCTTCATTACTACCTCATTTCAGCGGTAAGACTTTACTTAACTAAAGCAGACCGCAGTATAGCACACTAAAGTGCCGAAGCGAATGAGGCAGAAGAAAGCTCTCCCTGTTTTACCGCGCAGGCGGACACCTTTCACCCGCAAGCGGATAATGAGCCCCGCAGCGAACGCGCCGACGCCCCGCACACGCGCTGCGCCCTACCATGGACGGCGGCGCTACTGGGATCATCGTTCCCCGCGACGCCTCAGGCATGCTGGCGTCCTGCGGTTGCTACGCAGAAGAAACCCGCCCTGTTTCTGGCGCAAAAAAAGGCTGCACGAGGCAGCCTTTGCAGTCGGTGGGACGGAAAGAGTGATTACGCCCTATTCAAGATCGAGTCGATATAAGGCTGATCGATATCAGGCAAAGGACGGAAAGGACTGGTTTCCTGAGCCGCAGGCTTCGCCAAAATACGCTCCATCCAGATCATGTCGTACCAGCGGCCGAACTTCAGTGCGCATTTGTTGAAGCGACCTGCATGTTCAAAGCCCAAGCGAGCATGGAAAAGGCGGCTTGTTGCGGGCACGTATTCATCGGCAGGATCGCAATGAGCGATGCATGCCTCCATATTGAATACGTTTTGCAACAGCAGCAGCTTAGCTAGCGCTTCGTACATACGACGACCCAAGCCACGGCTTCGCAGGTCCTTGCGAACGTAAATCGAGGTTTCGGCAGAATGGGAATATGCCGCACGCGGGCGGAACGCCTGAGCGTAGGCATAGCCAAGAATAAGGCCATCCTTTTCGGCCACGATGTAAGGGTAACGCTCAAGAACGCGCGCGATACGCGCGGAGAACTCCTCCAACGAGGGCGGTTCGATTTCGAACGTTACCGCCGTTTCGAGAACATAAGGAGTGTAGATTTCCAGCAACGCGGGAGCGTCTTCCTTCGTTGCCATGCGTATTTTAATTTCAGTATCCATGGGACGTATTCTACCCACGCAAACAGCGCACGAAAAGAGAGCTGCGAAAGAATTTTTGCGCTTCCCCGCAATTCGACACAGACCGTTCCAGTTTTCGCTTCAGCAACGCACGCATCTATCGAATGCGAGCAACGGCAAGACCAAGCACTATCACCGCAAAAAAGCCCGAGATAGCGAACGCCGCATGGAAGCCCACCAAAGACATCCCCGCCGATGCCCCTGCGGCAATGGCAAATACCATAAGTGCCGTGCCAATAGATGCACACGCCTGACGGACCGCAGTGCCAAAGGAAGAGCCATCGGTCATGATCTCATGCGGCAAATCGGCCATGCCCCACGATGTTAACGGCCCAATCAAACCAGAAACACCGGTAGCGCGAACGCCCTGCAGCGCAACAATAGCCCAAAACGGAGTTGCTTCGTCGATGAATGCCATGGAAAGTGCACCAACCGCAAGAAACACCGAAGCAACCACGACAACAGGACGAGCCCCAATGCGGTCCACCAACCAACCAGCCAGGGGATTCACGATAAAAGCCGCTACCGTGCCCGGCAGCAAAGCCAGCCCTGCCTGAAGCGCCGAACCTCCCCACTGGTTCTCAATGAACAGCGGAATGATCAGCGTGATGCCCATGAAGCTGGCGAACAATGCGTTTGCCGCCCAGAAGCTCACGCGGTAACGCCACGAATCGAAGATATGCAAATTGGTAAGAGGATGTTCGACACGCCTTTGCCTGTACAGATACAGCGCCAAGAACAACACGCCAAGAATTGCAGGAACCCAAATATATGGGCTTGCCAATCCGAAGCTCGAAGCATTAGAGAACCCCAGCAGCAGACCGCCGAAGCCCAAGGCGGAAAGCACCAGCGACAAAACGTCGAGCCTTGCAGACGAATTCGCCTGGGGACGGCGCACAACCAATACCGCAGCAAGCAGCAGGAGAACCAGCGCGCAGGCAAACAGCACCACAAAAAAGCTGCGCCACCCAGCAAACCCAATCATCCATCCGCCAATAGTGGGTCCGATATTGGGAGCAAAACCCATAGCGATGCCCGCAATACCCATAACAGTTGCCTGCTTATCGCGCGGGAAGGAAGTCATAACGACACTGATCATCATCGGCATGGTTATGCCCGCCGATACTGCTTGAAGAGCACGACCGGCTACCAGCACCTCGAAACTGGGAGCCACCACATCGATAGCGGCACCTACCACCAACAGCAGCAATGCCGCCAGCACCACGTTTTTCAGCGGAAAACGGCGCATGAGGTAGGTAACCGCGGGAACGGTGATTCCCAGCACCAGCATGTACAGCGTAGTAACCCACTGGCCCAGCTCCATCTGAACACCAAAGTCTGCCGCCATACCGGAAAACATGGCGTTCAGCGCGGTTTGCGAAAGATTCCCCAGGCACGAACCAAGGATAACGATGGCAATAAGCACAATTACCTGTGTTTGAGCCCGCTTGCCCTCTTCCAACAAAATCCCTCCTTGGTGATGAAATGCTGTGATTTATCTTACCGCAGCGCTGAGCTGCACCCTCTCAACAACACGATGGCGTACCCTACTAGTGCTCTTGAACGACGCAAAAGGCAGCAGCCCATTACCTGGAAGGCACTCATGAACGCTTGCTCAACCCATCACCTTTCCCGCTCTGCGAAAATTATCCTTAGCTGGTTAGCAGTTGCCGCTATGGCAGCAATGATTTTCTGGATGTCCGCCAATACCGGCGAATCGATAAACAGCGGACTCGGCATCATCTCGGCAATCAAGGGCATGCTGACAACAGGCGCTCAGTGGGTATTCGGCCATGAAGTTGACGTTTCACCTGTTGGCCATTTCACCGAGTACCTTATTTTCGGCGCACTGCTGTTCAACGCGCTGCGCTTTCACCTAAACCCTCGCACCGCGCTTCTCGCGGCATTGGCCATCGGAAGCCTCTACGGCGTAACCGATGAGTGGCATCAGCTATTCGTCCCCAACCGAAGCTGCGACCCCGCCGATTGGGCGGTAGATACCGTCGCGACTCTTGTTGGCGCTGCGCTAACCCGTTTCGGATTCGGGAAAACGAAGACGTCGAACGATAAATAAATCGGAAGAGCAGAGGATTCCGCCGAACCTTCCTTGTTCCCGATTTCCCAATCCTGCAAACTCGCACACTCAGCCCAAACAGGAAGAACCCGCCATATGGCGGGTTCTTCCTCGTTCACACTCCTGTCCAAAAGCAAGAGATTTCGAGTCGGCACAACTTCCGGCGAATAAAAGGACAAAGCAGTGGCAACATCCCAATATGAGCCCGAAGAGAACATTGCCGATGAAGAGGTGTAGAAGTTCTTCACCGGAAGTTTTGCTTCCTCTAAGTTAACCATGATTAACTTAACAAGAGAAAAGTTAGCCGTCAATAACATTTTCAAAGAAAAACGCTCACCGCCAAAAAATAACCGCCCACCCGCGCAGCGAGCATGCCCCAAAGAAACAACCGATCGCCCGGCGCTTTCGAAGGCTGCTCATGTGACGTGCCCAGAAGGGATGGCAGATTGCAAAGCACAAGAAATAGGATCGCGGAACAAACCAACCGACATAAAAAAGAGACTGGCGACAATTGCGGCAATTACAACGCATACTTATAAAACAAGCACCGTGCAAAGAGGGTTATAGGACAAAAAGTGTGTCTGGCTAGTCGATAGCGTATGGGTACCGCGTCCCGAAATGAAGCTCCTCCCAGACAAGCCCCTCGCCCCATTTCGCCGGCTTCCCGATCGATTCCGCGTCGATGCCGTACTCGGAGCGGAGCAGCTCGACGCCGGCGTCGGTGGGCATCTCGCGCAGAATCTGCGCCATGTCCTTCGGGCATTCCACGTGCATGGCGCACCACCAGAAGGCCGCCTTCGCGCGCCTGAGCGTCGAGAGCCCGCGGTGGTTGCGGAGCATGCCGCGTATCTGGGCGTTGACGGCACCCTCGATACGGTTGTTCGTCGCCGGCAGCGGGCCCTCGGCTGCCAGGTTCGGGTCGAGGTAGGCGAACAGCGTCCCTGAGTTCAGCAGCGAGGCGAGGCTGCGCCTTGCCTTGCGCAGCCTCTCGTGGGTGTACGACATGCGGCCGTCGACGACGCTGCACTCCTCGAGGAAGTCCGACCAGAACCCGCACCATTCGACGAACCGCTCTGACCACCGCTGCGCCTGCCCGAGGTCCCGAACGTGCAGCAGATCGCATGCCAAGCCGTAAAGCTCGATGCCCGCCTGCAGTTTCGGGCGGGACGTCGTGTAGCGCTTGACCTGGGAGAACGCATGAAACGTACATCTCTGCACCCTTGAGCGGGGCCATTCCTCGGAAACAGCCGCGGCGAAGCCGCTGCCGCCGTCCGTCACGACCATGTCGGGCGGGGCGATACGGGAGAGCAGCGACCGCCAGGCGCGCTTCGTCTCCGAGCGGGCAAGGTGCCACGACAGCACGAACTCGTCGCTGCAGGCTATCAGCACCACGCAGTCGCGGGCTATCCATATGCCGTCGACGAAGACGACGCGGTGCACCTCGTCGACGATGTCCGGCATCGGCCACAGCTCCCAGAACCCGGCGGTCCTCCGCCTGAAGGTGCGCCCGCCGCCCGGCATGTCGGCCTGGGCGCCCTTCGACAGCAGCCAGGACACGAACCTCCCGAGGTCCCTGGCGGCCACGTCGTTCCCGTGGGTCGCGCTCGCACCGCATGCGCGGCACCTCCAGCGCTGGGACCCCGACCTCGACTTCCCGTTGCGCTTCATCGGCTCCCCGCACGATGGGCATCTCTTGCTATCCACGGCAGACCTCCCGCAAAGGTGACTTTTTACCGTGAATATCCCCATACGACCTGGGTAAACGTCAATAGCCAGACACACTTTTTGTCCAGGCGGAAAAGTCGTCGCCGATTGACTTTTTCCGCAAAAAATGGGTGATGACCTGCATCAACACCCAAATACAGACACACTTTTTGTCCTATAGCCCTGCAAAGAGATGCCAGATCAAAGAACAGTGCCACAGCTAGACCTTGCAAAGCGCAACGCAAAAGCAGGCGAAACATGCGCACGCATGGCTCTATAGAAGCAAAGCAAGGAAAGGATTCCCCTCACACACAAAAGCGCCCGCGCGCGAGAGGGGTATCGCGTGGGGCGCATGCGACAAAGCTGCTAGCTTCGGTATCGCTAACAGTTTTATTGTCGCACCAGAGCCCCAGAAAAGAAACCTATAAATGAAGATTAATCTATAGGCGAATCCTATATATAGAGGTGAGAGGCCACTTATTAACGTCGTTAATCCATGCAAGCAGAGCCGCGCTCCGAAAAGCCCTATTCCCTTCGCGCATGCTTTCCGCGAAGGGGAACGTCATCGAACATGGCATCGAGAGCCGCATCCGAAGAACGCTCGGCTGGCTCAAGATACGACGCTCGCGCAGTGCCGCCTTCAACCGGGAGGGGCAGTTTCCCCGGGTTGGCTGCAGAATTATCCGACATGGCCCTTCGGCCCCCAGAAGAGCGAACCACACTAGGCGCAGCAGCGCCCCGAGGCCCAACGCTCTCCGCATTTCCGCCGATGCCTTCTATAGCGGCCATGGCGCTACGATATGTCTCCGCCTCAGAATCAAAGGGGCGTTCACCGCTTGCAGCAGCCTGACGAGCAAAGCCGTCCACCCCAACGGACGCTTTTCCCCTACCGGAGCCGGTTCCGCGCCCTTTTCTCCTTTGGCCAGCACGAGCTTCCGCCTCGGCGCACTCGCGTTCAACCTCTTCTATGCTCTTGTTCTCCATTGCCTCAGAATCAGCAAAACGCTTGAAGTACTCCATTGCTTCGGTGAACAGCTCATAATCGGAAGGGTGGCGAGCATCACTGGCCAAGTAGCGGACCAAACCAGCCTGCACCAGCTTCTTCGCCGCACGGCGCGAAGGATCTAGAAAGCCCCCATATATACAGTCCGCAGAAATCTGCAATTCACAGCCAGCCGAAACGAAACGGCGTGCAACGTCGATATCTTTCTGGACTTCACGGCATCGCTCCGGGTTGGCGATTATGACCTTGAAACCCTTGCGCTGCAGATTGTGAACCATGAATTCCCAATCGAGCGGCAGGGTGCCTTGAGGAAGCTCCAGTAAAAATTCCCCCTGGTCGTTGCCGAGCTGAACAGCTGCGTCCATCCCAAGCTTCTTCAATTTGTGATAGTCGACTTCAAAGCCCATAGAAAGCTCGGGTGCACCGGGAATAGCAGACGCATGGCGCTTTAGCTGAAGATAAGCCTGCCACATACGCGAGAAGTCGAACCAAGGGTCGCAGCATCGCGGCGTGCATACGATGGAAGTAATGCCCGCCCTCATGGCCTCAGAAAGCATTAGCAGCGATTCCTGCATGGTGCGAGCACCATCATCTACTCCAGGAAGAATATGGCAGTGTACGTCACGCATGGCGAAAGGAACTCTCTAGCTTGATGGATTGCAATAGGTGGGCCTTTGCGTGAACGCGAATATTCACGCAGATCCAAACTACCTGCCATTATATACACAACCCATAAAAAACCGCCCCCGAACGAGTCGAGGGCGGCATGCACGGCAGCAAACGCTTATATAGGGGAGTCCTCACTTCGCGGCATCTGCACCGATGCATCGATTACGCAAACGAAAGAGCCTGATCGATATCGGCAATGAGGTCGGCGGTGTCTTCGATACCACACGAAAGACGCACGAGATCGGGGCTGATGCCTGCCGCAGCAAGCTCTTCGTCATTCATCTGCCGATGAGTTGCATTTGCAGGATGAAGAACACAGGTACGAGCGTCGGCAACATGGGTAGCGATCTGCGCCAACTTCAAGTTGGCCATGAAGCGCTCTGCCGCTTCACGCCCACCTTTTACGCCAAAGCTCACAACACCGCATGAGCCATTGGGCAGGTACTTCTGCGCCAAATCATAATTCGGGTCATCGGGCAAGCCGCAGTAACGAACCCATGCCACTTTTGGGTGGCTAGAGAGGAACTCGGCAACCGACTGACCGTTCTTGCAGTGCTGCGCCATGCGAACATGGAGGCTCTCCAAGCCCATGTTCAGCAGAAACGCATTCTGCGGCGACTGAATAGAGCCAAAATCACGCATAAGCTGCGAGGTAGCCTTGGTGATAAACGCGCCTTCCAGCCCAAAGCGCTCGGTATACACCACGCCATGGTAGCTTTCGTCGGGCGTAGTAAGACCAGGGAACTTATCGGCATGAGCGTTCCAGTCGAACTTGCCGGAATCAACAATGCAGCCGCCAACACCAGCGCCGTGGCCGTCCATGTATTTCGTGGTGGAATGGGTGACGATATCAGCGCCCCATTCGAAAGGACGGCAATTTACCGGCGTGGGGAACGTGTTGTCCACGATCAGCGGCACACCATGCGCATGGGCCGCATTGGCAAAACGCTCGATATCCAAGACATTAAGCGCTGGGTTTGCAATGGTTTCGCCGAAAACCGCTTTGGTGTTCGGGCGAAATGCCGCTTCAAGCTCATCATCAGAGCAGTTAGGAGAAACAAAAGTACACTCCAGGCCCATGCGTGCCATGGTATGGCACAGCAAATTGTACGTACCGCCGTAGATAGCCGAAGAAGCCACTACATGGTCGCCTTGCCCGGCGATATTGAACACAGCAAAGAAATTTGCCGCCTGCCCCGATGAAGTGAGCATCGCAGCACTGCCGCCTTCCAGCTCGCAGATTTTTGCAGCAACGAAATCGTTTGTGGGGTTCTGCAGACGGGTATAGAAGTATCCAGATTCTTCCAGATCGAACAAACGGCCCATATGCTCGCTTGTGTCGTATTTCCAAGTAGTTGATTGATAAATTGGCACCTGACGAGGCTCGGCATCGCCAGGACGATAGCCGCCCTGCACACAGGTTGTGGCCAATGATTCGCTCATTGCGTATTCCTTTCTTCCCAAAGCCCGCCCACGCAACCGAGGCGCGTGAAGCGATAGTGTCTATTGTAAAAGTGCGTCGCCAAAAGATGGTGCAATAGATCAACAAGTAAAAAGCCTGGTCAATGCAATTACCTATAACTGGCTATAGATTGGCTGACGGACGTAGAAGGCTCGGGCGCTCGCGCGTACAATCGTGGTTGCTGTTACATCAACACACGAATGTATCGTTATTAATAAAGGAGCACTTATGCCAATTCGCATCCCCGATGCCTTGCCGGCAACAGAGGTCTTGGAAAGCGAGAACATCTTTGTTATGACCGAGCACCGCGCTATCCATCAGGACATTCGTCCATTGCGCGTGCTCATCTTGAATTTGATGCCCTTGAAAATCGAAACGGAAACCCAAATCCTGCGCAAGCTCTCGAACACGCCCTTGCAGGTTGAGGTTGACCTCCTGCAAACCGTTACGCATAAGGCGACACACGTGCCCCCCAAACACATGGAATCGTTCTACGTGGATTTGGATGACATTCGTAACAAGCGCTATGACGGCATGATCGTCACCGGAGCACCAGTCGAAAAGCTCCCCTTCGAAGACGTGGACTACTGGCCCGAATTGTGCGACATCTTCGAATGGGCAAAAACCAATGTTTTCTCGACCTTGTATCTCTGCTGGGGCGCGCAGGCAGGCGCCTACTATCATTTCGGGATTCCGAAGTATCTAAGGCAGCACAAGATGACCGGAGTTTTCGAGCACAAGATCTTGAAGCCCACCTCTCCTCTGGTCCGCGGCTTCGATACTGTCATTCATGCGCCCCATTCTCGCTGGACCGAGGTCCATGCAGAAGACATCGAGAAGGTCCCCGAGCTAGAGCTGATCTCCGTGTCGGACGAAGCTGGCGTCTTCATCGCCAAAAGCACCGATAGCCGCCACTTCTTCGTATTCGGCCATCCCGAATACGACACCGACACCCTTGCGAGCGAGTTCCATCGCGACACGAAAAAGGGCCTGAACCCTGACATGCCAAAGCACTACTTCCCCAACGACGATCCGACGCAGAAGCCTATTTCCAACTGGCGAGCCACAGCTCAACTGCTATACACCAACTGGCTTAACTACTACGTGTACCAGGCAACGCCCTACGATTTGGAAAATATGCCTGAATCCGAATAGGGCAAACCCGCACTGGAACAAACCAAGGAATTCGATCGGAATTCCTAGAACCGCAAAATGAAAGAAGGGCACGCGCCAAAGCGCGTGCCCTTCTTTCATTTTGCAAGAGGAGTAAACCGGGTCCGAACCAACCGCACGAACGCCTGTTAGTCCTGTACGCGGATGACCGATGGGAATCCGCCCGTAACAACACCCTCCAAAGCCAAGATGTCGTCGATGGCCTTGCGCACATTGCGCTCTTCAGCCGTATGGGTAACAAACACCAGATCGACGTCGTCGCGTGCAGCGTTGCCGCGCTGGGTAACCGTCTTAACCGAAACGTCGTATTTAGCGAAAATGTCTGCCGCAGCAGCCAAAACGCCGCTACGGTCGGCAACCACGAAGCGGATGTAGTACTTCGTATGGAGGTCCTCAACAGAAAGAATAGGCAGATCGTCGGTGCACGTGCATCCGACAATTGGCTTGATGCCCATCTGCAAACGGCGGGCAACCTCGAGCACATCGCCCATAACAGCACTAGCAGCAGGACCCGCGCCGGCACCTTCACCGAAGAACATGTTTTCGCCCGCAGCGTCACCCACGGTATAAATTGCGTTGAATACGCCATTTACCGTGGCGAGCTGATGGCTTTCGGGAATCATCGTGGGATGCACGCGAACATCAATACCCGCGTCGGTGCGATATGCGTGGGCAAGGAGCTTCACCGCATAGCCCATTTCGTGAGCCATAGCCAGGTCGACAGGGGAAATGCGACGAATGCCCTCGGTGAACACCTGGCTCATGGTTACACGGGAGTTGAATGCGATAGAAGCCAAGATTGCGATCTTGGCAGCAGCATCAAGGCCATCGACGTCGGCCGTGGGATCGGCTTCCGCAAAGCCCTTTTCCTGGGCTTCCTTCAGCGCGTCATCGTAGCTCATGCCATCTTCGTCCATGCGCGTGATCATGTAGTTAGTGGTGCCGTTCACGATACCCATGATGGAATCGATGCGGTTGGCAATAAGAGAGTGCTTCAAGGGAACGATAATAGGAATAGCGCCACCAACGCTGGCCTCAAACGCAATTTCTACGCCCTTTTCTTCCGCCAAGCTCATAACCTCTTCGCCACAAGAAGCCATAAGGGCCTTGTTGGCGGTAACCACGCTCTTGCCGTTTTGCAGGGCGCCGATTACCACTTCCTTGGCGAAGGTGGTACCGCCGATGAGCTCGATAACCAGATCAACCTCAGGGTCGTTAATCACTTCATGGAAATCGGTGGTGAAGATATCGCTCAAGCCATATGAATCGGCAACCTCTGGCTGACGGGAGCATACGCGGGTCAGCTCAATGTCAATGCCAAAATGACGTTTGAATTCTTCCTTGTGGTTGCGAAGGATGTCCAAGCATCCGCCGCCAACCGTGCCCGTTCCGACCAAGCCAACCTTGACAGCCATGAAGCGCACCTTTCCGTAGAAGTTATATTCCATCTATTGTAAACGTAAAGACATTGCCGTTTGTCACTGATCCGTTAAATGGATAAGCAAAGCGGCCTTACCGCACTAAAACGAAACAGGGCTCTGACGAGCATGAACAGGGATCGACCGCACTTACCGCACCGAATCGACCTTGGATCACGTCATCAGGGCCCTGTATAACATCATCGCAGCCCAACCAGGCGGCTGCACAAGAAGAGATTACAGATCGCAGCTCATCAAATCGGCATAGGTTTCACGACGAGTTACCAAGCGAGCCTTGCCATCCTTGACGAACACAATACCGGGCCTAGGCTGACCGTTGTAGCGACTGCTCATGGAATGGCAGTACGCACCCGTGCCGAACATGCATACGATATCGCCCAGGTCGGGATTCTGAATCGAAGCATCGGCAGCAACCGCATCGCCCGATTCGCAATGCTTGCCCACCAGCGTTACCACTTTCGTACGTGGCTGGTTGGCTTTGTTGGCAATAACAGACTCGTACTCCGCACCATAAAGAGCGGTACGAATGTTGTCGGACATGCCGCCGTCGATAGCAACGATATTACGAATGCCCGGCAGCGTCTTCAGGATGCCCACGGTATAGAGCGTCACGCCCGGCGTTGCTGCAATGGAGCGACCCGGCTCGACCGCGATGCGAGGCTCCTTCACGCCATACTCAGCGCACAGCTCTTTCACTGCAGTGCAGGTGAGCTTCGCAAACGACTCAATCGTGGGAGGCTCTTCCTCTTTTACGTAAGCGATACCCAGGCCACCGCCCAGATCGAGACCTTCGATTTCGTAGTCGTATTCTTCGTTGATGCGCTTGATGAACTGGATCATGACATCGATAGCTTCGCGGAACGAATGCAGGGCAAAAATCTGAGAGCCAATATGGCAATGCAGGCCGGTAAGGCGAACACCCGGCGTCTCCAAAACATCCTTCACGCATTTGAAGGCGAAATCCTCGCGCATGGTAAAGCCGAACTTGGAATCCTCGCAACCCGTGCGGATGAATTCATGCGTATCAGCTTCTACGCCAGGAGTAATGCGCATGTAGATATCCTGCGTAACGCCCAGCTCTTGGGCGATAGCGGAAATGCGGCCCAATTCAATGCGGGAGTCGACAACAATGCATCCCACACCAGCCTCGATGGCTTCACGCAGTTCTTGGGGGGTTTTGTTGTTGCCATGAACCACTACGCGCTTGGCAGGAAAACCCGCAGCAAGCGCGCAGGCGAGTTCGCCGCCGCCAGAAACATCCAGGCACATGCCGTGCTCGTTGGCGAGCTGCACGATGGCTTTGTTCTGGAATGCCTTGGAAGCATAGGCGACTTCGGCGCGGTCGCCGTAGTACTTCTTGAAAGACTGCACGTATTCATCCATGCGCGCCTCAAGATCGGCCTGGTCAAACACGTACAGTGCGGTGCCGAATTCCTTGGCAATTTCCACCATATCGCAGCCGCCGATGAAAAGATGGTCGTCTTTCACTTCGGCAGTAAGGGGCAGAACCTTGCCCAATTCCATGGTGGTAAGGCCGTCAGCCTTTTTGTTCAGGTCAGATACGGGGAGTGACATAACGCCTGCTTCCTTAGGTGTTGTGTGGGTATGCGCATGCGCGCTTCTTGTTCGACCGATATAATACCGTGCGAATGACTACTGTACCAATGTTTCTTTTCAAGCTGGTAACGCCAGCGCGATTGGAGGCCACCATGCTTCGTGTAACCATATTTGCCGTAGGCAAGCTCAAAGAGCAATTCTGGAAAGACGCCGTCGCAGAATACCTGAAACGCCTTGGCGGATATGCAAAAATCGAAGTGCGGGAACTCCCCGACTCCAATGCAGAAAAGGAGGCCGCAGCTTTACTTTCTGCATTGCCAGAACGCGGTCCCATTATCTTGATGGACATTCGCGGAAAAGAAACTTCCAGCGAAGGCCTGGCGCAAAAAATTGACAATTATGCACTCAACAGCGATTCGCATATTTCCTTTATCATCGGCGGAAGCGATGGCGTGACAAAAGAAGTGAAGCAGCGCGCCACAGAGCGCATCAGCTTTGGGCCTATAACCCTACCCCACAACCTTGCTCGCGTTGTTCTGCTCGAACAGATTTATCGGGCATTCAAAATCATCCGCCACGAGCCCTACCACAAGTAGCTTCTAGGGGCTATCGAATCCAGCTACGCGCCCGTGCGCTCTCCACTTGGGAAAGGTTTCCGCCGCCGGCACCGAAGCGAGCGCCCCTCACCTGGGACAAAGAGCACACCCAAAGAAACGCTCGGAGATAGCGCGAAAAACTCTACCCAACTTGCTTTTGGAGCGCGGCAAGGGTTCCGTCTTTATCCATCTGGCTGAGGGCATCATTGATGGCATCCGTCAAAGCTCGGTTGTCCTTGTTCACGGCAACGGCGTATTTTTCGCACGTTGCCACCGTTTCTAAGATGGTGCAATTGGGATAGGCGTTGCTCACGAGGTATGTTGCAGCGGGCTCGTCGGTTACCACAGCGGCAACCTGCCCTGCTTCCAGCGCAGCAAAGCATTCAGCGGCCGTTTTGTAGGCAACAACATTTTCCGTAACATTCGCCAAGGCATAGTCGTACCCTGTGGTCCCAGCCTCGGCGGCAACTTGCTTGCCTTTCAGCTCGGACACCTTCTCATACACGCCCTTCTTGGCCACAATCACTTGGTCTACCAGGTAATACGGAGATGAGAAATCGACCAATTCCGACCGACTGGGATTGATAGAGAGCGCCGAAATGGCAACATCATAGGTACCATCGTGCACGCCCTGTACCAGTTCATCGAAAGAAACTGCTTTGATTTCAAGTTGAAGCCCCAAACGATTCGCGATTTCACGGGCGACGCTCACGTCGAAGCCCGTAGGAGCCTCGCCGTCCAAAGAATCAAACGGAGGGAAATTGGGGGCCATGGCAACGGTGAGCTTGCCTTCGGTTACCAGCTGATAGCTGGGTTTACTGTCTTTTTCTGCACAACCCGAAAGGCACAGAGAGGCCAACGCCACACAGAGCGCCACCAAAACAGCTGCAAACCGTTTTCCCATGTTCATTCCCTCCCTTCAGTGAAAAACAACTAAGAAGTCTTGTCTCTTATTCGGCTTTCACCATATCGTCAGCAGATTCAAGCGTAAGGTCGCCTTCTTTGATCCAGCCAATCTTACGCAAAACAAGACCGAATGCGTAGGTTAATACCGCAGGAAGCACGAAACAGATAAGCACCAAACCTGCCCAATCCATAGCGGTGATAGCTGTCATTGCACCCGATGCCATATCGGCGACCCAACCCGTGTACACACCAATAGGACCAACCAGACCACAAGTGCCCATGCCCGACGAAATGGCAGGACCGTTCATCTTGAGCTGGAAAATGCAGGTAGCGATGGGGCCAGTGATCATGGAGGCCAACGTGGGAGGAATCCAGATGCGTGGGTTACGCACGATATTGCCCATCTGCAGCATCGACGTTCCCAGGCCTTGCGAGATCAAACCACCCCAGCGATTTTCCTTGAAGCTCATTACTGCAAAGCCAACCATCTGAGCACAGCAGCCGGCAACAGCGGCGCCTCCCGCCAAACCGGTAAGGCTCAATGCTGCGCAGATAGCCGCCGAGGAGATTGGCAGCGTAAGGGCAATGCCCACCAAAGCCGACACTAGGATGCCCATGAAGAACGGTTGAAGCTCCGTAGCCCACATAATAAGCGAACCTACCGCAGTAGCACCCGCACCAATGGAAGGCGCGCACGCCATAGAGAGCAAACACCCCACCAGGATAGTGACCGAAGGAGTAACCAGGATGTCGATCTTCGTTTCGTTGGCAACCAGCTTGCCGCATTCAGAAGCTACGATGGCAACCACAAGCACCGCCAATGGGCCGCCCGCACCGCCCAGACTGTTTGCCGCGTAGCCAACTGCCACCAGGGAAAACAGCACCAACGATGGCGCCTTCAGCGCAAACCCGATGGATACGGCCATGGCAGGACCGGCAGCGCTTTTGGCGAAATCGCCCACCTGGACCAATACGTCGATCCCAGCCTGCTGGCCAATGGTTGAAAGAATGGTGCCCATGAGCAGCGAGGCAAACAGACCTTGTGCCATGGCGCCCAAAGCGTCAATCAGATAACGCTGGACAGAAATCTCGATATCCTTACGTTTGCAGAACGCTGCGAACGAACTCATTGGCTCTTTGTTCCTTTCAGTAAAGAAGCCGCGCTTTGGCGGCTTCGCGGGGCAACGCAGCTGTTGCCGTCCTTTTAGTTTTCGCCTGCGGTTGCGGGGTTTTCCGGTTCAGCGGCTTGCCCACCTTCGGCCTCTTTGGCGTCAAGCACCTCAAATGCCAAACCATATCCGCCCGCACCGTAGTTCAATGCCTTTGATACACGGGCGATGGTTGTCGCAGAGGCGCCGGTTGCCTTTTCGATAACGGCGTATGAGCTGCCCTTACGCAACATACGCGCCACATCCAAACGCTGCGAGGTATCTTTGATCTCGCGAACGGTGAACAAATCTTCCAGCAGGGCAAATACATCATCGGGACAAGTTAAGCCCGCAAAGACCTCAAGCAGATCTTCCACTTCTCTCGTTCTAAGCTCCGGCATATCCCATACCCCTTTCACCGTTGATGATTCCCCTGATGCGTTGCCCTCACAGGCAGCGCGCATGCTGTCCCCTGAAAAAACAAGCCGCACCCCTGTGCCTTACGGCAAAGGGGGATGCGGCTTGAAGAAAGCGCACTGGTAGCGCAGTTTAATTAGAAGCGAGTGATCCACTCTTCATACTCGGGAACCTTACCGTAAGCGACCTCGAAATAGCGATCCTGGAGCTGCTTGGTAATGGGGCCCATAGGACCGATTTCACGGTCGTCTACGCTGCGGACAGGCGTGAGTTCGGCAGCAGAGCCGCACATGAACATCTCGTCGGCGATGTACAGATCAGAACGCGTGAGGGATTCCTCGATAGCGAGAATATCCATGTCGGAAGCGATATGCAAAATGGTGTCACGAGTAATGCCCTCAAGCAGGCCATCGGACAGCGGGGGCGTAGAGAGGATGCCGTTGCGAACGGTGAAGAGGTTTTCACCCGTGCCTTCGCAAACATAGCCCTGCTCGTTGAGCATAACGGCTTCCGCATAGCCATGGTTCTTTGCCTCGAGCTTTGCCAGGATGGAGTTCATGTAGGAAGCGGAAGACTTAACGGCAGGAGGAATTGCATTGAAGGAACGTTGACGCCAGGAAGAAACGCCAACGGGGATACCGTTCTTAAGGGCATCTTTACCCATATATGCGCCCCAAGGCCATACCGCAATGATGACGTCCACCGGAGCACCCGTGGGATCTACACCCATCTGGCCATAGCCGTAGTAGGCAAGAGGACGAATGTAGCAAGACTTCAGTTCGTTCTTCTTGATAAGCTCGACGGTTGCTTCGCACAGCTCGTCTACGCTGTAGGGAAGATCCATCATGGCAATCTTGGAGCTGCGATGCAGACGTTCCATATGGTCGCGAAGGCGGAAGATAACCGCTTCGTCGGTTTCTTCGTTGTGATAGCAGCGGATACCTTCAAACACGCCGGAACCGTAATGAAGGGCATGGGTCAGAACGTGCGTCGTTGCCTGCTCCCACGGCACCATTTCGCCGTTCTTCCAGATGTACTTAACAGGTTGCACGTCAGCCATTATTCTTCCTTTCGCGGTTCTTCTTCCCCCAAAGCCCAGGACGCGTAAGCACACCCCGCTGGGAACTTTTTCGGTTTTCTATTCTACTCCAACTAAGTAGAGTGATGTAGTTCAGCACAAAAAGGCAGCAACTGGAGCCTTCTACTCCGTAAAAGGTAGGGGCTTTCTGAAAAGTCGATGCCTCCTGAGGCTGCAACCTTTGCAAACTCCCACGTCAATCCAATCTGCAGGAGCGCAACCTGGCAGTCTAATGTGAGCACCCCTGCAGCGAAGGCCGGCGACAGCACCTAAATCTGCGAGGACATCATTCCCAATGGCTGGCAGGGCCCGACCCTGGCAGACAGCCCAAACCTGCAGGGCAAGCGCATACGCCGCACCGCCTGCAAAACAATGCTTTAAGCTGCGCGCTACTCAGTTTTTTCACGGACGGCAGCGGCATCGGAAATCGACCGCTGCACCGCAGCCTCGGTTACCGTTTTGGTGCTGGAGGATATAGCGCGCTCAGGCTTTCCCGACGCCGCATCGGCAACGCCAGCAACAACCTTTTCTTGCTCCTCGATCTGAGCGCGACGCCTGCTGGCAGCCTCTTCGACGTCGGACGTCTGCACGGCATGCATCAGAATCTGCATGCGACGCTCGACGTCTTGGATGATATCGGAGCAATCTTTCAGCTCGTCGAACATGTCGATGCCTTCAACCTTGGCATCCTGCTTGTACTTCAACGTATGCTCAAGCGATGCCCAAAAGTCCATTGCTATCGTGCGCAGCTGGATTTCAACAGGCACATACTGTTTCCGATCAAGGAAATAAACAGGCACCTTCACGATGATATGAAGGCTGCGGTATCCGTTTGGCTTGGGGTGCGTGATGTAGTCCTTCACCTTCACGATCTGCAAATCGTCCTGCAGGGAAAGAACCTTCAGCAAGGCGCTCACATCGTCGATATAAGAAACGATTACACGCATGCCCGCAATATCCAGGATGTTTTCCTCCATAGATTTCAGCGTTACCGGAACACCGTAGCGATACAGCTTGTCATACACGCTTTTGGGCGCCTTGATACGCGATTCAATGTGATGGATCGGGTTGCGGCTTAAGCGATACTCCAGATCGGCATCAAGAATCTCGAAACGCGTGCGCATTTCGCGAATAGCAGCCTCGTATTTCTTAAATAGCGGCCTGCTTGCCTGCTCGAACAGCTGATACTGCTCCGTTGATTTGGCCAGCTGCTTGCCAGGCGCTTTTTCGCTTGCCATGCTTTTAGACCCTTCGTTGTCGGGAACCGTTTCGCTCCCATCTTAGCCAGCCATGGCAAGTCCGAACAGCACTCCACGAAAGATTCTCCGCACATGTCAATTATCGGGAAAGAACGTTGCAGGTTGGTAACGCTCTGCAACTGACGGGGCGAAAGAGCCTAAGCAGCCACTCCGAAAACCGGGAATATAGAGACAGGTCCCATTTTCCCAGTTTGGCATAGCGCACAAAAAAGCCCCGCTTGCATGATGTTTAGCAAGCGGGGCTCTCTTCACAAAGCAGGAAACTAGGGCCTGTCCTTATATTCCCGGTTTGGCGTTACGCGTAGAAGAGGATGTCATTGTAGGTAGGAACGGGCCAGTAATCGCGCTCTACTACACATTCAAGGGCATCGATCTCGGCACGAAGGGCATCCATGGCGGGAATTACCTCGTTGGCGTAAGCGTTAGCCTGCTCCTGCGGCGCCTCGATTGCCTCGGCAGCATTGTGAACCTTGATCAGTTCGCGCGTTGCCTTTGCGGCCTTGTCGGCACCAGCGATGATGACCTCAAGAACGCTTTCGGTCTCGGTCATATCAGCGCCAGAGATAGCAGCCTTCACCGTAGTGATGTTGCTTGCCAGATCGGCCATGTAGTCAGTGATGGCGGGCAGGTACGCACGGCGAACCATGCGGATCATGGTGCGTGCCTCAATGTTCAGAAGCTTGTTGTACTTGTCGAGCTTTACCTCGTAACGGCTACGTACCTCAGGCTCAGTAAGAACGTTGAACTCGTCAAACAGATCGAGCGACTTCTGGTCTACGAAGCAAGGCAGAGCCTCTGCGGTGTTGCGATGGTTTGCAAGACCGCGCTTCTCGGCTTCCTTCTCCCATTCCTCGGAATAGCCATTGCCGTTGAAGATGATGCGCTGGTGATCGGTGAGCGTCTTCTTGATGTAAGCGATGGCTTTCTTTTCGAAGTCAGCGCCTTCGGCACCTTCAAGCGCATCGGCAAAGCCCTTCAGGCTCTTTGCCATTGCGGTGTTCAAGATCATGTTGCAGTCGGAAAGGTTTACCGAAGAACCAGGCATGCGGAACTCGAACTTGTTGCCCGTGAACGCGAAGGGGCTGGTGCGGTTGCGGTCGGTGTTGTCCTTCATGAACTTCGGAAGAACAGCAACGCCCAGGTCCATTGCGATAGCATCGGCGGAATGGTATTCGTCGCCAGAGATAAGGGCATCTACGATAGCGCCCAGCTCGCTGCCCAAGAAGATGGAGATGATGGCCGGAGGTGCCTCGTTTGCACCCAAGCGATGATCGTTGCCAGCAGAGGCAACCGACATGCGCAGCAGCTCCTGGTATTCATCAACCGATTCGATTACGCAAGCAAGGAACACGAGGAAGCGCAGGTTGTCCATCGGGTCATCGCCGGGATCAAGCAGGTTAACCTTGTCGTAGGAAAGCGACCAGTTGTTGTGCTTACCAGAACCGTTGATGCCCTCGAATGGCTTTTCGTGCTGCAGGCAAACCAGGCCATGATGGGATGCATCGAGACGCATCTTTTCCATGGTAAGAAGGTTTTCGTCGATTGCGCGATTCGAGTTGGTAAACAGCGGAGCAAGCTCATGCTGAGCAGGAGCAACCTCGTTGTGCTTGGTTTTTGCGGAAACACCCAGTGCCCACAGGTCGTCATCGACTTCCTTCATGAACTCGTTGACGGTAGGACGGATGGCGCCGAAGTAATGCTCTTCGAGCTCCTGGCCCTTAAGCGGAGCGGCGCCGAACAGAGTACGGCCCGTCATGATAAGGTCCTGGCGCTTTACGTAATCCTTCTCGGAAATCAGGAAGTACTCCTGCTCTGCACCAACGGTGGAAACCACGCGATGGCCGTCTTCGCCAAAGAACTTCAAAACGCGCTGAGCCTGTTCGTTAACAGCGCTCATAGAACGGAGAAGCGGGGTTTTCTTATCGAGCGCTTCACCGGTGTAGGAGCAGAATGCAGTAGGAATGCACAGTACTTCATCCTTGATGAATGCATAGCTGGTAGGATCCCATGCGGTATAACCGCGAGCCTCAAACGTGGCACGCAAACCGCCAGAGGGGAAGCTCGATGCATCGGGCTCGCCCTGAATGAGCTCCTTGCCGCTGAAGGTCATGATTGCGGTGCCGTCGCCTACGGGGTTCAGGAAGCTATCATGCTTCTCAGAGGTGATGCCTGAAAGGGGCTGGAACCAATGCGTGTAATGGGTAGCACCGTGCTCGATAGCCCATTCCTTCATGGCGTGAGCAACAACATTCGCAACTTCGATGTCGAGAGGCTTACCTTCCTTAATGGTCTTGGTAAGGCTCTTGTAGGTTGCGGAGGGAAGGCGTTCCTTCATGACGTGCTCGTTGAACACCATCGATCCGTAGATTTCAGAAACGTGGGCCATCTTTTCTCCTTTTAGGTATTGACGCTTATGCGACTGCTTAACGGCTTTTGGTTATTTTGCCATAACCATCGCCGCCTTTTCGGTACCTCTCAACCCTAATCAGCATTTGTTTCAATCAGTTTTCGCTCGCGAAACGGGTTTGTTTCACTCATTGGAGCATGGTTTTGGCGCTTTTTCACACGCAAGCGGAAGGTAGTGGCGGTAAGTGGCCGAACACTATCTCGCCTAGCTGATTTGGCACAATCCTAAAAGAACATCCGCTGCCAGCTTATGCCTCAACGAAAACCAGACAGGCACCACAAAAAACGACCCGAGCGCTACGCCCAGGCCGTTTCACCATCGATAAAGTGTGTTGTACTCGGTTTCCGCCTAGCCAAATGCGGGAGAAACATATGCAGGGGCTGCCGCCGTGCCCGATAAGCTTGCGATAAGCATGTCCAAGCAACCGGTGTTGATGAGAACAACCAGCAGGAAGGTGTTAACCGCAAAGCCTGCCCACACAGCCCATTCGGACTGCTTACGCTGCTCAAAGCCCATCTTGGTAGGAAGAGCGATCTTGGCGATCATGGCGAAAATTCCGCCAAGCAAACCAAGCACAAACCAACGCGCCTTTGCCATAAAGGAAAGAGGATCGGTCAGCTGCGTTTCCGTAGGCGGGTTCGGAGCTGTTGCCCTCTGCTGTAGTCCTTGTTCGCTAGCGTACGAATACGTTACGTTTACTTTGCTTTGATCATGCTGTCCCTTTTGCATCATGAACACATCCCCTCGACAGTATTCAGAAAACGCAATGACGCTGGCTCAGGTATTCCCGTTCCTGAATAACGAACACGTTTTAGAACACGTTCTGAACGCGTTCTATATTAACTCAATAATCGGGGAAAACGGTGAGCACTCATGAAATCGATGAATTCTTGCACGACTTTCGGCTGGCGACCCTCATCGCGGCTAACCACATAGGTTTTGTGGAAGTCGATCGGCGCCTCACGCACAGGAATACACACCACATCGTCGAACGCGTTGATCATCAACGAGTAGCAGAACAGAGCGGTTTTCGATTCGTTGCCAGCAACCAACGATGAAAGCGTGATCTCGTCATCGTAAGAGAACTGCACGTTAAGGTCGTAGCCCTCAATTAAGTCGACGATTTCCTGGTAAACGGGCGAAGCAGGATCGTAGGAAAGAATTTCTTGCCTCTTCAGTTCCGCCAGCGAAACCTCTTTCTTTTTCGCCAAAGGATGCTTTTTGTTGACACCCAAAACCAACGGCTGGGACCAGCAAAGGTTGTAACGCAAGTCGGGCGTGTCCTCTATGCGGCTGGCAAAAGCAACGTCAAGCTGCCCTGTGCGCAATCTGCGAAGCAGTTCGCGCGAATAGGCCTGCGTAACCGTGATATGCGGATCGAATGGGCTCTTTTCTCGAAACTCGAACAACGCCTGTGACCAGAACTTGCCCTGCATGGCGTAGATAGTTCCGAGATTGATCGTGGCGTTTTCAGTGCCGAGAGATTCTTCGGCAAGCACACGCGCCCTGTCGAGGCTGCGTAGAGCGCCGGTAACGCAGTCTGAGATATCCCGTCCGATATCGGTAAGTTCAACAGTGGAACGATTGCGTGAAAAAAGCTGCACGCCCCATTCTTCTTCAAGGCGCTTGATTGCCAATGAAAGCGTTGGCTGTGATATTTCTAGATCTTTTGATGCGCGTGTGTAGTTGAGCACTTCAGCAAGATGCTCAAAGTAGCGTAAATCTTCAACTCTCATTTCCCCCTCCTCTGCAGAACACAAGCTGCCTGGCATAAACCAAGCTGCGCATTCGTGCATGTAAAACGATCATAACAGCAAAGCCCCATGTAAAGAGCATCGAACACGTTCAATTTGGAACGCGTTTTCGACGCTAACCATTCGCCGGATGAACGTAATTGGGGAACTAACTTTCCGAAAACCATAGGCCACGGCTCGAAAAGGGCAGCTTGCTGCTGCCGACGCACGTCAATTCGTTTTTCGCATGACCCCCCATTGGGGCGACTTACCCTTTGCGGGATCTGTCGCGTTGCAACGATCGGCGCCTCGCAAAAACAAAAATCCCGCCATTTGTGCAACTTTTTTGCGATTAGGGGCTCCTTTCTATTCCCCTAAAGCAGAAATACGCTGCTGAACAGCCGATTACCTGCGCTTTTGCACCGCGATCCGCGATCGGAGAAGCCCATATCAATCGCTAATCGCAAAAAAGTTGCAATTCGAGCCGATTTTTTGTTTTTGGTCTCCTCGCAATGGCTTCGGGCGGTATCGGGGCAGGGGAACCCAAGTTAGGCGCCGCAAGAGGGTTCGAGTGCGGGTCAAATTTGGCGTTGCGGAATAAATCGACGACGGTTTGGGCATGGTGCCGCAAGGTGATCCGACGATGGTCCGGACGCGATCCAGGTTCGTATCTGCGAGATGACCTGGGCGCGATCCAGGTTCGGCGCTGCGGATGATCCGACGGTGGTCCGAGGCGCCACGGGATGGTCCGATAGCTACACAAGTCCGTTTCTACGAGATGATCCAGACCGGTCTGGCGCGGTGAACTGGATGAAATGGCACGGACGTAACCATGAAACAAAAAGCCGGGCAAAAGCCCAGCTTACATGAGCGAAAATGATGCCCCTCCTTGTGGGCCTCAAATCCTAGAAATGCAGCGGGCGCCCTTACGAGCGCCCTCTCCACATGAGCAACCTCACTCCCCTGCAAGATTGCCAATTGGTGAACTCCGATCCCCATTGGCGTTCACATTCCCATTACTACGTGCCCCCCAGCACGTTTGAACGGGAGCCACGCTCTTGCTTCCCCAAGCAGGAGCAGTAACTTGCTGAACTCATTATTGCGCACTGTTGCGCAATTCTCTTATTGGAAATAATAAAAATGAGCATGTTATATTTACAAATCTGATAAGCATTTATCGACAAGGGCTCCTTTTTAACACTAATCGGAATAGACCAGCTTTTGGGCCTTATCGAGAGCAACGGTTCAGCGGGCACTTTTCAAAAGGCAATTGCCCAGACTGCATAGATAGAGCTCGGCATGGCGGTGGTCACAGTCGTTGCTGACGCAACGCTTCAACCGCATAGGCAAAACTCAGAGTTAGCACTCTTGCAAATCGGCCACCCAACCGAACTTATCCCCCATCAGGCGCTAAAACGAAGCGATCAAACACCCCAATCGCCTGTATGGATCGTCGGATGCACGAAGGACCAGGCGGGTCAGCTCTCGGATTTGATGTCGCCATCACCAGGGTGTTTTGCAAGAACGAATACCGTGGCCATGATGAATACAAAACCAACAATGTCTATCCAGCTAAACGAAGTTCCCAGCCACAGCACCGCGAACAAAGTAGCCGAAACCGTTTCGATGCTGGCGACAATGCCCGTTTTCGTTGCGCCAATATCTTTGACCGCCTGGAAATACAACGTAAAGCCAATGATGGTGCCAAACAACACCAAACCAAAGAACAGGAGCAACCAACCCGAGAAGTCAAACCCAGGGTTTACCGTCCATGACTGAAGAACAAGGGAAAGCATAATTCCGCCAATGAGAAGTGCACCAGCAACAACAGGAACGCTTCCGTAGTGGAGCATCAGCCTACGAGGGATAAGGGTGTACATGGCATACGTGACGGCCGAAACCAACGACCAGAACAAACCTGCAGGGGTTAGCGCTAGCGAGTTAGGGTTTCCGTGCGTGGCAACAAGGAACGTACCCATCATCACAAGCGCGATTGCCAAAACCTCGCGTTTAAGAGGACGGCGGTGGCTCCTTATGCACAGATACAGCACGACAAGGACGGGGGCAATGTATTGGATTACCGTTGCCGTACCCGCGTTCGAGTGCTGAATTGCGAGCAGGTAGGTAATTTGGCACGACGCCAGGCCAAACACCGAGAAAATCACAAGCGATGCCACCGTGCTTCGATTGCGCCACATCGCAAGGAACGGACCACGCGCTATTGCAAGGGCGAATGCGCACAGCACGATACCAGCGCACAACATTCGAACCGAAGACACCCAGAGCGGATCAACATTGTAATGATGAAAGAGGTACTGCGCACAGGCGCCAGAGAAGCCCCAACTGATGCCTCCAAGCAGCGCAAAACAGAAACCTCGTATGTTCTTTGAAATAGTCATGGCGCATAAGAGTAGCACCCTTCTTCCGCGCATGCCATACATACTTCTGGCTTTCACCAACTCTGTACCACTCGCCGCCAAAGTCCAACCGAACCGAGCCGTGCATTCTCAACTCAATGCAATTCGCCCATTGCGCACAAATAAAAAAGGTCCCTTACGGGACCTTTTTCAAGCTTGTTAAGTTATTGAAAGTTCAACGTCAAACGACTACTTGGCGAAGCTAGCTGCAGCCTCATCAAACTGACGCAGGTATACGTTGCGAGACTCAACTGCGAACTGAGCCTGCTTCTGAGCGCGAGCCTCGGAAGCCTTAGCCTCAAGCTGAGCACCGTTGCCGCAATCGTACTTAATGAACATGCCGAATGCCGCAACAACAAAGAATGCGGAAATAGCTACTACATATGCCATAGATGATCAATCCTCCTGGACGTAACCGGTTTCTTTCAAACCGAAATTAAAACCGTTGCTTGGCAACTGAAATCCGCTTTGCGCTGAACTCAAATTGCGGGTTCATATTACGACCGTCAGAATGGAATGCAAGGTTTCAAGCAGGGCTTTTGCTTGTTTTGGTGCATGAACGGGTTATGATCGCGTTCAAAACGCGTTCATTTGAAATAATTACCCATTTAGTTAATATTGATGGCCATTTCCACCACATTTTCTTCATAATCGCTATTTTCCCGAACAAAAAGACACTATAATATCGCTTTTTTCATTTGAGCATTATTGCGTATTTCAATACAACGCTTCTAACTGGCTATTTGCCGTTTAAGCTTTTCGAACGTGCTTCATTATCAATAAGCGCTGGCGGCTAAGAAGCAGGCGCCTGAAAACATCGCCGAAATCAACCACGAGGCACCCTTCTGAAGGGTTGCGCGCCAAAAGGACCGCTCGCCTTCTGCTCCCCTTCAGGAACCAAGCCGACATCAACCATGGAAGCAAATGAACGCAAGCTGATCGGAGCAGCATTAAACAGCAACATAACCGCTTCATAGCATTCGGGGCCACGCGATTCCGCAAGTTGATTACCGAGCAAAGGTCAAAAAAAAGAGAAGGCCCCCAAAATGGGAGCCTTCCAATACATCGCGTAGATAACGTAACGCTTAGCGCTTCGAGAACTGCGGACGCTTACGAGCCTTCTTCAGGCCGTACTTCTTGCGCTCAACCATACGGGAGTCGCGCGTGAGGTAGCCAGCCTTCTTCAGGTCTGCACGGTAGTCGCCAGCCTCGAGAAGAGCGCGAGCGATGCCGTGGCGCAGAGCGCCAGCCTGGCCGGAAACGCCGCCGCCATTGCAGCGAGCGATTACGTCGAAGTGACCCTGAGTGTCGGTAACAACGAACGGAGTGGTTGCGTAGTCGAGAAGAGCCTGACGGCCGAAGAACTCAACGCCTTCGCGACCGTTAACGGTTACCTTGCCAGTACCGGGAACGATGCGAACGCGAGCAACAGCGTTCTTGCGACGGCCGGTGCCGTAATACATTGCTTCGCCTGCCATTAGTTATCCTCCATCTTGATCTCGCGGGGCTGCTGCGCTGCATGCGGATGCTCTGCGCCAGCGTAAACCTTGAGCTTCATGCCCATTGCACGACCGAGCGTGTTCTTGGGGAGCATGCCCTTTACTGCGTGCTCGATAACGCGCTCGGGATGCTTCTGCATGGCCTCCTGGAAGGTTTCGCACTTCAGGCCGCCGGGATAACCGCTGTGACGATAGTATTCCTTGCTGGTAGCCTTAACGCCAGAGATCTTGATCTTGTCAGCGTTGATGATTACGACGAAGTCGCCGGTGTCAACGTGAGGCGTATAGGTGGGCTTGTGCTTACCCTTGAGAATATGAGCGGCCTTCGAAGCGACGCGACCAAGAACCTGGTCCTCAGCGTCGATGAGAAGCCATTCGCGCTCAACTTCGTTGGGCTTTGCGTAATAGGTCTTCACAGTGTTCCTCCAATAAAGTAACAAGTGTCGTTTTTCAAAAGTTGCTGCCAACCCGAGGCGCGGGATCCTACTCCGCATCTCTTTCCTTCCCGCAAACGGTGCTGCCGAAAAGCTCTGGACCAGCTTGGCCGGCGCAGGGACGTTTCCCAGGCGGAAAAGAGTTCGAATCGCAAGCATGTACGGGGCTTTTGAAAGCGAACTTTTGCAGTTTATACTGCATTCGCATCCTTCGTCAATCATCGCAGCGAACCGATTTGGGCCTTTGCGGAAATCTTCACGTTTTCTGCAGGATTTTCAGGCAAACAGACCACCTGGAGGCACGAGCCTCGCCCAGCTCTGCTTTAGGCCAACTTGTATCCCTGCTCGGGGACAAGCGTTGAACGCTGATCCCACAATGCAGCAGCAAGGTCGCTAACCTCAGCACGGCTGGTTTCGCCGTCGGCAAGGTTCGTCATGATCGTAATAAGGTAGTATTTGCCATCTTCTTCGATGATGCCGGCATCGCATACAGAGTCGTCGCTCGACCCATTGATCCAGCCGGCCTTGTCATACACCGTTACCGATTCGTCGGCCGAGCTTGCCTTTGTCTTTTTAGCTTCGCCAACTTCTACCGTCTTCTTGCCAGCGCACAACACGCCAAGAAGCTCCTGGGCTACACTTTCCATCTTTTCGCGGCTTACCGGGTTGGAGCTTGGGTCCACGCCGTTACGTACCATCGAAACGGCAGTGCCAGAGAACATCTTTTTCACCCACTCAGTGATTTCTTTATTGGAATCAGACGAGTTCAAATAGAGGAATGTGTTCATCCACAGCTTTAGCGATTCGCGAGCCGAGTAGTGGGGAAAAGACGTGTCGTTGGCAAGCGTAGTAGAGATATTCATGGACGAAAGCCACGCAGAAAGCGATTCTGATGCCGAGCTTTCAAATACGCTGCGCATGCGGTAATAAGAGGTATTGTCGGAATTTATGATGGCATCTTGCGCGCTGGAGTTCACCCGTGAAATGCTCGTTTTCCCCGTTTCAAGCGCCTGCTGACATCCATAGATCAGCACATGGCCCTTGAACGAAGAAGCACCGTATACGCGTTGATCGAGGTTATAGACGTATCCGCTGCCAGTTTGCAGGTCAATAAAGGCAAAACCAACAGCCTTGTTGTTCGCAGTAATGGCAGAAATGGCATCCCGCACCTGCGCGGCGCCCTCTTCGCTTAATTGCGGCACATAGTTCGCATTCGAATCGGCTAGAGAAATGCCCTGGACGTTGGTTCCCGGGTCCGACACACCATCGATGGCTTGGACGGAGGGGGTGTAACTGATTTCCATTTGATCGGCCTGCGAAGCATCGCCTTGCGAGGAATTATTGGCCGAACTTACGCAAGAACCAATACTGGTTACCAGGAAAATGGCAATCAGCACTACGACAACTATGCATAAGACAGGTGCCACCGTGGCAAACGGCAAAGAAGACGAAGCGACGCGATCGGCCATCCACGAAGAGCCAAGGCCCTGACCCTTGCGAGGGCTGAAGCCACGATTGCTCGAGCCCACATGCGCTTCGCGCTCGCGCGTGCTGCCGCCACGACGAGAAGAGAAATCGTCGGAATTGCGACTGGTACGGTTTCCGCCTTCGGAATAGCTGCGTGCCGCACGAGCGGATGCGCGTCCGTGCCTTTCGCCGTGCGTCTGACGCTCGGAGCGAGCCCCGCGCATATCTTGTTCGTGGAAATCGTGCACATCAAGATCGCGTGATCCGCGCCCACGGGCAGATTCGCCTCGACCGCCAGAACGGTCCGAAGAGCGCACAGAACCAGCACGCGCTTTACTTGAGCGCGCGGCCCCAGCACGATCCGTGCGGCTGTCCGATCGGGAAGATCGTTCTTCTCGGTACTGGCTCCCGCTTCGCGAAGAAGATGTCTGACGATTTTGCATGAGCGCATAATAGCAAGCGAGCACCCGTTATTGACACCCAATTGACTAAAAATTAATCGTGCAGTTTCAAACATGCCCAGAGCGATAAACAAATCAAATCCTTTTGCCCAGTTTCTCAAACGCGAGCTACGGCAACTGACTCCTTAAGCAATGAAATATCTATCAATAGCTCACTTAGATAATCTTATAAAAGGTTACAGAACGGTACCTAATTAGCACTCTCGGCATTCGAGTGCTAAGAAGCGCGTAGTATTTCAGTTGCCAAAAGAAACAACAGCCATGCAAGGGAATCAGCAAGCCAACAACCCCCTTACGTGGCAGAGAAAGAAGATGATAACCATGTTGGCACGTAGGAACTTTTTCAATGACTTTATGAGCGATCCCTTCGATTTCGGATTCTTCGGAACCGAGCCGGCACCGAAGGCAAACGCCTCCCTGATGAAGACTGACGTCAAGGAAACCGACAAAGCCTACGAACTCGACATCGATTTGCCTGGGTTCGATAAGGAAAACGTCCAAATCGAGTTAAACGATGGCTACCTCACCATCAACGCTTCTACCAATAAAGAGAAAGAAGACAAGGACGAAAACGGCACCTTCCTTCGCAAGGAGCGCTTCGTAGGCTCATGCCGCCGCAGCTTCTACGTTGGCGACGACGTTTCAGAAGACGACATTACCGCCAAGTTCGAAAACGGCATCTTGAGCATCAACGTACCCAAGAAGGAACTGCCCAAGCCCGAAGATCGCAAGCGCCTCATTTCCATCGATTAGTCCTAGCGCCTGCCATCCCCATCCAGGAAGCTCCGACATAGCCGGAATAATGCTCCGGCCTTTCAATTGCCTCCCATTTCCCAACCGCGAGAAATGGGAGGCATTCTTTTGGCGCAAGCCAATTCAGGCAGAATCGGAAGCGGTACAGACCTGGTGGTTTCCCGTATACTAAATAAAGTAGAAGGTGCTTCGCGTCGTATGGCTTCGCAGGCCAATCTCTATCGCGAAACCCATTCAAAGCACCGTTTCGTACGCAGCAAAGCGAGGGGCCGACATGTCGTACATCGAATTCAACAACGTTGTTAAGCGGTACGGGTCGGGCGCCGCGGAAATCAGGGCCCTTGATGGCGCATCTTTTTCCGTCGAGAAAGGCGAACTCGCCGTAATCCTTGGCGCATCGGGCGCCGGCAAAACCACCGCTCTGAACATTTTGGGCGGCATGGACAGCGCCACCGATGGCAACGTGCTCATCGACGGGCAGGATATCGCTCACAGCAGCGAATCGCAGCTGGTGGAATACCGCCGCGCCGCCGTGGGGTTCGTATTCCAGTTCTACAACCTGGTTCCCAACCTTACGGCGCTTGAAAATGTTGAGCTTGCTTCACAGATCTGCCCCGATTCCCTCGATGCCGCCGAAACGCTCTGCCGCGTTGGGCTGGAAAAGCGCCTCAACAACTTCCCCGCCCAGCTCTCCGGCGGCGAACAACAACGCGTTGCCATCGCCCGAGCACTTGCGAAAAACCCCAAGCTCCTCTTGTGCGATGAGCCCACAGGAGCCCTCGATTACCGCACCGGTAAACAGATTCTTCAGCTGTTGCAAGACACCTGTCGCTCTTCGCACATTACCGCACTGGTTATCACCCACAACGCTGCCCTTGCTCCTATGGCCGACCGCGTTATCCGCATGAACAGCGGGCGGGTAACCAGCATCGAAACAAACGCACACCCCACGCCTATTGCCGAAATTGAATGGTAGCCAATCATGGCACGGGCATTTTCAAAAGACACCTTCCGCACTATTGCCAACAGCAAGAAGCGCTTTATTTCCATCCTGGTCATTTGTGCATTGGGCGTAACCATGGTGTGCGGCCTGCGCGCATCCTGCGTAGACCTGCGCAATTCCGCCGACACCTTTTTCAACGAGCAAGGCCTCTACGATGTATGCGTACAGTCAACCTTAGGGCTGACCGAAGATGATGTTGCTGCCGTTTCCTCACTAGAAGGCGTTGCCGCCGCAGAAGGAGCCTGGGAAGAAGAGACCTATACGCCACTTGGCCAAAAACGCGCAAGCGTAGGGGTGAAGGCCCTTTCAAGCGAAGGGTTCAACATGCCCAAGGTTCTTGATGGCTCCCTGCCTGCAAATGAGCACGAAGTTGCTGTAACAGAAAACTACCTTACCGACTCGGGACTTTCGCTCGGCGACACCGTAACGCTTGAAGAAAACGACAACGAGGTGTTCGAGCGAGCCCAATACACCATCACCGCTAGCGTGATCGACCCAACCGAGCTCACCAACCCCAATGGATCCATCGCCATACGAGCCAGCGCATCGCCCGACTACTCGTTCTTCGTAACACCCGATGCCGTAACCGCCGATGTGTTCACTGCCATATACGCGAAAGCCGAGAGCAACGCAGGAGCGAAAAGCTTTTCTCCCGAATATTCCTCACTTCTTGACAACCTCACCACCCAAATAGAAGGGATTAAGAAGCAGCGCGAAGAAGCGCGGACAGAGCAGATCCGTCAAGATGCACTCGACGAAATCGCTAAAGCAGAAGCTGAGGTAAATGAAGAGCTTTCCGATGCACAGCGAAAAATCGACGACGCACAAAGCACGCTTGATTCAGGCAAACGGGAAATTGCCACGAGCAAACGCACTTTGCGCAACAGCGAAAACACCCTAGCTCAATCGGAAGCCGAGCTTCGACAGCAAGAAAATCAGCTGACAAACGCCTCAAAGCAGATCGAAGATGGCTATGCCGCAATCTCAAGCGCGCAAACTCAGATCGACGAAGGCCGAACCCAGGCTAATGCCGCTTGCGATGATGCAGCGGCGCAAGTCAAAGCCGCTTTGGCTGCCGGCATGATTAGCGAAGAGGAAGCCTCGGCGCAGCTTGCGGGCATTGAAGCACAGCGCGCTCAAACGCTTGCCCAGCTCGATGCCCAGGAAAAACAGCTTTCCGCAGGCAAGCAGGAGCTCGACGCCCAAGCAGCGCAGGTTTCAGCGGGGATGAAAGCAATCTCGCAGGGCAAGGAACAGCTTTCCGCGGGTAAACAACAGTTGAAGTCAGGTAAACAGCAGCTTTCTGCCGCCGAGACAGAGCTTGCAGAAGGCCAGGCCGAGCTCGACGAACAGCGCGCGCAGTTCGAGAGCGGCAAAGCTGAAGCCCACGCAAAATTCGAAGACGCCCGGGCTGAAGTTGACGACATCGAGCAAGGACGCTGGTACGTGCAGACGCGCGAATCAAACGCAGGCTATGCCAGCGTCGAATCGGACGCTTCTTCCATCGAGGCCATCGGATTCGTGTTCCCTGTGGTGTTCATCGTAGTTGCCGTGCTCATCGCACTTACCACCATCACCCGTTTGGTTGAAGAAGAACGCGGGCTTATCGGCACCTACAAATCGCTGGGGTACCGCAACCGCACCATCTTGGGCAAATACCTGGCATACGCGCTTTTGGCGTGTCTTCTGGGTAGCGCTGTGGGCGAGTTCTGCGGATTCGTGCTCTTCCCCGCGTTCCTGTTCACCGTGTTCCAGATGATGTATCTTTTGCCCGCATACCTGCTTTCATTCGACACGTTCTATGGCGTGGGCAGCATACTGTTCTTCATTGCGGGAATTGTCGGGGCTGCAGTATTCGCCTGCCGCGCCGAGCTGGCGCAAACGCCCGCCACGCTCATGCGTCCGAAGGCGCCCCGCTCCGGCTCGCGCATCCTCTTTGAGCGAATCCCCTTCATCTGGAAGCGTTTGGCATTCCTAGATAAGGTAACGGCACGCAACTTGCTTCGCTACAAGAAGCGCTTCTTCATGACGGTATTCGGAATCATGGGATGCATGGCTTTGCTTATCTGCGGATTTGCCATCAAAGACTCCGTGCATGCCCTTTCCCCCATGCAGTATGGCGACATTTATCGCTATGACGCCTTGGCAATCACCAGCCCCAACAACTTCAAAGATTGCGAAACGTTGCTTGAGGAAAGCGAGGAAGTTTCCTCTATCCAAGAAGTTGCCGTTGATTCGGTGACCCTCACCTCCAACGGCGACGACGAATCGCTGCAACTGTTCGTGCTCCCCGATGGCGCTGATCTTTCTCCCTATGTTTCGCTCAAAAGCGATGAAGAGGCACTGTCCCTTTCCGACAGCGGCATGATTCTCACGCGAAACGCTGCCGACCTTTTAGGGGTAGGCGCAAACGACGAAATCACCGTGAAAACCAGCTCACTCGACGAAGCTACCGTGCCCATAACCAACGTTGCAGACAACTACTTGGGCAATGCCGCCTATCTTACGCAAAGCGCCTATGAGCAGCTGCTCGATGAAGAGGTTCAGCCCAACGGCTTCTACCTTGCGCTCTCGGGCAACGACACCGAAAAAGAGGCATTCGCCGACAGCCTGGCTGAACGCAACGAATTCCTTTCCGTTTCCAGCACTCAGCAGATGAACGAGGAATTCTCTAAGTCGTTCGACCTGATCAACACCATTGTGTACGTTATCGTCTTCTTGGCGGCGGCGTTGGCATTCGTGGTGCTGTTCACGCTTTCCACAACCAACATATCCGAACGCACGCGCGAACTGGCAACCATCAAGGTGCTGGGCTTCCGCAAGCGCGAAGTTAACCACTATGTGAATAAGGAAACGGTGCTGCTAACCATTATCGGCGTAGTTTTAGGCATCCCCGCAGGATACGCATTCAGCCACATGCTCACCTATGTGCTGAAAATGCCTTCCATTTACTTTGCAGTGACCATCGATCCAATCAGCTACGCCTATGCATGCGGCCTCACACTGCTGTTCGCCTTCATCGTGGCACAGCTCTCCAACCGCACCCTGGCAAAGATCAACATGATCGAAGCATTAAAGAGCATCGAATAGGCACCCACGTTTGCGGGGCGGCAGTTCTTCTTTTGGCCCATCGGCTCGATTTACGCCAGGGCCTTGATTTCCCGAGGGTTGCGCGTCTGCTTTGCCGAAGCGTCATTGACCAGGTTTTCATCAAGGTCCTACCCCCCCCGAAAGCTGTCAAAGCTGCTTTCTTAGGCTGCCCCTGGCAAAGTTTGCGCCATCTGTTCTCGCAGTTGCGTCAGTCGATTTCACAGCACGGATGCCGTATCGGACTTTCCTAGGCCGTCATTGGCCCAATTCGCGCCAAGACCCTATCCTGTTCGAGCTCTACTGGTCCTGCTTAGGCCCTTGAGGCTCCCTGCTCTCGGGCTTGCGACGAGGGTTGAAATGGTGGCTCAGAGCATCGCCCAACAGACGAAGCTTCACAATAGCGTACGCCGTAACCGCACAGGCAATAAGGAAGATGGGGATGCGCACCAGATTGTCGGCCCAGGTAATGATTACGCCGCAGGCGGCAAGAAGCGCCGTCCAGGCCCACATGATAAGCACGGTTGCGCGTTGGCTGAATCCTGCACGCATCAGGCGATGGTGAATGTGCCCCTTGTCCGCTTCATCGATAGGACGATGCTCACGCTTTCGGCGCACAATGGCGAAGAACGTATCGAGGATCGGAACACCCGCCGCCAGAATAGGCACCAAGAGAGAAACGAACAAGGCAGAGCGCGCTACAGCAAACAGGGAAATGATGCCCAACGCAAAACCAAGAAGCAGTGCGCCTGAATCACCCATGAAGATGGATGCAGGGAAGAAATTGGACTTCAGGAAGCCTGCGCACACGCCAACAAGAATGACGCTGAACAGCGCCGCATCGAAGCGCCCGGTAAGCACCGCGAACAGCAAGATGGTTATCGCGGAAATGCCCGTAATACCCGCCGCCAAGCCGTCGAGACCGTCAATCAAGTTGATAACGTTGGCAAACGCCACCAGGTAGAACACCGTTAGAGGGTAGGCAACCCAACCAAATTCGATGTACCCTTCGCCAAAGGGATTGTGGATGCTGGAAAACAACAGGCCAGAACAGGCAACCACGCAAGCAGCAACTATCTGTCCCAGCATCTTTGCTTTGGGGTTCAGGTCGACTACATCGTCAACGGCGCCCACGAGAAATATCAAAACCGTTCCCAGCAATACGCCCCAATAGTTGACCTCGATACCGTTGTAGTCGATGAAGGGGTCGACCCATCCGAAGGCATAGACGCCAAAACCAGCAACGGCAAGCGCCGCCAATATACCGCCGAAAATAGCCACGCCACCCATACGCGGGATGGGAAGCATGTTTACACGACGGGCACTGGGGTAATCGATGGCATCAAGTTTGATAGCAAGCTTACGGGCAAAGGGGGTCAAGGCAATGGTAACCACTGCGGCAACGGCAAAGAGAACGCCGTATTCAAGCCAGTCCATGCGCCCCCCCCTCTTTCTCAAACTTATTGGATAGCGCGGCAAAACGCGCTCACGCCAAATGATGATTATATACCGAAGAGACGCTTCTCCCGACTACAGCTACCTAACGGCATCGCAAGCGCAAAGAGAAGGAGGCCATCATCTACGTCGGCACAGAAAAGCAAGCGCCGATTTTATCAGCTTTTCGCATGGCCTTGACTTGCTCGAGCGCGCGGACCCTCCGCTTCGGAAACCGCAACCACGAAGCAGCCCGCAGACCGCCCCACGCCCATACGGAAGAACCCTACAGTTCTCCTCTATCAACAGCTTACTTTTGCAGCCTTTGTGGAGAGCAGCCACCAAAACGTGGAAGTACCTTGTACTCCCCGCCAGGCAACACATTCGGCACTACTGCATTGTGTAGAATGAGCGAGTTGAAACCCGTAGATTCAGGAGAAGGTGTTCGTGTCACACAGTCCCGCGATAAGCGTCATTATTCCTGTCTACAACGTAGAATCCTGGCTGCGTCGTGCCGTTGGCTCGCTGCAGAATCAAACATGCACCAGCTACGAGATTCTGTTGGTAGACGATGGAAGCACCGATGGCAGTGGCGCTCTGTGCGACAAACTTGCCGATGACGATGTGCGTATCCGCGTAATCCACCAGGAAAACCAAGGAGCCGCCGCCGCACGCAACGCCGCTATCGAAATTGCTCGTGGCGATTACCTGTACTTCATGGACGGAGACGATTGGTGCGACCGCACCATGTTGAAGGACATGTACCGCGTTGCCTCCGAACACGACCTGGACCTTCTTATTACCGGCTTTACCATCGACACGTACTATGACGATGAAGGCAAGTACTATCGCGAGCTGCGTAATGCGCCCGATCGCATCTTCAAATCGCAAGAAGAATTCCGCGCAAATGCCTGCCAGCTTTTCGACGCTCAGCTTCTGTATGCGCCGTGGAACAAGCTGTATCGTCGCAGTTACATCAAAGAAAAGGGCATCCGGTTCCCTGGCACATTTTGGGACGACCTGCCGTTCAACCTCGATGTTATGCGAGACGTTGAGCGCGTAGGCTGCATCGACGGTCACTACTACCACTTCCTGCGCGCTCGCGCCGAAAGCGAAAACACCAAGTACCGTCCCGACATGTACGACAAACGCGAAGAAGAACATCGCTGGATGAATGAGCTGTACGCGTATTGGAACCTGAATTCTCCCGAAATCGAAGAGTTCTTGGCACGCCGCTACGCAGAGCGGCTGGTTGGCTGCATCGAAAACGTAACCAACTGCAATTGCACACTTTCAAAAGAAGAGAAACGTGCCGCCATTAAGCAGATGATATCTACTCCCCACGCACGCGAAGCGCTGAAAAAAGCGCGGCCCCGCACCAAGATGATGCACCTGGTGTTGGCACCCTTGCGCATGGGGAACATCACGCTCACCATGACGGAAAGCGAGTTCATAAGCTGGGTGCGCCAAAACAGCACCAGCCTTTTCGCCCGCCTGAAAGCAAATCGCTAATCAAGAGCTCGCAGATGCGAGCTCTTTCTTTTCTTGCGCCCAAGGGATTACGACAAAAGCGCATCAGCCAAGAACGATTCGCGAAGCCTGAAAAACTCACTGCAATCAGCTGCTTTTTAGGTTCGGTGCGCGCCGCATGGCGGTGTCGGGCTGGGGTCTGGAGCCGCGAACGCCACTCTGAACGCCATTCCTGTTAGATGCTCAAAGAGCATCTTCATTCAATGCCTGAAGCAATGCAGCGCATGAAAAAGGAGGCCCGTAGCCTCCTTTTGAACAGCGGAATGAGTGGCTTGAGGCGCTCCAAACCCCAGCCCGACACCGCCATGCGGCGCGCATTCCGAACACTTACTTAATCAAAAGCACGCAGCCAATTACGGTTAGCAGGACGTAGGTGAACTTCACGAACTGCTCTTGGCTGATGCGCTTCTGGATAAGACCGCCCAGCCAGGTAGAAAGAATAAGCAGAGGAATGCACACTGCCAGCGTAAGCAAGCCGTCACCACCAAGGGAGCCGCCCTGAATGCCATAAAGGGCATAGGCGCCGTTTAGGAACACCCAGGTCATCGTTGTGGTTGCTCGGAACGCTTCCTTATCCCGAATCTTCTGCAAGGCGTAAATGGCCAGGAAAGAGCCGCCAGAAACAAACATGCCCTGAATAAGGCCGGCTATGGCAAGAATGCAGTACAGGAGCCAATCGGGTAAAAGCTTATTTTTCTTGTTGAAGAACAAACCACGGATAGCAATGACCAAAACCGCAACGCCGTATACCTTGGAAAGGATGCTCAGCGGAGCAATGGTGTTAATCCATGCGCCAATGGCCATGAAAATCGCCATGATGACGCACATCTTCGCCAGTTCTTTCCACACCACATGCTTGATGCCCGTGAAGGCGATAAGCACGCTGGCAAGGAATCCGGTGCAGTTCAGCACCACGATGGACTCTTCGTGACCGATAGTGACCATGCCCACCGGCATTGCGAAGATATTGCCCGCGAAGCCGGTAATACCGTTAATTAGATAGGCAAAGAAAAACGTGCCCCAAAATAGGTACTTTTCCATATGTTCCCCTTTAATGCGCCTCCCCCAGGCGCATTTCATCTGTGAATATGGAAGTCACTTTACTCTTGTGGAGTGAATAGTGCAAAACCAATAGAGAAAAGCATCCCGCGGGCTTCATTAGCAGTCAAAGCACTGTCAGCTTCTTCGCCCGATGCGGGTTTCGCTGGACTTCCCGGACGATACAGGATCCGTCAGACCCCGCATAATGCAGTCCTCACAAGGTTTCGCTATCGGCACAAGGTGCGCCAAGCGCCGATCTCGTGGGTTTTTGCGCTCGGTGCAGATTAAACGGGTTTTATGCCCAGCGAGATGTCGCACCAACGCCTTCTTCAACGCGCGCCACGCAAGTTCCCGCACCCGCCTCGTCGACTGACGACGCGCACAAGCACGGTACTTATTTCCGCCGTTTTCACCGCATCGCCCGATTACGCTACACTTAAACGGATTTGCACGACGCGATTAAACCGCCGCGCAAATCCAAAACAATCCACCTCTTGCGGTTGTCGCAAGCCGTCAAATAGGCAGACGCATTTGCATAGCCGCAGCAAAGCGCTCGGAACCAAACACGATAAGTAGGCATATATGAATATCGAAGAACTCAATACCGCTCTTGCTCAAGTCTTTGCCAGCGACGACCTGCTAAAAAATGAGCCCATGAGCAAACACACCACATTCCGCTGCGGCGGTCCCGCTCAGTTCTTTGTACGAGCAAGCAATGCTGCGGACATCACCGCAGCTATCAACGCCGCCAAAAAGGCAGATGCCCCCTGGTGGATCGTAGGCTGCGGAAGCGATTTGCTCGTTTCCGATGCGGGCTTGCCTGGCGTGGTTATCGAAATTGGCGAGCGCATGGCTCGCATTTCCATCGACGGATCCGTTGTTCAAGCACAAGCGGGAGCCACCAATGAAGCAGTTGCGCAAGCGGCACTCGAAGCAGAACTTACGGGCTACGAGTTTGCCAGTGGAATCCCAGGTTCTGTTGGTGGAGCAGCAATCATGAACGCAGGCGCCTACGATGGCGAGTTCAAGGATGTTGCGATAAGCGTTTCCTGCCTCTTCCCCGACGGCACGGTTCGCGAAATCCCTGCAGAAGAAGCCGATTGGAGCTATCGACACAGCATGATGAGCGACGAAGGGCTTGTTGTACTGGGGGCAACCCTTCAACTTGAAGCGGAAGACAAGGATGAGATTCGCGCCAAGATGGACGACTTGGCCCAGCGCCGCTCTTCCAAGCAGCCTCTTGAAATGGCAAGCGCGGGCAGCACGTTCAAGCGCCCCGAAGGCTATTTTGCGGGCAAGCTCATTCAGGACGCAGGCATGCAGGGTCATTCAGTTGGAGATGCCCAGGTTTCCACCAAACATGCCGGCTTCGTGGTAAACACCGGCAACGCAAGCGCAGCCGATGTTCTGCAGGTTATCCGCGACGTGCAGGCAGCGGTAAAGAGCCAGTTCGGCGTTACGCTTGAAACCGAGGTGCGCATGTGGGGGTTTGACGCCGCCGAGAACTAGCGCGGCGTCTTGCTAATTTAGTGCGCCTCACGCAGATCGACAGTCATAGCGTAAGCAAGATAAAAGGCAACAGCCGCCACCGCCGCAAAGACCGCAGCCCAAGCCCAAGCCGCTTCAGCGACGGAAAACGCTACGATGCCAGAGGATAATGCACCTGCAACAAGCGTCATGGCACGAGCGACTTTACGCATGGGAACATACTTCAGGCCTTCTGCCTGCACCTTGCTTACGTTCTTCGTATTTTTTGCCATAACCGCACCTCCGATGAATTACAGAGGGTGCCCCATTCGCTAATAGAATGGAGCACCCTCGTTTGTTTTCGCATTCATCGTAACTGCGAAGTATTTCCGTTGTGCAACGGTCTTGTTGCCATGTTGGGTCGTTTCCGAATCGTCCCCTTCGAAAACGAAGGCCTCTCAAGTCGCAAGCATCTTTTTAACGGATGCAGCTAATTCAAAACAAAGCGATCTTATGGACGAGGCCGGACCAGACCGAAATGCCCACGGATGAAGCTGATTCTGACCGAAAAAACTCCCCGCTAACAAGACCGGGCTCAGACCGTAGGGCCTTTTACAGGTGAGGCTGATCGAAGCTCGGCTTCATGCTGCCATCCTCTGGGCGATTAAATAGCGTTTCCTCGCCACAATCTTTGCATGTGCCCACCAGAACCTTGCGGGGCATGAACGTGAGTACGACGTAAGCGATAGCGAACGCGATAGAGAAATATGGCATTACAAATGCGATGCCGATAATGATGATCGCCGTGATTACATGCACATACCATTTGCTGGGAACGCGGCGCTTTTCGGCCGTGTACTCAAAATGGGTACCGCCGCAATACGGGCAGATAATCACCGTTTCGTCGTTCTTTCTTTTATTGGGATTGGTTTTCTGGTTCTTTTTCTTGGAGCTCATCCAGCATCCCTCCGTACAAATTCACCCAGCATGATTGCCATGCCGAATGCCCTCTCTCTACACGCACGCCATTTCCCCTTTGCTGCTTCGCTCTAAACGCAGAGCGCAGTCTCGCCACCAAAGGCAAAGCTCAACGATCCCTCTTCACTTTGCCACGAGCACACACTGCTTCAAATGTATGCTTCGCTTTAAACGCAGGGCACACCCAAAAGGCACGCGTTTTATACGATGTGCATAAGAATACCACCTGTACCACTGGGCATCTGCGCGGCGACACCATCCGTTACCTATCTATATTCGTAAGAAATGAATCCATAGAAATTGAATGGGATCGGCGAATAGATTCCCAATAGATTGGAGAACTATTCACCTCTTCCTCGCATCATAGCTACAGGCTATCGATTTCTGTTTGAAAATGAATATTACCCATTCGCATCGAACATGTTCGGTTTTTTGCCGAGGGGTAGCATACACAGACGTTTGCACATCCGTGCAATAGAGCTCTACGAATCCAAGGCGTCATGAGTGGGCCCGAGGGAGGCTCCTTGCAGGGGATACCGTCTTCGTTTCAAACGAGCAGAATGTCCAAAGAATGTAAGGAGAACGAATTGTCTGCAGCAGCAGAAAAGGTAAAGCACTACGGCTTTGCGCTGGCAACGGTGTACATGTGCTATTTCACCTACGGCATCCAGGCCCTGATCCTGAGCCAGAACAAAGTTAACTTCTATACCCAATGGGGCATCACCGATCCCACCGCAGGTTCCGCTGCGGTTTCGATGGCAATTGCCGCCATGGGATTCGGCAAACTGCTAAGCGTATGGATTGGCGGCGAGCTCTCCGACCGCGTCGGACGTAAGAAGTTCGCCGTCGCAGGCGCTGTTGCCTACATCATCTGCTTCACCATGATGCTGCTGGCAACCGACGCAACCGCTTGTTACATCGCCGCCTTCTTGTCTGGCGTTGCGACATCCGGCTTCTGGGACGCAGCCCTCTACCCCGCCGCACAGGAAGCAGAGCCCAAATACGCTGCCTCTGGCGTTATCGGCATCAAGGCTGCCGTTTCCGTTATGGGCGTTATCTACCCCATCTTCGTTGCAGCATTCAGTGCACCTCATATTTGGCACGTTAACATCTATCTGCCTATCGTGCTTTCCGTTGTATGCCTGATCATGACCATCGTCACGCCCTTCCGCTACGATGACGAACATGCCACCAAAACCGATGGCAACAACGGCATAGACGAAGCTCAGGCTGAAATTCAGGCGGCAAAAGACGCCATGCTCAAGAAGCCAGGCGTGCTGGTTCAGGTATTCACCCTGGTCATGGCCTTCATCTGCATGTTTATCATGTACGGCGCACAGCAGTACACCAAGGCATTCGGCATGGCCAACCTTGGCCTCGACGAAATGGGCGGTGCCGCTCTTGCCTCCATTTACACCGTGGGTTCCATTACCGCTGTGTTCTTCTGGGCAGTAGTAATGGGCAAACTTCGTTGGAACCCGCTGAAGGTTCTGTTGATCGACTTCGCTTTCTCCGCTCTGGCCCTGGCTTTGGTATTGGTTGTTCCCAATGTCGCCATCGTATACGTTGCCATCGCGCTGCTCGGCTTCTTCGCTGCTGGCGGCGCTTTGCAGACGGGCTTGGTTGTTCGCCAGAACTACTGCCCCGGTCCTAAGGGTCGCAACACCGGAATGTACATGACCTTCATGGGTGTTGGCGCAACCTTCCTTCCCTTTATCGTTGGAGCGATGACTACTGCCATGGGAGAAACCGGCGCACTGTACACCATGATGGGCCTGCTGCTCGCAGCGGCTATCGTTGGCCTGTTATTCTGCATCTACCTGGCAATTCAGTCGAAGCCCCTGTTCGGTTACGGCATCAACCACAAGATGGACTAAGGCAAACGCTACAAGCAAGAACTTACTCTGGGGGCTCGGCGCTATTGCCGAGCCCCTTTCTTTTTACTTGTTGATTGTTCCAAGAGCAGAGACGCAATCAGGATTCCGGCAGCCAATCAAGCAGCGTCCTTATTCGCTACGCTGTTTCGCGCGCTTCGCCTCGTTGTTTCGCGCGCAGTTCATGAGCGGCCCAGGTTATGCGGAGGGTGTTCATGGCGTTATCGAGCGTGCTCGTGCATTCGGCACCGGGCACGCCGCGCAGAACATCGACGATGTCCTGAATCTGGCCATTTCCCGGATAGCTCTCCACAGGCGGACACAGCTCTTCTTGCACCAGTTCCGCTTCCTTGCGAACGCCGCCCATCACGCCTTCGTGCGCTACCGCATCGCCATCGGCAAGCGTCTCGATGCGGATCGGCGCAGCGTTGTCATAGTAAGAAAACTCGACGCTTCCCTTGTCTCCATAAATAAGGAATCGGTCGATGGCCTTATACGTGGCATAGCACCAAACCCCCGAAACCATAACGCGGTTTTCGGTCTCGCCCGAAAAGGCAACCGTGTCTTCGCCTGGGTAGAACCCCGTAAGGTTGTCTACCTTCAGGTTGAAATCAGTGATGGTTCCCGCAAGAAACGCAATAAGGTCGAGCATATGCGCATCGCCCTCGAAGAAATGGCTGCCCCCGGAAACCTCAGGACGAACACGCCAAGGCTTTTCCACCTCGGGAAGCATCTCTTCGGCGGTTTGGCGCTGAGTACGAATAACCTGAACGCCGCGAACAGTGCCGATCTTGCCCGCATCAAGCACCTGCTTAAGCTCGCGGTAACGTGGCATTCCGCGACGATAATGAGCCACAAAGCAACGCTTCCCCGCCCTCTCGAACGCGGCCTTTATCTCTTGCGCCTCGCCCCATGAAAGCGCAATAGGCTTTTCGAGATAGCAGTCCTTGCCCGCCTCGGCAACGGCAATAGCATGCTCTTTGTGGCAGTTTGGCGTTGTGGCAACGTAGACAATGTCGATATCGGGACAGTTCAGAAGCTCATTCAGCGAATCAAATGCTCGCCCATGACCGTGGCGCTCGCACCAGTCAACCGCTTTCTGCTTCGTCCGATTCCAGATACCAACTAGCTCCGATCCGTCGGCCAAATATAGGCCAGGGCCATTTTTCGTTTCCACAACGTCACCGCAACCGATGACGCCCCACCTAATTACCTCTTTCTGAGCCATGATGCCTCCCTCTCATGCGCACCTAAAACCCCACATGCGATCAGCCCCACAACGTTGGAGCCAACCAAAAAGGGGCGCATTCCGTTATACAAACTGTATCATCGTCGCAAGCAAAGCGCGTAGCAAAATGGGTGCGAACGGATGCACCGCTTCACACCGAATCTGCTCTTTGCGCGATCTACCCTCCTGCGGCGATCCGCTCTTTGCGAGATCTGCCCCGCCGCGGCAATCCGCTTTTTGCAGAATCAGCCCCCACTGCGACGATCCATCCTTTGCAGCATCTGCCCCCATTACGGCGATCCGCCCATCGCAGAAACAAAAAATCGGCCCGTGCTGCAACTTTTTTGCGATTACGGACTCTTCTCCGCCTCCGGAAAGCGAAAAATAGCCGCTTTACAACAGATCACCTGCGCTTTTGCGTCCTGATTTGCGATTAGAGGGACCCACAGTAATCCGTAATCGCAAAAAAGTTGCAGCACGGGCCGATTTTTTGTTTCTGGGTTCTCAGGGACAGCTTCGAGGCGGTACCGTTGTGGGAATCGATCTGATTCGGGGCTCTAGGGAGAGCCCATTGCGGCGCTGCGGATGTGGCTAAGGTGCGACAGAAGGGGCAGCAACATCCAGCGCCATAGTGCTATGGGGGGGCACGGGTGCAGACGCAGCACTGTGGATAGCGCGAGATCGGCGCCGTGGACCGGTGCGGCAGCGGGCGCAGCGTCATAGCGCCATGGGGCGCAGGCGCGGCAACATGAATGGCATAAGAAGGGGACCGTGGAGCGGCATGAAGCGCGAACGCGGCGAGGTGGCGCTGGCGAAGCGCCATAGCACTATGGAGGGCGAAAAGTCCAAGAGGCGAAAAAGCGGCGAAGCACACAGCCTGGCACAAAACGCGTTCGCTCCGGCAATTGGTCTAATGTCCAATCTATTGCGTTTTCATTCGCGCTATTATCGAAAAGAAACGGTTTTGCTTTTGGGGTTCGGAGCCTTTGCCTTTTGGCTTGTTCGCCTTCGGCGTTACTTGCCACATGGCCTGTTCTCTCTTGGCGCTACCCGCCATACGACTTATTTGTTTTGGCTTCATCTGCCTTTTGGGAGCGCTGGCCTTTGGGGTCGTCCGCCTTTCGGATACCCAGCCTTCGGCCTGTCCCGCCCCGAACAGCTAAACCGATAATACACATATTTCGAGGAGGCACCATGGCCAACTCCCAACCGAACATATGGCACGCCCCCATGCCGCTCATCTGCTCGTCGTTCGAACCGGGCCACCTCGATAGTGCCATCGAGGCCATGCCCGACAACGAATACCGAACCATCGCGTTGGCAGAAGCCGCTTATTTTCGCGGCAACGCCGACGAAGCATGCCACCTCGCAGAGCCCTTCCTTACCTCAGACATCTTGGCATTGCGCGTTTCTTCATGTTTCATCTGCGGGTTCGCAAACCTATCGCTTGACCACGCCCAAGCCGCTCGCGCCTGCCTGCTCAACCTGGCGTCATCAGAAGAGCACCTCAACTATGAATACGGCGACCAAGAACGCGCCGCCTATTTACTATTCACGGCCTCATCGAGCGTCTTGCTGCACCTGAAGCCGCCCGTAACCGCAGATGACTTCTACAAAGTTGCGCCTCTGCTACCTGAAGGCCTTCGCCTATTCGCGACCTACGCCATGGCCCATCAGGCCTACCTTGCCGGCGATTACGGCCGCTGCATAGGAATGGCAGAAAACGCCCTGGGGATGAAGCAGGCGCGCTACCCCATTTCGGAAATGTTCCTTCACCTTGTGGCGGCAATGGGATGGATGAGCAAACGACAACCCGAAAAGGCAGAACGCCACTTTATGGAAGCTTGGCACATCGCCCAAGCAGACGACTTGATTGAAACAATCGGGGAACACCACGGTCTTCTTCAGGGTTTGCCTGAAGCGTGCCTCAAAAAAGATTACCCGCATGAATTTGCACGGGTAATCGAAATCACCTACCGATTCAGTCGCGGATGGCGGCATGTCCATAACCCCGCAGCACACAAAACCGTTGCCGACAGTCTTACCACAACGGAATTCGCAATTTCAATGCTGGCATGCCGCGGTTGGTCCAACACTGAAATCGCAGATCATATGGGGATTTCACGCGGTACGGTGAAAAACAGGCTTTCAACAACATATGCGAAGCTGGGAATAACCAGCCGCTCGGGGCTGAAGGAATTCATGCTGAAATAGTGTGGCTGGCACCGCACTGGAACCAGCCACATTGAACAAATCATCCAAGCGAAATACACGCTTCGCTTAAAACGTAGCTCTTATTCTCTCTTGCGGCGAGCGACAAACCCAGCCAACAGAGCAGCCAAGCTCGCAAATGCCGCAACCACGCCAGCAAAAGCTGTGGCAGCAAACCCTACCTGCGATGCGTCTCCCGTCGCAGGAAGGCTCTTCTTCGCCTCCGCGGGCTCGGCCTTGGCGCCCGTCACGAGCGTTTGCTGCTTGGCTGGCTTCACCACGGGCTTGGCTTCCTCGGGGTTGGCCTCGGGCTTGGTCTCTTCGGAAGGTGCAATGACCGTGCTCTTGGCAACAGCTTCGTTATAGGGGGAGTCGACTACGGCGTCGCCCGTGCCGATGGTTTGACCTGCCTCGTAGGAGATGCCGCGGCTGTACTCTTCCTCGTAGCGATAGTCAATGATCTTGCCGCCTGCAGGCGTCTGGATGATGGCGCCTTCGATCTCGATAGTGCCGATCGCCTTGCCGTCCGCGCTTATGGCAAGGGCGAAGATTGCCGCCGTGTCTCCCTCGGCCGTGACCTTGCTGCGGACGATCGAGATAGTCGCGGGCGTGATGCCCTCGTAGGTCTGGGCGAAGATGCCCAGGTTCATGCCCCTATGCTCGGGGATGACCTCGCCGCTTTGGTCGTTGCTGTAGTGATCGGGGCCGTCGCTACCGGACTCGACATAGCGGGCTATAGCCTTGACAACGGAGTCGCTGATGTAGATATGGCCACCCGCGATGTTAGACTGGTGGTTTCTGGTAGAGATCGCAGCTGAGAACTCTCCTTCTGCGAACGCGTCCACGATGGAACCATTCTTGATGACGATGTCGTCCCCGTCAGTGATGAGGGCGATGGCCTGGCCGCCGCTCGCGCTTGTGCGGACCGTCACGGTCGCGTGATCGAGCGTAACGCCCTTGTAGGCATAGACACCATATTCAACACCGCTTGCGTCAAGGGAGGCGTTCGTGACCGCGAGACTGCCCTCAGTGTCGACGGCAAGATCTCCCTCGGAGTTCGCCTTGACCTGGCTGCCGCCCGAGATGTTAATGCCGCCGTCAGCCCAAATCGCTGCTTCTTCTATAGAGCTTGCCTCTACCTTGCCGCCGCCTTTGATGATCAGGTCACTGCCCGCGGCGATGCCGTAGCCTTCGCCTCCTTTAGCGATCACTGTGCCAGAGGAATCGATGGTGGTCTTGCCCTTGGATTGGATGCCTTCGGTACCGCCCGTTGCATTCACGGTGCCCGAGCCCGTGATAGAAAGATTGCCCTTTGCCTCAATTCCGTCGGCATTAGTGCTTGTGGTGTTCACAGTGCCTGGGCCAGAAATGGAGAGGTCGCCTGTGGATTTAATTGCATCGGCCTCGGCTGTCACATTGAGCTCATCCGTGCTATTCGAGCTCGTTATGTTCAACTCTGCTTTCTGGCTAGTGCCGTCCTGCGCCTTGATGGCGGCTCCGGTGTAATCAGGCTCGGTTTTCACGGTGTTCTTGCCCTCATAGGCAATGTTGAGCTTGCCCTCGGCCTTGATCGCGCCGCCGTTGTAGCCGTTGAGCTTCATGTCGTCGGCGCCGTCCCAGGCCCAGGTGCCGGCGTCGTCGCCCGCCGCGGTACCGGCGTTGTATTGGGTGCCGCCGACGTCGACCCACTCGGCGGCGATCGCGGCATCAGGCACGAACAACGCACCGGCGCAGGCGACGCACAGGGCACCCGCGATTAGGCGGCGGGTCGCGTGGGACCAGTCAGCCCGCAGGCGCGAAAGGGGTCGTGAAGGGTAATTGCCGTACTGGGAAACGCAGGTCAGCTCTTCAGACATGGGGAGCTCCTCTCGTTGGCATCACCCCTTGAGCGCTCGGCGCGCTTGTGGGCGCTTCTCACTAAATAACGATATCTTAAGAGGGGCCACAAACAATGAGACAAATGTACCGGATGCGCAGACGCGCTGGTTTTTAGCCGTGACTGAACCTTCCCTCTCCCGGGCAACCTGCCGATGAGCTTGCAAGACGTCGGCGACCAACCGTTACTGGCCGATAGTCAGGTTGATCTTTGCCCCCATCGCCCGCGCGAGTTTTTCGAGCGTCGACATCGTTGGGTTCGCTCGCCCGCGCTCAATTCGGCTGATTGTTTCCTGGGGAACGTCCGATTTGCGCGAGAGCTCGGTCTGGGTTAGGCGTGCGACGCCACGAGCCAGGCGAATCTCGCGCCCCAGACGCGCAGCACCGCGGAAGCCCTCGGTAACCTCCCGAAGATAAAACCCGTCCTGAAGGCTGCGCCCCTCTCCCGCGAGCAGCAGCTCAAGCGGGTCGTACTCGCCCAGACCGTTCGCGCGCATCACGGAGCCGATGTTCTGTCTGCTCGGCGGCGCGATCCGCTCCTCCACCCAGGACCACACCCACTCCGGCGGGATCTCCCGTCGCCCCTTGGCCACGAAGAAGCCGAACTGGACCGGCACGTCCTGGGGTCCAGCCCAGCCTTCAACCGTTGCGGTAAACGTCGAGGTCGCCTGATCGCACTCGATAACGGCGCAGGGCGGCGCGTCCTTCTCGCTATCGATCAGCTCGAATCTCCTCATAGCGTGCCCACCTCCTTTCGATGATTTCCCGCATCTTCAGCAAAGCCACGCCCGGCAGTATCCCCTCCAGGCCAACGAAGAGCTCGGTGATTCGGGCCTCGTCCAAATCCTCGACCCCCTCGACCGGCGCGACGGCTCTAAGGTTCTCCTCGAGCGAGCGGCTGCCCACGAAGTTCGTCGCAGCCACGTCCGCAAGCGGGTCGAAGGCTGCAATTCGCTCGAGATCCCCCGCCAACGGCGCCAAAAGCGAGAAGCCTGTGTCGAATATGGGGGCAATCCTGAACGAGCCATCAGGCGCAGCGAGGACCTCGATGTTCGATGCGTGGCGATCGCGATTTGCCATCAAGTAATCGACGAGCATCATTCTTGCAATGTCTTCTTGCCAACCAAAACGGCGGCAGAGCTCCATCGGTGACTCTCCGGGATTCTTATACAGGTCGAAAAACGCTCCGAGCGACAGCTTGCGCTCCCCCACCTTACGGAAATTGCGCGACGAGTTGAGCCAAGTCTCGTACTCGGCACTGTCTATGAGCACCTTGGCGTGAATCAGCCGATATGCGAGGTGTTCGATGCCGAGCGCATCCATAAGTCGGCTTGCCAGGAGCTCGTTTATGCACTCGTAGCCGTCGATGACCACCCCGTTGTAGCGCGGCAGTTTGTAGTAGATGAGCCTTGAGCCCGACCCGGTGCGCGCCTTCAGGTACGTTCCGGCAGTACCCGACGAGCTTGCCCGCTCGTTCCAATCCAAGCCGGTCAGGTCCTGAATCGCTCTCACGATATCCCTGCTTGCCATACCCCTCCCCTCGGTGTCCGAATATAGGTTTTATATCATATCCATGCTCATAGGGAGACGCCCGTCTGCTGCCGGAGGCTCCCGCTAAGAAAGTGCGACCTCTGGGCGGCGGGACGGGCGTCGCGTTAAGAAACGCCAACCTCTGGGTACGCGAGGGGTTAGCGCGCTAAGAAATTGCCACCTCTGGGCAACCGAACGCCCAGAGGTGGCAATTGTTTAGCAAGAAGGACAACCTCACACCCAGAGGTCACGTTTTCTTAGCAGGCGGCAAGAAGGACGGTAAATAGCCAGCCTTAGAAGT
>CBCTKC010000007.1:0-137815 GCA_965147435.1 uncultured Eggerthella sp. | reverse complement strand
GGGATACGGAATCACAGCGCCGCCATCAGCCGTTTTTCAAACGCTCTTTGAACAGATAGGCATATATCCTTGCGAGTGCGCAGGTAATAGCGGTAGGTTGTCGTGATGGACGAGTGCCCAAGCATCATAGCAACTGCCTCGATGCTAGCGCCCGCCTCAACCGCCACCGTTGCCCACGTGTGCCTACGCCCGTACATGCTGCATTGCGGCAGATGTTGGCGCTTAGCCCACGACCGCACAGCCCGTGCCACCTGCGAAGGCTTGCGCGCGCCTATGATTCTTCCCTTGGGCTTTCCCCTGCCCCTCCATACCGCTCTGAGCCTGTCCAGCGCGAAGCGCGGGAGGAACACCGTCCTCTCGCTTCTTTGCGTCTTCGGAAGGTACACGTGCAGCAGCCCCCTCACCTCTTGCAGCGTGCGGCGTATTCTAACCGCTCCGCTCCGCATATCGATATCACGCCATTCAATCCCGTAAGCCTCACCAGGGCGCAAGCCAAGGCACGATGCGAGCAATACCGTGGGCTCTTCCTCGTGCCCGAAGAAGCCGCGCAGGGTTTCGGCTGCCTCATCGGCGGTAAGCGTCTTAGGCTCATGCTTCGGCTTCCTGGGCAGCTCTATGCCCTGCGTTGGGTCGTATATCCTGAGCCCGAAGCGGCTCATAGCCCACCGCATTACTTGGCGCAGCGTCTTAAAAGCCTTCTCAGCGGCACCGGGCAAAGCGAAGCTATCAACCCAGCTCTGTATATCCTCGTGCGTGATTTCATCTATGCGCATATCGCCGAACCGCGGCACCACGTGCAGCCTTAGCGCGCTCTCGTACCCTTCGCAGGTGTTCGCCCTGCGCCTTGCCCTCTTCTCAGGCATGTAATGGCTGTATGCGATTTCCTTTAGCTTCATTTCGGTAGTTCCCTTCTTTTTCGCTTGAAAATCCCAGGCGCTTAAACCTTCCACCGTGCGCGCCCGCGTCTGGGATTTTTGACAGTGACGCACCCCCGAACATTGAACCAGTAAACAAGGCGTTTCCACTGCTAGGGGGGGGTGATTCTTTGCCTGAAACGTCTGCATTGATCGGCTGGGTGATAGCCCCTTTGCTCAGCGCTGTGGTTGGCTACCTGGTTGCCGCCGCCCGCGGCTTGGCGAAGCGAGGCAGCGAGCACGGCGAGGCGATGGAGCAGGGCATGAGGGCGCTTCTGCGTCAGCAGCTAATCGACTACCACGACCGCTACGTTGCGAGCGGCACACCATGCCCCGTATCCATCAAAGAGCAAGCTACAAGCGTTTACACCGCCTACCACAACCTGGGCGGCAACGGCACGGGCACTCAGCTGTACACGGAGATCATGGCTCAACACGTCAAGGAGGATTGATTAATGGACGATAAAGACAAAGCGCCCCAATGGCTCATGCCTGATTGGCTGTATGATGCGCTCAAATGGCTTGGGCTGATCGTGTGCCCCGCGCTTGCAACATTCATCTTAGCCGTGGGCGGTGCCTTCGGTTGGGACGGCACGCAAGCCGCCGCGGTGGTTGTAACCGCACTTGGTACCTTCATCGGCGCATGCATCGGCATCAGCGCCAAAGGCGGCGGCGATGGAGCGTAAGGAAGCTAAGGCATTCGCCCAGGTCGTGGCGATGTTGGCGGCGCTGCTGGTTGCCGCCATAATGCTAGCCCCGGGCACGGCACATGCCTACACGCAGAAAGAAACGATCTGCAACCAGGGGCACGGCTACAACAGCGCCCAGTATTTGACTGTCCACGAGACCGCCAACCCAGGCGCTAGTGCATACAACCACTACAGCCTTTACAGCCGCGGCTATGCCTATGCCGTTCAATACGTCATGGACTTGAACGGCTTCACCGTGTACCACTGCATGGAGGACAACCGCAAGGCATGGGCGGTTGGCAACGGCAACAGCCGTTGCGTAAACATCGAGCTGTGTCACGCAACGAACCGCGCCGATTTCAACAAACAGTGGGATGAGGCGGTTAAATGGTGCGGCGATTACCTCAATAAGCGAGGTTGGGGAATCGATCGGCTTATCAGCCACAACGACGCTAGGATGCGCTGGGGCGGCTCCGACCACACCGACCCGTTGAGCTATTTCAGCTCTTACGGCAAGAGCTGGAACCTGTTCAAGGCTGAGGTAGCGGCGTACATGGCAACAGGGCAGACAGGCGGCACCGTGGAGAGCGGCAGCACCGACAACGGCGCAGTAACCAGCTCTAACGCCTCCTATAGCATCGGCAGCACCTACCGCGTCACCGCCTCTGCGCTTCACGTGCGAAGCGGCGCGGGCACTGGCTACGGCATCGTGCGCACATACGCCCACGGTCTGCGCTTCACGCTGTTGGAGGTAAAGGGCAATTGGGGACGCACCCCCAGCGGCTGGGTTTGCATGAGCTACGCGGAGAAGGCACCAGCCAAGGCATCTAGCGGCACCGTTAAGGCAACAAGCGGAGGCACGTACAAAGTAACCGCCTCTGCGCTGTTCGTCCGCACTGGTGCGGGCACGGGTTACGCCAAAGTGCCCTATAGCCGCCTAACCGCCAACGCCAAGGCGCACGCATACGGTAACGGCTGCTTGAAGCAGGGAACGCGCGTTACCGTGCTGCAAACGTCTGGCAACTGGGCGCGCATCCCCAGCGGCTGGGTATGCATGGACTATTTAAGAGCCGCATAGCCAGATTGGCACCAGAAGCCGCCTACGCCTCTGATACAAGCGAAACCAGGCAGCAGCCAATAAGAGAAGGCACCCGTTGGGGTGCCTTCTTTGTTTTGATCAGTTTTGATTGTTGACTATGTGCAAGAACATATATTAGTATGTGAAAGCACATAGAAAGGAGGCGGAAACAGATGGTTACATACCCGTCAAAAAAGAAATACGACAAGAAGACACTAGTAAAGGCTTCGGTTTCGTTTAACAGAAATATCGAACCTGAACTGTGCAAGTTTTTCGAGGGAAAGGAAAACAAGGCGGGTTATCTCAAAAGACTCGTTAGAGCAGATTTCGAGAAACAGCAGAATGAATAGGTGGAACGTCCCCTCAGCTACCACACATCGAGGACGCTCCAGAAGAAAAAACCGCAGGCATTGCCTGCAGACAGGAAAATTATATCAATGTTGGAAAGTTTTATCATTAATGCAGCTCAAACCTATGAGCATGAGCAATTTGGCAAGATTCGCGTTATCGAAAAAGAAGGAAACCCCTGGTTCATTGCGAAGGACATTTGTTCAGCTCTTGGGCTTACCCAAGTTTCGCGAGCGATTCAAAAGCTAGATGAGGATGAGGTTACTAGTAGTAAGGTCATCGATTCGCTAGGTCGAGAGCAAACCGCGAACGCCATCAGCGAATCAGGGATGTATTCACTTGTACTTGTGAGCCGCAAACCCGAGGCGAAGGCGTTTAAACGATGGGTTACGCACGAGGTATTGCCGTCCATCCGCAAACATGGCGGCTATCTCACGCCCGAGAAGGTAAAGGAGGCGCTGACCGATCCGGATACCATCATCCGCCTTGCAACCAACCTCAAAGATGAGCGCGCTGAGCGGCAGCGACTGGAGGCAGAAAACCGTAATCTTGCGTCAAAGGCGATATTTGCTGACGCTGTGGCGGCATCCGATAACACCATGCTTGTGGGGGAACTTTCCAAGCTGCTGGCTTCCAATGGTGTACACATCGGACAAAACCGCCTGTTCGCATGGCTTCGCGGAAACGGCTACCTAATGAAGCGAGGCAGCTGGAAGAACATGCCGACCCAGCGTAGCATGAATATGGGTTTGTTCGTTGTGAAGGAGACGGCAGTAACCCATGCCGACGGGCACGTAACGTTGAGCCGCACGCCAAAAGTTACAGGCAAAGGACAGCGGTATTTCGTGGACTTCTTCCTTCATTCGTCCGAATCTGTATTTAACTGCTCCATTCACAAGATGGCAGAGAACGAGAAGAACTAAACGCAGGGCACCAGGATTATCTGGTGCCCTTTTCTCTTTGTAAGTAATGGGATGGAATTGAAGAAATTTCGGGCGTTTTCGGGGGCTTTGTGCACTGCCTGTGCACTGGTTGTGCACAATTCGCATAAAAACAAAAAAGGTCAGACAGCGTTTTCACTGTCTGACCTGGCTTTTCGGTGGTGCGCCGTGAGGGAATCGAACCCGCGGCCTTGGGATTAAAAGTCCCCTGCTCTACCAGCTGAGCTAACGGCGCACGTGCATAAAATGCAAGTATGTATTCTAACGGGCAAGTCCCTCTGGGTCAACTTGCCATTTTTCAAGCGTACCTCTTTTAGCTATTTCGCCTATTTTTGCCGCTTCCCCAACCATGCAGGCGGGCCGCCCCGCCTATTCCCACGTCACAAATTCGACGCCTGCAACCTTACCCGAGTCGATAGCAAGACGGGCAATGCCCCGCTTACTGCCACCACGCGGCTTGCTAGCGCTTCCCGGGTTCAAATACAGGACCCCGTCGATAAGCTCTTCACGGGGAATGTGAGTGTGGCCGTGCACCACCACGCGCACATCTTCGGCAACGGTGCCAATATCTTCGGGGCGATGCGTCATGAAAAAGCGCACTCCACCAATACGGGGAGTCGCAGTGAAGGGGATATCCATCCCCCGCAGACTGGAATCGCAATTGCCCAGCACCGCAACCGTTGGAGCGATGGCGTCAAGCTCCATAAGAATAGTCGGACGCTCAACGTCACCCGCGCACAGAATCATGTCACACGGCTGCAAGGCATCGTAGGCCTGCTCGCTCAAATGGCCATGAATGTCCGAAATCACGCCAACAAGCATATTCAGCTCCTTCGTTTTGACGAGAATGAAAGCACCCGCCCTGGACGGGATGAGAAGAAGACGGGGCAAGAAACAACTCGACCGCGATGCAGCTACCAGCGCATAAGACCGCGTCGCAGGCAGGATCGCAATTGCCGCGCCGCGAATTGGATTGCAGTTGCCGCTGGCAGAACCGCAGTTGCCAACCTTCAGGACAAAGTCCGAGGTGTGGGACAGCGCGGCAAGCGCAAGACAAAACAAGCGAGCGAGGCTCCGCCCTTTACAGGGCCTCAGGATTCAGGCAGTCCTTCGGACGCACACCCGTAACCACATCGATTGCGGCCTGCATGGCACGCGTACGCAGCTCGATGCCCGATTCCTCAGACCAATACGCCACATGCGGACTGAACACCGTATGAGGAGCTTTCATCAGCGGATGACCTGGATCGACTGGCTCACCTTCGAACACGTCAATGCCAGCGCCCCACAGTTTATCCGCCTGGAGAGCTTCCGCCAAAGCAAGCGTGTCGATAACCGCGCCGCGTGAAGTGTTCACCACTACCGCGCTATCCTTCATGAGCGAAATGCAGCGAGCATCAAGCAGATGATGGGTGCCGAGGGTTAGAGCCGTATGGAAGCTAACCACATCGGCGCACTTCAGTAGCTCTTCGTACTCCAGGATGTCGTAGCCTTCGGGCGTGCGGCGGCCCGGCGTAAGAGAGCGCGAACAACACACCACCTTGAAGCCCAAGCCAGCAGCCTTGCGGGCAGTGGCACGACCGATTTCGCCCATTCCCACCACGCCAAATACGCGGCCGAACACCTGGCCATACGGACGATGGCGCGTGTAGTCCCAAATACCTGCGCGCATATCGGCATCAGTTTCGTTCAAGCGACGCAGCACGCAGAGCGCCAACGTAATAGCATGGTCGGACACCACTTCAGTACCATAACCAGGCACTACGCATACCGCAGTGCTGTTCTTCGTTGCCGCAGGCACATCGATATCGTCGTATCCAATGCCTGTTCGGCTTACCACGCGCAGATTTGGAAGCGCCTCAAACACCTTGGGCGGAAACTTACCATAGGAAGTAACCACACCATCAGCATCGGCAGCATTGCGGATGATAGCTTCGGGCTCCCGCTCGTTGAACAGGGCAATGTCAACACCTGCATCCTTCGCCATACGCACTTCAAAGTCGTTGTTTTCGAAGTCGGTGTCAACAATAACGATTTTCGGCATTGCTGCCCCTTTCTACCACCATTGGGTAACGGTCCCTGATTGGTTGAGGGAAACCGGCTCGCTCTTCGTTTGCGGCTCCATCTTGGTGATGATGCCGAGGAAATCTTTGATGCGCGCAAAGAATTCCCGTTGCTCGTAAGAATCCTTATTGGAGTAGTCGCTCAGATCGCTTGCAACACCACGTGCGTCGATGCCGAAACCGCGCGCATCGTACACAGCACGATACAAATGGTACTCCTGCGTAACGATAACGCAGCGCTGCACGTTGAATACATTCTTCAAGCGATACATGCTGTCGTATGTGGAAAGGCCCGCATGATCACAGAAAATATCTTCGGCGGGAATCCCGTTGGCCTTTGCGTACTTCGCCATGGCCATGACCTCGTTGTATGAAGAGTCGCTATTGTCGCCACTCATGATGATTTTCGGGGCAACCCTAGCGTTGTATAGGTCGTCGGCAACATCAAGACGATCTTTCAGAACAGCTGAGGGGCTGCCGTCCCAGTTGATGCCTGCGCCCAACACCACAATGGCGTCAGCTTCGAACGCATCCGCATTAGCGGCTGCCTGAGCCTGAGATTCAAAGGCAGGGCGCGTGCTTGCGCAAACCCAAGCATTGATCCCCAGAGGAACGCCCACCACAACAAGCGCAACAAACAGCACGAAGCCGATAACGGCTTCGATTAAGCGGCGGAGGCATCCTTTTTTTCGTTTAGTTCCCATAGGTTTCGATCATAGCAAACGTACGTAAGAGTTTCGGAACCTCCACGTTGTCCGCGCGTTTTGTTCGTACGCGGCCTGCTCTTCTCCCCTCTCTTCCCACACGAAGGATCGGGGCTGCCGTGGGTCGTCGGGACGCGTGATGAATACCGTGATACTTTGCCCCCGCACGGAAAACGGGGATACGCCAAGACAGCGCTCTCGGCAATGTTGCCCGGGGCTTTTCGCAGATACCCCTGCGAGGAACCGGAGATACGGCGTGCCTTCGGTATGCGGCATAAAGAAAGAGGGCTGTCAGCCCTCTCACCTCGACCTCGCACTTCACTCTGAAATCCGCACACATAAGAAAGCCTCCCATTTCTCGCTTCCAAGAAATGGGAGGCAGTTCACAAGCAGATCTGGCCCCTAAAAGCACATTCTGGCTATTTTGCTACCACATTGACCAGGCGGCCCGGGATAACAATAACCTTCTTGATGTCCTTACCGGCGGTTGCGTCAGCGATGGCCTCCAAGGCCGTTTCGCGAATGGCGTCCTCCGCAGCATCGGAAGCAACGGTGATCTTGGCCTTCACCTTGCCGTTAACCTGCACTGCCAGCTCAACCTCGGAAGCCTTAGCGGCATTCGGGTCGAACTCAGGCCAAGCTTCCTTGTGCACAGAAGTTTCGTTGTCCAAAACATCCTGCCACAGCTCTTCGGCCCAATGGGGAGCCATCGGAGCCAACAGCTTCACGATAACCTCGGCAATTTCCTTATCGAAGGCAACAAGCTCGGCGTTGGCGGCACGATCTTCGGCGGAGTTTTTGCGCAGGTAATCGCCTGTAGCATTTACCAATTCCATGATGGCTGCAATAGCCGTATTGAAATTGTTGCGAGCGAAATCGTCGATGACCTTGCCAACCACGCGATGGCGCTCGCGCAGAAGCTCATCATGAGCCTTCTTTGCTTCTTCCGCCTTCGCGCCAGCTTGGAAGGAAGTTTCCTCCCCGGCCTTCCCTGCAAGATCGTTCACCATACGCCAAGCACGATTCAGGAACTTGTACATGCCAGCCAGGCCGTCTTCATTCCACTGCAGCTCCTTGTCAGGCGGAGCCATGAACAGGATATAAGCACGCACTGCATCGGCGCCGTATCCAGCGATCATGTCTTCGGGGCTGATAACGTTGCCCTTCGACTTCGACATTACCTCGCCGTTTTCATCGAGAACCATGCCCTGGCACAATAGGTTCGTGAAGGGCTCGTCGAAGTTGAGCATACCCATATCGCGCAGTACCTTCGTGAAGAAGCGGCTATACAGCAGATGCAGGATAGCGTGCTCAATACCGCCAATATACTGGTCGACTGGCATCCAACGGTTTACGCGGTCGGGAGAGAAAGGCAGCTCGGTGTTGTGCGGATCGGTATAGCGCATGTAGTACCAGCTGGAGCACGTGAAGGTGTCCATGGTGTCGGTTTCGCGACGCGCAGGCTTACCGCACTTCGGGCACGTGCACTGAGCGAACTGCTCATGCGTTGCAAGCGTTTCGCCAGCAGCCAAATCGATGTCCTTGGGCAGCGTAACAGGCAGCTGGTCCTCGGGAACGGGCACGATGCCGCAGTCATCACAGTAAACAATCGGGATAGGATTACCCCAATAGCGCTGACGGGAAATGAGCCAGTCGCGCAAACGGAACTGAACCGACTTCTTGCCCTTACCTTGAGCCTCCAGATCGCCGATGATGGCGTCAACGGCAGGAGAATGCTTGCCGCCCACCATGCCGGTGTACTTGCCGGACTGAACCAGCACACCTTCGGCCTCGTAGGATTTTTCCCAATCGACGGTGGTAACCTTGCGTTCCTGCACGCCGTTGAGCTCGGGATACAGAGGATCATCTTCGCCCAAGATAATGGGGATGATGGGCAAGTCGTACTTGCGAGCAAACTCGAAGTCGCGCTGGTCGCCGCAGGGAACCGCCATTACGGCACCGGTGCCGTAATCGGCAACGATGTAGTCGGCAACCCATACGGGAACCTTTTCGCCGTTAACGGGATTGATAACGTAGCGACCGGTGAAGGCACCATGCTTTTCGCGGTCGCCCTGGGCGCGTTCCACAGCGCTTACTTTGGCAGCGCCCTCGACCAGGGCCATGACCTCGGCTTCGTATTCGGTACCGCATACCAGGTCGTGCACCAGCGGGCTTTCGGGAGCCAGCAAGAAGAAGCTGCAGCCGAACAGGGTGTCGGGGCGCGTGGTGAATACCGTGATGGTCTGGCCGTCGTCCTTGCCTTCGGCAGGAATCAGCTCGAAATCAACTTCGGCACCTTCGGAGCGACCGATCCAGTTTGCCTGCATCTGCTTAACAGGTTCAGGCCAGCCTTCCAGCTGGTCAAGATCGTCCAGCAGCTCCTGGGCGTAATCGGTGATTTTGTAGTACCACTGGGTAAGATCGCGCTTTTCAACGGCACCATGGCAGCGCCAGCATTCGCCTTCGGTTACCTGCTCGTTTGCCAAAACCGTTTTGCAGTTGGGACACCAGTTGACAGGGCTATTGCGACGTTCTACCAAACCGCGCTTGTACATCTGCAGGAAGATCCACTGACCCCAGCGATAGTACTCAGGGTCGCAGGCAACAACGGTGCGATCCCAGTCGTAGGAAAAGCCCATGCGCTTGAAACTGGCCTTCTGCGTTTCGATGTTGGCGTACGTCCACTTAGCAGGATGGGAATTGTGCTTGATGGCAGCGTTTTCTGCAGGCAGACCAAACGCATCCCACCCCATTGGATGCAGCACGTCGTAACCGCGCATAGCGTAATAGCGAGCTGTTACGTCACCGATGGTGTAATTGCGAACATGGCCCATGTGAATGTCGCCCGAAGGGTACGGGAACATCTCAAGCACATAGCGCTTCGGCTTGCTGGTATCCTCCGTTGCCTTATGTGCGCCTGTTTCGGCCCACACCTTTTGCCAACGAGGCTCAATCTCGTGAGGATTGTATTCTTTCATGAGGCATAATCCTTTTCCGATACTTCATGCGCGCAGAACCCGTTGATTCAAGAAAACGAACCTTCGAGCACTGAATATACATACGGTTTGACATTATATCGTGTTGGCGTTGCGCCTGTGTTTCCGCGCACAATTTCCTCTAAGCGGTTGCTATGAAGATGGGAATAGGTACCGGATTTCCGCTTTGCGCTGTAGCAACTAGCGCCAAAGCCTCGCGCACAAACAGCTTTGCAAACGAAACCCGGCTCGCCAGACGGGAGTCTGGCACCTGCTCCTATATCCCCCCCCAACAAAAATGGCCTCGCTCGCGATGGATGAACTGGGAAATAGTTCAAAATTCGCAAACGAGGCCCTGTTATTGCCCTATGGCGCAAGCAGAAAAATGATGCGCCTTATGTTCCCACTTACAGGAAGCGGTAGCTTACGGTGCGGACGCCCCAGGCTTGGCAGGTACTGAACCCGAAAGCCTTGAAGACACCCGGCTGCAAGTCGAGCGCGCGCGAGCCGCCACCCATGGAACCGCAGTCGTTGACGGTAGCAATTACCGTCTTACCACCATATTTGATTTCGACAGCACGCCCAAGGTATGAGCGGTAATTCGGCCAAGACATGGGAACAGCAACGCCCATGGAGGAATCGTTGCAAATTGCACCCGTTGCTGTGGTTCCCGGATTCGGGGTACTTGCGTCGCTGCTGCCGCCATAAGCAGAAGCAACGCCCGTCCTCCAACCAGCGCTTACGCTACCAGAATTGGAATTCGAGGAATTGCTGCTGCTGGAAGAATTGGTATTAGCCGACGGGTTGCGGTCGGTATTGGTATTCCAATTGGAATTGGGCTGCGATGCATTCGAGGCAGCTTGTTGCTTGCCCTCTTCTTTCTTCTGCATTTCCGCTGCCTGTGCTTGCAGGGCCGCCAGCTGAGCCTGAGCCTGTTCTTCCTTAATGGAAGAAACCTTAGCGGAAGCGTCAGACACCACCTTTTCAGCCTGGCTCTTCTTCTGCTCAGCCTCGTCGATCAGCTTCTGCTGCTCGTCGCGCTGGGTGTCTAGCTCGCCGAGAGCCGAAGAAAACGTATCGCGCAGCTGCTCTTGTTCGGCAACCTTCTGCGCCTGGTCTTCTTGAATGGAAGAGTAGTACGTCAGGTTCTTCGTGAACTCTGAGATATCTTCCGATGAAAGGACGATGTTCACCAGCGAAAGGGAACCATCTCCCTTGTACTGGGAAAGAATGCTGTCGGAAAGTGTTTCGCGACCATCAAGCATCTTCTGCTGAGCGTCCTGCACCTTCTGGGTGGTTTCGTTGATTTGAGAATCAAGACCACTCAACTGTGCCTGCAGGGCATCGTATTCTTTATTAAGGGAATCAAGCTCAGCCGAAGCCTGGGACAGTACTGCCTGGGCGTCGGAAAGCTCGTCTGCGTGCGCTTCGCGCACAGCGCCAGTTGCCGGCAAGGTCATAGAAAGAGCCAATGCCAAGCTAACGGGAACCGCGGTAAGCGCTTTATGTACTCGTGTAGCCATAGCAAGAAGTTTAGCGTACCCGTCAGTTTTGACCTAATCGTCCGCTTTCTCGGATTGGAACACGTTCTACCCGTGAACACTGTTGTACCAGTTCAAATATAAAAAATCTCCCCTATTCGCACAGAGCGAAACGGGGAGATTTTATGAAGAGCCGTAAATGATGAGCCAAACGAAACGTTTTCGTTTGCGCCGTATAAACTCTAGCGCGTGTTGCTAACGAAAGGAGTCTTGTCCTTCAGCAGAACATCGTGCGCGCCGCCCTCGACGATGGAAGTGGAGCTGATAACCGTAAGCTTTGCCTTGTCCTGCAGCTCGGGAATGGTGAGCGCGCCGCAGTTGCACATAGTGGAACGAACCTTGGAAAGCGTAAGATCCACGTTGTCCTTCAAGGAGCCAGCGTAGGGAACGTAGGAATCTACACCCTCTTCGAAAGTCATGCCCTTCTTGCTGCCGCCCAGGTCATAGCGCTGCCAGTTGCGTGCACGGCTGGAACCTTCGCCCCAGTATTCCTTCATGTGCTGGCCGTTTACCACAACCTTGTTGTTGGGAGCCTCGTCGAAACGAGCGAAGTAGCGACCCAGCATGATGAAGTCGGCACCCATGGCAAGTGCCAGGGTGATGTGATGATCGTATACCGTACCACCATCGGAGCAAACGGGAACGTACACGCCCGTTTCGCGGAAGTATTCGTCACGAGCCTTTGCAACCTCGATAAGTGCGGTTGCCTGGCCACGGCCGATGCCCTTGGTTTCACGCGTAATGCAGATGGAACCGCCGCCGATGCCAACCTTGATGAAGTCAGCGCCAGCCTCAGCCAGGAAACGGAAGCCCTCGGTGTCTACTACGTTACCAGCGCCAACCTTTACGGAATCGCCGTAGTGAGCGCGAATCCATGCAATGGTGCGGGACTGCCACTCGGAGAAACCTTCAGAAGAGTCGATGCACAGAACATCTGCGCCAGCTTCAATCAGAGCAGGAACGCGCTCTGCGAAATCACGCGTGTTGATGCCAGCACCAACAATGTAACGCTTGTGAGCGTCGAGCAGTTCGTGCGGATTGGACTTGTGCTGCTCGTAGTCCTTGCGGAATACCATGTACATAAGGTTGTCGTTGTCGTCAACGATGGGCAGCGAGTTCAGCTTGTTGTCCCAAATAATGTCGTTGGCTTCCTTCAGCGTGGTGCTTGCGGTGCCAACGATGAGCTTTTCACGGGGGGTCATGAACTCAGATACGGGCGTATCGAGATCCATGCGGGAAAGGCGATAGTCGCGGCCGGTAACAATGCCCAGCAGCTTGCCCTGGCCCTGACCGTTTTCGGTAACGGGCATAGTGGTATGGCCGCTCTTTTCCTTCAGCGCAACAACGTCGCGAAGCGTTGCGTTGGGGGTAAGGTTGGAATCGCTACGCACGAAACCGGCCTTGTGGTCCTTTACACGGCGAACCATTGCGGCCTGGTCTTCGATGGACTGAGAGCCGTAGATAAAAGAAACGCCGCCCTGCTGAGCCAAAGCTACAGCCATGCCATCGTCGGAAACGGCCTGCATGATTGCAGAAACCATGGGGATAGAAAGCTTCAGAGCAGGCTCTTCACCCTTCTTGTATCGTACAAGCGGAGTGGAAAGGTCAACCTTTTCGGGGATGCACTCCGAAGAAGAGTAACCCGGTACAAGCAGGTACTCATTGAAAGTACGAGAGGGTTCGTCGAAATAATGTGCCATGTAGCGCTCCTTGAATTGAGTCTCATTTCCCGATCCCCCGCTCCTTGCCGGTTCCCTTTCGTGCCCGGAGGGTTTCCGCGAGGTTAATTCATTATAGACACGTGCGCGACAAAAAAGTGACAAAAAGGAGCGAGGCTCCTTTTTGTCACTTGGTGCACACGTAAATGCTGAAAATCTTAGGTTTTACGGCTCGTTTCCGAACGCTCCAGCTGGATAAAAACCCAGCCCCTTTGAATCCTTTGCTTCAATGCCGAAGGCGCTCCGCAAAGGGATGCCTCGCATTCTTGCTCTAGGCCTCGAGGAAGGCGCGATATCCGCGATACGCCTCGAAGATATCGGCCTTGGAGGTAACTTCCCACGGAGCGTGCATCGAAAGCACGGCAACGCCGGAATCGATGACGTCCATGCCGTACTTTGCGGGAATGTAGGCGATGGTTCCGCCGCCGCCCGCGTCAACCTTGCCAAGTTCGGCGGTCTGGAAGGAAACCTCGGCGTCGTCCATCACGCGGCGTACGTATGCCACGTATTCGGCACGCGCATCGTTGGAGCCGCTTTTTCCGCGCGCTCCCGTGTACTTGTTGAACACCAGGCCCTTGCCAAGGTATGCAGCGTTCTTCGTCTCAAATACCGAAGCATACGCAGGGTCGAAGCCGGCGGACACGTCGGAGGAAAGCATGCGCGATGCGGCCAAAACGCGGCGCAGCGCCAAGGGGCTTTCCAGCCCAGTAAGAGCGGCAATTTCTGCGATGGTGTTCTCGAAGAACAGAGAGCCCATGCCTGTTGCGCCGACGCTGCCGATTTCCTCCTTGTCAACCAGCACCGTAACGGCGGTCTTCTTCGGCGTTTCGATTGCCAGCTGAGCCTCGAGCGAAGTGTAGGCGCACACGCGGTCGTCCTGGCCGTAGCCGATAACCATGCTGCGGTCGAAGCCCAGCTCGCGGGCGCGGCCTGCAGGCACTACCTCGATTTCGGCGGAAAGGAAGTCTTCTTCCGCAATGCCGTACTTTTCTTCCAGCAGCTTAAGGGCGAAAGCCTTTACCGGCTCCTTTGCGGCGGCTTTCTCCTCGTCGGAGGCGTCGTCGGCGGGCTCGACCTTCAGGGGGCGATTGCCGATAAGCACATCGAGGTTTTCGCCCTCGACCACTTCGCTGCCCTTCTTGGCCATCTGCTGGTTGCCCAAATGGGGCAGAAGATCGGTTACGCAGAATACGGGGTCGCCGGCATCGTCGCCCACGTTCACGTCAACCACGGTGCCGTCGGTCTTGGCTACCACGCCATGCAGCGCCAAGGGCAGCGTTACCCACTGGTAGTGCTTGATGCCGCCGTAGTAGTGAGTGTCGAGGAAGGCAAACCCGTTGTTCTCGTAAACCGGGTTCTGCTTCAAGTCCAGGCGGGGGCTGTCGATATGGGCACCCAGGATGTTCAGGCCCGCTTCAAGCGGCTCGGTACCGATGTGAGCCAAAATGAGCGACTTGCCATGCACGCCAGCCCATACTTTGCTGCCCGCTTCGAGCGTGCGGCCCTCGCGAACCACATTCTCAAGCGATTCATAGCCCGCAGCTTCTGCCTGCTTAACGGCGGCCGCAAAGCAACGGCGCTCAGTTTTGTTGTTAGAGATGTAGTCGATATAGCGGGAAGCCAAACCGTCGAGCTCTTCAAGCTGGTCGGCGTTGTAGCCTTCCCATGCGTTCTTGCGTTCCAAGAAAACCACCTTTCACGGAAACTTGTTTATCGCAGGAAAGGATAGCACGCTCCAATGAACGACGTACCACCCGAAACGAAGCGGCTACTTTCGGTGAAGAGAATCGCCCTGAGCGCGACAAAGGGAAGGCGCCCCTTGTCGCCTTCCCCGTCAGTCGCATCGTATGGGGAGATGCTTCCCGAAACTATCTGTCGAACTTCCTGCGTGCAACCGCCGCCCCACTCGCCGCCATTACGGCAAGCGCAGCAGCCGCCCCAAGGGGAGCTGCATCGCACGTTGCGGGTAGGCTGGCAACCTGAGGGGAATCGTCGTTGGATTCTTCGCCTTTGCTGCCTGCATCGGCGCCGGAAGCGTCGTCGGAAGTGCTAGCATCGCCGCCGTTGCCCGCATCGCCCGATCCGTTGCCCGTATCAGCGCTAGAGTCATTGCCGGCATCAGATCCGTCACCCGAGCTATCGCCAGAGCCAGAACCGTTGCCGGAATCAGGCCCCTTATCGCCATCAGAACCCGATCCGCCGCCAGCATTTTCTTCGTAAACGCTGTACTCACCGCTTCCTGGGTTCACTCCCGTTCCGCCCTTTGACTCGACCCGAGTAGCCTTTGAAACCAGGACTTTCGGATCGATGCCGTTACCCGCATTGCCCGGGGCGCCCATGGCCGCGTCGTTTTCACCAACCGTATTTCCGCCAGTTGCCTTCAGCGTGGAAACTGCAACTATGCCTTCACCGGCAATACCTGCGCCACCGTTTCCTCCGCCCATGCCGACAGAGCCACCCTGTGCCTCAAGCTGACCGTCGCCGATAATAGAGCCACCGTTGAGCATGATGCCCGCACCGCCGTTTCCGTTGTCAAGGTCAACGCTGCCGCCGGTCGCTTTCAACGTGGCACCCTGATCGATAACCAACTTGCCCCCATTAACGATCATGCCAGTTTGGGCATCTTTACTAGACACGATGCCTTCACCTTCGATGGAGCACGTGCCTTTGACCGTCACCGTGCCATTCGTTTGCACGGGAGCCGTCGGCGCTTCGACCTTGTAGTTTCCGTCGGTAAGGTAGTTAGCATGGGATCTGATTTCGGCATCTTCGAGGGCAGATCCATCATTCAGCGTGATCTGGTTAACGAATGAAGAGCTGTTTTTGGCGCTCAAAGTACCCCCGTTTACTTCCACAGCGCCATAGGCAACCGAATCGTCGAGGGTCAGCTTGCCGCCTTTTTCCACGACGATCTTTACGCTCGAATAAATCTTCATGTTATGAAGGGTAACGTCTGCACCTGCGGGAATAGTGAGGGTTTCGGTACCGAAATTGCCATTTTCGCCTTTGCCGATAATGCCGTACACGCCCGATTCGTGCGAGCCGTAAATGTCGTGCAGGCCAACCGGTACAACCGCATTTCCCGTCTCAGAGATCTCGTATGGCTCCATATCCCATGAGCTGGTTCCTTCAGAAAGTGCATCCATCCGCTGCTGAAGGGTTTGGTCGTCTGCATAGATGCGCATTTCCACCGAACTACTTTGTTGGTTACGCGCGCCAGAAGTTACCGTTGCCGTTATGTGGTAGGTGCCTGGCGTCTGCGGCGTTCCCGTAACGTAGACGGTGTCGTAGGCAACGGGGCTTACCTCCATGCCGCTTCCTTCAGGGCTGATAGAAAAGCTGATTTCAGCATCAGAATTCCTGGTTGCAAAGGTGTTCCAGTCCTCCCATTCGCCAGTTCCCTCTTTAACCTCGGGCTTCAGACGATTCGACTGGCTCGTGCTCGATGATCCGCCACCGCCTGTCGAGGTTGCCATCACCTCGTATTCACTGCTCTGAGCAGACGTGCCGTTCACAACGAAGCACTGAAGATCGCCCGAAAGCCTAACCTGGATCTGCTCCTGCACCACAAAGCTCAACGTTTCGCTTGTCGAATCTGTCGAGCCGTCCTCCTTGGCTGCGGAAGCGGAAACCGCAACGGAATACGAACCAGCGGTAGGCGCTGTTCCGGTCAGAGAGATTTTCCCGTCCGAAACAGAAGCGCTCAAACCTTCAATCTCTGCGCCATCCTGACCAAGAACCTTGGCGGCAACTTTGGCGTCGGCAGATTTCGTTCCCTTCAACTCAAAGGGCAGCGCTTGGCTGACCTGGCTGCCCTGAACGGCAGCAGAGAACTCCTTGCCTGATGCGAAGCTGAAAGCAAGACCCTGGTAGGATTCGGCAGGCTTGCCAATATTCTCGGGCTCTTTCGTGCTACCGGTATACGTTACGGAGCCATTGTTTTCGATCTGCCCCGTCGCAAAGGTGCAGTTTTCGAACACCGCCGTACCGTTCACAACAGGCGTATTGGAAAACGAGCAATTTGAAAAATGAACCACAGCGCCCTTCTGCACCTCGACATAGGCACCTTCAGCGTCTGAGCTATTGCGCTTGTAGAAATTGATGCGATCAACCGCGATGTTCGAACCGGAAGGGAACACGACTGTCATTTTATAGGAATAGCCGAAATCAACCGTTTTCGGGCCAGAGCTGAACCAACCTTCGGAATACCCCGAAAGCTCAGTGATAGACGAAGGAATGGTTACCGTGCCCTTGTCGGTAAAGCTGGTTCCCACGTGTATTTTGGTGGACCCTTGGGCAACAGCTTCGGAAAGATAGGTACTCAGCCCGTAGGAGCTGTCGCCGATGTAGTAGTAGCTATCGCTTGCGTTTTCAGAGGCGATGCTCACGTCCTGATCTTCCCCTGTCGCGAATGCGGCAGTCGGAGTGGCTATGACCATGCCAGCAGCCAAGGCAGCCGCCATGCCTACCTTCGCCGCAGAGGCAGCGGGTGTACGAAGTGACTGAGAATCTTTCATATTCTCCCTTTCCGAACTTATTTCTGCACATTTAAAGTTAGCCGTGGCTAATTCACATGCAGGAGTTTACCATAGGTAACAATTTAGCTGCAGACAAATTACCGGGGATGCGGCTTTCGACCATCTATAGGCTTCAGCGCCTCCCCGCCCTATCGCGAAGAAGGACCCGTGAACATAAGAAACGCTCAGTCGGGAACATGCCCCCTCAAAACAACCACGAGCGAAAACGCCGAGCTCGAGATAAGGAGCAGAAGCTTCTTCGCCTTCAACACGAACTGCTGCATAAAGGCAGCGATCGTAACCGATGGAGCGCAGCCCTCATCTGGGCAATTGCTGGAAAAAATTCTCGATAATGCGGTGGGTCTCTGCTACCGATACGAAAAGCTCTGGAGCCACACCCAAAAAGGAAGCGATATCTGGCGCTTGAATCACGCGCAGGGGGAAGCCGTGCCCATCGATGCCGAGACCACAAAGATTCTGCAGCTTTCCAGGCACTACCGCGAGGAAACCGCGGGGCTGTTCGATGTTTCCATGGCTCCCGTTGCAGAGCTCTGGAACTTCCGTAAAGCCCAAGTTCCCAAGCCCGCCGAAATTGCACATGCCCTTGAAATTGCAAAAACTGGACACCTCCGCATTATGGAAGACCACGCCCAGCTCCCTATTGCAGAAAGCAAGGTTTCCCTCGGAGGCATCGCAAAAGGATACGTCGCCGATCGCGTTAGCGAATTCCTGGAAGATTGCAGCATCCACGATGCCCTCATTAACCTTGGAGGAAATATCGTGGTGAAAGGGCGCGCCTTCTTAGCCGAAACCTCACAGCGGTACTGGCGCATTGGCATTCGGTCCCCAAAACATGCCTCGCGAAGAAAAGCTGCGGAAGAACGTGCCGCCGCCATAGCGCGCAGCCCCCACGGAACCGACCTTCGAGCACTCAGAAACTGCACGCCATTCAACGAAGAACCTGCTTGCATCCTTGAACTGAGCGACTGTTCCGTAGTTACCAGCAGCATCTATGAGCGCTGCTTTACCGACGAATATGGAAACATCCATCACCATATTGTCGACCCACGCACCGGGCGTCCCTCGAACAGCGACCTTGCAAGCGCAACGGTGGTATCGAAACAGTCGATAGACGGCGACGGCTTCTCAACAGCACTTCTGATCATGGGAGGTTATTGGGCAAAAAACTACGCAGAAGGGCATCCCAACCTCGAAGCCGTGCTTATCACTCGCGATGGGAGGATCGAGGCAACGAGCGGGATTCGAGAAGCAATGGGCTGCGTCGCAGGCGGCGCTGAAAGCCACACACTCTTCTAGAAGTGCGGGATATGGGCAAGCATGCAACTCGGGCAAATTCGAACATAGTGCTATTCCAGATATCGACTTGCCGCGCCACGTCAGTCCATGTTACCGCCCCATCGACCCATCCCCAAAGTCCACCCAGCAGCACATCCGAGTTCATTCCGCCCAGCGCCGTACCCATGCCATTTCGCCCATAGCGTCACATCAAGGTTCATCCCGCCTATAGCGCAGTCTCGAAAGCCATCCCGGAAGCCCAGAAACAAAAAAAAATCAGTCCTGGCTGCAACTTTTTTGCGATTGGCAATTGTTCCGAGCCGTCGAATCACGGATCATGGCGCAAAAGCGCAGGTGATCTGCCATGAAACATCCGATTCTTGCTTTGCATGGGGCGAAAGAGAGTTGCCAATCGCAAAAAAGTTGCAAATGTACCTGGATTTTCGTTTTGACAACGGGCGGATCTGCCGCAGAAGAACGAATCCCGCAAAAGATAGGCTCCCGACAACAGCAACGAAGTCAATATCGCGAAATAGGGGGGGTATAGGGCAACCCATCACCAGCGCCTCAATCCCATCCGCTTTTTTAAATGACTCGTATTCGTAGCACGCCTGCAGATCCAGGCTTAAATCGGGCACACTTTTCACCTGCGATCAAAGGTTTGTCCTCCAAAAAAAAGAAAAGCGTGCAATGCGAATCAATCTCGCATTGCACGCTAGAAAAACCTCATAGTGTCAAGAAGCCACAGGCTCCCAACTTACGCAAGCTTGCGCTCAGAGCACCAGGATAACTTTTACCCGAATCCCAGCCCACAGAAAAACCAAGTGAACTTATGTCCGACTTGCTAGAAGAATCCTATTTCCAGTCCTGGCCAACCACTACCAAATAGTCGCCCGTGAAGGAATAGGTGCCGTCATTCTTCTTAACAGTGCCAACGCCCAGCAAGTCGGCGATCTTCTGCGCTTGGCTGGAGTCGGTGCCGTTGTATACAACGATCGTCTTCTTGTAGTTGCAATCGTCGGCGTCGCCCGTTTCGCAAACGGCGCCCTGCGGGGTGAGTTTCGATGCCGTTTCGTTCGCACAACCCTGAATGCCACTGCCGTTCTTTACAGCAATCTTCACACCAGAAAGCGAAGAGGAAGAGCTCGAATTCTTGGAGCCGCTATCGCCAGAACCGCTGCCACCTGTTCCCGCCGAAGACATTACCGTGCCAGTCGCAAAGTCAACAACGGTTTCCTCCGTAGGTGAAAGCCCCTGCTTCACGCGACTCATCATCTTCTGCCACTCTTGGATATTCACTTTTTCGTACCAAATATCGTTTTCATACACTGAAGTGGTGGGGGCTTGAGCCGAATATACGTTGTTGTCAACGTCGATGCCCATCATGGCCTACGCTAAATACGGCTCGTTTCCGAACGCTCCAGCAGGATAAAAACCCATCCCCTTTGAATCCCTTGCTTCAATGCCGAAGGCACTCCACAAAGGGATGCTTCGCATTCTTGCTCTAAGCCTCGAGGAAAGCGCGAAGCATTTCTTGCCACTTCCCCCCCCCAAAAAAAAGGAAAAGAGGGGATACCCATTCCCCTAATTGCTCTTTCTCGAAGTCCATTTCTTTGCCAGCTTACGCCCTGCATCCATGGCGGGCTTTTCCACAAGAAACCACGAGGCAATCGCAAAAAGCAGCGTTATGCCAAACGAGATAACTGAACAGGAAAGATACGCACATGGCAACGATGCACCGCCAAGCCAAACCACGCATTGCTGAATGGGGAATGCATAGATGTAGATACCGTACGAATAATCATTTTTCTTGAAGCACGGAGCGAAACGAGGATTGCTAGTAAGCGAAAAACCTAAAGTGAATGTGCATACACATACGAACATGATCAGCGAGGAAAAGATACCCACCTGATCACGAAAAACGATTATCACGAGCAGAGCCACAACCGCAAACTGGCTGTCGCAATACTTATCGAGGCCAAGCTCCAAAACTGCCACACCTGCCATGTAATAGGCGAAAAGCCTAAAAAGGTTGTCGAGCACCTTGGGAAGCGGGTACAAACCCGAATAAGAAAGAAAATGCACTAGAACCAGAACTGCAAGAACAACGGCAAATACCAGCTTTCTACCACCGCATAGCTTCTTTGTTGCCGCATAAAGCAATGGCGTAAGCAAATATGCCAAAAACTCATAGCGCAGAGTCCAAAGTGACCCGTTTACAGCATACGGAAGAGGGTTCGCGTCGAAAACTCCCGGCAAAACATTGCTGATAGGAGCTAGCACAATCAAAGAAAGATACTTCCACGTCCCCGCGTCGGCAAAGTAATCGCCCAGCGGGAGGCTCGTGACAATCGGCCCCATAACGAAAACGCTTAGCAAGATCACTACCGCAAGACCAGGAAAAATACGAGCAATACGGCGAATAAGATAGCTACCGAAGCTTGAAGAGCGGGTCCAGCTTTTCGCGATAAGGTATCCGCTGAGCACGAAGAAAATGTTCACCGCAATAGGGCCCAAGCCCTGCCCCATTATGTAGGGCTCGGGAATAGCCAGCAATGAAGCCATATGGAACCAAATAACCAGGCTTGCCGCAATAAAACGTAGGAAATTAATGTTGTTATCGCGCGAAGGAACGGAATAGGTTTTGCCTGCTGAACTCAAATAGCTTCCTTTTCTTTGGTACATGCAAGGGCAATTATACAAAAAGTAATGAGACCAGAAGCTTCATGGAGATAACCATAGCCAAGAAACAGAAAGGCGGCCGAAGCCGCCTTTTGCAGTTTATTTCCAGTCTTGGCCGACAACCACCAGAATGTCCCCTGTGTAGGTATACCGCCCATCGTTCTTCATCACGGTGCCGCATCCCAGCAAATCGGCAACCTTTTGCGCTTTATCGGCGTTGTCGCCATCGTAGATTACCAAGGTTTTAGCGTAATTGGAGTCGTCTGCGTTGCCGGTTTCGCACACCGCTCCTTGAGGAGTGAGCTTAGCAGCCGCATCGCTCGCGCAGCCCTTAGTGCCATTTCCGTTCTTCACAGAAACTTTTGTGCCGGAAAGAGAAGAGCCTGACGCACCGCCTGAACCAGAGTCACCCGAACCGGAGCCACCGCTACCAGACGATGCCATTACAGTTCCCGTTGTCTCATCCGTAACATCACCTTCCGTGGGAGACAAGCCCTGCTTCACGCGACTCATCATTTTGTTCCATTCGGAAGTGTTCACCTTCTCGTACCAAACATCATTTTCATATGACGAGGTTGTAGGAACCGCAGCGGAATACACATTCTTATCGATATCGATGCCGAACATACGTTGCGCCAAACCAAGAATGTCCGCAACAGAGTAATCGGTGGTGATGTACTGGGCCAAGGTGCTCACCGTATTGGTAAGAGTACCGATATCGGAGCTCATAAGCTTCTTCATAATGGCCGAAATCATGGTGCGCTGGTTGGCGGAACGAATAGCATCACCATTGCCAATAGCATCGTAAGCATGACGGCTGCGGCAATAGATTAGCGCCTGCTCTCCGTTCAAAGTTTGCTGACCAGCCGCGAGATATCCCATGTAATTCGGGTCGTTAATCTCATATTGAACGTTAATGTCGATACCGCCAAGCGAATCAACCACCGCCGCAAAACCATCAAGGTCGATTTCCGCGTAATGGCTGATAGAGACACCCGCCAAGTCTTCAACAGCTTTGATGGCACCAGAAGGCCCACCAAATGCATAAGCCGCGTTGATCTTCTGAGTGCCGTGCGTCCCAAGCTGAATCTGCGTGTCACGAGGGATGGACACCAGGGTAACTTCCTTATCCTTGGGATCGATACGCGCAAGAATCATAGAATCGGTGCGATACGACCCACCATATTCATCCGATGATTCACGGCCCTCGTCTTTATCGATGCCGATAAGCAGCATATAGAACGGGTCCGATGCCGAATCGGTAACCGTAAGCGAGTTCAGAAGGTCTGCGTCAACGTCTTTGTTCAGCGCCTTGTCGAGGTTATTAAGGTAAGCCCAGGCAGCGCCTACGCCACCAAGAACCAAAGTCAAGCAAACGGCAACCGCACCGAGCGCAATGCGCTTGCGACGCTTCTTCGTGCGCTCGCGCTTAGCGCGAAGGATCTCGCGATCATGCGCATTGCGAGGAGTATACGGGCCGCGCTTGGTGGGCGAACCATAAGCACCGACCGAACGATAATTGCTCTTTTGTTGTGTGTGAACAGGGGAAACATGCGTGGAGGAACCATAGTTGCTGGCTCCATACGCATTTGTGCTCGAGCCGCTAGGGCGACGCGAAGCATGCGACGCGCGAGACGTACGAACATACGGGTCAGAAGCACTTCCCGCTGAGCGATGCGGCGTGCGCGAGGAGGAAGCGTGCGCCGCCTTCCTTTCAGCACGAGCCGATCGTTTTGATGGCTTGTTATTCGAAGCAAACATGCAATAAATGATGAAAGAAACGTTAATACCATGCAAATTAATTCGGCGAAAACCACAGTATGCGCGAATGAAAACAAGGCAATTCACGCATTATTAGTACAGACATATACTATTTGTTGAGTTTTTTGTGAACAAAACGTGAAGCGCTTCAGCTCGGACACGGCACAGAAAAGGAACGGCGCCCCAGGCAACCTAAAAGGTAAAGGTCTCGGCAAAAATAGTGTGAAATCACAACCTGCTATTTATGCTCCAGGCACACCCAGTCGCTTTGCCATATACGCATTCGCAGCGAGCTCGGCTTCGTCTTCAAGGGCAACGAGCTCCACTTTGTTGCCCAAACGACGCTCCATCGCCGCAGCAATAAGGTGATCGGCAATAGCCGGGTTCTTGCCCAGAAGCGGACCATGCAGATAGGTGCCGATGCAGTTGCGATACAGGGTTCCATCGCAACCCGAATCGTCGTCATTGCCGTGGCCCACATTGGAAACTACTTTGCCAAATGGCTTCAAGGACGCGCCGAGCTTCGTACGACCGGCATGGTTTTCATATCCCACCACCGGCTGCGGAGAAAGCTCGGACTCCAACGCAATGTTTTCGATAAGACGATCGAAGCCAGCGCCAGCACGAACCGTCTTCAGGTCGAGGATAGAAAGGCCCTCCACCGACTCATCGCCCATAAGCCAATTACTACCCAGAATCTGGTAGCCGCCGCAAATAGCCAGAAGCGCTCCATCGCCTTCTACATAGGTGCGCAATTCTTCGCGCATGCCCAGCAGCACTTCGGATGCCAGTTTCTGCTCGCGGTCGGGGCCGCCGCCCAAGAAAACGATATCGGCCGAAGTAAGATCGACCGATTCCCCGTAGTGAACTGCTTCCACCTGCACAGGGATGCCGCGCCATGCGCAACGCTGAGCAAGCACACGCACGTTGCCGCCATCGCCGTACAAATTAAGAAGATCGGGGAACAGATGCACGATGCGCAGAGGCTGCTCGTCGAACTTGGCAGCTTCAGCTTGGTGCACATAAGCGCCCGAAACCCACTTCTTACTGCATTCTGGCTTGGCATCGCCCGATGTCGGGTTGGCAGGTGCTGCCTTATCAGCACGCGCCATCAGGGCGGAGCGCACTGCGGGGAGCGAGGTGTAATTGGCGATAGCGTAGATATTCCATTCGGAAGGCAGCTTCAGCGCAGCATCCACCACTTCGTTGACGCTATCGACGATCTTGGCGTCGATGCCCGCATACTTCAGACGCAGCTGCAGGTCGTTTTTGCGGATTCCGCCAGCGAACACCATGACGTCTTCCTGGCTGGCTAGCTCCTCAAAGTCGCAGTCCCAAATCCAGGAAATGTCGCGTCCATCGGCTTCGTTGTCGTTAATGAAGAACGCCGCAACCTTCTTGCCCGGCGCCTGGGTGATAAGTTTCATGTTCTGGTTGAAGCCCGTCGGGTTCTTCGCCAGGTTCAAAAGAACAGGGCGCCCCTCGATGGTAAGCGACTGCAAGCGTCCATTCTGCGGGTCGAAAAGATCGACCGCCTTTTGGAACACCGCGTCGGAAACGCCAGCGCAATGGGAGGCCAACCAAGCAGCCATAACGTTGTACACCATGTACGACCCCGCGCGCTGCGCGTGAAGATCGACGCTTTTGCCCGTTGCCACTTCTTCAACCGAAAACGTGATTTCGTCTCCGAACACTACGCTCTTGGCGGCGAAATCCAAATCGGGGCGGCTGAATCCACAGTTCGGGCACGAATACGTGCCAAGCTGACCGTATTGTCGGTAGCCGTAAGTAAACATAGCCGAACAGCGCTGACACATCTGAGCGTCTGCCACGACGTTTTGACGCTGGTGCATGTCTTCGCCCACGCCAAACGCAACAGACTTGTTGGACACGCGCTGCGCAATGATGGTGCACAGCGGATCGTCGGCGTTGTAAAGCAGGGTGGTGTTGGGAGACTGCTCCAAGGCAGTAGCGATGGCGTCTTGCACACGATCGATTTCACCACAACGATCCAACTGATCGCGGAAGAGGTTCAGCAGCAAAACGTAGTCCGCCTGTACCTGCGGCAAGGTGTGAGCCAGCCACAACTCATCTGATTCGAATACGCCCCATTCCACAGTACCCTTGGTTTGCAGCAACGTGGTAGCCACGCCATAGGCAAGGTTGGCTCCCGTGCGATTGCACGCGATGCTTTTGCCCTGGCGCTCCAACGCATCGGCAATCATATTAGTAATGGTAGTTTTGCCGTTGGTGCCCACCACAACAATGGAGCCTTCGGTAATCTTGTCCATGGACTCGGCGATAATACGTGGATCAATTTTCAAGGCAATCTTGCCAGGCATATTAGCGGCAGGCCTGTGCGCCAGGTGACGCAAACCCCACGTGCTCAGCGAGCTTGCCATATTTCCCATTGCCTTGCGAACGCCCATGACATCCCTTCCACAACATTTGCTGGCCTTATATAAAGGTCAAAGCGCTTTTTGCTTCAGCACATAATACGGCACAGCTTCGCAGAACGCGAAGCGAGCTCATGGTTGCCCACCGAAACAGCGCAGACTCGAAATCGTTCCCAGCAGTTAAGCCCCGAGGAGACGGAATGCCCACTCCCTCGCACAGAAAGTATTGTGCGCCAAACCCCACAGCGCAGCCAAGGGCCTGAACCCACTCCCTCGCGTGGAGAGCGCTGCGTGACGGGCAACTGGCAGTGGCGGTATGCCGACGCTGTGCATTCTCGGATGTCTGCCAATGGCAAGGTATCGACGCTATGCATTCCCAGGCGCCCGGCGATGGCAGGATATGCGCGAAATGCGTTCTCGGGCGACTGGCAGCGGCAATATTCTCGCGCGATGCGTCCCCCCCCGGCGTCCGACGGCGGCAGGATTGCGCCCTGATGCGCCCTTGGCCTGACTGGCAGCGGCAATACTCTCGCGCGGTGCGTTCCCAAGTGTCTATCCGTGGCAAGATTTCGCCCTGATGCGTTCCCGGGCGGCAATCCGTGGCAATTTTTTCACTCCATGTATCCCAAAAGGGGCCTCGGACGGGAAAATCGCCCCTTCCTGGCAAGATTCGCACGCTATGCATCCGAAAACGAGCTGGCTTTGGCAAGATATGCGCGCCATGTATCCGAAAAGCCCCGCAAACCGCCGTTTGGGAATACACCGCGCGGAGATCTTGCCAGGAAGGGCCCCTTTTCGCTGCACGGGCCCCTCGAATCACGCACGGCGCGCAGATCTTGCCATCGTTCGGCGCATGAGAGGAAAGGATCAGGCCGAAAATGCCTACGTTTTGTCAAAAACTGAGCCCTAAAGACGAAAAAATGAGCCCTAAAGTGCTCACTAGTTTTTAATTGCACGGAAATCTGGTGGCTAAAAGTCAAATTCTGTCCAACAAAAGCATCTAAATGCAGCAGCACCATAACTGCATTTCGCACATTTGCGACAGTTTATGCCACAAAACATCAGTTTCGTGTTCCGCAGAGTGAAATATGCGACAAAACAGACCTTAAAGCCCATTTCAGGCACCCAGGCGCAGCGCCCAACCCCCTAAAGATTAGCGGTATACTTTGGGTTAAGCGCGCATACGTACGTAAGCAGGAATTTACGATAGGTTGCACGCGCGCTTGCAGGGGGAGGTTCGTTCCAAGGAACCAGGCAGCCACAAATCCGTGGGTCTGCCTCATGAAGCGAGGAATCATGATTACGGACTTGAAGGTCAACGAAAAGAACAAGAGAGAGTATTACGAGAAGGGGTACTGGACCGAACGTACCTTAAACGACATCTGGAATACCCAGGTTGCCGCTTTCCCTGATCGTGAATACGTAAGCGATAACCTAGGCGTACGCTACACCTACGCCGAAATCGACGATAAAGCATCGCGCCTGGCAGCTTGGCTCCATGATGTGGGAGTAAAAAACGGCGACGTGGTTTCTTATCAGATGCCACCTTGGTCAGAATTCTGCATCCTCTACGTTGCCTGCTTGAAAGTTGGCGCGGTTAGCCATCCGCTTCCCGTCACTTTTAACGACGAAGACTTGATCTACTCCATGAATCTGGTGGAAAGCAAGGCATTCATGTGCCCCACCTTCCATCACAAGACCAACTTCGAAGATCAAATTCTTTCTGCGGTCGATCGCATTCCCACGCTTTCCAAAGATGCTATTTGCGTTCACGACAAAACAGTCGAATCGCACGGCACCATCACGTTGAAGCAAATCTGCGAAACGTACGAGCCCTACCGCGAAAACCCTGGCAGCAAATCAGACGATGTGGTCTTGATCCTTTCCACTTCCGGCACCACTGGTCGCCCGAAGGCGGTTCTGATTTCCCATAATGCGCTTATTTTCTCCGAAACCACGTTCAGCCGTGGCCTGCACCTTACGCAGGACGACGTCATGTTCATGCCTGCACCGCTGAACCACGCCACCGGCTTCAACCATGGTCTTATCACGCCGCTGCTTCTGGGCGGTCGCGTTGTTCTGCAGCAAGAATTCCGCGCTCGCGAGGCAATCGAAATCATGAACAACGAAGGCATAACCTGGTCGATGGGTGCCACTCCGTTCATCTTCGACCTGCTTAACTGCGCCGAGGAAAACAATCTGAAGTTCGAAACGCTGAAGCTCTACATTTGTGGCGGCGCTCCTGTACCGGGCACCATGGTACAGCGCGCACACGAGCACGGCCTGAAACTGTGCGAATGCTACGGCTCTACCGAAAGCTGCCCCCACCTGGCAGTTCCCCCCGAGCATTGTCTGGAATGGAATGGCAACTGGTCAGGCGTTGCCTTTGAGGGCATCGAGGTCAAAGTTGTCGACGAACACGGCAACGAAGTGCCTCACGGCACCCAGGGCGAAGAAATTTCCCGCGGACCTCATATGTTCAGCGGCTACCTGAAGAATCCCGAGGCTACCGCAAAAGACCTGAATGACGACGGCTGGTTCTTCTCGGGCGACCTGTGCATTCAGGACGAAGAGGGCCGTGTAAAGATCAACGGCCGCAAGAAGGAAATCCTCATTCGCGGCGGCATCAACATCTCCGCAAACGAAGTGGACAACAACCTGGATGGCTGCCCTGGTGTTGGCGCCCATGCCACCATCGGCCTACCCGATGATCGTTTGGGCGAGCGCATCTGCACCTTCATCGTGCAAACCGGCGATGTTACGCCCACGCTCGATTCCATCGCAAAGTACCTTGATTCCATCGGCGTAGCCAAGCGCTTGCGTCCCGAGCACATCGAGTTTATCGATGCTATTCCCATGACGGAATCCGGCAAGGTCAAGCGCCACCAGCTGGCCGACGAGCTTGATCGTCGTCTGAAAGAACGCGCCGAATAATCTGCGCTCAGCTCATAACCTCGAAAAAACGGCCAGCGAAACGCTGGCCGTTTTTTGTGCTGCGTCGAGGGGGGGGCCGCCGACCGAAGAAGTGCGGGCGGATGCTGCGGGGTGGGATGCGCCATGGGGACATGCAGCTGTCATTGGGCGCGCGGCCGCCGAGAAGCGCCGGCGGCGAAGGTTGCTGCGAGCGGGCGGATGCCGTTAGCAAGACACACGCTGCAGGCGGGCGGATGCCGCGGGGCAGGACGCGCATACGCACCGCTGCACTGCTCGCTCGCCGCAGCACTGACTCTCATAGGTTTGCGCCACCGGTCACAGAGCGGCTGCAGCCATGATCGAGCACGGCTGCCGCAGACGTACGCGATCATGGGGCGGGGCCATCGGCGGCAATGCGAAGCGCACTTGCGATACCCAGCTCCTCTTGCCTTCCGTGCGCAAGGCCTTGCGAACGCTGAATCGTGGCAAGATCTGCACGCCGTGCATGATTCGAGGGGTTTGTGCAGCGAAAAGGGCTCCTTCCTGGCAAGATATTCACGTGGTGTATCCTCCAACGGCGATTTGCAGGGCTTTTCGGATGCATGGCGCGCATATCTTGCCAAAACCAGCTCATTTTGAATACACGGCGGCGATATATTGCCACGAAGGGGCCCTTTTCCCGTCCGAGGCCTTTTTTGGGATACACCGGGGCAAAATATTGCCATCGTCAGACACCCGGGAACGCATAACGTCAACATATCGCCACCGCCAGGCGCTTGGGAATGCATTTCGCGGGCACCTTGCCGTCGCCGAACGGCCGAGAGTGCATTGCGAGCACACGTTGTTATGCGCCGGCCTCCGGGGAATGCACTTCGCGGGCATATGCTGCCATGCCCGACTGCCCGATGGCGCACCGCGGCAGCATATCGCCAGCAAAGCCACCCCTCGGCTGCGCAAGGGGCAGCATGCTCGTTCTCACCGTACCCCGCCCGAGCCCATCCGCGGGATGCGGCGGTGCCCAGCTGCGGCGGTGGGCGCCGCCGCGATGAAAGAGCCGGGACATTGGCGCGCGGCCTACTGGGGGGGGCGCGGGAGGGGCATTGATGCACGCCGCCTACCTGGAGCACGGGAGGGGCATCGGCGCGCGCCGTCCGCTGGGTGCGGCGGCGCATTGACGTGCGGCCTACCTGGGGCGCGGGGCCATCGGCTGCTGGCTCGCAACCCGCCGAAGCGTGGTCACGGCTCGGGCGCGTGGCCCACTAGGACGCGGGCGTGCGGCTGCAACTCAGGCGTGCATACGCACCGCCGCACCGTCCGCTCACCAGACGTACCGAGACTGCTGCAGGTATGCACTGCGTCGGGACGGAGCCGCCAACTTCGCGCGCGCCGTCCGTTGAGCGCGGAGGCATTCGGCCACGGGCCTTCGCGGGCGCGAGGCAATGCCATCGGCTGCGGGCGATACCGGCTGCAGGGCCAACTGCGCTGCAAGAGTACCAATGAACCCGTTCACTCCAACATTTTCCCGTTGCGGTACTGTTATCGAATTTATTTGTTACACAACAAATAAATAGTTTTAGAATCAACCCACTTGTGAAAAAGTAGAAGAGATCGATTCTTTCGGAGAATTGATGGCCCCTCGTGATGCGGAAGGAGGCTTGCTGTGACGGCGAAAGACATGCGCACAGACCTGTTGGAACGCGTCCTTGCAGCTCACAAGTCTTTTTACGACATCAGGAGAGACTATCTTTTTGAAGGTCGCACCTTCCCCGCCTTCGCGGAATACCACACCTACGGCGAAAAATACGTGCTGGTAAAACGCGCAAAGCTCTGGGAAGTAAACACGCACGATTTCATGTTCTTCGAATGCGTTGACGAGCTCGACGAAACACAACTCGCTGAAGAGATTTCTTTCATGCAGGAAAAAGCCCTTCGCAAAGTTGATGCCGGACCGAACCATATGTCCTCTGCCCTTTCGCTCGTGATCATCGCCAACCGCACAACCGAAGCAGCGCGCAAACTCGCGAAGAGAACGCGCTTCCACAAGGAATACCGCTTCGGGTTTCGCGGTTGGACCGACCTCCGCCTAGCCGTAGTAGACCTTTCCCTGCCTACGGATAAAAGCGTGGTTGTCAACAACGCTGGAAAGCAGCTGAAAGAAGTACTTTCCAGCAACTTGGCATTGATCAAGTAAGGTCCCAAAACAAGAAAGGTTCAGAGATGAACGCAATGATCGTCCTTCTGGGCGGCCTTGCCATCCTCGTAATCGGCTACGTGCTGTACGGCGGATGGCTGGCAAAGCAGTGGGGTGTTGACCCCAGTCGCCCTACCCCCGCGCAAGAAATGCACGACGGCGTAGACTACGTGCCCACCAAGCCCTACATCTTGCTTGGCCACCACTTTTCCTCGATTGCTGGCGCTGGCCCCATCAACGGCCCCATTCAGGCTGCCGTATTTGGCTGGGTTCCCGTTCTGCTGTGGGTACTGATTGGCGGCATCTTCTTCGGCGCTGTACATGACTTTGGCGCTCTGTTCGCATCCTTGCGCCACAAGGGCCAGACCATCGCAACGGTTATCGCCGAAAACATCGACGATACTGCAAAGAAGCTGTTCTGCATCTTTGCTTACCTGACTCTGGTCCTGGTTGTTGCCGCGTTCGCTTCCATCGTTGCCAACACCTTCGCCGTTAACTTGGCAAACGCAACCGAAGCTTCTAACCTGGCAAACCAGCGCACCGCGATGATTTCTGTGCTGTTCATCGTTGTAGCAATCGTATACGGCCTGGCCACCCGCGGCCGCGAGATCCCCACCGTCGCCAATATCATCATCGCCATCGCAATCATCGTTGTTCTGGTTGCCGCCGGCTACAACTTCCCCCTGATCTCGCTCGATTACACCACATGGATGATCCTGCTGGGCGTATACATTATGGTTGCTGCCGTTGCCCCCGTTTGGATTCTGCTTCAGCCCCGAGACTTCCTGAGCTCGTTCTTGCTGTACGGCATGATCGCCCTTTCGCTCATCGGCATTGTGGGCGCTTCCATCACCGGCGATGCTGCCAATCTGCAAATCCCCGCATTCACCGACTTCTACGCAACGAATGCTGCAGTTGATGCAAACGGCAACGCCATCATCGACCCTGCTACCGGCAAGGCCGTGATAAATAAGGCTGCCGCATCCGGCTTCCTGTTCCCCGCCCTGTTCATCACCATCGCTTGCGGTGCTATCTCCGGTTTCCACAGCCTGGTTGCCTCAGGAACCACTTCCAAGCAGCTGGATAACGAAAAGAACGCTCGCCCCATCGCTTACGGCGGCATGCTGATCGAATGCCTTCTGGCAATCATCTCCCTCTGCGCCGTTGGTTTCGTTTGGACGAAGTACTGCGCAGGCGGCTACGCATCCCCGACCGCCGTTTTCGCAGGTGGCCTTTCCCAGATGCTGGCTTGCATCCCTGGCCTCGAAAACATTGAAGGCATCGCCTACACCCTGCTGATCCTGGCTGTTTCCGCCTTCTGCCTCACTTCGCTCGACACGGCAACCCGCCTGGGCCGCTACATGTTCCAGGAGCTGTGGGTTCCCGCTGGTAAGTCCATGGACGAAGCCACCGGCGTTCGCAAGGTTCTGACCAACCCCTACGTTGCAACCCTCGTTACCGTAGTTCTGGGCGTTGGCCTCGGTATGACCGGCTACACCATCATCTGGCCTCTGTTCGGCGCCGCCAACCAGCTGCTTGCCGCTCTTGCCCTTCTGGCAGTATGCGCATGGCTGGGCAACGCAGGCCGCAACAACAAGATGTTCTACATCCCCATGGTGTTCATGCTGGTTGTTACGCTCACTTCGCTGGTCATGACGCTGCAGGCCAAGTGCACCGCACTTATGGCTGGCGCCGGCGATCCGTTCGCCGCCGGCGTTCAGGCAGCACTTGCCGCTGTGCTCTTCGTACTGGCCGTTATCTTGGCCGTTAAAGGCGCTAAGACCATCTTCGGCAAGAAGAAGGCTGCTGCAGAATAACGACGTAAACTGGGAATATAGGAACAAGTCCCGTTTTCCCGTCTAACAAACAGGGCCTTGCTTGCGATTGGATTCGCAAGCAAGGCCCTTTCTTTATGCGCTATGGCTAAGTGGAAAAATGGGACCTGTCCCTATATCCCCAGAAACTTCAACTGCGCGCGGATGCTTCGAATGGAAGGCATACGCAAAGCAGGGTTCACGCCTTGATACACCGCGTCGAACAACGCATCAGGTTCGGCGAGCGTGCCCGCATTCAGCGCTTCTTTCACCTGGTTAAGGCGGTCGACGCGATGCTTTCGCGTGGCTTCAATAATGGGCAGCGGGTCGTCGATGGGATACCCATGCCCAGGATAGAAACGCCGCACCCTACCTTCACGAACCAGCCGCTCAAGCGTATCAAGGCTGGCAAAATAACTGGCAAGTACCCCATCGGGATGAAATACCACCGTGGGCCCATGGCGGAACAGCACATCCCCCGTAAATAGAGATTGCTCTACGGGAAGAAACAAGCCCACCGAATCTTCCGAATGGCCAGGAAGAGCGAGCACCTCAAACTCCGGCGCTCCTTCAAAGGGGCGGAATGGGCCCTTCGGAAGAGCTTGGACATCAGCGCCCCAGCCAGCTTTTTCCTCGCAAGAATGAGGCAAGCCCCCCGAATCCAATTCGCCTGCAGCTCCAGCTTCGACCGCACCTGCGCCCTCGGCACCCTCCGAGCATGCACGCTTCACGCCGCCGCACTTCGCGAAGCCGTGCTTCTGCAGCAGCTGGTTGATACGGCTCGTGCGCGGCGCGTACACCGGAGCGCCCGTTGCCGCAACAAGTTCGGGAATTCCCTCGATATGATCGGGGTGGTCGTGCGTGGCAACAATGGCTCCGATGCGTAGCCCTGTCTCACCGCATGTCGCCAGGATGCGCTGAACCTGCTCGCCGGCAGGAGCGGGGTCTATCACCACGCATTCCTTGGCACCCGGCTCGGCCACAATCCACGAATTGGTTCCCACATACGTCATGGGGCTGGGGTTGTTCGCGCGCACGCACCGGACGCGCGCGCTTACATGCCCACCGCACCAGGGCGTTTCATCCTCTACGAAACCCACCGCTCAACTCCTTTTCTCGCAAGCCGGCAAGAAAGCGCCCGCCTTGCCGCGTTGCCTATTTGCGCTTCGGGAAGTCGCAATGCAGCATTAACGTGCCGTCTTCCTTTTTGATGGGATACGACATGAAGCGCGTAAGTCGGCGGCGTGTTTCGACAAATTCTTTCGCGTTTTGAGCCGAAGCGATACAAGTAAGGTTGTAAACGGTTGGCGCCAGCACCAGCCAATTGCCTGCGTCACCTGCACGCATAGCGTACGCGGGAGTTACCCAGTCGGCAATCTGCGCTTCGCTTGTTTCGCCATCGGCCACCTGGCCTTCTGGCATAAGAGCAGAAAAGAAGAACGTGTCGTATCGCTTCGTTTCAAATTCAGGCGTGCAGAAGTTCGAGATAAGGCCCAGCAAGTCGGTGCGCAAAACCAATCCACGCAGGATGAGCATGTCGGCAAAGGCAATCTCGTGGTTTTCCAGAGCGGTGCGATCTTCCTGCCAGGAAGGGTCGCTTAAGTCCTGTACCACCGAATGCTCGTCGGGGCCCGCCAGCAAAACGCCGCACTCCTCGAACACCTCGCGTGCAGCAGCAACAACCACGCGTCGCGCCACATCCTCGGTGCAGCCCATGAGCTCAGCCCATTCGGCAGGAGTGGGCCCGCACCACGGGAGATTGGGGTTCGAGTCGCGATCATCGACCCTGCCACCAGGGAAAACAACGGCATCGGGAACGAACTCCATCGTTTTTACGCGACGAAGCATAAACACTTCCAGTTCCTGGCCGGTTGGGAAATCGGGCGGAAAATGATCGCTTTCGATGCGATATTCCGTCTGGAACGGAGCCGAATCACGCACCAGCATTACCGTTGCCGCATATTTGGGCTGCACCGGCTCAAACCCCGGCTGAAGCGAAGCCTCGATCTTCGAAAGCACGCTTTCCCTCGCCTTGAACTCGACCGAACCACCCTGCAAATCAACTCGCATAGCACCCTCCTTTTCGCCGCTTCCCGTTGCGGCGCGTCGTTCGCTTTCTATGATACGGTGCGCGCTGGTCTTGCGCCAGAATCAGGATGCGAGGCAACCAACATCAACAAGCCTCGTGTGATGCAGAGAGTTGGACAACCGGTTCGCCAAATTGGGGCACTGGCCAACCGAGCCAAGCATGCCCGTTCGCCGGAGTCCGCCGCCAATGCACGCCGCCTTAGCAGCTACACGACAAAGCTGAACACTTCGCCCCAGTTTCGCCGCAAGACAAAATCGGCAGTGCAGTTGATGTTGTCATACACGATGGACCATTGCGTATTGCTGGTGATGTCTTCTGGGTTTGGCTCCTGCGAAGAACAGCGCAGCGCCTTCCAGGCAACTTCCTTCGTTTGCAGCTGCGCACCATCAAGCACCTCGGCAATGGCGAGCGCGCGTTCTTTGCCATGCCCTAAAGCACCGTTCTTCTGATTCGGCAGAACCTCGTTGGCATAGCACGCATAATAGTTGGTAATTTCACGCGCATGCGTAACGACCATAGGGCGCGCAGGATTTTGCGGGTCGTACTCAACAACGCGGCTGTCTCCAGAAGCATCGTTGATGAAGAAATGGTAGTCGCGGCCAGCCATGGCAACCATATCGTACGAGCCCAGCAAGTCTACCGCTTCCTGCGTGCTTGCCGCCCTATCAAGCACCAAACGAATGGCCAGTGAGGTATTGATTTTCGGCTTGCCGCTGTTTTGCCTGGTAGGTAGGCTATCAAGGGTAAGCACCGCAATGGATACGCCCTTTTCGTTGATGCCATCAAGACTCGCGAAGGGCCCCAACATCGCCGCAACTTTACTTTTCAGGCTTTCCTCGGGCATGTTAGCGCCCAAATTGTTCAGCGCCGAAAAAGAAATGGACGCATACCCGTCCTTCGGATGCGTGCGAACCAAAAGCGCAGAGGTATCGTCTTTGAAATCGTAATTGCGACCCATCAAAACGCTGCTTGGGGCTTCGGCGCAAAACGCACTGCAGGCGAACTTCGGCGCCTCGACCTTTACGGGAATCCCAGGGAATACCTGCTTGCACACCGCGTCGATATAGGCTTGGTCGTCTTCAACCCCTGACTTGATAATGGCGTCAAGGTCGTAACGATACGCAACCGTGCTCTCATACAGATTGTACGCACCGGCAAAACTGGACAACTTCTTCAGCGAGCAAAGTGTCTTAATACGTGAAGCGGCCAACGCTCCAGTCGCAACCGCGGCTACCGCACCGACAGACGCCGCGCACAGCAAACCCACCTTCGCCGTTTTGGAATCACCTGCGAAAACACCCATGCGAGCTCCTATCCCCAAGATCAGCAGATCACTTTTGCCGCCATCGCACCAGCAGTTGCACAAGCCGGCCCAACGAACGGCGCGTTCCTCTTCGTTATTGTAGGGCAACCAGCAAACGTCTATTCCGTCACGCTGCAGGGAGGGGCAACTGCGCTATTGATGGCACAGAGGTCAATCTGGTTCCGTCGCACCACAGGAGAGCAACACCTACGCCATTAAGCGATACGGATGGCCCATCTGGTTCTGCCATCCCGCTGGAGGGGGTAATTGGTATCCGATACCCGCAAGCCGCCGCGTGGCGACACTGCCGCCCCGCAGGAAGACAATAAGCCTGCGTCTTTCGGGCTATTATTCGGTGGACTCTTCCTTGTCGCACTCTTCCTCGCCGAATATTTGTGCTTGAAGCTCAAGATCGAAAGTGTCGGACAGCACATCGAAAAGCTGTTTCACGGCAGCCTTTGCAATGGAACGCAAATCTTGCTGTTTTATGCCCTCGATGATGGTTGTGCGCTCTTCTGCCGGCACATTCAGCGCAGAAAGGCTCATCTGCAGATAGCGTTCGATTTTCACGTCAAGGGGAAAATCGTCGCTGCACGGGCGCAACATGAAGCCAAGCATCAAGCCCGATGTTCCGATGTCCATCTGGTAGAAATCCTCTTCATCGAATGAAGGGTTGTACTGTTGGAAGAATTTCTGAAGATGCTTCGCGGTATTGCGGCGAATGTACTCCAGGGAACGTTCGCCGGCATATGCCTGCAAATACAAATCGCGAATGATTTCACTTAATTCGGCAATGGTGAGCTGAACGGACGTCTCGAGCGCATACGCAAAAGCCGGGCTAGCATTAGGTCCCAGCAGCGCGGCGGCTGAATCCGCTGCCGAAAACTGCTCCGAAAACATGAGCTTCATCAGCTCATACATCACTCCGTCTTTGCTTCCGAAGACATTCTGGAACGAGCTCGAGGACACATCGGCTTCTTTTAGAATGGCCGCCATGGTGGTGCCGTGGTATCCCCGCTCCAGGAACAGGCGAACGCTCGTCGAAAGCACGCGATTACGAACTGCTTCGCTATCGTACCTCCGGGCCATAGAATGTCCTCTTCTCTACTCCAAAACGACTAAGTTTGTCTATTTCAGCGCCGAAAAGCACTTTTGTCAAATAGTCTTTGAGAATATGCACTGTTTGCCAAAAATAATCTAATTAACAGGTGTTATTGCATTTATCAATCATGTCTGAACAAATTCATCTTACCTTGCGGGAGGTTCTGCCCAAAACAAGGAATTCTTCACTTCCCGCCGCCCCAAGACCTAGGGGCTGCCGCTCCGTCCAATCCGCAGCAAACCCCTCTGCACACGGGCTGCCGCCCAACCCAATCCGGCAAGGCACGGGGGCCGCTTCGTCCGATCAGTGGCCCTAGACGTTGCTACCCGCGCTGCCACCGAGAATACGCACATCTGCGTGATTTGCCCCGTTGCGGTGATCCGCCCATTGCGAAATCTACCTGTTGGGACAATCCACCCATCGTGAAAACAAAAAACTCGGCATCTCTGCAACTTTTTTGCGATTGCGAACTCTTCCCTGTCCCCGCAAAGCGAAAAAGGGACCTTCACACGGCAAATTACCTGCGTTTTTGTGCCGCGATTCGCGATTGGGGAGCTCGCAACAATTGCCAATCGCAAAAAAGTTGCAATTCGGACCGATTTTTTGTTTCTGGACTCTTGGAATAGCTTTGACACAGTGATTTGGTCAGGGCGAGCCTTTGCAGCACCTCAATCTGCGCTACAACGCTGACCCAGCATAGCATCGTGAGCAGCTTCGCAGTGGCTCCCGTGGGCGCCGCCATGCCCCCCAACAAAAAAGCGGCACCCAATTGGGTGCCGCTCCGCTAGCGATCTTTCGTTCGGTGCCGTTCCTGTAGCAGCACCTTCGGAAGAAAATTTACATGTTGGAGAAGGCGAAGTTCTCAGGATGAGCCTTAACCTCGTCGCGCAGTTTCGGATTCATCTTGCGAACGCCACGACGGTTGTCCTCAGTCTGAGAAGCCAGAACCTGGTTGCGGTTCTCCATCTTGATCTGAGACTCGAAAGAGTTGTCAAGGGAAACCTGCAGGGATTCCTTGGTAAGGCGAAGACCCAGAGGAGCAGAGTTCTTAACCATAGCCTCTGCCATCTTTACGGCCTCTTCTACGACATCTTCGTCAGCAACAACCTTATTGGCGAAGCCCCATTCCTTCAGCTCTTCTGCGCCAATGCGGCGAGCAGTCATCAGAGCCTCAGCAGCGCGAGCGTAGCCCACGATGCGGGGGAGGTAGTAAGAACCGGACATGTCGGTACCGGTAAGGCCGATGTTCAGGTAGCCTGCCTGCATCTTGAAGGATTCGCCGCAAACGCGCAGGTCGCAAGCGCAAGCCAGGGAAAGGCCGCCGCCTACTGCATGGCCCTTGAGAGCACCGATGATGGGCTGCATAGCGTTGCGCATGTTAACAGCCTGGTCGGAGCAGATGGTCTGCATGATGCAGTGATCGCGCTGAGCGCGGCCCATATCTGCAGGGGGCTCGAAGTTGAGCTCGTTGAGGTTGAAGCCTGCGCAGAAGGATTTGCCCTCGCCGGTGAGAACGATTACGCGGCATTCGGGGTCCATACGGACCTTCTTCAGATAGTCGTTGAAGTCGGCCATCTGCTGGTAAGACATTGCATTCAAGTTAGCAGCATCGTCGAAGGAAACAACGTGGATCGGGCCACGGACGTCAACCTTGAGGCGCTCATACTCATACTTGAATTCGGGCAACTTGTATGCCTCCTGATATACGCTCATGCGCACTTCCCCTTCCATATTGGAAATCTCGTATAAGATAGATAAATCGTAGTTTTTTAAAGCGTCCCTTGTCAAGGACAGCAAGGGGCTTTCAGCTTCGTATTTACTGGCTCATACTGCCGAAAGAAGGGGGAACAATGGCAGAATTTAGCCCGACCCGAACCCATGCAACCTGGAAGCCGCGCGTCAGCTCAGCGCACCTTCCCTATTACCGCTGCAGCGAATGCGGCGCCGTTCTTGCCGGCATCGACGGCAACGTTGAAATCACGTGCACCAACGACGGCGAGCGTTCGCTTCTGTTCGAACCGCCGTACGGCCATGTCGATTTCAAGCCGAACTGCTGCGGCAAACCTATGGAGCGTATCGAACTCGTAGACGCCGCCGACATCGAAGACCGCTTCAAGCTGACCTATCAGATTCTTGGCGGCATGAACAACAACTGTATCAACGTGAACTGGCGTTCTATCGACTCCACGTGTAAGCCCCGCTGGTTCGGCCTTAAAACGTTCACTGGCATGCAGCACAAGTACGTCACACCCAAGAAGTGGCCGCCCGTGGTGTTCGCTCTGGCAGATGAAGACGCGTTTGCCTACTGCGACAAGAACCCCTGCGTGCAGTGCACCTTCCGCTGCAAGCGCGAGTTCGAGATCTACGCCTATGTAGAAAACATCGGCATGGTGGTTAAGCATCTCGACGAATGGGTGGCGCCTGGTAGCGCCAGCACCGACGACTTCGATTCGCCAACCGAGATCATGGAAAAGGCTCGCAAGGCCAAGGCCGAAAAGGGCGAATAGCCTCATGCACCGACGCTCTTGCTCTAAGCGAGAGGAACGTGCCCGAAACTAATCTGGCACACCTGGGGCCGCCATACGGTGGCGGCGCCACGCGAGCACGCTGGCACGCCCGGAGCCAACTGCGCGGTAGTTGCGCCTTGCCGATGGCCATGCAAGCGCCCCGACACGCCCGGAGCCAACGTGCGTCACCGACATTATCCGGCAAGCAGCCAAGAGCACGCCCGGAACCTGCATACTGGAGTCCCCCGGGCGTACTTAAGCCGACAAAGCAGCCTAGAACGCAGGGCGTCTGCAACAGATAAGTGCCCTACGTCGTTGCGAACAGCGTCCCATTTCCTGTGTCCAGGAAATGGGACGCTGTTTTATGGCGAGAAGCGCTATGTTCGATACGGGGCCGCTTTCGTGTTTGGGAAGGTTCCAAGCAGGACGCCGAACGAAGGCTCTTGATGTGAGTCCCCGAGCAGGACACCAGATGGGGCATGGGGAGAAGCGGGCATTCTTGCACGCACAGACAGCCAAGGATCATGGCAAGATATCGCTCAAATGTATTCTCAGAGGGGTTCGGACGGCAAAAGGGCCTCTTTCGGGCAAGATATTCGCGAAATGTATTCCCCAACACTGTTTTTCACTGCTTTTCGCCGCTTAAAACATACATAAGGAGCCTATGTTGCCAACAACATGCCGTTAGAGCATGCATTTCGGTGACATATTGCCATGAAGAGGCCCTTTTGCCGTCCGAGCCTCCTCTGGGAATACACGATAACCGTTTCTTACCACTGTTCAATGCCCAGCCCTTTCATGCAGGACATTCAGGAGGGCGCCCGGCGAGTGGCCAACGTCGGATGAGGGAAAGCGCCTGGCGAGGGACCGACACCGGATGAGGGAGGACGCCTGGCGAGGATCCCGCGCTGACCGCGAAGGTGTTCCCGACTGGCGGCTCACCAGGCGGGAACAGGGGCGATTCGGATTGGCGGCTCACCAGGCGGAAACAGGACAAGTCCGACTGACGAACCACGCTATTTAATTGGCGGCATCCTCCGTTCGCTAGCGCGCTAGCATTTCTGCCTTAAAGCCCTTTTCGATCACAGCTCCGACAAGCACTTCATCGGGCACGGAATCGCTAAGATACACCGTGGCCTGCTTGCCCTCGAGATCGACCACCGCACTTTCAACGCCAGGCACCGCTTCCAACGCTCCGCGTACGCGACCTGCGCATTTGTGGCACTTCATGCCCTCCACGTGCAAGCACCTTTCAGGGAATTGCAAAGCGGCTGAGCGCGAATTTACAGCGGAAGCATTCGGGCCGGTCGGCATTTCGTCGCTAGAAGGAACATCATTCGCCGTTTCGTTAGCCGATGGTAGATTGTTCGCTTCTTTACTGGTCACAGCACCAGCAGCGGCGCCAACGCCAGCGACTTCGTTGACTGAGGCTGGGCCGCTCGCTGCTTTGCCCGCCGCACCCACCGGCGTTGCAGATACGCGCTGCGGCTTCCACCCGCGCAAACGCAAAGCATTGGTGACCACGCATACCGAGCTTACGCTCATGGCCGCCGCCGCAATCATCGGATTCAGACTGAAACCCGCCCACGCAAACGCGCCTGCCGCCACAGGAATGCAGATGGCGTTGTAAAACAGCGCCCAGAACAGGTTCTGTTTGATGTTGCGCATAGTGGCACGCGAAAGATCCAGGGCAGCGGGCACATCGGCCAAGTCGCTGTGCATCAGCACGATATCGGCACTAGAAAGCGCAATATCGGTGCCGGCGCCAATGGCAATGCCCACATCCGCACGAGCCAATGCCGGAGCATCGTTGATTCCGTCGCCCACCATAGCAACCGGAGCCTTCGCGGAAAGCTGGCGAACAATGCGCTCCTTTTCGGCGGGCAGCACGCCGGCAATGACTTCGTCGGTGCCCACCTGACGCTGCACAGCAAGAGCGGTTCGCTCAGCATCGCCCGTGAGCATCACCGTGCGAATGCCCATCGCCCGCAACTGCGCAATGGCAGCAGCGCTGGTTGTCTTCGGTACATCCGCCACGGCAATAATGCCTACCAACTTGCCATCGCAAGCGAAATAGGTAACGGTCTTGCCTTCGTCGGCGAGCCCTTCAGCCTGCAAAGCATCCACCGCGATGCCGCACTCGGCCATCATGCGCGCATTGCCCGCATAGCACGCCGCGCCCGAAACACAGGCGGAAACGCCCTGACCAGGAACCTGCTTGAATCCGGAAACCAGCTCAGCAGACTCTTTTACCGCATCAGCACCGATGCCACCCGCTGCGTACAGCACCATCGCGCGAGCCAGCGGATGCTCGGAAGGCTTTTCCAGTGCATAGGCAAGCCGCAGCAGCTCTTCGGCCCGCACGCCCTCCGCCGGCAGCACATCGGTTACCTGCGGAGCTCCCTTGGTGATGGTGCCCGTTTTATCCAGCACCACAGTCTTCACGCCGCGCGCCGTTTCCAGCGCCTCGGCAGATTTCACCAGAATCCCGTTCGCGGCACCGCGTCCCGTGCCCACCATGATGGCGGTAGGCGTTGCCAGCCCCAGCGCGCAAGGGCACGAAATCACCAGCACGGAAATCGCGTAGGTAAGCGCCGCGGAAAGCTCCGCCCCTACGGCGAGCCACACCACGAACACCACAACCGCGATGGCGATAACCACCGGAACAAACACGCCGCTGATTTTGTCGGCCATCTTTTCGATGGGCGCCTTGGAGCTGGTGGCTTCGTCCACCAGGCGAATAATGCCCGCAAGCACGGTTTCCTCGCCCACGCGCTCGGCACGCATCGTGAACCAACCCGCCGTGTTCACGGTTGCGCCCGTCACCGCACTACCAGCATGCACGCTCTTCGGCAGGGGTTCGCCGGTTATGACGGATTCGTCGACCGACCCTTCGCCTTCCAGCACAACGCCATCGACCGGCACTGATTCGCCCGTGCGCACCATGAGCACGTCTCCAACGCGCACGTTTGCGGCAGGAACCTGCACTTCAACGTCGTCTTCGATGCGCGTTGCCATTTTGGGCGAAAGGTCCATGAGTTTCGAAAGCGAGCTGGTGGTTTTGCCCTTCGCGCGCGCTTCCAAGTACTTGCCCAGTGTGATGAGCGTCAGGATCATGGCCGCCGATTCGAAGTAAAGGTTCATGGCGAAATGATGAGCGGCCTCCATATCGGAATGCCCCATGAAAAATGCCATGTTGAACAGCGCATATACACCGTAGACCGTAGCGGCGCCCGAACCCAAGGCAATGAGCGAATCCATGTTAGGGGCGCGGTTTGCCAAAGCGCGAAAGCCCACGCGGAAGAACTTGAAGTTGATGAAAATAACGGGCACCAGCAGCACAAACAGGGTAAGCCCGTACACCATCATGTTTTCCATGCCAGTGAGCACATTAGGCAACGGCCAGCCGAACATATCGCCCATAGAGATGTAGAACAGCGGTACCGTGAACACGAGCGAGGCAATCAGGCGGTGCAGCATGCTCTTCTGCTCGGCTTCGGCGGTAGCATTCGGATTGTCCGCAGCGACGCCTGAGCCCGCAGCAGCAGCCGCGCATTGCCCGGCGGGTGCGCCTGCCTGGCCTTTGGGGCTGGCACCGTACCCCGCCTTTTTCACGGCTGCCTCAATGGCGGCTGTAACTTCGGCGGTATTAGCGTCGTCGGCAAGCTGCACTTCCATTGAATTCTTCAGCAGATTCACGGCAACGCTCGCCACGCCAGGGACCGCACTGGTGGCTTTCTCGACGCGCGCCGAGCAGGCAGCGCATGTCATTCCTTGGACGTTGAAAGATATCTTCATGGTGTATCTCCTCTTGGAGTTTCGTGGTTGAGGGGGTTCGGGGGGGGGCGCCCAGCGGGCGGTCGGACATCGATTGGGCGAAAGGCGGTCAGCGCTTAACCAAGCTTTTGGCGGGCAGGCTGCGACGAGCGTCGGGGTGGAACGGCGAACCACAGGGGGGACGCCAGGCAAGCAAGCCGACAAACGCCCCGTCGAGTGGCAAGCTGCCAACCACACTGGCTACAGTCGGAAGCTGCACGAACGCCAATTGGACAGGGTGCGGGAAACCGCAGGCGGAATGCCAACTGGACTAGCGGGCCGACATTGCTTGAGCGATCAAACGAAGGGCGGCCGGCATCCAGTCGGGCATCAGCCGAACTGGCGGCAGTCGAACCACGCGAACCCCGGCTTGGCAGGCTGCGGCTGGAAAACTGCCGAACAAGCCCGCCCTTAGCGGGCGAAGCGCTTGATAAGCTGCATGGCCTCGTCGATCACTTCGGTGTCGCCTTCACGCACCCGTTCGGTTACGCATGTTTCCAGGTGGTCGCGCAACAGCATTTCGGACACGGTATGCACGGCGCTTTCCGCAGCAGAAAGCTGAATGAGCACATCGCCGCAATAACGGTTGTCTTCGATCATGCTTTTCACACCATTCAGCTGACCGATGGCGCGGTTCAAGCGCTTTTGCAATTCGCTTTGGAATTCGGCGCTGCGCTCCGTCGCTTTATGACGGCACTCGCACGTACGCTTTGACGCTTCCGCTTTTTCCGAGCAGCGCGCTTTGGACAATTCTTTACTCATAGTGACCCTTTTCGCTGGTAAAACTGAGGAATCTTGTTTACCCCTTCTTTGTTTTACTCTGCAACTATATACCCCCATGGGGTATTGTCAACGAAAAAAGTTCCAACGGGCTAACTTTTTCATCGAGAGGAAAGCTGGAGGCTCCGAGCGCGCGGACAGCGAGCCATATGTCGAGGCAGAATATGCGCACAACAAAAGGAGGTTCCGAGCGCGCGGACAGCGAGCGGCCCCACTCGGCGGGGCCGCTCGCTCGGCGCCTCCTTGCCGCCGCCCCACCCTGAACCCTCCCCGCGAATGCCGGCTCTCGAGATTCGGCAAAGTTGCTGGTGCCGGGGATCCACAAGCGGCGCTTCGCCGATGCCGGCTTTTCCGTCAGCGCTCGACACCCCACAACGCCACGCACTCCTTCGGCAGCGCCACCCCGCCCGACAAGAAACCGCCCGCGCCCTGTTCTGCCGTCCCTAGGCAGGCTGCCGCGCCATAAGGGCGGCGCCGTGCTTGCGATCGCTCGCGCTGTTCGGCGGCGACGGATGGCAAGATTCGCGCGCCGTGCATGATTCGAGGGGTCCGTGCAGCGAAAAAGGCCCCTTCCTGGCAAGATATTCGCGTAATGCATCCTCTAACAGCGGTTTGCGGGGCTTTTCGGATACATGGCGCGCATATCTTGCCAACGCCAGCTCATTTTGGATACACGGCGGCGATATGTTGCCAGGAAGGGGCGTTTTTCCTGCCCGAGGCCACTTTTGGGATGCATGAAGCGAAAAACTTGCCACGGATTGCCGCCCGAGAACGCATCAGGGCGGAATCTTGCCATCGCCAGCCGCCCGCGCCCTGTTCTGCCGCCCGTAGGCAAGCAGCCGCGTTCACTGGCACCCCCGCCGGCAAGTAGTGAAGAACTTGCATAACCGGCATCTAACAATTGTGTATAAAGCCCTCACCCATAACCAAGCCGAGTACAATAAGGAGATTGGATTTTAGGGAGTTTTAGAATACATATGACCAATTCAAACGAACCACCGCGCCGACCGGCGCGTCGCCAACCACCCCGCCGCTCCACCACGCCCCGCACTTCCGTGCCCAGCGCACGTGACGAGCTCGAGCGCGAACGCGAGTTATATAGTCAGCACGACCCCACGGCTTCGTTCATGCACGAACGTGTGCAGAACAAACAAGCAGGTCAGGAGCGTGGCGCATCGTCTGCATTCCCCGCGTATGCAGGTGCTGGCAACGATCATATTGCTCATTCGCGTGTTGCCGCGAACCAGCCCGCCCGAACAAACCAGGGACGCACTGCCAATGGCAACATGTCCAACGTGTCGGCCTGGGATCAGCGCGCGTCCGCAAGCGCAAGTCAGCGCATGCCGCGGGTCGAAGGGCAACGCCCTTCCGCAAGCGCAAGTCAGCGTATGCCTCGCGTCGAAGGCCAGCGCCCCAACACGCAAGGCAGTCAGCGCATGCCGCGCGTTGCAATGCCGCAAGATGCTAACCAACACGTAGGCGCAGGCGACCCTTCCGCAAGCCAGCGCATGCCGCGCATGCAACAGAACGGCAACGGGCAGACACGCCCTTCCCGCCGCACAGCCAACGGCCAGCGCCCCAGCGCCCAGGCAAGCCAGCGTATGCCGCGCGTTGAGGGCCAGCGCCCTTCCGCGGCTCAACGCCAGCAGCGCCCCGTTCGCCGCGGTACCGCAGCTTCGCAGCCCAGCCAGAGCATGCGCGCTCAGGCTGCGCAGCCGCAGCAAGGCCAGCCTTCGCAAGAGATACCCGTCGTACAGAACATGCGCGGCAACGACCCGTCTGCCTATTCGCGCGCTAAATACCAGCGCACCAAAGAAGGCGCCCAAAAGGCTTCGCCTACCAACGCATCCACCTACCAGGCAGCTCGCTACCTGGGCAACAACAACTATGCACCCAAGCAGAAGGCCGACTTCTTCACGCGCGGCAGCCTTATCGCCGTTGCCGTTGTTGTGGTGCTTATCGTTGCTGGCATATTCGCCTTCAACAGCTGGATGGGGTCAAAGCCGGTAGAGGTCACGCTCAACGGCGACCAGGTAACCATTTCGGGCGCCGAGCGCAGCGTTGGCGGCCTCCTGGACAACAACGTGGTTTCGGTAACGCCCGGCAACTACGTGGCGGTTGATGGCAGCACCATTCGTCAAGGCGAAGGCACCCGCTGCACCGCGAAGGTGAACGGAAACGACACCGACAATATGGGCATGCACCTGAACGGCGGCGACAAGATCGAAATATCCAACGGCACCGACATCACCGAGCCCTACACCGACAGCGACCCTCAAACCCTCCCCCACAAAACGGAGCTGAAGGGCGTTGGCGCAGTTCACCTGTACAGCAATAACGCTCAGGACGGCGAGCAGGTTACGCGCACGGGCAAGGAATCGGGCATCACCGCCACGGTTACCACCAAGGAGCCGGTCAACAACATCGTTCAGTACTACAACGTGAACAGCAACGGCGACAAAGTTATTGCGCTCACGTTCGACGATGGCCCATGGGATCAGCAAACCGACGAAATCCTGGACATCCTTGAGCAGAACGACGCCAAGGCCACCTTCTTCACCGTTGGCCAGTGCATCAGCGGACACGAAAAGGAATTGCAGCGCGCCGCAGACATGGGCTGCGAAATTGGCACCCACACGTGGGACCACGCAGAGGGCAGCGGCCAAGGTGTAAGCCTTATCAAGATGTCGACCGACGAACGCAAGCAGGAAGTGCAGAAGGGTCTGGAGGCAATCAAGAACGCCACCGGCCAGGAAGCAAGCACGATCTTCCGTTGCCCCGGCGGCAATTTCGACACTTCCGTCGCCACCGACCTTGAGGGCATTGTCACAGCGGAAATTGGCTGGAACGTTGACACCACCGACTGGAAGAAGCCCGGTGCCGATGTTATTGCCCAGCGCATTCAGAGCGCTAGCCCCGGCAATATCATCCTGATGCACGACGGCGGCGGCGACCGCAGCCAGACCGTTGAAGGCCTTCGCCAGGCGCTTCCCAAGATGAAGGAACAGGGCTACAGCTTCATCACCGTACAGGAGCTGCTGGAAAAGTACCCCTACCAAGAGGGCCAAACGAATTAGAGAAAATCAGCATAAAAAAGAATAAAAAATATACCACTGCGAGCGAGCCGTGGTGCAAATAGATAGCATGGGGAACAATCGAGATGAAAGATTGTTCCCCTTTTTTTATATTTTCGATAAGTAGATTTACTTTTCGATTGCATAAACGCTGTACGTAATTTTTACGGTCATGTCAGACTCAGCGATGATTGCATCGAAGATGAGCTGTGTTTTATAGCTCGATACCTGTTCCACGCGAGGTGATAAGTGGTATGTCGTTTCAATGGCAGCAGTATCAGATTCCATCATGCAGTCCATGGCTGTGTATGCTGACGTTTCGGTAGGGAACGGATGCGCTGTGTAGCCGGATTCGTTGCTGGATTCACGGATTAAGATATACGTAGGTTTTGTCATAATAGATACGTCCTTTCTGGAATGTGAAATAAGGTTTTACACAGACCTGCACTCGGATGAGGTGCCGTATTGAACCGCTCTCCCTGTTCCTTGGGCGCGGGAAGCAAGGAGAGCGGTTCCTCTTCGCCTATGGCATAGCGGCTGACGCCGAACCTCGTACGCACGCTTCATTGCAAACGGGAATCGAACCGCAAACTGGGAATCTGGGACCTGTCCCTATTTTCCCAACTTACTTGCGGACTTTTACCGACTTTGCGATGTAGGCAGGGCGGCGCTTGGTTTCGATGTAGATGCGCGCGATGTATTCGCCGATTACGCCCAGCGTAACCAAGATGAGCCCGCCCATCAAAAGGAGCACGCACAAAAGCGTAGGATAACCCGACGGCATAGCGGGGTTGATAAACTGCTCAACGATAACTTCGACTAGCAGCACCAACCCGGCAAGCGTGGCAAGAAGGCCCGCCACCGCGGCAATCTTCAACGGAAACGTGGTAAACGAAAGCACCCCGCCAATGCCGTAGCGCATCAGCTTACGGAACGACCACTTGGTTTCGCCCTCAACGCGATTCGCAGGCGTGTACGGGAATGGCAACGTCTCGAAGCCCACCCATGCAAACATGCCCTTTGAAAAGCGGAAGCTTTCTGGCATCGAAAGCAAGGCATCGGCCACCCTGCGATGGAACACGCGGAAATCGGAGGCATCGGGCATGGCGTTGAGCTTGGAGGTTGCGTCGAACGTTTTGTAGAACGCGTGCTTAAAGAAACTTAGCACCGCGCCTTCGTTTCGATGCTCTTGGAATGCGGCTACGCAATCGGCGCTGGGGTTTGCCTGCAGCATGCGGTACATTTCAAGCAACGTTGCAGGAGGCTGCTGCAAGTCTGCGTCCATCAGGCCCACCGCGTCCCCCTCGGCATGCTGAAGGCCTGCGAGCAGAGCGCTTTCCTTACCGAAGTTGCGGGAAAAATCGACCACGACGGTGCGTTCGGCCGATGCGGGGGTAGGCAACTCGTGCAGCAGGCGCGACGTGCCGTCGGAACTGCCGTCGTTCACCAAAACCAGCTCGTACGACACTCCCGAGGTGGCAAAAGTATCGTCAACCGCGATAAACAGCAGCGGCAGCGACCCTTCTTCGTTGTAGCATGGCACGACAATGGAAAGATCCACCGCAAGCCCCCTTTTCGATTGATTACCGCGTCCGATTGTACGCCTAGCAGCAAAGCAGACCCAGCGTGTTGCCGAAATGCAACATCTTGGGGAAATGGGGACAGGTCCCGTTTTCCCACTTTGGGGGCTAGTGCCCGCTCGCAATGGAGATTACGCGCGGGGTTCGACGTTAGCCGCTATGCAAAAGTGAGAAAATAGGGACAGGTCCCAGATTCCCACTTATGACATAGCGATTGATACCGCTCCTCGCGTACGCGCTTCATCGCAAACGAAACTCTGCTTGCAAAGTGGGAATCTGGGACCTGTCCCTATTTTCTCACCTGCCGGATTTCAGTTTCACGAACACGTTGTGCAGGGCGCCATTCTTGGCGGCATGGATAGCGCCGCCTAACGCCAAGCACTTCGACGCATTGCGCTGTTGCAGGGGCTTCAAGCACAGACGCAAAGCCTGGCTGTCGGCCTGAGCGCAGGGCACCAGTTCGCCAAACAGCCCATCGGCAAATACGCCTTGCAGCCATTCCTTCTGCGCAGAGCCGCTCATGCCACTTTCCTTCTGCTTGCTGCGCTCCAGTGCCGAAAGGATGTAGCGCGCATACAAGGCGCCCAGCGTGGCCTTGGCGTTGGCATCAAGCAGCCCCCACGAATCAAGCTGGTTGCGCAACAGTTCAATGCGCGTGCGATGTACCTCGTAGTAACGCGGCACAAACTTGTTGGTCAGGTTGCCCGCCTCGCGCTTGGCGTAGCGATACAGCGGCGCGCCCACCACATTCAAGCCAGGCAAGTCCTGGAACACGCGAATGTTGAATTCGATATCTTCGATAAGCGGCAAATCTTCGGTAAAAGTGAAGCCACCCTGCTGCAGATAGCTGCGTTCGTACACCTTGTTCCAGGCGTAGCCGTAATGCGTGCCCTTTTCGAACTCCAACACGTGCTTGCGGAGCTTGGTTTTACCCAAATGTGCCGATTCCTGGCTGAAGGTGAATTCTTGCACACGTTCTACCTTGCCATTGGCGTCGTAGAATTCTTCCACATGCCCCACCATAACCACTGGCGCCTCGTGCTGCTGAAGCGAGTTGAACACGCTTTGCAGGAAGGTGAAATCGTAGCGATCGTCGGGGTCGGGAAACCACACATAGCGCCCCTGGGCGGCGGCGAGGCCGGTATTGCGCGCCGCCGAAAGCCCTCGGTTCACTTCATGCGAAACAACGCGAATGCGCGCATCGGCAGCGGCGAACTGCTGCGCTATTGCCAGGCTGCCGTCGGGCGAGCAGTCGTTCACCACAACAGCTTCCCAGTCGGTGAAGAGCTGGTCTTGTAAGTCGCCCAAAGCGGCAGCGAGGTAAGGCTCGGAGCTATACGTGGGCAGAACAACCGAAAAGAACGGAGCGCTGGAGGATTGAGCTGCGGAATGCGCGGCGCTCGCGGCATCTACTGAGCGCGCGGCACTCGTCGAAGCCGCAGCTGCCGCGCCTGCTAAGCCCACCGCGCCCGTAGCTTCTGCCGCGTGCACGTCATCACGCGCAGCACCATCATACGCAGCGGCAACGCCCGCGACACCGACGTTCGCAGCGGCGCCATCGCACCCCCGCGAGGCGGATGCACTGTTCGCTTCGCCCTTGCCGTGATGTCGTTTTCCCATATGCCAGCGCCCCTCATGAACTCTATATGCTTCGGCTGCGGCGCGCGCCGCTATTCCGAATACTTGCTTATGTCAGATATCTTAACAACTACAACGCCGTCGATGGTTACCACCGAATCATCGGCAGGATACAGCGACATGTTCGCGAATTCACTGGAGCGAATAACCTTGGCGCATTCGTCGAACGAGCAGTAGTTGAAGCTCTGCCCCGCAAACCGCTTCATTATCACATCCCAAGAACGCATGTTGTTCTGGTAGTGGTTGTCCCAAACCATACCCCACTTCGCATAACTGCTTGCGTGAACACAGGAATCGCTGGTGTTTGGATAGTTTCCCGCCTCGGGCTTTCCGGCAATCAGCACCTTCGCACCCGCCTGCACATCGGGATTCGCGTCGAGCGCGCCAGCAATTCGGGTAGCCAAAGAAGCAGTTTGGTTTTGGCATGTCTGCATAACCTCGGCATCCGCATTCGACTGTAGAACGTACGACCACGCCCCTACAGCAACAAGGCAACAGCAGCCGACAGACATTGCTTTTGCGGGCACGAGCAGACGCGCATTGCCCCGCTCGGAAGAATCGAGCAGAAGCTGCACCAACAGGGGCAGAAGCAAAAACGAAGCCATGAAACCGCCCAGCATAAGCGGGGTGGGATACCCATAACTGGGCACAATTACCAAGATAATGTTGGCAGCAAAGGGAATAAGCACAACGCAGAGCAGCGCCGCGGCGCTCGCCCCCAAACGCTTCACGCCATTGGTTGCGACAAAGCAGACGAACGCAACCGCTGCAGCAATCATGCCGGCAGCCGCCACGTACACCCAGCCGAAATGGTTTCCGAAAATGCCGTGGCTGAACAAGCCGTCAGAAAAGGCAACGTAGGCACTGGGGATAGACGACGCCAAAGAACCAAAAATGCTGCCAGCGCCAACCGAGGAAGCTCCGCCATAAGCGGAAAGGCCAATACCCAACACAAACAACGAAAGCTCGGTAAGCGCGTAGTACAGTACGGCACCCGCCGCGCACACCACTACGGCAACGCCGAAGAACACCGCAAACTGCTTGGCGCTGAACGGATCGGCGCTGCTGTCCATAAGCGAGCGTACCATCGCCAACAGCACCGCAACGCAAAATACGCCCAGGCTCGCCTGATAGCAGCCGAGCGAAAACGCCAGCAACACAACCGCCCCAACAAGAGCAACCGGCTTGCCAACAGCCCCAACACGCCCGATCAGGCATGCGGCCAGCACCGCGCACAAAAACGAAAGCGCATACGAATTCGAGCAGTAGTAGTACGTGATGCAGCAAGAAACGAAGGGCGAAACGATGAACAGAATCGAAGAGGCATACCGCAAGCAAGCGCGTTTGATACCCAACCTGTCTACCAGCGCAACGATGCCCAGCGTAAACAGCGCGATGGTAATCGCAGAAGTAAGAATAGGCGAGCACAGACCAAACTTGGCGTAGGCCGCAAACAACAAGCCCCAACGCCCCAGACTCATATCCCAGGCGTGCGGAGTAAAGCTTCCGTACCCATTGGGATTGCTCAGGGAAACAACCGCATCGGGATTAGAAAGCCCGTTCAAGTACATCTGGGCGTGACAGATCATACCCACCGCAAAGCACGCCACCAGCAGTTTTGCGTTGCGCGTAAACCAGGGCTTAACTTTGGGAACCCCCGTTTTCTCTGCCAACAATTCTCCTTTTTGCTCCAAAACAACCTCCCGATGCTTTGGGAAAATGGGGACAGGTACCAGATTCCCGCTTACGGCATGGCAGTTAGTTCTATGCTCTGCATGCAAGCCTCACTGTAGGCGTGTGCCAGCTCGAGAAGCGGGAATCTGGTACCTGTCCCTATTTTCCCACCACGGAAAGTCTACTCCCCTTCAAGGCTGTTCGCCTCGAGTTTCAGAATCCTGTTACCAGCAAAGCACCCACACGCAACGACAAGGACGATATTCGCCTAGCACACCACGGCACATAAGCCCATCAACCCAGCCCGGTTTTATCTCTTTTTACCAAAGACGCACCGACAGAACAGGCAACCCGATCCATAACCTTTATCATAGAAATGTTAAACAAAAAACGCACGCTGCGCAGCAATAGCGAAAGGATCCGCCGTGCCCGCAATTAGCTTGCTTATACCTATTTACAACGTGGAGAAATACCTGCGCGAATGCCTGGATTCCGTGCTGGCCCAAAGCTTCACCGATTTCGAGGCAATCTGCATTAACGACGGCAGCACCGACAGCTCCCGCGCCATCGTGCAGGAATACCTTGATGCGGACAGCCGCTTTCGCTTGATCGACAAGGCTAATTCTGGTTATGGAGCATCCATGAACCAAGGGCTTGATGCCGCAACGGGCGAATACGTGGCCATACTGGAATCCGACGACGCCTTCACGCCCGACGCACTGGAAGTGCTGCATGACCTGGCAACCACGCACAACGCACAAGCGGTAAAGGCCGACTTCTGGTTCTACTGGAGCAAGAACGAAAAGCTGGAACCCTGCCATGTTATAAGCGAAGGGCTCTGCAGAAAGCTGGCTAACCCTCAAAAAGATTTTGAACCTTTCTATGCAAAGCCCTCTATTTGGTCGGGTATGTACAACCGCGCCTTCCTGCAGGAAAACGACATTCGCTTCCTGGAAACGCCGGGGGCATCGTACCAGGACGCTGGCTTTGCCTTTAAGGTATGGGCAGCAGCAGAGCGCGCTGCGTTCAGCTCTACTCAAATTTTGAAATACCGCCAGGACAACGAAGCTTCATCGGTAAATTCCCCCGGCAAGGTGTATTGCGTATGCGACGAATACGCCGAAATGCAGCGATGGCTTGATGCGCGCCCGGAAAAGAAACAGCATCTACAAGGCGTGCTGGAGCGCATGAAATTCAACAGCTACCTGTGGAACTACGATCGCCTTTCCACTGAGCTGCGCGCTGAATTCCTAAAGCACGCCGCGCAGGAGCTGAAGGCCGATTTGGATGCGGGCCGCATTGACCTGACGCTGTTTGAGCCTTGGGCCGAAGCCGATCTTCGCGCGCTAATCAAAGATCCCGAAACATTTGCAAAGTGCCGCACCGAATACGCAGCACCCGGCAAGCTGAACACCTTCAAGCACTACTACCGCATTGGCGGCCTGCCGCTTATTGCGAAGCTGCTGAAGAACAAGGTGGCGAAATAGCAATGGCGGTCGAAGAACCAACGGTCATCCGCGCTGAAGGAGCCCCCGAGCACCCCGTTCTTTCCATAATCGTGCCCGTATATAACGTGGAAGACTATCTGGATGCCTGTCTTGATTCGCTGCAGGCACAAACCTTCGGCGATATCGAAATGGTTTGCGTAAACGACGGCAGCCCCGACGGCTCACGCGAAATCCTGGCAAAGCGCCAGAAGGAAGATGCGCGCATCGTTATCGTGGATAAGCCAAACGGCGGCCTTTCCTCTGCGCGCAACGCAGGAATTAATGAGGCATGCGGAACCTACATTGGCTTTCTTGATGCGGACGACCGCTTCACGCCTAATGCTTGCCAGCGCATTGCCGAAGCATTCGCCGAAACCGATGCCGACGTGGTTACCTTTGGCGGTTATTGCAACCCCGCAGAAGCCGCGACTCCCTGGATTACGCTAAAGCTTAGTCCAAGAGATGTGGTGTATGACGGCTTCCAGCCTGCCTTGATGTTCGAAGAGCAGAGCACCCCCTACATTCGCACCGCTTGCCGCAAGGCATTCTTAGACGAGTGCGGCATTCGCTTCGAGGAGGCGCTGCCCTTCGGCGAGGACCAGGTGTTTTTCTTCGACATCTATCCCAATTCAAGGAAAACGGTGCTGATAAGCGACAAGCTGTATGAGTATCGCATCGAACGCGAAGGCTCGCTGACTTCGAAAACCAATGACGACTTGGAAGCAAAGAGCCGCAAGCACTTGCCCATGACTCAGCGTATTTTCAGCGCCTGGAAGAAGCGCTTCGACTTGAAAGAGTACAGCTCCGAGATTGTGAGCTGGTCCATTGAGTTCGTACTGTATGGCCTGTTCTGTTTGCCGGAAGGCGTACGCAACGAGCTGCTGCCCGAATACGCCCGTATTTTCCGCGAGTTCTGGGGCAGCGGTAACACAAGCGCATTGCAACTGAAGAAGCACGACCGTAAGCTGCTAGAAGTTGCCCTGAGCGGGAACCCCGTAAGCAATGCCCGAGCAATACGCCTACGAGCAGGCTGGTTCCTGGAGAAGTACGGAGCAAAAGCTGTTGTGGGGAAAGCGTTGGGGATGAATTAGAGCAACCGACTCAAGTAAAGCAACAATATCTTGCATCAAAACTGCATGTTAAGTGCTGCCAGCGTTTCTCAGGTTCCGTAATATATATGTCCAACTTGAACAACATGCGCTCAGCAAATGGACAGATTCTTTCAATCGCCGTTAAGCACACATTCGGCAATAAATACCACAAATCCAAGTAAACGAAGGAGAGTCATCGCTATGGAACGAGATATGGACCTTGTCAGAATCATCCTGCTTACTTTAGCCGAATCCGACAAGCCGATTGATGCGGGAGATCCTATTTTTAAAGGGTATTCCCGTTCACTAGTTGGATACCATTTTCAAATCCTCAATGAAGCTTGCTTGATTGTTGCGAACGTTAACGGAGCGGGCAATGACCCCTACTACTTTGCCACAGCATCCCGTTTAACATGGGAAGGCAACGATTTTCTTGATGCGATTCGCGACGAATCAATCTGGAAAAGAGCATGTTCAGCAATTGGAAAGGCGTCTACAAGCGCTTCTTTCGATGTGTTCAAATCAGTTGCTTCCGCATTGGCACTAGAAGCGATCAAGTCATCGATATAGAAATACCTTTAGCTGAATTAACCGCACCGTCCATATTCACACACCAGGCTGTTTGGCGTCCTATGCGTAAAAATAGACATATCAGTTTTTCGCAGTCGTCCGCTACCCGCCCATTACAGTCTGAGATAAGCCACCGATGAACTTTGGTGGCGAGCATTCGGCGCATTACCTACGATACGGGCAAGCAAGCCGCCCATGCGCCGAGGGTGCCGGACCTGGTCGGCAGGGACTTCAGCGCCAAGGGGCCCAACGAGGCGTGGTTCGCCGACATCACGTACGTCCGGACCAGGCAGAGGTGGCTGTACATGGCGGCCGTGATGGACGTCTGGTAGCGCAAGATCGTGGGCTGGTCGATGGGCGAGGATGACGGCCGAGCTGACGGACGACGCGCTGAGGATGGCGATATCGACCTGGAGGCCCGACCCAGGCTGCATCCACCACAGCGACCACGGCTCCCAGTACGCGTCGCTGCTCATGGGGAGGACCATGCGCGAAGCGGGCATCAGGCCGTCGATGGGCGCGATATCGTCGCCGTGGGACAACGCGGTCACCGAGTCGCTGATGGGGTGCATAAAGTCCGAGTGCGTGCACGCTCGCACCTTCGACAGCCGCGAGCAGGCAGCGCTGGAGATATTCGACTACATAGAGGGGTTCTACAACCCCGTGAGGATCCACTCGGCGCTCGGCTGGCTGAGCCCCGACGAGTTCGAGAAAGCCAATTGGAAGGGCCGCACGCAGGCGGCATAGGACCCGTCAACGAAAATGGGGCAGATTCAGATTCAGATTCAAGTTCTTCGCCGCCCTCCTCTTCACGCCCGCGAAGTCGGCGGCATCCGGCACCGGCATCCCCTCGTCAATGGCGAGCAGGAACAGCTTGACAGACTCCTTGCTGTACATGCGAACTCCAATCCGAACCCTCCAAGGTCCGATTTCTCGTCCGCATCCCCAACGAAACATTATTTAAGCCAACCGTCCAGATTAAAAGCAGTCGTTGCCTCAAGAGGCAACGTACTCCTGGCAGAGCCAGAGGGACACTACCATGAAATTATCCAACGCGGTGCAACCTATCTACAGGAGCACGCCACTAGTGCTCGAAGAGCAAGGGCAATAAATCATGGGGGGGCGCTCAAGCAATGTCTTACTAGAGTATGGATAACATCAAAATCCAATACCGCAATCACGAAACTTGATGCCTGAACAGTTGTTTTCCGGGATCATCGACCAACGACTACTCCCGCACAATATTGTCATGATGGCCCTAGATAAAAAACGCCTTTGCCGTTTTCAAAATCAGAGACCACATCACATATCGCACAAGACACCTCTCGCTCTATACGGCCTTCGCGACGCACCACTTCTTCGCCAGTAAGACCATCTGCCACAGCCGCAATCATTCTTAGGAACTGGACCCATTCAAATCGGATGCCTTCACCATCGAGCTGAATGAAATAGCGCCTATTGTCGGCAGGGTCTTCGTAGCGTATTTCAAAATACTCGGTCTTCCACCACGGAGCAGGAACATATACGTAGCCCTTGGTGCCAGAGATAACAAGATCGCCCTCGGATTTAGCGCCTGCGCCAACTTTTGCAGACGCAATAGCATCACGATATTCGATGGAAATTCGAGAAAAATCGTCAAAGGATTTGTCGCCCTCAGAGCATTTCGAAGCTATGCGCATCCTTGCTGGATCGACCCCGAGTATCTGGAATATGGGAAGCAAGGCAGTTGGGCCCCATGCCGTCATGCTGCTCCATTTAAGGCTTGAATCGGCAAAGGCTCCGAAGTTCGTTTTGAGGTTAGTGCATGTCGCATCAACGGAAACCACATCGCCAATACGCCCGCCTTTAATTAGCAGCAGAAGACGAGTGTAGGCAGTTGAATACGCGGTGCGAAGCGAATCCATCAGTACAAGCTTGCGCTCGTCTGCGAGCGCAAAAAGCTCTCTGCACTGGTCCGCGCTTTTCGCAATAGGTGATTCGCACATAACGTGCTTCCCTGCCAGCAACGCCTTTTTCACCTGATCATAGTGATAATCGGGATGAGAGTGGATATAGACGATATCTACAGCATCAAGCATCTCTTCGTAATTGGAGGTAAGGAAATCAACGCGCAGAACATCTTCATCGAAGTCGCCAATGTTGTCGGAGCAAACCGCCGCAACTTTCAAGCCGTTAACCAAACCGCATTCATGGAACACACGGTTTATGTAAGCCGTGTAGCCAACTAAACCAGCGCGAAGCTCTTTTGAACTACGGATCTCGGTGCTCGAAACACCCTGGGTGCGTTCGAGGTAGGTGACTTGGCAAAACTCGGAAAGGTAATCGAAGTGTCCTTCCCAATCGGACCCAACAGTGAAGATATCTACGCCATAGCGCTTGATGTCGTCAATTTTTTGGCCTTCGTATTCTTCAACAATGATCTTGTCAGCGATGCCGGTTGCGCGCACGGCGGCAATTCGCTCTTCAAGCGGCTGCTGAACATTGATCTTGCCGCGCTGCTTGTCAAAATCGTCCGAAGTAACGCCAACAATCAGATAATCGCCCAGGGCCTTAGCGCGCTCTAAGAGGCGATATGGCCCCTATGCAAGTGGTCATAGGTGCCGTAGGTAATTACCTTAACCATGCAAGGCTCCAATCTATTTAGCACTCAAACGCGAAACGGCCTCTTTCAAAGCCGACACCAAAAGAGCATTGTCGGACAGGGGGTGGTTCCCAATATGCCCAACGCGGAATGAAGAATCCGCCTTGGCGCCTCCGTTCGGACATAGCCAGATGCCGTACTCATCCTTCAGCAGGGCAAACAGCGCCTTAGCCGAAACATCGGGGTAATCAATATACGTAACAGCGTTCGAAGGAGAAGCGAGCCTCATTTCGAAAGGAAGGCCCGACTCCACAATGCGCCTGCGGAAATCTTCCGCCAAAGCAGCGCACGAAGCCACCGCAGAGGCAGCCCCGCCCGAAGCAACAATTTGAGACATGCGCTCATGAATCTGCAGGAGCGTTGTTACTGCTGGGGTGAATGGGGTTTGTCCGCGTTCCTGATTTTTAAGCAGATCCGCCAAATCGAAATACATGCAAGGCTGGGGCAAGGTCTGGGCGCGCTTGACGGCGCGAGGACCGAGCACCATAGGAGCAATACCGGGCGGGCAGGCAAGAGCCTTTTGCGCATCGGTAATAAGGACATCGGCGCCCATTGCTTCCATGTCAAACGGGTCGGCAAGGAACGAGCTGATTCCATCTACGATCAGGAAGAGGCCGCGCTCACGGCAGTACGCTCCAATTAGATCGGCATCGTACAAAACGCCCTGGGACGTTTCCCCAAGATTGATTAAAAAGGCGGTGAAGTCGCCTTCAACCGCTTCAAGACGCCCAGACGTAAGCGGAGTGCCCGGCTCAAGCTCGATTGCGACATTCGCAATTCCATGGAGATCGAGCATCTGGCGGAACCTGTGCCCGAAGCTGCCGCCGTCCACAACAAGCGCTTTGTCTTTTTCGGGATCAAGCAGCCCCATAACGGCCGCCTCCATTGCGCCTGTTCCCGAATTAGTTAGGAATATTGCCCTTGAGCCCTTTGGCGCAGAGGCAAGGCTGCACAGCATTTGTTCGTTTTCGAGCATAGCCTGGGAAAACTCTGGCGTACGAAAGTACGGGGAATCTTCCCCGCCAAGCGCCCTAACCCTCGAGTCGGAAGGCACGGGGCCGACAGCAAAATTCAACATGTTAAATGTCCTTTCAAGCGTCAAGAGTCAACGCGCTAGCTCACCAGCGAATTGTCCCAAACTCCAGAACTCGAATTCGCGGCATCTACGGCAAACAATTACCACTTTATCACGTTCAAAACCCGTCGTATTTCACTGCCCGATACCACCATCATGAGAGACGGAAGTAAAGAAACGCTGGCAAACAATCAGGGTTCCATGCCGCCAAAATCAAGTTCTACAGGTGCGTGATTGCGACGCTTCTCGACAGGAGGAAGCTCACGCCAATCGCCAAAATGCAAGGCCAAATATGCTTCAGGCTGCGCAGGCATGGGGAAATCATGGCCCTCGAACGGAAACAACGAAGGTGGCAGCATCATCGACTTTTCGTAAGGGCCATACGATACCGAGAAAAGCTCATCTGACACATGCCCAGATTCTACTGCAGACTTTGCAGCCTTATTGAAGCTAGAAACGATTTTGTCGTGAGTGAGAAAAGCACGAAGCGCAACATGCGCCACACCGCACGATGCACGCTCGACAGCACCAAGCACACCCCCATGGGGAACAACAATGCTCTTTGCGTGATAAAGATACGACATGCGCTGCCAAAATCGGCATCTCGATTGCTGCTTGGCAGCCTGCTTTTCATCCGATGAAAGCAAGTCGTAGGGAGTAATATCGATAAAAATCCCCTGATCAAAACCAGCCTCTATCGTCTCCTCCGTCACGAAGCGTGTCCCGCGAAGCCAGATCTTGCAAAACAACGCTGCTTGGCTTTGGTTCGTCTCGGGCGTTGACACAACATAGCCATCGCCCAACAGCTTCGGAGCTTCGGCGACAAAACGGTCATAATCCGCACGCGGCATACCCAGATCAACATCATCGTCCCACGGGATAAAACCCCCATGGCGAAATGCTCCGAGAACCGAGCCAGAGTCGAGGAAATAAGTAATTCCAAGCTCGCGACAAACCCGATCAATATCTTTCAAAATACGCAACTCAAGAAGCTGAAGCTTTCTCAAATCCTTATCGTTGTATTGCAAGGAATCCACCACCTTACCGATCGTGACGAATCAAGTAATTTACCATTGGGCATTCTCGCCTGCCGCTACAGCCTCATAAAAGCTAGCAAGACGTACAGAAGTGCTGGCAACATCGAACCCGTGTTCGCGAACCTGCTCACATGCGTCACTACGTTCAGTTGACTGCGCAAGATGCAGCATTTCAATGCATTTGCCCGCCCAGGCTTCAGCACCTGCCGAAAGAGGCATCCGGCACGCTCGATCACTCACAACCGCAAACTTCGGCACACCCGTCGAAATAATAGTAGGCAACCCCGCCGCCTGGGCCTCAACAACCGCTAATGGAAGACCCTCTTTTACGGAAGGAAACACAAAAACATCAGCGGCACGAAGAAGATATGGCACATCATCAACTACGCCGAGAAAGAAAACCGCTTTCTTCAACCCCAGTTCATCAACACGCGCTCTGATTGATTCTTCAAGGTCGCCACGTCCCGCAAGCAGCAGCACCGCATTAGGGAATGATTGCACCACACGAGCAAACACCTCTAACAGAAATTCGTGATTCTTGACAGGAACCAGTCTTCCCGTATGGCAAACAACCGGACGCCCCGCAAGGCCGTAATCGGCCTTTGCTTCTACATGCACTCTTTCATCGCAGGTATAACTCGCCACGTCGATGCCGTTTGGGACGATGGCGAATCGGTTCCCCTCCACAATTGACGACCCAAAGCGATCGAGACCCGCTTCCTTCGAGCATGCCATGAAATAATCCGCAATGCGACGGACAGGATGTGCCGCGATGTTAAACGCCATCCCTGAAAGGCCATTCACGTAATTTTGAGCATGACTATGAGCAATCGCAAACGCACCTACGCGCTTCGCCTCAGATAAATACAATGGGGCGCACGAACCAATATGACCATGAACCACCCGCCATTCTGGATGGTTCGCAAAAAGGGAACGGATGCAGCGCCTATAAGCAATTCCGTTTACCCCATTGTACCGAGGTGCACGAAAGATGCGCCCACCCAAGCTTACGATTTCGGCATCGTAATCGCCTTCGCGCTGCTCGTGCACAAGAAAATCGAATTGGACCCTCTCGCGATCCATAGCGCGATAGAGGTTCATTACCATGGTCTCAGCGCCACCACGATCCATAACCCCAATCACCTGCAAAACACGCATCAGCTTTCCTCCTTGGCATTAGAGGGCTCTCTATCTGGCTGAATAATCTCATCGGGCCCTTTTTTCAACACCCGAACCAGGAAGCACGATAAAACTGCGACCCCAGCAAAACATGCGCCTATTCCAGCAAAGCTCACGCCATTCATATCCCACAAACCCACGCAAACAAACGTAAGGGGAATCACAGCCACAAACGCAACAACATTTCCAGCGAAGTTGGCCCAAAAATGACGCAAGGTGATCAGCAGATCGCCAAAGAACCATAAAAACGCAGTGGCAGCAGTTGAGACAATGATCGGCTGAAGCAAGTAGACGTAAGGCACGATGCTCTCACCAAACAAAAGAGACAGAGCAAACTCACCAACGAGTTCAAGGGCTATAGCGCACAGCAGAGTAATACCCACGATGCCGGCGATAGTTTTTCCTAATAGAGCGACAAAACCACGTTCGTTCCCTTCAAAAAACAACTTTGGGAAAATATCAAGCAAGGGACCATAGAGATATTGAGCGCCCATCTGAATAACAAGAGCCGGCGCCGCAACTGACGCATAGATTCCAAGCGCCGCAGGACCAACTGTCAATGCCAGGAACTGTTTAGGAATGGTAAAAATAGCGCTGGCCGCCACAGAAGCAACCACAGCAGGCAGAGAGGTTTTCAGGAAAAAGATGGCCTTTCCTCGGGAAAGGGTGACACAAACTTGCTCGAAGCGTTGGCAATGGGGCAGATCAAAGAAAAAGAGCACAAACAATGCGGCAATTGTCATAGCGATGATCGCCCCATCGAGGCTGCGAGTCGCCCAATAAACCGCAACAAATGCAACAAGCGTCAATACGCCCTGCAGCATAAACGACTTTCCGATATAGTCCATGCGACGGTTTATTTGATCGACTCCATGAAGGATATCGATCACAAGGCCCACGGCTTTAAAGGCATAAAACAGGGCCACCGTGATAAGCGCCTCAGGAACACATGTCAGAGCCGCATATGCCATACAACCAACAAAGGCAACCGCAAGCATAAGGCATCGGAAACCCATATATTCCCCAACGGTATTTTCGTGTTTAATGTCCGAAACCTGGTAGGTTCCCATTTTGTAATTTGCAAACGTACCAAAAATGCCCACCACCGACATGGCAAGGGAAAGCAAGCCCGCATCGTCGTAGCCGGCAGATAAGCGCACGACAATAATGGTGGTAAGCCATTGGCAGGCAAGGTACGTCATGGAACCGATGGAGTTCCAAAGCATGTTCGCTTTTACCGAAAGCTGAGCGGGCGCCTTCCTCTCCGACCCATTACCCACTTCGGAGTCTAGTAAAGCCCGAAATGATCGCTCCTCGCTCATATGCGATATGCCTCCAATACATGAACGGCGCGATCGGTCTCGGCGGGCGGAGTACGCCAATCGCCATATTCAATAGAAAGAAACTCCTCAGCTCCAGCCGGCGCCATGTATTCACGGTTTTCAAATTTCATGCGAACAGGCACAAACAGGCTCTTCGGATACGTCTTCTTCGCATTTCCCTCTCCAACAAAATCAATGACCCTGTCGGCATCCGGCAAGTCCATCTCGCGAGCAAGCTCATCGAGCTTGCTCGCGAGCTTATAAGGGCTGAATCGTTTAGCGATCGGGCAAACGATTCGCTTCGCAAGACGAACAGCAAAAGTCGACCCCACCGACGGATCGGCAACAGCAAAGCTTCGCAACAGCCCCCACCGATCGTTTTTTGCTAAAAGTGACGTTTTTGAGGGGTCGTAGTTTTCAAGGGGAAAAATATCAACCCATACACCCGTGGCTGCCTTTTTCCCCACAAAGCTCTCATACACAATCGTGGTCGTGTCGACAATTTTCGCAAACTGATAGATTGAAGAACCATCACGATACGAAACGAGCTTAAATCGTTCCGACGTACGCCAATCGTTGAAGTTATCCATGAGCAGCTCATATTGGTCTCGCATCATGACGATATCCATATCGTCATCCCACGGAATGAACCCGCCATGTCGCATAGCGCCCAGGAGCGTTCCGTAACCCATGAAATACTCGACGCCATGAGCAGCACACACGCGATCGATCTCGTCCATGATGTCAAGCTCAATCAATTTCATGTCTTCAATGGATAAAGGCTCCACAGCTACTTCCCCTCTAAAGAGTTAGCACCCGATGAAGCGCTGTCGTCCCGCTTGGCCATCATTTCGTCTTCACCCTCGATGACCATCTTCCTCAGCGCCTCTTTTTGCGCCAACCCACGAACCCTTGCACGCAATTGGGAGATTTCTACAGTCGAATAGAATTCACGCAAGATCAATACAGCAATAACATAAGCAAATACAAAATTAGCAGGACTTTCGATGCCGAAAATGCCCGCAAAGAAAAAAGGAATCTGCCTAAACACACCCATAAGCACCAAACTCAGGGCAAACAAAAACCAAAACGTGGAGTCAGCGATGGTCACTTCGGAACGGCGGATCTTACGCAATATCAGCCAAAAAATTAAAAGAGCGCTAATAAGCAGCGTTGCGGAGAAAAGCAAACTCACTTTTTCCTCCTAAACCACTGAACCAACAGGATAGAGATGCTCATTCGAAGCATGTATGCAACTGACTTGGTGAAGTTCAGGTAGCTTTCGCCAGCCGTGCGCTCACGCATTTCAACTTGAGTTTCCTCAACCTTATAGCCCCAACGCATTAGCAGAGACACGGTATCTGGCTCGGGGCCAAGGTCGAGCTCGTTTGCAAGCAAGGGGATCATCGTCTTGTCGAAAAGGCGCATACCCGACGTAGGATCCTGAATGCGCTTTCGCGTGGTAACAAGAATCATTGCGGTAATCAGAGCGCTGCCCATCATACGAGCGGAAAAGGGTTTCTTGGTTGAAGCAAAGCGACTGCCAATAACAATGTTTACGTGGTTTCTCTCCGCCAACGCAACCATATCCTCGATATAAGCAGCTGAATGCTGGCCATCGGCATCGAACTGCACTGCGTAATCGTAGCCTTGCTCGTAGGCATAGCGCATTCCTGTTTGAAAGGCTCCAGCAAGACCAAGGTTTACCGGCAGGTCAATAACGTTGTAGCCATGCTCGCGGCAAATGGCAAGCGTATCGTCTTTCGAGCCATCGTTGACGATAGCGTAATCAACCCCTGGCGCATTGGTACGCAGGTCTTCAATTGTCGAAACAATATTGTCTCGTTCGTTGTACGCAGGAACAACCGCAAGCACGCGGCGACCCCCGATAGCGTTGTCCACTTTCGAACTACTCCCTAAATCGATAACGCTTTAACACAAATGTTAATTGTATCGCCCATTACATTCCGTAAAAAGAACAATCTCGTAAGGGTATATCCTTTTCGTATTCAACAGGCAGCAAGCAGAATTCTGCGAGGACACCATGCAAACCAGCAACGACAATACACCGACACACAGCAATGTAAGCTCTTTTTGCTGCATTTGCATTTTCTCCGCCCTATACGAGCCCCATGTTGGCGGTGTCGAAACCTACACCAAAGGAATCGCAAATGCCTTGGTTAAAAAGGGCCATCGGGTAATCGTTGTTACGAATAACACAGACAACGCGCTCGAGCAAGAAAGTGCCAATGGCATTGAGGTTGTGAGGCTGCCCTGCAGCCCCCTGCTCAACGGCAGATTCCCGCTATCTAAGAAGTGTGCTTCTAGCGATGCGCTTTGGAAATGGCTCGATTCTCAAGCTATCGATCATGTTGTGGTTAATACGCGTTTCTACCCTTTAAGTATCCTTGGCTTAAAATTTGCGAGAAAAAAAAGCATCGAGCCCGTTCTTATTGAGCACGGCTCGGCACATCTCACCTTGGGAAACCCCGCTCTGGACATTCCGCTGAATATTGTCGAGCACACAATGACGATGCTTGCAAAGCACTCAAAACCCCGCTGTTTTGCTGTGTCGCAGAAAGCAAGCGAATGGCTTTCCCATTTCGGGATTTCATCCTGCGGTGAAATCACCAACGCCATTGGGGCGGACGAGTACCTTTCGCAAGCAAGCTCGCGCGATTTTCGAGCCGAATTCAATATCCCCAACGATACTTTGCTCATCGCGAGCGCAGGGCGCTTCGTCCCGGAAAAGGGAGTTATGCAGCTTGCGGAGGCGGTCGCGCACCTTACCAAACGCCATTCATCGGAGCACCCGAGCATCGTCGCCGTCATGGCAGGCGATGGCCCCCTGTTCCCTAAGATCAAGGCGCTTGCATGCCCGAACGTTATAACCCCTGGCATGCTCAACAAAAGCGATCTCGCTGCACTCCTTAAGCAATCGGATTACTTTTGTCTTCCCTCACGATCCGAGGGTTTTTCTACGGTTCTTTTGGAAGCTGCGGCTTGCGGCACCGCCCCAATAGCAACCGACATCGGGGGCATGAAAGAAATTGCGCCTTCAGACGAGTACGGCATCATACTTCCTTCGATGAGCGCCAACGACATAGCTGCGACGCTTTACAAGGTAGCAAGCGATCCCGAAGGGGCAACGGAAAGGGGGAGCAAGGTGGCAAAGCGAGTTAGGGACCACTTTACCTGGGACACCTCAGCGAACGCCCTTCTTGCCGCTCTTAGGAACTAGTTTTCCTGCGAGGCATCAAAAGCGATTGCGGATGGCGCTGCCAATAATTAAGGTCTCTCTATTCTCACTTCCACAAGTTCAAGTGCTCGCTTGCAATTATCAAGAGCTTCCTCTCGAGATCCACCACACGCAACAACCGAAACAAAACGTGCCGAATCATCGACGGCCTTCTCGTAGCGCTCGCCAATAACACCATGGCGCTCAACATGAAGGATCCCGCTCGAAGACCTTGCAGCATCTAGACCGTCAAGCCCCAACAGTACGCCTTCGCTTGCCGGAAGAAACCTAGTTGCCACATAACTTCCACTGTCGTAATACCCGTTTATGCTAGGCTTTTCGCCCAACGCGATCCTAACCATGCATTCAATCATGTCGATGCCCCCAACAGAGCCCTGGATAAGATAAGAAGTAATCCAGTCCCCGCCCAAACGAGCCCCCAACTCGACCATCTTGGGGCCATTGGGCGTCACGATTATCTCAACGTGAGCTGCACTGTTCTTCAGCCCGACGGCCAAAACAGCAGCCTTTGCCAATTCCGAAATAGCGGCGCGATCTTCGTCTTTGAGGCTTGTCGGCTGACAATGGCCGATTTCAAAGTAATTAGGAGCACCAGAAGTTAGCTTGTCCGTCACCTGAAGCACATGGGCTACGCCGTCAACAACAAGAAGCTCAACGCTTACTTCTGGACCCATCATATATTCCTCGACAAGAACATCGCCAGAAAGCCCCGCCTCTGAAGCGGCAAGAAGAGCGGGCATAAGCTCCTCGCGAGAATGGACCAAATTCACACCACGGCCACCAGCACTATCCGTCGGCTTCGCGATGATCGGGTAAGGAATTTTAGGTGCGAACTGACCTATATCTTCTTTCTTTGCAACGACGAAGGAAGGGTGAGCAACCCCTTTCCGAGCGAAGCACTCTATCATGCGATGCTTGTCAGTGGAATTAAGCGCCGCCTCCACCGAATTACCCGGCAGCCCCAGCTCCTCGCAAAGCTTGGAGACGGTCACGACCGAAGTATCACATGCCCCGCTAGCAATGGCGTCAGGCATATATTCTTTAGCAATCTCGAGCATGGCGTCGAAATCCCTAATGGAACCGCAAAAGAAATCATCTGCAATCTGCGCTGCCGGAGCATCCGGACTGATGTCCGCAACGCCCACTCGCAGCCCCATAGCCTTAGCTCTCTCTACAACGGGCTTCTGGAATACCGGACCGCCCAACAGCAACAGCTTCTTCATATGTGACCTCCCAAGCACCTCGCGTCATCGCAGCTCTTAAGAGCGTCCACGATACCAAAGGTGTACGCGCAATATCGCAGTCGGTATCGTGCCTTTTCCATGAAAGCAGTTTTCTTCCGACACCAAGACTCGTCTCAGTATCTAGAAGATGAATGCGATTTGCAAACCACGACAACCGGCTCATCTGACATAAGTCCATTTCGCAATAAGGGCTATTTGCCGCCTTCCAATGAATATTTCCACAAGCACAATTAACAGTACCCCCTGATAATGCAGCGATCAAACAGGTACAATTGAGCTATCAAAATATCGCCGACCAGGTGAGGGATACATAAAATGAACACTGCAATTACACGGATTGGGTTTCTATTAATCCCCGCAGCGCTTGCACTGGCGCTTGCACCCACTGCCGCAATGGCAGACGAGCTTCAAAATGGGGCGAGCTCAACTAATTCCAGCTACGTGGAGCATACGCAAGAACCCCTTGCCGGGAAAGCGCCAGCAGGAAATGAGCCCGCTCCAAAAAACGAATCTCCAGAGAAAGCGGCAGAGACAACCACTCCAGGCTCGCCGTCAAACACAAGCTCTTCTGAGCCTGCAGTGGCAGCAAAAAATGGACTCGTGCTGGAAAACGGACATCTAACCAATTACTCCAACGGCATTGAGGCAGCCATATCCGGCTGGCGTTATTTCGAAGGTTCTTGGTATTGGTTTGCCAATTCCTCAAAGGCTACCGAATCGAAATGGGTTAAAACAGGCGGCAAGCAGTACCGCCTCGGGGCAGACGGCAAGATGATCACAGGAAACTTCTCTGTTGACAATGCTCTGTACCACGCCACTTCGTCAGGGGCTATCGTAACTGGCAGCGGATGGGTTAAGGCCGACGGAAAATGGTGGTATCCAAACAGTAATGGCGCGCTTCGCACCGGATGGCTTTATTCTGGCGGAAATTGGTATTGGCTCAATGACAAAACCGGCGCAATGGCAACTGGCTGGGTGAAAGCAGTCGACGGAAAATGGTATCTGATGAACGGATCGGGAGCCATGCTTACTGGCTGGCAAAAGAGGGGGTCATGGTACTACCTGGCCTCCTCCGGTGCCATGCAGACTGGATGGCTTAGCAGTGGCGGCTCCTGGTACTGGCTGGATCACAATTCGGGCGCCATGCAGACTGGCTGGATCAAAGATGACAACGGCAAATGGTGGTTTGCCGAAGGCTCAGGAGCACTTGCCACTTCAGCTCATTGGGTAAAGGGGTATGGCGGATCCTGGTATCGCGTTGACAGCAATGGGGCAATGGCAACCGGCTGGCGCCATGTTTCTAACCAGTGGTACTGGATGGATTCTTCGCAAGACGGGAAGATGGCGGCCAATGAACTCGTCAACGACAATGGGACATATTATTGGTGCAATTCTTCTGGCGCCATGATTCGTAATGGCTGGTGCAAAGACAGCGCCTGGCATTGGGCTTCTGGATCGGGTGCAATGAGTTCTGGCTGGCTGAAAACTGGCGGCTCTTGGTACTGGCTCGACCCCTCCGACCCAAAGCATCCCATGCTAACAGGATTGCAGACGATCGACGAATCCGATTACTTTTTCAAGGATTCAGGCGCAATGGCGTCAACTTGCTGGGTGATAGTTGACACGACGGGAAATGCTCGCTTTGCTTCGCCTTCTGGGGCGCTTGGTAACATAACTCGCGATGCCGACGGCACATTAAAGAACAATGGCGTTCTTTGCTCAGGCTGGGTGAACCTCGGTGGTGGGGCGAAAACCTATGCTGATCCCATATCCCATAAGGCCATGACCGGCTGGATTAAGGACGGAACCGAAACCTATTACATCGATCCCTCTTCAGGCGTTGTGTCAACCGGCTGGAAGCAGATCAATGGGACTTGGTACCTATTCAACTACAGCGGCAAAATGCTGACCAACTGGCAAAAAGTCGGTGGTAACTGGTACTACATGGATTCCTCTGGCGCCATGCAGACTGGATGGCTGAACATTGACGACACCTGGTACTACCTTAGTGAGTCGGGAGCGATGCTCACCGGATGGCAATGGATCGGCAGCAACTGGTACTACATGAACGGCTCGGGCGCGATGCAGACTGGGTGGCAATGGATCGGCAGCAACTGGCACTACATGAACGGCTCGGGCGCGATGCAGACTGGATGGCTGGAACAAGGCGGCACCTGGTATTGGCTGAACGGATCTGGCGCCATGGCAACTGGCTGGCAGAAGATCGGCGGCACTTGGTATTACTTCAATGGCAGCGGAGCTTGGGTTCCCAACCCAGAACGCGCCCAAATGACAGATCGAATCTGGGGATGCAGCAGTGGAACCCAATGGCTCATTGCCGTAAACAGATCAACTCATAAAGTTGGCATCTATAGGGGCTCGTCGCACAATTGGTCCCTGCAGTATTATGTTGACTGTGTCACAGGAGCACCTAGCAGCCCCACAATCACAGGAACGTTCCGAACTAGCGGCGGAAAAAGGATGGCGCTGAGCACCGATAGCCGCGCAAAATGGTGTACGCAGATCAGCGGCGGATACTTCTTCCATACAATTCTCGCTTCGAACAACGAGCTGGGGAAAAGCCTTTCCCATGGCTGCATCAGAATGGCATACCCTGATGCACAGTGGATATACAATAACATCTACGCTGGCACCACGGTTGTCATTTACGGATAACAACTAAAGGGCGAGGGGTTGAGCCCCTCGCCCTTTTTCTTTAGCAGTCACAACTTGTGTGCCGCACATGAAAACAAAGGCTCGCCCACCAACGAACCCCGACCAAATATCGCATGTTTAGATATTATCGAAAGGATGATTCACGAAAGGCGGCTTGCATGGCATTTGAGAAAAAAATATTCAGCTCCATTCTTTCATTGGTCTTGATAACGGGTCTTTTACCTTGCCCCGCATTCGCGGATACCACTAATGTAGGCAATGAGGCTAAAACAGAAGACCCAAGCAGCCAAAACTCCGCATTTTCCGACGATGGCATAGCCTCAAAACCCGATCCCTCCGAAACTGACGTGAACGACAAGACCTCAGGCAACATGGACGGGTACGAAGGCTCCGATATCGCAGCAATGGATGACGGCGAATACGATACTGACGCCGAATTTTCCGAGCCTGACTACAGCGATGGCAAGCTTGCAATATGGGCAGATGGGCTTGACGGTTCCACCGATATTACGGATATATACCCGCCAGATACCAACGAGATCGAACTCTACTCAAATGGTTCCAGCCTTTCCCCCATGACGTTCAGCGACGAAATGCTGTATTTCTGCAAGTATGAAAGCAGCTGCAATTACGACCAAGGACTTAGCTCGGGCGACGGCTACCATGCAATGGGCTATTTCCAGTTCGACAACCGCTATGGCCTGGGCAGCTTCCTTAAGGCGGTATATCAGTACAATCCCTCAAAATACAAAGCCCTTAAGGTCATCGGCGACCGCTACGGATGGGATGTAACGGGCGCAACAAGAAGCAACAACACTTTTACCCGACTGGGCAACGACCTTAACACCGCATGGCATGCCGCATACAAAGCCGACCCCAATGAGTTCTCGCGGCTGCAGAACGGCTGGGCCTACACGAAGTATTACAGTGGATCGCTAGGAGCCCGCGGGTGCCTGGGCGCATTTGGGATCAATCTCGACAACCGCCCCGATTGCATCAAAGGCTTATGCTGGGGCATGGTCAACCTCTTCGGAGCCGGCGGCGGCGCCTCGTATATCAAAAACGGCAACTACTACGGCGCAAACTGGTTTTTCAAGTATTCAGGCATCAACGAATCCATGTCCGACGAAACGTTGATTGTTACGCTCTGCGACTTCGTTGTTAACAATGTTTCCAAGCGCTACCCCAAGCAGCAGATATATTGGAAAGGATGGCAGAATCGCTACCGCAGCGAAAAAGAAGACTGCCTGAGTTACCTGAATGTTGACCGCTGGATCAACAGCGGCGGCAAGTGGTGGTACCGTCACGCCGACGGCTCCTACACACGCAACGACTGGGAACGCATCAATGGATACTGGTACTATTTCGATGGTTCTGGCTGGATGCAAACCGGATGGCTGAAGCTCGACAATTCCCGGTATTGGCTCAATGGCTCTGGAGCAATGGCAACCGGATGGCAAAAAATTGGTGGCAGCTGGTACTACTTCAATGGCAGTGGCGTCATGCAGACTGGATGGCTGAAGCTCAGCAACAGCACTTACTACCTCAACGGATCAGGCGCCATGCTCACCGGGTGGCAGCTAATCAACGGAAACTGGTACTACATGAACGGCTCGGGAGCGATGCAAACAGGGTGGCTGAAAACCAGCAACACCTGGTACTACCTCAACGGATCGGGGATTATGCTCACCGGGTGGCAGTGGATCGGAAGCGCCTGGTACTACCTTAACGGGTCCGGAGCAATGGTGACTGGGTGGCTGAAACTTGGAAGCACCTGGTACTACCTCAATGGATCGGGAGCCATGCTCACCGGATGGCAATCCGTCGGCGGAAAGTGGTACTACCTTAACGGCAGTGGAGCTATGGAAACCGGATGGTACAAGGTCGGCAGCAACTGGTACTATTCCAACCCCAGCGGCGTCATGCGCTACTCCACCTGGATCGGCGACTACTACCTGCTGGGCGACGGACGAATGGCAACCAACCGCTGGGTCGGAGGTTACTATGTGGGCGCCGACGGGAAATGGGTACGATAAGCCAGTCATCCCGTTTATTGTTTGTTCAAATTATTTCTATATAGCCGAATATTGAACTTATGTTCAGTATTCGGCTATACTTATTTATATTGAACAAACCTACGGGGAGAATCCTTTGATATCTAAGAATGAATTCAATGTGCTCGTCGCCCTCAACGACACGCCATCCATAAGCCAGCGCGAAATTGCAAGCAAATCGGGCATTTCGCTGGGAAGCGCGAACGCTGCGCTTAAATCACTCACTGAAAAGGGCATGGTCTCAAATAGCGCAATTAGCGCAGAAGGCAAAGACGCGCTTACGCCCTTTAAGGTAGACAATGCAATCATCATGGCGGCTGGCCTCTCTTCGCGATTTGCCCCTATTTCCTACGAAAAGCCCAAGGGCCTTCTTCGCGTTCGAGGAGAAGTGCTTATTGAGCGACAAATCAAACAGCTCAAAGAAGCGGGCATTAATGACATTACCGTTGTTGCAGGCTATAAGAAGGAGTACTTCTTCTACCTCGAAGATACGTTTGGCGTAACCATCGTTATTAACCCCGAGTACGCATCACGCAACAACAACTCTACCCTTATGCGTGTTCGCGAAAAGCTTGGCAATACCTTTATCTGCTCTTCGGACGACTACTTCACTGAAAACCCCTTCGAACCGTATGTGTATCAGGCATACTACGCAGCTCAGTACTGCAAGGGCGAAACCCCTGAATGGTGCATCAAGGAAGGTCCGAACAAGCGAATTGTCGGGGTAACCATCGGCGGCTCCGATTCTTTGATTATGCTTGGGCATGTTTATTTCGATAAAGCGTTCTCCAAGCGTTTTTCCGAAATACTCGTCGCAGAATATGACCGCCCTGAAACCGCAGACAAACTTTGGGAGCAAATCTACATCAACCACATCAAAGAGCTCGATATGGTAGTACGACCCTATCCTGATGGCATGATCAACGAGTTCGATTCGCTCGATGAACTAAGGCTTTTCGACCCTGAGTTCATCCAGAATGTCGATTCAGAAGCCTTCGATAACATCGTTGCCACCCTTGGCTGCACACGAGACGAAATTCATGACATCTACCCCTTGAAGCAGGGTCTTACCAACCTATCCTGCCATTTCGCCATCAACAGCGGGGAGTACGTCTACCGCCACCCCGGCGTTGGCACCGACAAGCTAATCAACCGCCAAGAAGAGACAAAGGCGCAAGAATTGGCCCGATCGCTGAAAATCGACGACACCTTTATCTATGAAGACCCCGCAAAGGGTTGGAAGGTTTCCCGTTTCATCCCCAACTGCGAACAGCTTGACCCTTCAAACCCTACAGACATCGAAGAAGCCACCTCTCTTATCAAGAAGCTTCACGGCTCTGATGCAGAATTGGCGCTTACCTTCAACTTCTTCCAGAAGTCGTGCGACTACGCAGGCCTTATCGAACCCTCCGACCTTGACGCCATCCCCGACTTTCGTCAGCTGGAATCGGAGTTCGCGCATCTCTACGACCTATTCAGCACCGACGGTGTTGGGCGTACCGTTCTTTGTCATAACGACTTCTTCTATTTGAATCTCCTGAAGGACGAAAAGGGTACTCTTTCGCTGATCGACTGGGAATACTCTGGCATGGCCGATTTTTCACAAGACCTGGGAACCTTCATTGTTTGCAGCGAGCTTGACGAGGCGGTAGCAGACAAGCTTATCTCCCTTTATTTCGATAACCAGGCTTCCATTGAGCAGCTTCAACATTGCTATGCCGCAGTTGCCTTTGCTGGCTGGTGCTGGTATCTCTGGTCCCTTTACAAGGAATCTCAGGGAGAATCGGTTGGAGAGTGGCTGTACATCTACTATCACTACGCCAAGAAGTACCTTGATAAATCGCTGGCCCTCTATCAAACAGGCATCAACTAACGCACCCCCCCTAGAAACCGACACCCTTTCGACAGGAGCAAACATGCAACAGAGCATTTCCAACCTGCAAAAACAGCGTCACCGCAAATACATGACAAAAGGGATAGCCTTCGCTGTGGCTTCTGGCATTTGCTACGGCCTGTATACGGCGTTTTTAACTCTGGGAGAAACACAAGGCGTATGGGCCGCATGGTTTGGTGGCGAAAGCTGGAACGGCAACGCACCTCTTAGCGCTTTTGCAATCACCTTCACCCTCGCCGCGCTTGCCGCGGGCTTGAACGATACGTTCAGCGGATTGTGGTCAGTGGCCATGTGCGCCAAGAACGGTCAGCTGGACGACCTTTGGAAAACAGTCAAGACGAAGCCCGGCTGGGTAATGATGGTTTGCTCAGCCATCGGCGGTCCGTTCGCCACCATTGCCTACGTGGTGGCGCTGAATTCAGCAACCGCAGCGGGCAACCCGGGCGTCATTGTGCCCATCGCTGCGCTCAACTGCGCCATTGGCGCCATTCTTGGTCGCGTGCTGTTCAAGCAAAGCCTTGAGGCCCATAAGGTTATCGGCATCCTGATTTGCCTTGCCGCTGCAGGCATTATTGGTGGCACCAGCTTTGCCAACATGGGCCCCGAAGCCCTGTTTGGTTGCCTGTTTGCCTTCCTTGCTGCGTTCGGCTGGGGCTTCGAGGGCTGCGTTGCGGGCTTCGGAACCATCCTGATTGACTACCGCATCGGCATTGCCATTAGGCAAATTACAGCCGGTATTCTAGAACTGGCAATCGCCTTCCCTGTTCTTACCGTAATGGGCGATAGCATTGCTGCCGTGCCCGCTATCCTGTGCACGGCCGTTTCCGACCCCTCTATATTGATCTTCGCCGTGTCGGGCCTGTTTGCAATGCCAGCCTTTTCGTTCTGGTATAAGGGAAATTCCATGTGCGGCACCGCACTGGGCATGGCGTGCAACGGTATGTACGCCTTCTGGGGCCCGTTCTTCATTTGGATTGTATTGGGTGTCTTGAACATTGGCGGCTTGGCTGCCGACTACCCGCCCCTTTCCGCAATGCAGTGGATTGGCGCGCTTATCATGATTGCCGGCATCTTCTGCATTGCCATCAACCCCACAAAAAGCACCAAAGCACATAAGGAGTAGACAAAATGAAGAACAACCTGCCCCCCTTGCACTACGCCATTATCGAATGCTTCAACCACGGCGAAGAGCTGAGCGCAAACGATGTTATCGCCGCCCTCGAGGAAGATTACTCAGGTTACAAGCTGCTGAACAGCAAGGACGTAGATGAAGCCCTGGCAACCTCACGGGAAAATAGGCTGCTTGAAGAGACAAAAGTTGACGCTGATGGCGAAGGCCAGCTTAGGACTTTTTACAAGATGACTGCCTTCGGAACGGATATGGTGCGCCGCTATCTTGGTTAGACAGGGTAAGTGGATGCGGACGTTTCTTTGGGACCGGCTATGCCGCCAGTCCCAAATTCCTGCGGTACCGCATGGGACTTCACCCGACTAAGCTTCTCCTACTGCCAGCGCTCGTTGCAGTATCGCAGACACGCATCGTGCGCATAACCAGCCCCCTATGCCCCTAGAGCACGTCACCTAGCATGTGCTTCCGCCCTTCCGAACGGGGTCAGCATTTGCGAGCTCCCCAACCAAAACGATTCGCCCCAAAAACATGTCCGAATCCCACGATTCTGAGTTACCCAGCGGTTTCGATCTTTCTTTCCGCTCTGCCTCCGGTTAACAGAGACGTAACGAACGGAGCATTCATTTTCTTCAAAAAATAATACAGCGCAATTGCAAGGCCAAAAACGACCAAACAGTAGAGGACTCGGAATGAAATATTAGCGACCGCCATTGATGGTATGTAAGACACGCAATTTCTTATGGCACTACCCAACGTACCCAACAATGGCTGATGAAGCGCATAAACCAAAAAAGTTACTTTATATACGGTTGATTCTCCCTTAATAACGGGAAGGCTAAACAATAGTATCACCAAAGAGGGGAGACATTTCGCCAGCACAAATTCGATTGAATCACCCATATATGCCGAAAAAATAAAGCCCACCAAAAGAAGAGAAACACAGAGGGCAACCATGCTTGTTTTATTATCGAAATGCAACCCTATATATGCTCCCAAAATATAAGCAGGAAGATAGACAAGAACATTCCCGAGATAACCGTAAGACACAATGCTCGAAATAACCGCGTTGCTCGTATTGCAGAAAAAATAGCAGGCAAAGAAAGAAATAAAAATCGTATAGACGTACCAAAGTGCTCCATCGGGCGGCCAGGTATTAAAAAGAAATACGGTACTTACCCAGGTGCCAAAAGAAAACACCCTTCCTAACGCAACATAGTAGCAAGTTGCGATGAGCTCCCATACGATATACGGAATAAGGAGCGTCTTAACTCTCTTCTTAATCTTTGATGGGATTTTTCCATAAGAAAGTCCCGAGAAGAGAAGGAAACCCGTAACTGTAAAAAAATAAGACATTGCTAGGATACCAATTTGGTTAAATGCAATAGAAACATGGTCATTCAGCCATAGATCAACCACCCCTCCCTCCATGTTGGAGGAGGCTGTTGCCCCGCAATGATACATTACTATTGCAGCGGTCATCACGACCCCGAGCATCTTTATATTGTCGCTCGTTGATTTGTCTATCATATTGCGCTTTCTAATGACTCTCGATACTCATGCGCTCCCTAGCATGCTATGAAGTGGCCCGTTTTCTATGAAACCAGGTCCGGTTCGGGAGCGCGGACGAAAAGTTGGATCGCGAACGGTCCAGAGTGCTTGAAGAGGGTATGATTTCTTAAACACCAAGTCAAGGGCAAAAGGCGTTCTGTATGACCTAGAAGCGGAAACGCTACAATAAGCAGTTCAAGATACCGACAACACGGGTGGTCCCCGCCGGCGAGATGAGGATCGCCGACCTTGCGAAGGGAGTTCGGAGTCAAGGACACGGCACTCAGACGATGGGAGCAGGAGCACGAAGAGATGGGCAAGAGCGCCTCATGTGCCCTAGAACGAGATATTACCTGAAGATTTTTCCGTCCAAGAAGCCTTGGCCAATCCAAAAATGCCTTCGTTATCCTGGGCAATCTTTTAATGCCGTCTTTAAACAGCGCAAGCAATTGTAGCGTCAAGCCACAATCTTATAAAGCCTCATATCTCCTTCGGCCATAACCACTTCAAAACCGGGAGTTGAATCAGTTATTCGCAATATGCCGTCCCATTGATCCGGGTAATATGACCAAAGATGAATGCGTTTCTCGGGATCGCCATCCCGATCGAGTAGCAAAACGTACTCAGCATCAAAGCTATTTACAGCAGCCTTCACTTCTGGATCAGTGGCTATTTTGTCAAGATCCTGTCGGATAAGCGCACTTTCCGGCTTTTCGCCGCTCGAAGGCAAAGCAAACCGCTTGTACAAAATATTGTCAGCATCATATAGAGCGTAGAGAAACCCACTGCCGTCATTGGGCTCGTTGATTATCTCTACATCCTTGGGAACCGTCTGAAGGGCCTTTTCGGCAAACTGCCTCTCTTCAGGAGCCAGAACATTATCTACAGATGCGCTGTTCTGCACCTTAACCTTATCAGCAATGTTTCCGAATCCCGTATCGACCGAACCACAGCCAGCAAATGAAAAGCTCGGACCATAAAGAAACACCACGAACAACAGCGCAAACACGCAGACACCAACCTTGCTGTTAAGGCAAAGCGTCGTGTCCTTTTCGCGCTTCGTCAAGAGCGATGCAAACCAATCAAGCGTCCATTTTGCGCCTAGAACAATAAGGGGGAGCGATACGATGGCGGCAGTTGCCGCAAGCCTATACGGATCCGTATACCAAAAACCCGAAAGTAAATGCTTAGTAAATCCTTCGGTCGATACGGAGGAAAGGTAGATCAAGCATGCAAACGCATATGGGAAAGCCAGCCAGGCTGTTTTCCTGGAAGAAAGCGCTTTTACCGCACCAACCACAACAAGCAAGGCAGCAAGCGGCTGGGCGGCTCCAGTGTTGAACGAATACAGCAGGCAATCCATGAAGGCCTGCCATTTGCCGACGGTCGCAGGCCAATTAAACTCAACTACGCTCCTAATCATTGATATGGGAAGGCTGTACAGTGCAACCCAAATTACCAGCATAGTCGCACTAGAGACTACAAGAGCAAATACAGTCTTAGACCTGAAACTGCCGTCCTTGCCCCATGCTTTTAGCACGCATTCAGAAACAAAGAAGGGCATCAAAACTACCAACTCGGCAAAAATAGCATTTGGCTGCGCAAACAGCAAAGCAACAGCTGCAGTGCCTGCTGCCAAAAATGCAACTACACGCGTATTTCGCGATACACCAAATCGAACAAAGCAGACCGAGCAGGCCGTTGCAGCAGGGAACAACGCCATTGAAAGCAAATTTGGATAGAGCGGGCCGAACGTCAAAAAACCCCACGGAAACGGAGCTGCGCAAACAGCAAGGGCCGCGCCAATTATCATAGTTTTCTTATCTGCCCCAAATATGGCCTTTGCCGCAAAAAGCACCGACAAGGGAAAGATCAAAGATGCGCAAATATAATTCACGGCATTAACTGCAACCGTAATACCTGCGCCCGTCGCCGTTACTGCCATTGCGACAAGGCAATACCATGCAGAAGGATAGAACGAAGACCCAGACTCATCGAACGGCGAAATAAGATCTGGCCTAAGCCCACCGCCAAACGAAGAATAAACTCCCGTTTCGATAAAGGCCCTAATCGTATTCAGGTGAGAGCCATTATCGTAGGCTTGGTAGAAAGATCCTGCCCCATCAAGATTTTTGACAAAGAAGATGCCGGCAATCACAACGCCAGCAAGCGCGTACATCAGAACGTACAACAGCTCCTCTTTACCAAGCTCCTTATCCGACTCTCTTTTTCCAAGACGAAAGAAAAGCACCGAAACAATCAGCGAGATCAGAAGGAACGGCACGAAAAGAGTTGCCCAAGAAGCTTCGATTCCAATTCGCGGATAGGCGACTGCAGCTATTGAGTAAAAAACAACACTTAGAATTGGACCAAAACCAACGCTCTCTACGAAGGACCTGCGTGCCGAATACACGATTAAGCCACCAGGCAGAAAGAGGAATACGGCAGCCACTAGTGCCGCAGCAACAAAATCAAGCCACATGCTAATTACTCCGTTGTTGTTTCTTGTGCCGCGCGGAATTCTTTCTTTAAAGCCTCAAGCGACGCAAGAGCATCTTCTTCGCACTTTTCCAAATCCGCCTTTTGCCGAGCAGTCTCTTCTGGGTTTTCCGACGATGGCGTGCGAAGCTTTTCTATCAACCTCAAAAAAATATTGCGGGCATAGCCCAACCATCCTATACGGAAAAGGGTATATTCCCTACCCAAATTCGGCGGAAAATATCCTTCCTTGCTGCAAGAAATCAACCCTCGGACTACAGCATTCGCATGGCTCCCAAGACTCTTTGCGGTCTCTTCAGGGCTATCGAAGTACTCAGACAGCAATAATCCAAGCTTGGAGAAAGATTCTTTTCGCATACGCTCATTAAGGCGGAAAATATCCTCGAACAGAAAATCAAGAATCCAATCCATGAGTTCAACCGGGCAAAGATGCAGCAACCCCCTCTTCTGCCATGACGCAAGGATTGCCTCAACGATTCCTAAATGTTCAGGAACCTTCGACTCTCGTTCGCCTGCAACCGTTTCCATCAATGATCCCTTTCGGGATAACTGGTAGTTGTACAGAAGCTCGGACGAAAGGACGGTCTTTGAGGAAAGGGCATACAGGTCAAAATAGAAAACCTGGTCTTCACCAAATTTCACCTGTTCGTTGAAGAGCAAAGAGTTCTCCTCCAGAAAGCACCTCTTGATCGACGTCCTCCATATATAAGGATGGGAGCCTTCGTCAAACAGAAGGTCCGTGCTGAATCCTTCAAACACGCGATCACGTGGAGTCAAGCATGCATCAGTCCACCGGTTCGATGCGCTCTGGGGGATTCTATTCGCCCCAAACGTCACCGCATCCGCTCCGCTTGATTCAAAAATCGAAGCAACAACCTCGCAAGCATTGGTTTCAAGATAGTCGTCTGAGTCTACGAAAAGGACGTAACGACCCGTCGCAACCTCGATACCAGCATTACGAGCCGATGAAAGCCCCCCGTTTTGCTTGTTAATGACTCGGATTCGGCTATCGCAAAATGCGTGCATTTCGACAACCTCAAGGGAATCGTCGGTCGACCCATCGTTCACGCAGATAATCTCAATGTCATCCAACGTCTGCCTTCTTAAGGAATCCAAACAGCGCGAGACGTATTTTTGAACGTTGTAGATGGGAACTATTATTGAAAATAAAGGCATGCGCGAAAGCCTATCTTTCAGAGCGGGCTGCCAAAGCTTCGGAAAGCAAAGAGGGGCCTCCTACTTTGAGGTAGTGAATTGCCTTCGCGAGCTTCCCCCCATTACCTGCAAATTCTTTATTTGCTCGAAATACGGCAGGATGGCTTACGATCATCTGCAGATCAGGAACCTTCCAAGGGTCGAATATCGAAAGGTCGACCAAGCCTTTATCAAAATCAGACTTGAACTCCTCAGAGAAGCGAACCAAGAATTCTGCCCTCAACGATTCGGACAGGCGCTCGTAGTTCCACATGTAGCTGTCATACTTCATCTTCTCAAGAATGCGCTTCAGGAATTCCTGGTCTTTTCGACCTTCGATATAGCTATCCATCTCAGCGTATTCGTCACAAACGCAATAGACCTTCGAAGGAGAGTTGACCGAAGACGCCTCGTTATCTTGACGGTAATGAAGCACGGCATCGCGCAAGAACACTGCTCGCTGAGCGCTTGCCCATACCTTGAAATTAAATCCCGCATCCTGATATGAAGCACCCGGCGTTTCCAGGAAACGAATACCGTTCTGCTCGAGAAAATCTTTCCGGTAAACAGCGGACCAGATGGAGGGCTTCAAGTAGAAGACCTCTGTTTCCTTATGAGGATCGACTACATGCCCCGTCATGGGCGCAGTTACAAGTTCGAAAAGCTCATTCTTTTCCTCGGGCGTTGACCAGTAGAACCAAAAATTCGCTTTTGCAACTTGCGCTTCTGCTGCCTCAGCAGCATTTACCAGCTTCTCCAACGCATCAGGCTCGAAGAAATCGTCCGACTCCAAAATGCCAATGTACTTACCGCATGCAGCATCAAGCCCCTGATTCATCGAGGCACCATAGCCGGAATTTGCCTTGTCGATAATCTTAAAGCGGCTGTCTGCCTGCATGTACTCGCGAATGATATCGGGCGAGTTATCCGTCGAGCCATCGTTGATGCAAATGACCTCAATATTGGAAAGAGTTTGGTTCTTGGCAGAATCCAAACACTCTCGGAGATATTTTTCGACGTTATAAATCGGAACCAACAGTGAAACAACTGGCTGCATGTGTTGCCTTTCGAAATTTGCCAAACATGTTTTAGTATAGCAACAACAGAACAACTAACCTGCACATACCTTGTACGGCAGGAAAGCACAGAACGGATTCCATATGCCCTTCCTCAGAGCATTAAAACAGTTCCTCCCTATCTCATCGCGCTCTTTTCACGCCGCCGAACAGCACTTCGATGAAAAACTAAACCATATCGAACACTCAGTTGTCACACAGCTGATACAGCGGATCGAGCAAGCCGACATGGGAATCAATAGAAATATCAACCACAAATTCGATATCTGTTATCCCATGATGGAGTCATTTTCAGAAGACCTGGCAGCGCACGACGAACATATGAAGATGTTCGTTTGGGAAATGTACAAGCACGAAGACGAAAGCATTGACGATGCAAAGAAGCGATTTTTCCGCTCGTTGCCTAAAGCCACCGGCGGAATGCGTCTTCTACAGCTTGGCTGCACAAAATTGCTTCATGACTTCGATGTTCTTTGCGACGAGCACGGCATAGCGTATTGGCTCAATTTCGGTACGCTTCTGGGCGCAGTCCGACATGGCGGTTTTATCCCTTGGGACGACGATATTGACCTGGGGATCACTCGCGACGAGTTAGACAAGCTAACCACCCTTGTCTCTGAAAGTGACCGGTTTCGTATCACTGAAGTGTTCGACAGATTCGCGCAATGTCGCCAGGTCCGCTTCTTGTATGCAGACGAATCACTGCCTTGCTTCCTTGATCTATTTATTTACGATTGGGCGCCTTCTGCTAGCGGCTACAATGCGGAAAAGCAGCGGAATATCAGAAGGGCAATGCTCGGCAAGATGATCGAAGACCCCGAGCTTTCAGCCTGGGAGCAATCCCCTTACTGTGCGTCCACCAACGCTATGGCGCCCGTTATTGACGCCTATTTCACCAAAGCGCTTGACGAATCGAAATCGCTGGGGCTTATCTGTCAAAAGAAAAACGCGCATGCCGTTCTCTGGTCGCTCGACAACCTAGACGATGGCAAGCAACGATGGTGGGCATACAACATCGATGACATATTCCCCTTGCGCAGGGTGATGTTCGAGGGAGTCGAATGTTTCATCCCTAATAACCCTGACAGCTTCCTAACAAGCAGGTACGGGGACTATCTGGAATTGCCAAAGGACATACACACGCATTTTCAGCATGTTGATCACGCCGAACTTGACACACCGGAAATGAAGCAGGCCTTCAACAAGCTGATCAACTAGAAGAAAGAAGCTTGGCGCTTACTCTCCATTAGCGCCAAGCTTCTCTTTTACCTCGGTGGTTGAAATACCCTGGGTTCTGTCGAGATACACAACCTCGCACATGTCCCTTAATGCCTCAAAGCGGGCGTCTCCCGCCCAATCGCTTCCCATGCATACAGTGTCAACGTGGTATTCAGCAATATCGGCCTTTTTTTGGCCCCAATTGTCTTCAGGAATAACCAAGTCAACGTAGCGAATAGCCTCCAGCATCTCTTTGCGCGTTTCATAAGGGTAGAAGCTCTTCTTGCCCTTGACCGCATTGAACTCGTCTGTCGAAAGCGCAACGATGAGGTAATCGCCCAATTGGGAAGCGCGCTGCAGCAAACGAATATGGCCGTAATGAAGGAGGTCGAACGTGCCATACGTTAAAACGCGCTTCAACCCCGGCCCTCTATTTCCGGTTTCACCGACAGGCTCGATAGTTACTGTTGCCTGGCGTTTGCCTTGTCTCTCCACGTTGTCACACCCCGTCCTGTGCAGCCGCCTCCTTTAGGAGGAAGCCTTAACCAGCAATTCCTTGTCAAGGTCGTTAAACCTGGTTCTATCACCCACGAAACGCAAATGCTTCTTGTTTTTGCCAATATAGGCAATTGCGTGAGCAACGCTATCAAGGTTCTGCGGGTCTTCCAGCAAGATAAGAGAGCCACTCTTCGCCGCAAATGGACCAACAGTCAAGGCATCCTCTGGATGCCAAATCGAAACTACCAAGAAGGAATCGGACTTGCTGCGCAGACCGATCCATGTATTGATCTTTTCGTTCGCATCATAAGGACCGTCGCCAACAAAACGGTGAATCTCGGCAGAGCTGGCAGCAATCGGAGCAATTCCTTCGTCGGGAAACGATTTGAAGCCCCCAACGACAAGAACCCTCTGCCTGCTCATTGCGACTTCGCACATTTGCGCAGAGACGGACTCTTCACCCTTTTTTACGAGCACGGGGCATTGCCTTGAATGCAGATAAGGGGAAAGCGATGCCAAATCGCCCAAACAGCCATCGTAGGTTAGGGCAACGTCGGAACCCCATAGGCCCTTTTCTTCGCCGTGCCGGAAAATCGACCACGAAAGGCTGCAAGCGTTTTCGCCTTCCAGCACTTCCACCGAAGAGGAAGGAGCGGCAGAAGATGCCTCCTTGATTATTGCATCCACATCCAACGTACCGCCATTCAGCACGTGCACCGTCTGGGGGTTGAGCCTGGTCAGCTCCTGCGCCGTAATATCGGGCACGCTTTCGTTCTGCGTAAGGAGGATCGGTGCATCCAATGCCCCCGCAAGGCCATTCGCAATCAGCGGTACCATTTCGTGCTCGCCCGAAGCCAGGATTACCGCTTTAGCCCCATCAGGGTAGCAACGGCTTGAAAGCTTCGCCGCAATGCCGTAGCGCGTGTCTGCTTCGATGGATTCGATGCCGCTCATGTCGGGCTTCTTCGGATCCTGCAAGGTTTCGAACACGATCTGTTCCGATTCCTTGCTACCCACATGGCCGCCCAGCACGCGATACGTCTGGCACACTTCCTTCGCCGTACCCGCCATGCGCAGATGGCCCTTTTCAATCCATACCGCCTTGTTGCACAAGCGCTCGATCTGGTCGTTGTTGTGCGAAACGATAAGCACCGTCACGCCATGTTCTTTGATCAGCTTCGTAATGCGGTCTTCGCACTTCTTCTGGAACATGAAGTCGCCCACGGAAAGCACTTCGTCAACGATCAGGATCTCGGGCACAATAACCGTAGCAATTGCAAAAGCGATGCGCGCCACCATGCCGGAAGAGTAGTTCTTCATGGGCATGTCCAGGAACTTTTCTACCTCGGCAAATTCAACGATGTCGTCGAAGTTTTCTTCAATGAACTGCTTCGAATAGCCCAGGAGCGCACCGTTCAGGTAGATGTTTTCGCGCGCGGTAAGCTCCATATCGAAGCCCGCACCAAGTTCGATGAGCGGAGCGATGTTGCCATTAACCGTGCACGACCCTTTGCTGGGCTCCAGCACGCCGGCGATGATCTTCAGAATGGTGGATTTGCCGGAACCGTTCGTGCCCAGAATACCGAACACGTCGCCCTGCTTCACTTCAAAGGAAACGTCGTCGAGTGCGCGGAATTCCTTAAAGCGTAATTCGCGCTTTGCAGCGGCAATAACGTATTCTTTGATGCTGTTCAGCTGCTCACTTGCCATGTTGAAGATCATGGACACATGGTCCACCTTAATCATGGTTTTCTTCGACGAGTCGTCGGCGAGCTCAGATTCGATTTCCAGAACGCTGGTATTCACGTTTTCGGGCATGGTTGTTCCTTAAACGTAGAGAATAAATTTCTTTTCGGTCTTCTTGAAAATAAGCAGGCCAATGGCAAACGCGGCCACCGCCATGCCAAGGCACAGGAGGTTTTCCTGCAGGCCGGGCACCGTGCCACTCAGAATAAGATCGCGGAAGTAGCTTACGTAGTGGTACATGGGGTTGTACTGCATGATGGGCGCTGCCCAATCAGGCAGGATTTCTACGGGGTAGAACAGCGGCGTGGCATACGTCCATGCGGTGATAACGACGCCCCACAGGTGGCACACATCGCGGAAGAAGACCGAAAGGGCGGAAAGCGCCATGCCCACGCCCGCGCTGAACAGCACCACGTATAGGAGCAGCAGCGGCAGGGCAAGCAGACTAACGTGCGGCATAACCTGGAAGAAGATCATTACCGCGGCTACCGCGATGAGCGAAATGCAGAAGTTCACCAGCTGGAACAGCACTTTTTCCAACGGGAAGATAAGCTTTTCGATGCGGATCTTCTTGATAAGCGAAGAGGATTCGATGATGGAGTTCATGGCGCCGGAAGTGGAATCGGCCATGAGGGCGAACATGACGTTGCCCAGGATTACGTACAGTGGGTAGTTTTCAATGCTGAACTTGAAGAACGTGCTGAACACAACGGAAAGCACGATCATCATGAGCAAGGGGTTCAGGACCGACCACAGAACGCCCAGGGCGCTGCGACGGTACTTCAGCTTGAAATCCCTGGATACAAGGGACGTTATGGTGAACCAATTCCTTCTGGCATTAGCGCTTGAGAGCATATTTGGCATTAATGCAGTTCCTTATCGTTTAGTGGTTGCGCGGAAGGTGCCGCCTTTGCAGTTGGCGCCCACCGCAACCTAAATAATCACGATGTTTCATTGTAAAGGGTATTGGCGCACGCTAACCAGCCTGCACGGTTTTTGCGGAAATTGGGAATAGGAGCTATCTTTTTTCGCTAATTCGACGAAAAAGGCATAGTAGCCTCTCCAAAAAGCCAATAAAAACAGCTGCGAAATGCATCATCCCAAAAACCACAACAAGTGAAACAGCCGCTTCGGCCAGACCAATGCTGGAAAAGTCGACTACTGAAACAAGGACGCAGAACACACTCAGCAGAAATCCAGAGGCGGAAAGCCAGACGGCAAGATAGAACAACTCGCTCACAGCGTCTCTATCTCTACCGGTCAACCGCTTGTCATCTCTCATGCTTGACCTTCTTAGCTCAAACAAAAATACAGAAGTAGCGCACATCCACCCCGATACTATCGACACTACGGAAATCAAAGACCCACTCCGGTCAGTCCGAACCCCTAGTCCAACCAGCGCAAACGACAAAACAATGGGCACTGCGATCTGACATACAACCGAAGACCAATCTACCGTCGGATCGTCCTCATCATGCACAAACGTTCTTCTGTAAGCGTCGAATATCATATGACTCCGAGTCGTTTGAATATCTCCAGAGCGTATCCTCGACACCGTCGCACAAATTGCTCATCGGCCAGCTCCGGCTCGCCTGATTCCGTCAGCGTTCTTAAGAAATAAGGCAAATCTGGCCTATCGAGGTCTATGGTTTTCTCCCTGCCGTCGGCTCCTTTCACCGTCGCCTTAACTTTTGAGGGCCCTAAATCATCAAGGTCGGGAGCACCAACAAGATCGCCAGCACTTATCTTCGTGATTGCTTGCCCCGAAAGAAAAGGAAAGGTTCCCTTCCTATCAGGTTTCAAGGTCAGACTCATCTGGCCAGACCGCGATCCTAACACACCATAAGAATTTTTCGGAAGCCCTTGAATGACAATCTTATACTCCTTTATTGATTCCACCTGTTTAAGCCACTCGCTTCCCTCTTTGACCTGGCTAGAAAGAAGATTTACTTTGGGGAATTCTCTGCGAAAGAATGTTCTAAAGTCTCGAAGCAACACCGGACCCGACGAACCCCTATGGCACACCTCAGAAAACAGCAGCGCGCTTTCCCCCTCTTCAGGAACAATTAGAAGGCAGCGTGTATGCCCGGTTGGGGCTTCATCGTACGAAATGTGGTATTTCGACTCTATGCCATCTTGAGCCAGAACCTCCCCTTCTTCCCCCATCTTCCCCGACAAGGTATCCACCAACAAAGTTTCAGCATCGAGCCTTTGAACGCGCTTAACAAGAACGCATTCCTCCGCTTCCTTCCTAACATGAGTCGAACCGCACAGCCCCTCGCACCAACGCTCGAAAATCTCAAGCAAGTTCTGACCCTCAATGTCAGAAGGAGCAAAGCTTTCGGCCTTACCCTCAGGGACATTAGCGGTCCTGAATCTTATCTCCCGAACCCCCAAAGATCTTTTTGGCATACATAACCTCCATTCGGCTCAGCGAAACCCGTGGATGCTGAACAACTACCACTCACTATCTCCACTCACATACCCATGTTTCACGTTCTCGCTCGGCGCAAGCGTCCCGCTCTCAACAAGCTTCTTGATGTAGCGCTGCGCGGTTCTTGGGGTTACGCCTGCAGCAGCAGCCAAACTCGCAGATGTCACATATCCGTCGCGTTCAACAATCGAAAGAGCCAACACCCTAGCGGAATCAGCTCCTCTTGTCTCCGCCCCGTATTCCACAGGCACATAGGCACGAAAAATATCGCCATCCTCCAGAACAGGGACTTTCCCGCTATACAACCTCGAGTACTTTTCCAGATTCCTCAATCCACTGCCCAGCTCCTCAGCAAGGCCAATTTGCGAAAACACCGAAGCAATCGTGGGATTCTTCGGTACAGGATTGAAGTCCGATAAAGTCAATCGCCCCTCATAAAAAGTCCGACTAGCGTTTTCGGTTTTAATGCCCTCTTCATCGACGACCAACTTCGCAGGGAATGGATTAAGAAACTCCCTATGGATCAGGAGATTCGCTATCAGCTCACGAGCGATAACGTCTCGCGCGCTTACTCGCTGTGTCCCCTCCAAGACGAACCTATCAGGCAAGTGCTTTTTAGCGAACGATAGCAAAATATCGTAAGATTCGACCAGGTTCGTCTTTACCGTAACGCGATCATCGTACCTGTCGGCGCTCTCTTTTCTGAATATCGCATCCGTCTTGTAGGCAGGACATATATCGCCAATTACGTCATCGGAACCGACCAGCAGCACCGCCGCCAAGGTAAGACCTTCTTCTCCGGTATTTCTGTCCTTAGCGTATAGCTTCGCACTTCTTAACAAGGCGGCATCATCCAAGGAGGCCCAAGGATGGCCAGCCGTCTTCGCTGTGGCCATCTTGCGCAATCGATCAATCAGGTCGGAACGCAGGTCTTCCATTTCCACATATTTGTACACTCTGCGCTCTGAATACAAGTTCTGCTTGCGTAGATACATCAAGGCAATCTGGTCGTCACCGCGCACCTTGATATCGCTATCGGAAACGCGGTCGTATATAACACCTTTCCAACTGTATACAGCAGGACCCGCCGGAACCCAGACCCTTATCACAAGGGCCCCTTCGAAACGAACCCTCTCTATTTCCACGAAAGGAGACGGCTTAAAGCAACTTGGGTCATTCAGCCTTTTAACCAAGTTTTGCTCTATGCCAAGCGCGCATCTCTCGTTTACGCCACAGACCGAGCCATCGTCCTCAACACCGAGGAAGATATTGCCACCTTGCCTATTCGCGAAAGAGCAAATCGTTTCAAACGTGTCGTTGCCGGGAGTGTCTCCGCAGCGCTTGAATTCACACGTCAGCCCTTCGCCGGAAGAAATATGAGACTTTAATTCTTCGGGAGTCACAGCAATACTCCTTTCGATAGGACGGCTAGTTCCGCCTATTGCCCACGCCGACATTATAAACGACAGTGTCGCGACAGTTTGGCGACACTGTCGCATAGGGGTCGTGAACCTTAAATTCGGTTTTGCAGACGGTTTTGAGCGAACAACCCCCCCCGAATAGACCAAAAAATCAGCCTATTTTTTAGTCTATTTGAGCGAAAACGGGCGATTGACCAAAATTCTTTGGTCTATTTTGGCCAATTAAGGGCGCTACCGTGCGCGACAAGCGACAACACCGCGACGCAATATCGCCCCTAAACGACACCCATGCGACACTGTCGCGACAGTTTGGCGACAGTGTCGCATGGGTGTCGCACTGGGAATATAAGAGCAGGTGCCGCTTTCCCACTCTGGCGTGGTCACGGGCAATACGAGCAGGATAAAATTGGAATCCCCTGCATGATATCCGCAAATTAGGCCGACAATGGCGACGTCCGAATCGGCGGCGGCAGCACTCGGCCGCTATTGCGAATGCGCCCACAGGGCTGAGGAGAGAAGACGAAGCCGGAGACAAAGGTCATACATCTGGCGCATAGTCCCAGACGAAGGCCAACATGCAATGCCCTAAAGCGCAAGAAGGGGATCGATGCTTGATGGCGTCGATTTCGAGTGCATCGCCTCTCAACGCAACACCATTGAGCAGCTGTTTAGGGTCAGCGCTTAGCGTTCGAAACGCCCTACAACTCTAGCCAACCGAGCTAAATACTTGCCTGGCTCTTTCCTAATCGAAAAGTCGGCCCAACAATCAACGAACATATGTTCTAATGACAAACCAAGCCTTTCTTTCAGCTGGTAGAATATTTCAAAAATCCGTTCGGAAGGAATCTATCATGGCTTTCCTTGATAATTCGGAAACCCTGAAAGAGAGCCAAACTCTCGAATTCAAAGAAGCCGCCGCAGGCCTTCCCGATGACATCCGGGAGTCGTATTCAGCCTTCGCCAATACCGAAGGAGGAGAAATTGTCCTCGGGGTTCACGAGAACAAGACAACCCACACTTTTTCGATTGTTGGCGTCGCAAATCCAAGTGAGCTCATCGATACATTTTGGAGCACCGTAAGAAGCTCGCAAAAAGTTTCCAGCGACGTCCTGCTTCCTGACGACGTCAGAGAGGCGACCGTCGAAGGACGTTCTGTTGTCGTAATCGATGTTCCAAGGGCTTCAAAGGCGGACAAACCCGTACGAGTGCGTATTAAGAAAGCAGACATCGCATTTGTTCGCCGAGGGACAACTGATCAAAAGGCGACAGAACGCGAAATTCAGCAAATGGAATACGATAAAGCTTACCTAGCCGATAGAGCTCCCTTGAACGAGATCGGCATCGACACACTTGACCCTAAAACAATTGCAAGATACAGAGAAGTAGCAGCAGCAACTAAAGCGCATAGCCCCTGGAACTCTGATTCCGATGAAGACTTTCTTTATCACATCGGAGGATTGGCAAAAGGCTGGGACGGACTTCTCCATCCCACAAAAGCTGGTCTGCTTGCTTTCGGGTTTGAACATGAGATCTCAGGAATAATCCCCCACTACCGCCTTGACTATCGAGAAGAAACCGAAGGAGACCTTCGCTGGACCGATCGAGTGATGTCGCAAGACGGGAACCAAAACGGAAATCTAATTGACTTCTATTTCACCATGGTCGGCAAAATTGCAAAGCTCTTTAAAGCGCCCTTCTCAACGGATGAAACAGGGATGAGGCATGGAAGCCGCAACCCGATCACCGAATGCGTAAATGAGGCAATCGTGAACGGCCTAGTTCACGCATGGTACGGATTAAACGCCAAGGTAGCCATAGTGGCCAAAAACGACTCAATCACAGTTTCAAATTCTGGATCTCTTCTTATCGACAAAGGAGTGGCGATATCGGGAGGATTCAGCGAACCGCGAAACCCAACATTAATGAGAATATTCAACTACATCGGAGCCGGAGACCAGGCTGGAAGCGGTCTCTGCACAATATGGAAGAACTGGTATTCCACCTTTGAAAAGACACCCGTTCTTACCGAAAAGCATAGTCCAAGCTATGTTGAGCTCGTTTTGCCCATGCAAACAAAGAGCATACTATCGCAATCAAGCCTCTCCTCTTTCTCCGAGCACGAACTCCTTCTCGTCAAGGTGATCGAAAGGGCAGAATCCCCAATAACAGCTGCAGACGTAGCAAAAAATGCAGGAATTAGTATCCGGAAAGCCCAGGAGATCTTATTGGAACTTACTAAAAACCAGAAATCGGGCATCAGCCGAACCAAGATTGGAAGATCGTTTCACTATTACATCGATGGAAAGTAACGCGGGTTCGGCGCGGGTTCGGCGCGGGTTCGGCGCGGGTTCGGCGTCGCCAGGCATCATAAGCACCAAGGAACAAATGATTGTCTAGTACATTACAATGTCGAGGTCATTTGCCCTGGCCAAATTAATAATTCTCTGAATTTCTGTATCGCTTGCCTTTAGGGGAACGTTCACCGTTATCCTTCTCCCCCTCTGAGCTGGGATGGACAGTGGGGCATGCTTTTCGGCATCCTCAACGCTTCCGCCAATCTCGGCGAAATGAAGCAAGGCCCTGAAGGCGGCAGCATTTTTCTTGGCAACTTCCTCTGAAACGGATCCGTGCTGTTTCAACCATGGAACAATATCCTTGTTCTCAGACTTGGAAGAGAAGGCACTCATCCCCTCAGGAAAAGCAACATCGATTACTTCCCTCGTCGCCTCTTGTCGCAAGGAAGGATTTGCCCACCGTATACCAAGAGCAGTTGGGCGTTTCTCCTGGTCAAGAATCCCAAGATTCATTAACGAAGCTAAATTTTTTGAGCATTCGAAAGAGACACCCCTTCGCAACGCTGCGAAACCGCATCCTTATCCAATGGCTTCTCGCCCAATTCGGAAATGAGAGAAGCGCAAACCTCGGCGATTCTCTCGGTTAGGGTCAACGACGGCATAGAGTTCATGTCTGTCCCTTCCATGAGATTGTTCCGCTCTCATCGTATCATTATCAGAGTCTTAGAGACTACAAAGAGTCATGAATTGAGCATTGATTTCTCAACTCTTTGCTCATGACAGCTCGACAGCACTGCCATCTGAAGGCCGCTTCACTGAAGCAACCCTCAGATTCATCGTAGCTTCGATTCGCTAAAAGTCCTTTTGATCAGAGCGAGAAACCTGCACTGATCAGGTATTTTCATGGTATTAAAGTTCTCTATCAGGCAATTTGCGGTTTTTTGCAGATGGCCCCTGTTAGCAAGGTGAGGTCCTCTCTCTTGCGTATCACGCAGGATATAGCTTACCTCCAGCCACGACCCCAATGTGTCGCGTCTGGTCATATATCGCGTTCAACAATAACTCACCTGAAATGCCCATCACGGCGAACACGCTCATCGCACCCCCCCCTCAATCAGGTGCCCATAGCCAGCAGCATCTGCAATCAACCTCATCGGGTCTTGTGCTGAATTATGCCATCGCATACGTGTCGCACTGGGAATATAGGGACAGGTCCCGTTTTCCCAGTTTTGCATGGCGCACAAAGGAAGGACCCCGCTTGCGCAACCCATCCATCGCAAGCGGGGCCCTGCTCATTAAATGGGAAAACGGGACCTGTCCCTATATTCCCACTTGTCCTATTTCCCCGCGGCTTTCAATGCTGCTTTGGGGCCTGCCACCAGCAGATAGTACAAGCCCTTGCGCAACGGCGTGGGGTTGTTCGGGAAGAACTGCTCGAAGCGCTTTGGGTGCTCCATCAAATAGCGCAGGTTCGCATTCTGATAGTCGCTGAACAGCGAGCGATCATACGCGCCGCCCCTGAACCCGGCGCGCAAGTCCTCATGCATCTTGACCACAAATTCACGACGCTGCTCCGGCGCCAAGCGCGCAAAGTTCCACATATAGCTGTCATAACGCAGCCTGAACAGGACTTTTCGCAAATCTTCACAATCAGGATCGTTCTTGATGAAGCGCTCTGCCATGTCGAATTCTTTGCACACGCACATCACTTTTTGCGCGTCGTTCACAGAAGACGCCTCGTTGTCTTGGCGGTAATGCAGAATGGCCTCTTCAGACATAACAACCTTCTGCACAGTTACCCACACCTTGAACTGGAAGCCCAGGTCCTGGAAGCTTGCGCCCGCCGTTTCAAGGAAACGCACGCCCTTATCAACCAGTATTTCGCGACGATACAGCGCCGACCAAATGGAGGGAATGCAATAGAATACCTCGCGAACATCGCGCGGATTGAAGGGGGCGTCCGTCATAGGGGATTTGCACACACTTATAAGCTGGTTGCGTTCCTTGGGCGTACTCCAGTAGAACCAATAGTTGGCCTTAGCAACATCGACAGGAGCATCGGCGCTTGAGTTCCTCACCAGGCCGTACAGCAACTCCAGAGCATTCGGCTCAAAGAAATCGTCGGGCTCCAAAACGCCAATGTACTCGCCACGTGCGGTGTCGATGCCCAAGTTCATTGACGCGCCGTAACCGGAATTATCCTTATCAATCAGGCGAAAACGCTGGTCTTTTTCCATATAACGCTTGATGATATCCAGAGAACCATCGGTACTGCCATCGTTGATGCACAATGCTTCGAAGTCGGTAAACGTCTGAGCAATCAGCGAATCAAGCGCCTGCTCCAAGTACTGCTCGGAATTGCAAATGGGCACCAGCACCGAAATGGCAGGTGCAGGCCCTTCGGGTGCAGGGCTGATCTTCGCGCTCGCACGCGCTGCATTCGCACGCGCCTGTTGCTGAGAAATCTGGTTCTTGCCCTTTTTCTCGGTCTTCGCAGCAGCGTTTCCTCCGCCAGCGCTCTTCGCGTTATTCTTCTTAGCCATTCCCTGCCCCTCTCAAATCAATTAGGTAAAAGTATACCGTTCATACAAGAAGCAACCACAGGGCATATTTCAGCTGCTGCGAATCGCGCTGGGCGCTCTGGGTGCCATGCGTCCACGGTCGACGCAAATCGCGCACGGCGCCCCGAACGCCATGTGCCCACGGGCACCACGAATCGCATTGGGCATCCACGGGCAACGCGAATCGCACCGAACGCCATCGGGCGCCGCGCAGCCATGGACACTGCGAATCTCGCTGGGCGCTCCGCGCTCGCCAGCCACCCACTTTCGCGAGCCCCAAATGCCCAGCACCGCAACCCCGCACTTGTCGCCACCCCTGCCCATCACGCCACGCACTTCGCCCCAAAGCTTCAACACTTAATTAATTCCTCGCAAACAAGGTGCTTTCCTCAGGCGCATCACATAGAATCGGACTAACGTAAAACGCGCTCACCAAACGGCGCCAGCAGAGCGCAGCATTATTCGCCTCAACGCGTTATTGAAGCCCGCCGCCAACAAGGAGGTTCTTATGAAACTTGGATTCATCGGATGCGGAAATATGGCCAAAGCCATGATCAAGGGAATTATCGCTAGCGGCGCTGTTGCGCCTGGTGAAATCCATGGCTCCAACGCCACGCCGGAACACGCCGCTGCCGTAGCCGAAGAATTCGGCATTAACGCTGGCACCAACAACATCACCGTCGCTGAAAACGCCGACATCCTGTTCCTTTCCGTAAAGCCCTACCAGTACGAGGCCGTTATTGCCGAAATCCGTGGAGCGATGCGCCCCGAGCAGACCGTCGTTACCATCGCCCCCGGCAAGACCATCGCTTGGCTGGAAGAGCAGTTCGGCACGCCTGTTCGCATCGTACGCACCGCGCCGAACACGCCCGCACACGTGCTGGCAGGCGTTACCGCCTACTGCCCCAACAGCTTGGCAACCGCTGAAGACGTCGCCGCTGTCGAATGCTTGCTTGCCAGCTTCGGCACCACCGTTGAACTGGAAGAATCGCAGCTTGACGCCGCAAGCGCTATCGGCGGCAGCTCGCCTGCCTATGTATATATGTTCATCGAGGCTTTGGCGGACGCAGGTGTGGCCGAAGGCCTGAAGCGCCCGCAGGCTTACCAGCTTGCCGCACAGGGCGTACTGGGTGCTGCGAAGCTCGTGCTCGAATCCGGTAAGCATCCTGGCCAGCTGAAGGACGAGGTGTGCTCGCCTTCCGGATCTACCATCCGCGGCCTTGAGGTTCTGGAAAAGGGCGCATTCCGCGGCACTGTCATCGACGCGCTGCGTACCACTATCGAAAAGGCACGCGCTCTGTAACGCAAACGGGCGCAGCGGGGTGTTTCGCGGCGCTGATGCGCTGCGGGTTGGCAGCTCCTTTGCACTCATCTGCACCCGGCAAGCAACAACCCCGTTACAAACTGTCGCGCGAATGCTTCCTTTCTTGACATGCCGCGCGCACATACTAGAATCCGTATTAGCACTCCACATGTTGGAGTGCTAATTACGTTTATAGGCGCTTGCACGCCGCCACTTCGGCACCGCGAGCGCACGGCAACGAAGCAACGTTTGTCTGCAGTTCGCAGAAGCAAACTGCAGCGCGGCCCAGGTATAGCAACGTCAGGAGCAGCGCCCAACTCGGTGCAACGCCAACCGCATCGCTTGGGCTCGAAGCCGCGCCAACCGCACCGGGCGCTCGCCGCAGCGCAACCGCGACCGGCCCAGCAGCCCGCCGCCGCAGCACAGCTGCGATCGGCCCAACAGCCTGCTACCGCGCCAACAGGCAAACGTACATAACAGGCCATTGAAGGAAGGATCTGAATGAAGCAATTCAAAACAGAAAGCAAAAAGCTCCTTGATCTGATGATCAACTCCATTTACACCAACAAGGAAATCTTCCTGCGCGAGCTTATCTCCAACGCATCCGACGCGGTTGACAAGCTCTACTTCAAGAGCCTCACCGACACCACCATCGCCGTTTCCAAGGACGATCTTTCCATCAACGTGGCGTTCGACAAGGACGCTCGCACCATCACGGTTTCCGACACGGGCATCGGCATGACCCGCGAAGAGCTGGAAACCAACCTGGGCACCATCGCTCATTCCGGCAGCCTCGAGTTCAAGACCGAAAACGCCGAGCAGCAGGGCGAAGATGTAGACATCATCGGCCAGTTCGGCGTGGGCTTCTACTCCTCGTTCATGGTCGCCAAAGAAGTTACCGTAACCTCCCGCGCATACGGCGAGCCCGAAGCCTTCACCTGGAAGTCCGACGGCATCGAGGGCTACACCATCGAGCCCGCAACCGCTGAAGAGGCCGCCGCACTGGGCGCCGACCACGGCACCAGCATCACCCTGCACCTGAAGGACAACGCCGACGAAGAAGAGTACGACGTTTTCCTGGACCAGTACGAGCTCCAGGCCCTCATCAAGCAGTACAGCAACTACGTGCGCTACCCCATCCGCATGGAAGTGGAAGAGCGCAAGCCGTTGCCCAAGCCCGAAGACGCCGGCGACGACTACAAGCCCGAATTCGAAACGGTGCGCGAGGTTAAGACCATCAACTCGATGATCCCCATCTGGAAGCGCCGCAAGTCTGAGGTGTCCGACGAAGAGTACGCCACCTTCTACAAGACCGACTTCCATGATTTCGAGGATCCGGCTCGCACCATTTCCGTTCACGCGGAAGGCGCGCTGACCTACGACGCGCTGCTGTTCATCCCCAAGCGTCCGCCGTACGACTTCTTCAACAAGGACTACGAAAAGGGCCTGGCACTGTACAGCTCCAACGTGCTGATCATGGAAAAGTGCGCCGACCTGCTGCCCGACTACTTCAGCTTCGTGAAGGGCGTTGTTGATTCCCAGGATCTGACGCTGAACATTTCTCGCGAAACGCTGCAGCAGAACAGCCAACTGCGCGCTATCGCTAACAAGCTCGAAAAGAAGATCAAGAGCGAACTGGAGAAGTTCCTGAAGAACGACCGCGACGGTTACGAGAAGTTCTTCAAAGGCTTTGGCCGCAACCTGGAGTACGGCATCTACACCAGCTACGGCATGAAGAAGGATGTGCTGGCTGACCTGCTGCTTTTCTATTCTGCCAAGCAGCAGAAGATGGTTACGCTTGCCGAGTACGCCGAGGCGATGCCCGAAGACCAGAAGTCCATCTTCTTCGCAACGGGCGAAGCCATCGACCGTCTGGCAAAGCGCCCCATCGTGAACACGGTGCTGGGCAAGGGCTTCGACGTGCTGCTGTGCCCTCAGGACGTTGATGAGTTCTGCTTCATGTCGATGAACGAATACAACGAAAAGCAGTTCAAGAACGTTGCCGGCGGCGACCTGGGCCTTGAAACCGAGGACGAAAAGAGCGCAGCCGAGGCCATCACGAAGGAAAACGAGGGCCTGTTCGCCGAAATGCAGAAGGCGCTCGAGGGCAAGGTTAAGCGCGTTGCCGTTTCCGCCCGCCTGACCGACACCCCTTCGTGCGTAACCGCAGAAGGCCCCATCACGCTTGAGATGGAGAAGATCCTGGCGCAGGGCCCCGACGGCGAGCACGTAAAGAGCGACCGAGTGCTCGAACTGAACGCCGAGCATCCCGTGTTCAAGGCGGTGCAGAAGGCGTTCGAGGATGGCGACACCGAAAAGGTGCACCTGTACGCAACGGTGCTGTACGACCAGGCGCTGATCACCGAGGGCCTGCCCATCGACGACCCCGTGGCCTACACCCAAGCCGTCTACAAGTTCATGGCGTAAGTGGGAATATAGGGACTGATACCAAATTACCACCTGGGCATAGCGCACACAAAAGCAGAGCCTCGCTTGCGCAATAGCAGCAAGCGAGGCTCTATTTGTTGGGCGGTTGTCGGCAGCATGTGGCAATCCCGATCCGTTTATCGCCTTTGCCCACCTGTCACGGCGCTTTTGCACAGGTCGTACTCCCGCGTCACGTTCGATTTGGGCTTCCCCGCATTTTATGAGCTCCAATGGCAGGGGGTCCGCACATGCGGCAAGCGAGCCAAGCATGGACCACAGGGCGCAAAGCCCGTTCGGCCAGACTGTGCGGTCCGCTGCCGCGGAAAAGCCGGGCAGCGCTGGCAGTTTCTTCGCGCCATGCATGATTTTGGGCCGCTCGACGCGAAAAGGGGGCCTTGGCGGCAAGATTCGCGCGCCATGTATCCTGAATCGCCCGATTGCGCCCGGAAATGGATGCATAGGACGAGGATGTTGCCATCTTGATCTCGAAAAGCATGCATTTCGGGCAAACATTGCCAGGAAGCGGGCTTATTTCGCGCATTCGGCGAAAAAGGGAATACATACGGCGCGATTCTTGCCAGCTAGGTACCAGGGCCTCCGCAGTGTGAGGAGAGGGATGCAAGGCTTTATCTTCCTGGCGCCGTAGCGCCTGCGCACCAGCTCGTACACCTCCACCACATCGTCCGTGGCCCCATCGGGAGCGTCCAATCCCTAAACGAATCGAGGTAAGTTTTGAAAGATCGAACAAAGACCCCCATTTCGTGTCGAATGCCCAATACTCCGAGAATATCTCGAAAATCATTGATGGACTCAAGAAGCGTCGAAAAGCAGAAAAGGATTCCGTCACAGGCCAAGCAGCACTTTCTCCTTGGGAAGCAGATCGTAGCCACCCGCCACCTGCGCCAGCCCCGAAAGACCCGGCCGCACAAGTGTTCTGTAACCCCAACCAAGAATCCTCTTCTCGAATTCTTGGCAAAACGCCGGCCTCTCAGGACGGGGGCCGATTAAGCTCATCCCTTTTGTCAAGACGAAAAAACAAGATTACCTGCAGAAATGCTCCGACTAGATAGCTGAGCTACCTGTTTCCTGGAGTTTGAGCCTCCAGACTTTTACGGCTCATTCCGACCGTCATCGACGATGAACCGGCTCTGAAAAGCTGCCTCTAAATTGGATAGCAAATCATCCCATTGGGGCAGATTCCCAATGGGACTATTCTTCGCATCAGCGTCGGAACATACACAAACCTAGCGATTTAGTGAAACGGCAAATCTGAGCAAATCGCGAGGCTTTAAAGCATCAACGAGCAACACCGGCTTAGCTCGCAGCTAAGGACGCATGCCTCGACCGTCGCTATAATTACAATGGATAACGGAATGGCATGGCACATTGGGAGCATATGGCGAAGAAACATCAGCCTCAGGCACAAACGCCGAAGCTGTTCGCTAGACGGGCATATCGCTTGCGCGGCAACGGCACCACGGCTTACGCCGTGCATGCGTATCGGTGCTGAACGCAAAACGCGCCCCCTAAGCTGTAGATTCTTCCAATGTGCGAAGTAAAACGTGAAACGTATACAACGAACAAAAGGAGGCCGCTTGGAAGAGGCACGCTTCGGAATCAGGATGCCGTGCGACGACGATGACTTCATCCTGCTGCGATGTCCGCACTGCGGCGAACTGTTCAAGCTCACCGCCGAGGATATCGAGTCCGACGAAACCCTGGATATCTATTGCCCTTCCTGCGGCCTGTGCGCCAACAACTTCCTCACGCAAAACGTCATCGACCTTGCTCTCGCGAAAACAAGCAACTACGCTATGTACGCAATTGCCCAACAGCTCCAAGCCTTTGCGAAGAAAAACAGCAACGGTCTCGTTCGATTCGAGGTCAAAGCCAATCGCGAAAGGGAGCCGGAGCCACCAATCAGGGCGGCGATTGAAGCCCTGCAGATCTCAACCTGCCATGATTGCGGGCGAGAAGCCAAGGTCTCACCGGCCATCGCCATGTCGGCATACACGTGCCTGACCCGTATCGTCTTTTTGGACATGCATGCTAGAGGCACAATCCTTTAGAATGCACTCATCGATAAAGGCGAGGCATGCAATGCCGCCGTGTCGTTTCGAGAAGACTCGTTCCCATAACGATGCCACCCTAGCGTGCGCGAATCGAAGCTTCCGGAGGCGAAGACGCGCGGCGGCCAAGAGCTATTCCGTGAGCTGTGTGCACGGAATAGCTCTTGCTTTGCTGCGGATACTACCCCATATATGATTTAAGGGTTGCAGAGAGAGCTCAATACGCTCTCTCTTCCGAGGATGGTGTCGTTTGCACCTACGTTCGATATAAGTGAACGATGGAGGTCGTTGGAGCGATCAATTAGCCTTTTGGCCGTTCTTAAGTTGTCGATCTCTTGCGATTGAAGATGCCTGTCGTCAGGATTTCGCATCCAGTCGTCGAGAAAAGCAAACAGACGGGACAGGAACCCCACCCAGACATCAGCTAGCTGCACCAACGGCTCACTTTTGGAATCGACAAAAATGTAGTTGTTCAGGGGCTTGGCAAGCTCCATGGAAACATAGGATTCTTCATCGAAAATGTGAGTCGCATTCGGGAGCACTGCGCATGCCATAGTGTAGTGAGAAGAGAAGTCGTCAACGAGCGAATCGTCCTTGTTGCCTTTAAGAAAAGCCAGGGATTCTTCTTTGGATGCGGCCTTCACCATTTGCCTCAGAGTCTCCAGAAAGAAGCCCTCCATCTCCTCAGGCGGCCGTTCCGTCGACTGGCGGAGCGAGATGACCCATTGGATAAATTCGCAGAAAGAACGAACTTTGCTTCGGCTGACGTTCGGATACCCAAAGCCGGAAAGCTCATTCAGGAAAGTGATCGGATCTTGAAGAGCACAGAGGTATAGCTCGTTTTTCAGCTCCCGCTCAAATATCACGGTGGCTCTATGGATGGACATTGCGATGAGGGAGTCAACTATGTCAACGATGGAATAGTACAGGTTATCCTGAGCGTGGTAGTGCACGGCCACCCCGCCTCTGTCGATGAGGCTCAAAAAGTCCGTTGTCTCTCGCCGCCTAAGAACCTTCCGAAAATCTTTGCTGCCCCCTAGAACCGATTTGCATTTTATCTCGCCGTTCGGAGCCGGAAGCTTCTTGTAGCCCTCCAGAAGTTCGGGAAGCGCCGCATCGTCCGTCACGACGATGCCGCCGAGTATGAAATCCCTCTCAAAGGCACGGGCATCCCTTACCCTACCGTCACTATATGAGACAGAGCGCCAGTTTCCCGTCTCGTCGTAATAGAGGCGCCAAGGCTCTTGGCAAATATCGAAGCCGTGAAACGCCGCGACCATCTCTCCTAAATCCGTGGGCGAATCGCTAGCTGCACCGCTATTGACATCAGACATGTGTCGCCTCCTTGTAATTTGCAATTAAAGAATGGATCTTGTGATGTCAGTATGCCAAACGCCAGCGATTCGCTAAAGACAGGAAGCTGTCGGTCGGACATTCCGAGCAAAATCAGGACCACCCGCGTAGCAGGTGGTTTGCTCTTAGGGTATAACCCATGCAAGGCCGGCGCGCACCTAAAAACGCCAGCCTTCACGCTATCCAGGCCCTATTGCTCTTGACCCGTGGCGAGCCGGTCGAACCGGCGGGGGGGGTAAGGAAATGCGGACGTTTCTTTGTACCTACCCGCGAACGCAATCGTCGACGATGCGCTCCACCTCGGGAAACACGCCGAGCTTGATCTGGCGCGCTGCCCCTATTCTCCCCATAACGACCTGCTGTTCGTCCAACTGCCCCAACAGCATGTGCTCCATCCCCTGAATAACGCCGCGTCCTAGCTTGTTCGGCACGCGGGTTTCTCCGCTTTGGTCGATGGCGACGCCCGTAACAACTTTGTTGTCCCTTGCCCCGCGGTACTTCACCTTTTCCCGTTTAAGCCTGTGCCCATATGCCCGCATGGTTTTCGCCATCAGCTCGACAAGAGAATGCGGATCAGATATCGGGCTCCGGCTCGATATGGTCAAATCATCAACGTAAAGCGAGAACCGGCAGCCGTAGCGATCAGCATGTCGCTTGAGCTCGTCAAACATGTTCCTGTATGAGAAATACGCAACGAGTTGGCTTGCCGGGCTTCCTGTCGGAATAAAGCACTTGCCACCATCGTTTACCGTTGTTAGGTCCGCGAGCACGGAAGCAACATCGGGAGACGTCCTCAAATCGTCAAGGAAGAACCTATAGACGGCATCGCGGGTGCAACCGGTATAAAACGAAGCGATATCAGCTAAGACAAAATGCTTGCTTCCCGCATGATACTCACCGTTATCAACGTGGCATCTACCTTTTGCGCCCGAAAAAACCCATTCCGGCTTTTCAACCCTTTCGAGAAGAGCTTTGATTCGCGACTGAGTCCGTTTCAGTTTCTTTCCCGGAGCATATATCGTGCGGAACTCCCCTTCTTTCGACTTCGGCTCGAGGCGCTTACGATAGACAACCCACTCTGCCATTGAAGCCAAATCGCAAGGTTCGAGCTTAAGAATCTTGGACAAACGCTTCTTGCTCTTACATTTGTAGAGAGCACATTGGTGCAACGGAATACTAGGCTTCATGAGAGGCGCTAAAAGAATCAATCAACTTTGACATGGCCTTCGTAATAAAACGCTGGCCGGCACCTTGGTTCGATGCTTCCCCATACTCCTCGGAAAACCGAAGAAGAGAAGATAAACGGATGTCGAAGATTTCAGCATACCTTTCGAGCAATTCAATCGATGCCTGTTTTTTGCCATGCTCGATTTCGGAAAGATAGCTGTTTGAGATACCCAGCAGACGGCTCATTTCGCTTGCGCTATACCCATAGATTCCTCGCAGCTTCCTGAGCGTCTCTCCAAGCATGGCAAACAGCTCCTTTCATCTAAGCCCGCAGGCATAAAGTTCAATGCCGGACAGATTGTCCGGCTCCACTAACCAAACAGCAGCTCCTTGATGCCGTTAATGACATTAAGGATGACCCCCATCAGTTCAAGCCCCTTCATGGTCAGCCGAAACTTGCTCGGCGCCTCCTTCAGAGCTTCTTGCCCTTCACGCGGCAAGGTGGAACCATCGCCTTCAGATGCGGACAGCTTGTGGTTGCTCATCGCAACCTCCTTTCTCACCGCCCAATGCGGCGTCCCACGGAAAGGAGAGGTTCATCCGAAGGCATCTGCCCGGCCTTGTGCCGACGCGTGTCCCACGCGCGGCGGCCCCGTGGTCCGGGGTAAAGGTAGAGCCCGACAAACAAGCTCCGCAGCCGATTATGCGGCCCAAGACTGGGAAAGTGACCTAAACGAGCGCTTTGCTCGATGCCGTCCTGCTACCTAAAATATCACTACTTTTGCTGTTAGCAAAATTTTTTCGCTAACAGCAAAAGTACTCCATAAGTAAATTCAGTCGCGCCTTGCGGCGTCTCCGCTGACAGACATATCCCAATCCAACCCATCAGTACTGGAGACGCCGTTCATCGCACAAAGCAGGACACGAATCGGTCCGGCAAACTCTTACAGCATCATGAAGTTCCCAGAAGTCTCTGCCCCAAACATAAACGCGCAGTTCTTCTCTATGAGCTTATTCGACAAACTCACGAAACGGTCAATATACGACTCGTGATCTTCTTGGGTAAGGCCCGGGCCATTCTCGCGTTCTGCCTTTGCAAGAGACTCTGCGATCAGTGTCCCTTTCGCGCTTTTGATGAGGCGGATGTAGTCCGATAAGGCGTTCATCTGCGTGAACAGAAGAGCTCCGTTTTCATAACTGTTCTCCATAACAGCTTCCACGACACTTAAAACGTATTCGCAGCCCTCAATCAACCTCAAGAGGAACTCGCCGTTGCATCCCGGAAGCCGGACAATCTCAAGCTGCAAATCCCTACGCAGTTTCTTTACCCCATCAATGACTTCCAGTTTGTCGTCGAACATAGACGACACCTCGAAATACGCCACTTCAGACGTCTCGAGAGAGTTGGTCAATTTCTCATCCAACCCATCCTCCCGGAGCTGTTTGACAGGCAGAGCGATATTGACAGCGCATACCCCCTCGACGAGAGAGGTATACCTTGCTGATCGGTATTGCACGCCATCAAAAACACCGCTTTGCCTTACCCACTGCATAAGCATCTGCGGGAAGGCATACTCCTCAACATAGTTGCATTCCCTGTCCCTTACCCTCAAGGAGCATGCAGCGACAATCGGGTACGTGAGAATATAGCGAGCTATTATTCCGTAAGCCCGCTCATGCACCTTGCCCTGCCGCTGATAATTGAGAATATGGTTAATTTGAGAAGAAAGGAACGCCGCCGGCCTCTCCGACAAGTCAAAGAGCCTCAGAGATTCAAACTCCTCACTTAACTTGAACTGACAGAAGCTGAATTTATTCGGCATTCCGCACTCATACCAGGCAAGTTCCAGCCCGGTTGAAAGATAAAGACACGGGGTACCGGCCAAACTGAACCTACACGATGAAATCTTCTCACGCTCTTTCATGCTGATATGAAAGAGCTTTATCCTGCTTTCGTGCTGCTCATCTTGACCGTTATCGCGGGCCCTGTGGTCACCACTTCTTATACGGAAAAACAGACAATCATCCCTACAAAACTGCCGACCAAGCATGTCTTCTGCATGCTCTTCGAGCAAATCTACAACCAGATTCATCGCTTTAGCTATATGTCCCTGCTCGTAAAGACGAAGAGACTCAACGATAGTGGCGCAAATATCTTCAAGCCCTACTATCTGATTGACCACCAAGGCAAGATTGCCATTTCCGAGGAACAAGTTGCATCCCGCCAGGGCCCTGTCAACTTCCTTGCAGTAGCTGCCCAAATGGGTCGCCAAAAAAGAGGAGGAGCTCATGTCACCCCTCACAAGAAATGAGTCATATCTGAGCAACGTTTGGAAAAGCTCATCGTTTTTTATAGCCGTCACCGAATCTCCCTTCCCAAAACCGCCATGCCGATATCCAGCAGCTAGGCACCGGCACCATTATTAACCGCAAAGCGCCCGCTCATTCGACGCCCCCGAGTAAAACCTTCAGCTCCGCTTCTAAGCTCTTGCGTTCCAGCTTGATAGCCTCAAGGTAATCGCGAACAAGCTCCTGAACCGCCTCGGCAAAGCTCTCTGCATCAAATTCGGAGTCGTCGCACTCGACTCGCTGATGCCGTGGTCGAAATCCGTGCTGGCGGAAATCAGGGCCACCAGGATGGCCGACGGCCCAATCATCGACATAGACCCCTCGGCCTTCTGCGACGATGGGGAATAGCAGAAACCTCTCGGAGCTTTCTCAACCGAAACGGGAAAACTCCGAGAGGTTTCTATTGTTTTATGCGCTTGCTATGATACGCACCCAAGGAACAACTAGATTCAGGATAATCCCCAAGCCCTTCGAACCTACTCCATGCCGTTGCTTATCCACTCCTCTAATTCAGGCATGATAACATTGCATTGATAACAACCGTAGGGCTCTCCAGAAGACCTGCTGAACCACTCGCGCGCCTGCTCGCCGCTTTGCTTAACGACAAGGTCAATAATGTTCTCGTAAAATAGCGATGACATCCATATGCGCCTGTGAGACTTCTTTTGCCCATACCCGCTCAGCTTCGAAGCGGTCGACACGGCCTCGCCCATCCAAACGTGAGCATTAATATCGACGCCTTTCCTGCCTGCCTTAATAATATGGTCATGCCCGACTGCAAGCCCTATTCCGGCACGTATCTCATCAAGTCCGCGCGCCTGCAAGATGATATTTATCATATTTAGATACGAGTTGCACCATGCCGCAAGAGTAAGCAAATCGAGAATATCCCCCTGGTAAGGCGTGGTATACACTGCATACACGCAGTCACCCCGGATGCCAATCTCCCGCAGATTGTCCTCACCGCGCAGAATCTCGATGAGCTCAGAGGTGAAACAACGGACTACCTTAGCGACGTACTCCTGATCATCGCGAGCCATCAGCTTCGTCGACTCCCTAATGTCGATGAAAATAGCAGAGATCCACGACAGATACGAGTTGTCGAAAGTCAGCTCATCGTTCTTCGGCAACCTATCCTTCTTGACAACCGCCATCTTGCTACCAAGAATCTCGTCGATTCTTTTCTTCCCCGCGCGATAATCGTAGTGCATAACCTATCTCCCCGAACCGATGACCATAACCACGGCACACAACAGCATAAACAGCAACAAGAAAAAAGGGACCATCGGTTAAGCGCCATCTTCCTCTTCGCTATCTTAGAGTTCACATAAATCTGTCCAGCCAGCTCCTCTCGCAAGTCCGCTCTTTCGGCATCCCAAAGAAATGCCCCCGCACTCGGGTAACAGTCGATGTCACCATAGAAAAGAACGGATTTCCTTCGCCCCTCAAGGTCTAACCTTGGGAAGATCGACCCCAACACGGCAAGAACTAAGAGCAAAGTGGAAAGGCCGCAAAACACGATGACAACAAGATGCCAGCCGCCATCGACGACCATCGACTTTGCCGCTGAAACGAACTCTCCATTGGGGAAGGCAACGGCAACAATAACAGCCAGTGCCGCAATCACCATCCCGTTCTTGGCATCGGCATCGCGAATGTAGGCACCCGTCCTGTCGAGAACCCATTTCAAATCGTCGTCGGAAAGCCCGGCGCGCTTACCAAGAGTCGCCTCTCCTCGTTCGCCCTTCTTAGCTCCCATAAAACCACCTACCGCATATGTCGAAATAGCACCAATCAATAGCCTTATGCAGACCTTCAGCGGAATAATTATACTAATCACCCAACGCTACGCGATTTCCACCTCAACCTCCCAGAGCGCCCACTCGGCGCGAACTGCTCGCCTCATCAGCATCGGCGCCGCTACACACAACGTGACCTATGCGATCATTACTATGCTGAAGGTGAAAATGCCGAATACGCCGCCCAACTTTCCTTCCGAGACGATGGCATGATGGGCTACATCAACATCCCGCGCATCAAGCAGAGCCTACCCATCTATCGCACCACCAGCGAAGAAGCGCTGGAAAAGGCGTAGGGCATCTGCAAGGTTCAGGTCTTCCCGCTGGCGGCGAAAGCACGCATTGCGTACTTTCTGCCCACCGCGGGTTGCCCTCTGCTGCGCTGTTCACCGACCTCGATCAGCTTGCCGAAGGCGACAGGTTCTTTATCCATGCGCTAGACCGCACCATGGCCTATCAGATCGACCAGATTCTGGTAGTAGAACCCACGCAAACCGAAAGCCTTAGCATCGCCCCTGGTGAAGATTTGGTTACCTTGGTTACCTGCACGCCCTACGGCGTGAATACGCACCGCCTTCTGGTGCGCGGACATCGCGTGCCGTACGATCCGGCCGACGAAGCCGCTGACGACGCTTCGCAGTCCATCTTCACGCAGTATTGGTTATGGATTCTGCTGGGGTTGGCCGTCGTAGCGCTTGTGCTGCTGACGCTGTGGCTGCTTGCCCGCAAGCATAAGAAGGCCAACGAGCAGGAAACGGCCCCTGTTTCAGGACGTGCAGCCTACGCCGAGCAGCAAGCGCGATACAACTCTGCGCTATCAACTGAATCGACACACGCCGCACATAGGCGCAAAGCAGCAAGGCTGACCTTGCCCGAAATTCACCCCGACAACACGCAGGAAAAGCCGCAAAGGCCAACTCAACCCGCAAGGAAACGATAAGCACATGAGCCTCATGAAACATATCAGAGCAAAACCTCAATGCCCCCTTTGGCGAGGCAGCATCTTGCCTTATGTTTATGGCGTCCGTCCTCCTGACTGCAGCGCGTCTTCTTGTCAGCATCGCACAGCCCGCGTTTGCCGACGACCGCATCGACCAAACTCGCATTGGATCGCCTTCTCTTACCTGCGAATACGACCGCAGCCCTATAGCGAACCTATCCTTTTCGCTTTGGTATGTTGCGAGCGTGGACGAAAGCGGAAGCTATAAGCTCGCGCCCGAATTTGCCGATTGCGGCGCAGACCTCAACGCCTTGAGCCTTTCCACCGAATGGGACGCAACCGCGAAGAATATCATTTCCTGGCTGGGGTAACCTGCCGCGGTGGAGCCTTGCGCAATCGGATCGTCGTCCCCGAATGGAACAGCGGCGTTTTCCCAGTTAAAGCCAGGAATTTACCTGGTATCGGAAGCAAGTACCATACAGGGCAGCTACCGCTATGCCACCTCCCCCTGCCTTATTTCGGTTCCTCATATGAACGCACAGGAAACCTCCTGGAACTACAACATGACGGCCATTCCCAAAATAGAGCAGCTACCCGCTGATGTCGAAGACCCCAATGCGCCCAACGCGTCAAACAGCGAAAATGCCAACGAAGCCGCACGGACCATTCGGCCTTTTAAAAACTGGCGACTACACCCTGCTGCTTGCGCTTACGCTTATGGTTGTCGCACTTGCGGCATTTGTTTGCATAGTAGTCTGCCGGAACAAACGCCAAAAACTTGCATTTGCCGACAACTCAGCAAATACCGAAACCACCACATCGAACGACGCAACGGCGTCCGCCGACAACAACAAAGACTAACCGCCCCTTTTTGGAGTATAGAGACAGATACCATTTTCCCACCCAAGCACAGCACGCAAAAAGTCCCGCTTGCACGGTTAGAACCACGCCCCAAAACTTAGGCACGAGAATTGGGGTGCGGCCCATTAGCAGCAAGCGGGGCTCTATTTTGCTAGGTGGGAATTTAGTACCTGCCCCTATTTTCTCACTATTCAGCTTCTTCGGGTTCGGGCTCCTCCTCGAAGCGGACATCAATCTTGTCGATACGCAGGCCGTCCATCACACGAGCCATCATCGTGATCTTCGTGCCCTCGTGATGCAGCTCGTACGAATCGCCCTCGGCAGGGATCTTGTCCAGCAGGTCGAGCATCAAGCCACCCGCGGTCTCGTAGTCGAACACGGGCACGGGCTCAAATCCAATGAACTCAACGAACTGGTCAACCGGCAACGAGCCGTCAACCAAGTAATGATGCTCGCCCACCTTCAAGATCTCGTCCTGATCATCGTGCAGATACTCGTCTTCCATGCGGCCGATAATCTGCTCGACCACATCGGTCATGGTAACGATGCCGGACGTGCCGCCATGCTCGTCAACCACCACGGCGATTTTCGTGTGCTTAGCCTGCAGCACCTGCAAAAGCTTCGCGATGGAAATGCTCTCCGGCACCGCCTGGATAGAGCGAATCTTCAGGTCCTTCATCGTGGAGCCCTCGGGCAGCAGGTAAGCATCCTTGATGTGCACGAAGCCCACAATGTTGTCCTTATCCTCGCGGAACACGGGGTAGCGCGTGAATTTGTTCTTCCCCATGAAGTCGAGATTCGTTTCAAGATCATCGTCGTAGTCGATGGCCAGCACCTCGGTGCGGGGCGTCATAATAGCCTTCGCGTCCTTGTCGTCCAAGTCAAAAATGTTGTCCAGATACTGGTACTGATCTTGCTCGATAGATCCGCTCTCGGCGCTTTCTTCAAGCAGCAGCTTAATTTCCTCCTCGGAATAAGCCTCGGTTTCATTCTTGGCATCGTGGCCGGTCAAGCGCATAACGCCATTGGTGGTAGCGTTAAACAGCCACATGATGGGATAAGTAATGCGATAAAACGCATGAAGCGGACCCGCTGTGTGCAGCGCGTAGGTTTCCGTCTTCAGAATAGCCATGCTCTTAGGGATGAGCTCGCCGGCCACCACATGCAGCGTGGTCATGATGAAGTAGCCAATACCCACCGAAATAACGGTGACAGCCGTGTCGGGCAAGCCAAAGAACACGAAGATCGGGTGAAGCAGCGCGGCGAACGCAGGCTCGCCCAGCCAGCCCAACGCCAGCGAAGCCAGCGTAATACCAAGCTGACAAGCCGAAAGGTACTCGTTAACGTTGTCGGCCATTTCGAGCGCACGCTTGGCGCCCTTCTTACCTTCTTCCACCAAAATCTCAATCTGCGATTTACGCACGCGCACCAAGGAAAACTCGGCGATAACGAAAAAAGCGTTCATTAGCAGGAACAGGACCACCAATATCAAACTTAACCAAATAGGCATCTAGGTACAAAACTCCTTGCGTAAGCGGGTGAGAAGCGGCATCGCCATCTCTCACTGCGGGGACGAGAAACGGATCGGCCATTTCTCATTGCGGGAACAGAATCGGAAAAGAGGGCCAGCCTGCTTTTCCGCTAATGGGGAATCGGTGCGCTTTGCGCCCTTTCCGAGAAAACCGAAATTACACGGCCACCTCCCCCTTTGGGAAGGGCATAAGGCGCGTTACGTCCGCTAACAAGGAGAGGTGCTTGCGCACATCCAGGCATAAACCACGCGCAAGGAAAAGCTGCAACGCTGTTTGCGCTGCAGTATCTGAATACAGAAACGCAGCCTTTTCTTCACACGAAGACAAAGACCGCGCGGGACCAAAAAGAGAATTATTGCATTGTGCGGTGCGTTTTCGGGTCGAGCAACATCGACCGCCGCCGTCGGAGTCGTTCACGACAGCTTCATCTCCTATTCTGATGGCCGCCGCCATCGTTGGTCCCACAACCCGTTTTGCGTAAACAGGCACGATATCTTTCAGAATAGTACCGCGGAACAACAGCAATTCAACGAAACACCATCACAGCGCCATGTTTTCGACGGCAAACGACACAATCCCGCTGTTTCGGCCGTAATGTGGACGGGGTGATGAAGCCGCGGGCGAGAAGAGGCTGCACGCAGGCGGCAAGGCGGGTAGATGCAGCGACGCGGTGAGGTAGCCCACCGCCGATGCCGTCGCTTCGCCCACAACACAGACGCGGCAACGGGGCTGTGGGTGTCACCCTCATGCGAAACGCCAACCAATTCAACGACGCGAAGCGAATGCGCTTACCTCGCGTAGGGCGGCGCAGAATGCACGCACCTCACACGGGAGGGCAACGAGCACGTCTCACGCGAGAGCAGGCGCAGCAACAGGAGCATCGTGCGCGTAAGCGGGGACAGCTCAAAGCTGCATGAGATGACGAAAGCACCGCGCCGCCTCGCACAAAGCGGGGGCGTGCGCGAGCCGCATGCGCTGCGCCGGCACCCCTCGCCCCGCCCGCAACACCCAAACGAAACACCCAGGGATGGCAAGATTCGCACGTCGTGCATGATTCGAGGGGTCTGTGCAGCGAAAAGATCCCCTTCGTGGCAAGATCTTCGCGCGGTGTATTCCCGAAAGGCGATTTGCAGGGCATTTCGGATACATAGCGCGCGAATCTTGCCAAAGTCAGCTCATTTTGGATGCATGGCGGCGATATGTTGCCAGGAAGGGGCGCTTTTCCCGTCCGAGGCACCTTTTGGGATACATGAAGCGCAAAACTTGCCACGGATTGCCGCCCGGGAACGCACCAGGGCGAAATATTGCCATCGCCAGGCACCCGAGAACGCACCGTGGCGTCACGGAGTCGGGAGACGCCACGCGAACAAAACATCGGCCAATTCAACACCGCATGCTGACACGTCCAAGAAACCATGAAAATATTTTGGTACCTTCCGCCAAGAAACGGCGCTGAAAACGTGCTCGCGTAGTATGGCGAACATGAGCAAAAAAGATACTTACATCAACGACACAGACGGGCGCGATGACGGCACCGAGCCATCTGGGCATGGCAGCGCGGCATCATCGGAACACGACGGCAACGAACCGTCCCAACGTGGCGACGCCGACTCATTGAATCATGGCAACGCCGAACCGTCCGATCACGACAGCGCAGCCTCGCCGGAGCGCGACAACACCGCTTCGTCAGAGCATGGCGATACCGCCTCGCCGGAACGCGACAACGTCACTTCGCTGAAACACGGCGACATCTCCTCATCGAAACGCGGCAATGCCCCCTCGCCCGAACATGACAACGAGGCAGCAGCGCAGCGCGACGGTGACGGCGCCGCCTCGCCGGAACACGACAACGCCTCCTCGCCAAAGCACAGCAGCACCTCCCACGCAGCGGAGACGGCATCCGCGTACCTCCAGAAAGTCGGCGATTTCCTCGGCATGCACAAAAAGGCTTCCGCCATCGCTGCAGCCATTGCGCTGTGCGCCGTAGTGGGCATCGGCGCAGCCGTGGCTTCGAGTAGCCGGCCCGCCCCTAACGGCATGCTCCTAAGCAGCAGCTTTGTGAACTACGCAGCAAACGCCGTTGCAACTACCACGAATACTGCCGCAGAAGAAGCGGCAGCGGGGCTCGTCGCTCAACGCCTCACGCCCGACGCGCTCAACAGCGTCGATTCCTTCGCCACCGCCCCTGGCACGTTTTCCCTGATAGAAGGCGAAGACGCCGCACCGCTTTCCGAAGAGCAGCAAGAATCCCTTGCAGCAGCCACCCAAAACATCGAAGGCGGCGGCTACACCGTTGGCTTCACGCTCATCAATTTGAACACCGGCAAGGGCATCGCCTACAACCTCGACTCGCGCGTTTACGGCGCCAGCTCGTTCAAGGGTCCCTACGCCGCCTTCCTGTGCCAACACCTGGGCGACAACGATGCTTCCTACCCATCCGATAGCGAAGCGGTGGGCCCCGGCGTTTCCTCATCCATGTATTCCCTGATACAACCCATGATTCTCTATTCGGACAACAGCGCCTTCAGCAGCTTGCGCAACTCCTATGACAGCGTAGGATTCGCCGAATGGCTCAATTCGTGCGGCGTGGATTCCGAGATCATGCACGACACGCACTTCCCACGCTACTCCGCGCGCGAATCCGCCCTGCTATGGCTGCGCACGTACCAGTACCTCAAAACCAATACTCCCACCGCGCAGAACCTAGCATCGCTCTACGAGCAGACGAACGTGTCGTTCATTCGCTCTGGCGTGAACGACGATGGCGAAGTTGAAGCCGTGCTCAACAAGGCAGGCTGGTGCGCAGGCAGCGAACGTTTCACCGGTCTGTGCGATGCGGGGCTCATCAAGTGCACCGACGGCACCACTTACCTCATGAGCACCATGACCAATTCGCCCGACGGCGGCCTATACACCGTCCGTCTGGCGAACCTGGCATCCACCCTCTTTGAGTGCCGCGACGTGCTGGAATAGCGCCTAGCAAACAGGCAAGCGCAAAGCAGGGACTACAGGGCAAAGGTCGCTAAGCGGTGTAATTTTCCTGCCTCTTCCGCCCGCCGTGGGACGTAAAAGTTACAATAAACAATGCTGCGCAAATACGCGTTGGGTGCATTGGGGCGAAACTACGCCACGCAAGGAATGTCCTTGGCATGTCTGTGCGGCGGGCAACGCAGGAAAATCGCTTTCGCACGATCCCTGCGCAACAGCCTCTCGCCTTTGCACATGCCGACGCTGCTCCCGCAAAGGCAACGTCGCACAAATGCGCATCGATTGCACTGCGCCTCAAAGGAGGCCTCACACAACCGATACCGCACCAGCGTCGAACAGCACAGTGCCCCCCTAAAGGGAACCGCACTGCCAGCGAATAACAAACCCCGAACGAAAGGATTGCCGTGGTGGAACTTGCTCGCGAACTTAACCGTCATTCCGCTTCGGCAACCCACGAGCAAACGCATCTTGCCGAACACCCAGGACAGCTGGTGTGGATTTTCATGGGCATGTCCGTCGTTGGCCTTATGGGTGAAACGCTACAGCACCTTGTGGCGTTCGGCGAATTGGAAAGCCGTGCCGGCTTCATCTGGGGTCCGTTTTCGCCCATCTACGGGCTGGCGGCAGTTCTGCTAACCATGCTGCTCGAACCCCTGCAGGACAAAGGGGTTCCACTGCTTTTGACGGTAAGCGCCGTCGTGGGCGGCAGCCTTGAGTACTTCGCCAGCTGGGCCATGGAAACATTCTGGGGTGTTGTGGCATGGAGCTATCTGAACATCCCCCTCAATTTTGACGGGCGCACCGACGTTTTCCACTGCCTGATCTGGGGCACCATTGGCGTGCTGTGGGTAAAGGTTGGCCTGCAATTATGCCAACGCATCTTCAACCATGTAAACACTGCCGGCGCCCCGTACCGTGCGGCAACGGCAGCGCTTTCCATCTTCATGGCGCTCGACATTGCCATGACCATCATCGTTTTGCTGCGCGCCGATGCCCGCACCGATGGCATTCCGCCGCAGAATCCCATCGAACAATTCTGCGATACCGCCTATCCCACCGACATGCTGCAGAAGCGCTTCCACAACATGGGCGGCCTCGGCATATAAGCGAAAATATAGGGGCGGATCCCGTTTTCCCAGCTAGTTATAACGAAAAAAGAAGCCTCGCCTGCGACGAAGCGAACTGCACCCCAAAATGCAGAAGACCCCTATAGTTGGACAAACAATGTTCTGCTTTTCCTATAGGGGTCTTCTGCAGAAATGGGAGGCAGTTCAAAACTCGCGGGCGAGACCCTGTTTTTGTGCGCCGTAGCGTAAGTGGGAACCTGGTACCTGTCCCTATATTCCCACCCTAAAACGCTTGCCCCACCATGAAGCGGTAGCCAGGATACGGCACCTTGCCAAAACGTCCATGATAGTCGGAGCCGCCCGTGCAAAACAGGTTATAACGCGCGGCAAACTCTTCGCACAGCTGCGTATCGCGATAGTCGTGATCGGGATGATACTTCTCGATGCCAACAAGCCCCGCATCAACGAGCGCAGGCAACGCCTCGTAATTGTCGAACTGGCCGGGATGCGCCAAAACTGGCAACCCGCCGTCAGCCGCAATAGCAGCCACGGCATCGCACATGTCAACGTACTCGATATCGCGCTGCGCAATACCGCCGCCCTTGAACAGTGTCTTGTACAGGAATTGATACTCTGCGCTGCTGAAATCGGCATCGGTCAATGCAGCCATCAGATGCTGCTTGTAGAACCCCGTCGACTGTCCAGCCAGCTGCGCCGCATATTCAACGTCCACATCGTAGCCAGCGTCAAGCAGCTGCCGCATCTGCCACGCCGTATTCGCGGTGCGGCGCTCCAAGGTATCCGAGCACAAATCGCACACCGCCGGGGCATCGGCGGGCATGCCCAATCCCACAAGATGCACGCGCCGCTTTGCAGTCGAGTCCCACGCACTGATCTCTACACCGCACACAACCGAGAATCCATGCTCTGCCGCCTGCTGCCGAATAGCATCAAGCCCGACAGTGGTGTCGTGGTTCGTTACCGCCAGATGGGTAACCCCCCGCACGCGTGCCTTCCCCATCAGCTCCAAAAACGAATCCGACCCATCGGAAAGCGTTGTATGCGCATGCAGATCGGCACGGAATTCCCTCCCAGGCTGTACCCCCAGCAAATCCCACAGCGGCTCCTGCCGAAATGCCTGCGCGGTACGCTCTTTGGTGCCCTGCCATTCGCTCATTGAACTATCTCTCCCTTTTGCATATTGAACTCATGGTCGCACAGGCCCTCCATAAACTCGAGGTCATGGAAAATCCCCAACATCGTGGTCCCCTGCGCCTTCAATCGCTCTATTAACTCGCGCACTTTCACCTTCGACGCCGCATCCAGCGAAGCAGTAGGCTCGTCAAGCAGCAGCAAACGAGGCTGCTTGATCATGGCGGCAGCAATATTCAAGCGAAGCTTTTCGCCACCAGAAAACGTACGCGGATACAGCAGCCACAGCGATTCATCGATGTCAAAATGGCGTAGCATGCGCTCGGTTTCCCACATTGCCTTTTCCTCCTCATCGGCACCGAAGGTTTCCAGGGCGCTCTTCAATACGATGTCGTAGGCGGTTTGGCGCGGCAGGGCATTCAGAAACTGCGAAACATAGCCCATTTCGTATTTGCGCAGGTAGATCATCTGACGCTCGCTCGCCTGGCACAAATCAAGCGCTCCAAACGATTCCGAGTTGTACCAAATGGCGCCCGACTCCGGCAAATTGGTGCGGTAGATGCAACGCAGGATGGTCGATTTGCCCGATCCGCTGCGCCCCGTAATGCCCACGAATTCGCCCGGCATAAGCGAAAGGCTGATGTGCTGGCACCCCAAGATATGACGCCCCGCGCGATGCATCACGAACGACTTGGAAAGATCGTCGATCTTCAAAAGCTCTTCCATAGCAGCCTCTCCTAGCGATCGTAACCATGAGGCTGATCGGGATAATGCGAACGATATACCGAATTGCCGCCCACGAAAGCGCGCGTGATAACCGGCGTGGTGATACGCGCATCAGGCGTGCATCCAATTTCGCGAACCAACAGAATATCCGCTCGCTTGCCAACTGTAAGCGTGCCGACTTCGGAATAGATGCCCACCGCCTTAGCGGGATTTGCCGTAACCAACGCAAACGCTTCAGAAAGGGACATAGCACATTCACGATGCAAAATGAACACCGCATCAATAAGAGCTGCCGGATAGTAGTCGCTGCACAGCATGGTAATCACGCCCCGCGCTACGCCCTCACGCGCCGAAAGGTTGCCCGAATGGCTGTGCCCCATCATCACGTTCGGGGCTCCCGCCAAGGTAAACATACCTCGCTCATGCGCATCGCGCGCTATTTCCATGTCGACGGGAAACTCGGAAATCGACGCGCCCAATGCGCCCATGTAATCGAGCTTCTCCTTCGAATCATCGTCATGAGAAGCAAGCGAAACTCCCTGCTCGTGAGCAAGTTCGGCAAGCTCGCTTAGCTGCTCGGAACCAATCTTGTCGGCCGCCTGCTGCTCCATCACGATAGCAGCGACCTCTTCATCGGAAATACCGTCACGGTACCCTTTGATGGTGTCGCTGAATACCAGCAAATCCCGATACTGACCCTGACCCGGCGTATGATCCATAAACGAGATCAAGTCGACTTTGCCATCCTGCAGGTAGTTGTACACCTCATCCACGCGGTCGACCGAATCAAGCTCTAGGCGCAAATGGAAACGATGGCGAATAAGATGGTCATGCTCTTCGCTTTCGCGCATAGAGAAAATGCTTTCGGCAAGCTTCCTCACATTCTCGAAATTTCGAATGGGCTTGTGGTCGAAAATCTTAGCTCCGTATACCGAAAGAGAGTGATAGATCGTGGTCACACCATGAGATACCAGCTCACGGTCCACCTTATACAGCGAAGTGGGCAAATCCATAACCACGCTCGGACGCGGAGATGCCACCGACTCGATGTAATCGGAGTGAACATCGATCATGCCTGGAACCACATAGGCGCCACGCGCATCCACCACAGGGAAACCAGTTTCCCTGTCAACCACCATGCCCGACGTGTTCTCGTCAAGCTGCGCGTCAACCGTGCGAGCATTGGCAAGCGTCGGCGCAATGCGCGCAATGGTTCCGTTTTCAACGACGATGTCGTGGTTGGGCAGAATCGCATCTTCGGTAACCACATTACCTCCGCGAATCACAAGCGAATTTGCTTCCATAAATGCATTTCTCCTTGCATTGGGTTATCAATCTATGCGGCGCTCGTAAAAGCGCCACCGGGCGAAGAGGCCCATTTACAGCAGCGAATACACCAGCTGCTGAGTGTAGGAATGCTGAGGGTCTTCCAAAACCTGATCGGTAAGACCGTGCTCCACAACTTGCCCATTCAGCATCACGAACGTGCGATCGGCTAGCATGCGAATAACTCCCAAATCGTGGCTTACCACCAGCATGCTTACACCGAAATCGCGTTTGATCTGCAGAATCAGATCAAGAACGCTGGCCTGCACGGAAAGATCGAGACCCGTGGTAACTTCATCCAAAAGCAACACGGGCGGGTTGTTCGAAAGCGCCTTGGCAATCTGAACGCGCTGCTGCATGCCGCCGGAAAACGTTGCCGGCGCATCCCCTGCACGCGAAAGGGGGATGTTCACCTTCCCTAAAAGTTCATTGCCGCGAGCACGCATCGACTCCACGCTGCGATTGCCAGCGGCAATCATCTGCTCAGCAATGTTCGAAAGGGAGGAGAAGTTCATGCGCAAGCCCAAATACGGATTCTGGTACACCATGCCCAGCACCGTGTTGCGCACCTTGCGCTTCTGCTGCGAGGAAAGCTCAAGCAAATTCGCCTCGCCGCCATCATAGGCAACAGCACGCACTGTGCCCGCAGTGGCAACCTGGTCGAAGTACAGGCACTGCATAAAAGTGGATTTGCCGCTGCCCGACTCACCCACGATCCCCACAATTTCACCGGGATACAAATCCAGGCTCACATCGCGAACCGCATGCACCGTCTTGCACTTTGGGCATATGTTGCGCTCCAACTCGCCACCGCCCAAGCAATAGTCGCAGCCTTCACCAAAGCGCTTCGACACATGGCGCACCTGCAAAAAGGGCTCTTCATCCATAACGGGCACCTTATTCATTGCGCCCCTCCTCTCGCCTTTGCTGGCAGTACGCCGTGTCGTTGCACTGGTAATATGTTTCGCCCGTTTCCTCGTCCACCAATTCGTCCAGGTACACATCGGTGGCACCGCACAGGCGACAGCTCTCCCCCTCAAAGCTCTCTACCGCAAAGGGGTAATCTTCGAAATCGAGCGGATGAACATGGGTAAAAGGCGGGACGGCATAGATCTTCTTTTCACGACCCGCACCCAAAAGCGTCAGGTTCTGAGCCATGTTAAGCCTCATCGTGTCGAAGCGGGGAATGGGCGAAGGGGCCATTACATAGCGCCCTTCCACCAAACACGGGTGGTCTGCGTTGGTGACGGTATGCCCATAGCGCACGATCTGGTCAAACAGCCCCAGCCACGCCCCGGTGTAGTCTGCCTCGGCATGAAGCACGCGCGTTTTTGCCTCGCTTGGCTCGAAATTTCGCAGGGGCTCGGGCATCGGAACCTGCAGAACAAGTATCTGATCTGCCGAAAGCGGCTGTTCTGGGATGCGATGGCGGGATTGGACAAGGGTTGCATGCTGCGTTTTCTCGGTGACCTCAACATCAGTGGTTTCGACCACGAGCTTCTTTATGTTCACCGCATTCACGCTGTCATCGGCGCCTTGATCGATCACCTTCAGCACGTCGCCCTGACCAATAAGCGCCAACGTTATCTGCAAGCCGCCCGTGCCCCAACCTCGGCCAATAGGCATTTCGCGCGAAGCGAAGGGAATCTGATGGCCCGGAATGGAAACACCCTTGATAATGGCGCGGCGAATCTCGCGCTTCGACGCCTCATCGAAAAAGGCAAAGTTATAGAGCTGGCACATTACTGCCCATCCCCCTTCACGGTTGAGCGCACACTGGAAAGCTTTGATTGGAACGTTACGTAGTGCGGCAACTTCAAATGAGAAACGAAGCCGGTAGCCTCAACGCCGTCCACGTGGTATAAAACGAATTCCTCGTCCTGCGTTGGGTAGCGCTTGTCGCCCTGCTCAAGGCAGAAATCAAGAACGCTCATCGCAATTGCCTTCGTCTCTTGACGCCCCATCACCATGCCGTACCCCACCTTGAAGCCCATCTGCGACTTGCCTTCCCTGGAGCGATCCACCGCAAACACGCTTTCCACTTCCGTCACAGGAATGTTGCCCAGGTAGTAGGCGTCGTCTTCGCTGGCATCATCAGCCAAAGGGTGGTCTACCAGCACTTCAACCGAACCGCAGCGCAATTCTCCCACCGTAGGGTGCGAAGGGCCAAAGCCCCTAATGGCCGCATACCCTAAGGTAGTTACGCCCTGGGTCATGCCGCGGGCCAACGTCTGCAAACGCGCAGACCGTGGCGCAGGAAACACCAGCGGCTCCATGGTCACGTCAACAGGAGCCTCGTTGTTTTCGGCGCATTCATCGATCAAGCCTTCTTCGCGCAGATAGCCCAGCACCTTCGGCTTATGCTTCAGCTTCGCCGCAGCAGCACGATGTTCCTCGCGCTCCTCTTCGCTGAGCGCCGCCCATTCCGCATCCAGCTCATCGTCGTAAGCACGGCGCACCTTCGCCGCATCTTCGTCGGTCTCGTGCTCCAAATCGAAGCGAATCAAGCGGTGGGAATAATCGCGCGTTGCCCCCAGCAGCTGACCTCCAAGAACATCCTTGAAAGCCGCCGAGATACGACGCTCAACCGCCATGTTTTCGCCCTTGATCTCGCGCGAGACATACGGGCGTTCAAGCGTCGAGCGAAACGCGCGCAGCAGAAACACCGCCTCTTCGGGCGAGCCCTGTGCCTGCTTCAATGCCACTGCAGCAAGGCGAGGCGCGTAGAGAGAGGCTTCGCCCATCACCTGTTCCACAAGACCGGGAAACGCATCTTCCACCGCGTCGGCAGAAACGCCATCCGAGCCTTCAACGCGCTCGCGCTCAAGGAGCTTAAGGCTTTCTTCGATGGCAAGGCCGCCGCCACGTACTGCAACGTACCCCATTACGCCACCTCCCCTTTTCTTCCGCCCAAGCAGGTGAACGTATTTTCGATGCGGGTGGTACGAGGAAGCGCCGCCACGTTGCCCTCGCCGTCAACAAGCAAGATCTCGATGCCGCAGGGGTACTCATCGGCCCGCTCCGCGCGAGCATGCGCCCATTCCGCTTGGCTTACATACAGTTCGGCGGTCTTTTCGATGCCAGGCCCCGAAAGCTCAAAGCACGTTAAGTCCTTGGCGGGAGCTGTGGAGATGGAATCGACCAGCAAAACAACCGTGGCGCCCCTTTCCGGTTCCTCAAGCGTGCCCGGCTTTGCCTGGGCAATCGCTTCAGCATGAACCGCGTCGCTTGCCACGGGGGCCAACACGAAATCGGCCCCTTGCGCGTGAGCCTGCTTTGCGTGGGTTTGCACGGTCAGCCAACGAGCAACATCCTGCGATGCGGGCCCAACCGAGCAAAAGGTCACCGCCTGATCAACAAAAAGGCGCACCGCTGTTTCAAAACAGCCCGGCACTGGCGCAGTCTCGCCGCTTTTCGGAAAAGCATCAACCTGCCCAACGGTGCCAGGGCGAGCAAAGACTTCCAGCACCTGCCGAAACGCGCGCTGGGCCACATGGGTTTCTATATTATTCGCAATCATCCTTAAACTTCCATCGTCGAAAAATCCACCTGGGTACGGAGCAACGCCTCCGCGCGCTTTTGCTCCGCTTCAGCCAAACGCTGCCGCTCTTCCTCGAGCATCTCTTCCCAAGCCAGCAGTAAAATCTCGTTGCCGCCTACGGCATACACCGCATCGACAATCGCCAAATCACGGGCTTTCTTGCGGTCCTCTCCCAGCACCATGCCGTAGCCATGGGCGCCACCGATGCGAACTGCGCACGAGGTCATAAGCGCTTCGCCCAGATAAAACAGGCTGCACTGAGCTCCCTCGCGCACCTTCAGCATCACCAGCTCCTCTGTGGGTTCCCTCACCATCGCAACGGCATAAAGCTGTTCCGCTTCGCACGCCATACGGGAAAGGACCTTGCGACTGCCTTCCACCAAAATGCGTGTACGTTCTTTTCTGTTCATCTTTTCTCCTAGTTCTGCACGATGAAGCGCTTGCGCAATTGAGTCGAAAGAAGCTCCAGCGCAACGGCAACCGCGAAGCAGAAGTACACGATTAGGCCCACTTCATGGATGTCGTAATAGAAGCTGCCCGCCAAAAATAGCTGATAGCCGATGCCACCCGCGCCCGCAACGGCGCCCACGGCAACAGCGTTGACGAAGTTGATTTCGAAGCGAATGAATGTCCAGGAAAGAATCTCAGACAGCTTTTCGGGTACAACAGCGGAAAACACCACCTGCCACCATGAAGCGCCCGAGGCGCGCAGGGCTTCCACCACGCCGGGGTCAACCTCTTCGAAACTTTCTGAATAAGCCTTAGTCAGGTACGCAATGCCGTGGAACAAGAGGCCCGCCACCGCTGCTTCGGGGCCTAGCCCGATAGCAACCGTGAAGATAAGCACCCATAAGATGGTGGGAACGGCGCGGAACAGCGACATAACCGCCTTGATGGCGTTCGAAGCCACGCGGTTCGACAGGTTCATGGCCGCGCAAAGTCCCAAAACGAAAGCGATAACCGCACCCAGCACCGTGGTGAGCGTTGCAAGAGCTAATGAAACGAAGAGGCCGTCCACTAAATCGGGAAGGGTGAAATGCCCGCCGAGTCCTGGCTGCGTAAGCATGGTTGCAGAGTCGCCCAGAGCATTTGACGTTGCCTCCAAAAGAGGTGTGTCGCCATAATCCATCAGCACGAAGGTCAACACCGTTACCGCTGCCAGTAAGCCCAGCGTTGCCCCAAGCACCGCATTCGACTTGTTCATGCAGCGCGTCTTAATCTTGCCGGTTCGCGAAACGCGCGCTCCGGCGCAAGCCGCGCCTTCACAAGCCTTGCCCTGATGATCTACAGGCTGGTAAGCTGCGTCTTCTTTAGCAAACTGACTCATAGGATGCGCCTCCTTACATAGTTGGAAACGCTTTCGCAGCAGATAACAACCACCACGATCAGCAGAATCACCAAGCCCGCCACGTCATAGCGGAAGCTCTTGTAAAACAGGTTGAACACGAACCCGATGCCCGTACCGGTAAGGATGCCCACTAGAGTGGCGTCACGAATGTTGGTCTCCACCATGTACAGCATCCAGCTCACTACTGAAGTGACCGAAAGGGGAATTACTCCCTGCGCCACAACCTGCAAATAGCTCGCGCCCGTGGCCCGAAGCGCCTCGATGGTACCCGAGCTTATTTCGTCGATGCTTTCCAAAAAGCAACGGGTCAGGTAACCGAAGCTGCCTAGGAACAGCGCCAGAAAGCCGGTGAACTCGCTTTGATGGAACGAGAACAAAAGGATAAAAGCCCAGGCAACAACGGGAATGTTACGGAACAGCGATGCGATACCGCGCGCCAAAACCTGCGCCACGCCGCCGAGTCCCACCGAACGCGACCCAAGCACCGCAACCACATAGGCAAGCAGCGCCGCCGTGGTGCTGGCAGCAATCGAGTCGAGCACCGTGGAAAGAAGCGCAGGCATAATCTGCGGCAATTTTTCAAGTGATGCGGCACTTGGCAAGAAGTTCACCGCCATCCAGGCAAGACCACCAGGGATATCGGCTGCCGCCTCCATAAAGTCGAAATCGACATACGCACCGGAAAGCGCGTTGATGGCAAGAAAGCCCGCCACCAACCCCACAATGCACAGCGTTCGCTTCCGAAAGAACCAACGAGCGGTATAGGCCTCCGCTGCCGCCCTGGTTTCATTGCCGGCGAAAACCGCCGAGCGGCCTTCGTCGGAGGCTGCTGCCTTCGCAAACTTGATGGTCATGCGCCCACCTCAACATGAGGAGCGTCGTCAGTCCGCAACTGCGGCTTGCCAGCATGCGCCCGTGCAACGGGCTTCGCCTCTCCAGCCATCTCGGCATTCGCTCGCGTGACAGCCTTTGCCTCTTCGATCACCGCAGCCACGGCCGCCCGATCGAGCTCGGCGGCATCTACCGCAGCTGCACCTTGCCTTTCTGCGCCGGTTCCTCGCCCCGCCGCGCCCGCGGCCGCCTCGAGTGCCCCGCCAGCACTTCTCGCGCCCGCGCCAGCACTTCTCGCGCCCGCGCCAGCCGCTCCGGCGACAGGCATGCAAGCGCCCGCCACTCGTGAGCCTCTCGCATCCGCGCCCCTCGCGCCTGCGTTTTCTTCCTCCACGCCATGCGCACCCTCGTGCACGTACGGCGTGCCGTAAATGTCGGAAATGATTTTCGCATCCAGCTCATCAGGCGTACCATCGAACACCTTGACGCCCTTCTTCAGCGCAACGATGCGGTCGGAATACTCGATGGCGTAGTCAACCTGGTGCAAATTCACCAGGCATGCAACGCCCAACTCATCGGACACCCAACGAAGCATTTCCATCGTCACGCGTGAAGACTTCGGGTCAAGGCTCGCAATAGGCTCGTCGCACAGCATCAAGAGCGGATCCTGCACCAGCGCACGCGCAATGCCCACTCGTTGCTGCTGTCCGCCGGAAAGCTGGTCGGCGCGCTGATAAGCAAATTCAGCAAGGCCCATTTTGTCCAGCAGCTCGAACGCGCTACGCTTGTCTTCTTCACTGTATAAACCGAAGATGCCACGAAAGTCCGACAAGTACCCCAAACGCCCCTGCAAAACGTTTTCGATTGCGGTGGCTCGATGCACCAAGTTGTAATGCTGAAAGATCATCCCGATATCGCGACGGACCTTGCGCATCTGACGCTTGTTCATGCTGGTAATCTCACGCCCGTCGAACACGATACTTCCCTCAGAAGCATCGATAAGGCGATTGACACAGCGCAAAAAAGTGGATTTACCTGCCCCCGAAGGCCCGATAACTGTGACGAACTCGCCACGACGAAGGGAAAGCGACATATCGTGCAGCGCTTTCCCCTTGCCGTCGTAGCTTTTCGTCAGGTGCTCAACGGTTAGCAGTTCCTGACGTTGCTCCATGCTTTATGCACCCAGCTCGCGGATGGGGTTGTACCATGCATCATCGCAAGCGACGAAGCAGGTCTTGTCGGAATCCTTTTCAAAGATCGCTTTGGCGTTCTCATCGTCAGGATCGGCAAAGATTTCCTTGTTGGATGCGGTTTCCTCAGAGCAGAACGCCTCGGTGATCTTCTTCTGCTCATCATCGGAAAGCTTATCGGTGTTGTAGCAGAACGGTGCGTTCAGCACGGGAGTGATGCCAATGATGGTGAATTCCTTGCCACAAACCGAATCAAACGGTGCAGCCGCATCGTCCTTTACCTTATACACGGCGCCGGGAGTATTTGCGGTGCCAGATACCAGGTCGAGGTACATATCTACGTCAACGTCGTCGAATGCAGCGGCATCAGACTGACCGGAAAGCAGGTTCACCGCAGAGCCCTGATGGGAATCGCCGAACATTACCTTGCCGAAGAACGCGCCGTCCTGCAGAAGGTCGTCGGAAGATTCAACGCCGCACTTCTTCATGATGGCACTGGAGGGGACTTTGAAGCCCGAAGTAGACGTTGCGGATACGAACGAAAACTTCTTGCCCTTCAGGCTGTCCAGGGAATAGCCGTCGCCGTCCTTGTAGTTGTCGGCCTGGTCAACGGGGACGCAAATGCGGCTGTAGTAGCAAGCGCCGTCGAGCGTTCCGTTTTCATCGCTGTTAGTGAAAGCAGCCTGAACAGCGCCGTTCTTTGAATTTGCCTGGACGTAGCCCTCAGCACCAAGCAGCGCCATCTGAGCAGAACCGGAAGAAATCGCCTCGATGGCTACGTTGTAATCGGTGGTAGTCATCAGCTCAACGTCGCGGCCGGTTGCTTCCTTGATCACATCGCCGATAGCCTCGCGAGACTGGGTAAGGTCGGCAGACGAATTATCAGGCAGCCAAACCATCGTGATGGGGTCGCTCGACTCCTTTTGATTGCTCTGTGATGAGCACCCCGTAGCGAACAGCAAAGCGCTTGCGGCCATCACCAAAGCCAAAAGCACCATTCCAACGCGCTTTGCGTTCCAAGCTTTTTGTTCCATTCGGCTCTTCCTCTTTCCTCTTCTTCTTTCGAACCAGCCCGTCGCCTATGAGTACGCGTAGACGGCGGGCACGGCGCTAGTATTGCGCCATCGAAGAGGAAATCTGGAGCTGAAAATCGAGTTCTCAAACCGTTTTAACGTCAGCGCTGCAAATGAAAAATTCACCTGAACCGTTGTTAATTCAGAAGTTACACCCGGACACGTTTTTAACGTTTTGGATACTGTGAAAATAGGGACAGGTACCGAATTCCCACCAAACAAGCAGTGCCCCGCTTGCGACGAAACTCGCGAGCGCGGCACTGCTTTTACGCGCTATGGCATAAGTGGTAGCCCTGCACCTGTCCCTATTTTCCCGTCCTACTCGTAGAAGTCGGCGGCATCCTCAAGCAGCTCAATGATGTTGATGCCTTGCGGGCACATATCCTCGCAGGCACCGCATTGAATACAGGCAGAAGCGCGACCGTCGCGGGTTTGCCAGGCGTACTGACTCTTCGCAAATTCGCGATTCTCGGTCACCTTTTCCAAATTCAGCAAACCCAAGGCTTCGGGAATCTTCACGCCAGCGGGGCAGTCTTTCACGCAATAGCGGCAGTTGGTACAAGGGATCAACCCCACGCTCTTCAGAGCATCAACCGCATCGCCCAGCGCCTTTTCTTCGAAGGCGGATAAGGGTTCGTTCGCCTTCCATTCGCGCACGTTTTCCTGAATCTGTTCCAACGTCGACACGCCCGAGAGCACGCTTATAACGTTGGACAGGTTGTAGCAGAATCGATAGGCCCACGAAACCACGCTCTTGTTTGGGTCGGCTGCCTTCAACACGCTTGCGCCGCGTTCCGGCAAGTCCGCCAAGCGACCACCGCGAGCGGGTTCCATAATCACCACGGGTACACCGTGCTTTTGCGCAACTTCCATGCATTTGCGCGATTCCACCACAGGATCTTCCCAGTCGAGGTAATTCACCTGCAACTGGACAAAATCCATATCGGGATGATCGGCGAGCAACTTGTCCAACGTTTCGGCGTTGTCATGCATCGAGAAACCCAGGTGCTTGATAACACCTTCGGCTTTCTTCTGCGCGGCCCATTCCCACATTCCGTACTCATCGAATTTCGCCGTGCGCGCACCGCCCATGTTATGCAGCAGGTAGAAGTCGATGTAGTCGGTGCCCAGACGTTTGAGCGAAGTATCCAAACACGCTTTAGCATCTTCAGCGGTAGGCTGAGCCCAAGCCAAGCACTTGGTAGCGATGGTAAACGAATCGCGCGGATAGCGCTCCACCAGCGCCTTGCGCATGGCAACTTCCGATTCGCCTTCGTGGTAGACATAGGCGGTATCAAAATACGTGCCGCCAGCCTCTATGAACGCATCGACCATCTTCTTCAAGTGCTCGATGTCGATGCTCTTCTGATCTTTGGGGTCAGTAAGGGGCAAACGCATGCAGCCAAAACCCAACTTAGGGGTATCCAAAAGATTGCTCATAGGGGAGCTCCTTGCCTGTTCTTCTACAAATTCTCTGCGCTCATTGTAGCGGAAAACCAACTTTAGTAACGTGGCGTTACTTATTTTGAGAGAAAGCAATAGCACGACACGATACACGAGCAAGCGCCCAAACCCGCGGCACCGCCCGTGTTTCGCAACGCCGCGCTCGGGCCACATCACGATGCCGCACCCGGGCAACACCTTGGCACGGTACCCGGACAGCACCCAGGCGCCGCGGCCGAGCAATACCCTGGCGCTGCATCGAGTCAACCCTGCCCCGCGCCAGATCCACCCCCGCTCCGCATCGGGCCCACAACATCCCAGCACTGCCTCGGGGGCCCTCCCAGGAGCCAGAAACAAAAAATCGGTCCGAATTGCAACTTTTTTGCGATTGGCAATTGTTGCGAGCTCCCCAATCGCGAATCGCGGCACAAAAACGCAGCAAAAATGGCATATTCCAAGACTGAAGGAACCGAGAAGAGCCCCTGATCGCAAAAAAGTTGCAAAGATACCGAGTTTTTTGTTTTTTGTAATGGGCCCGATCGCCGCAACAGGGAAAATCTCACGAAAACGCGCGGAGCATCATGACCAGCAACCCAAAATCAGAAACAAGAAAGGCGCCCGCCATGCGGACGCCTCCAAAAAACCAAACCGGCTGTAATCTACGCTTCCTTGGCACCATACTGCTCGTAATAAGCATCGAGTGCAGCCTTCAACGTATCGTCGATCACCACTCCGCCCTGAATTTCGTGGTTGTACAGGAGCTCGGTAACTTCAGCCATGCTTACGATGGAAGCTACAGGGAAGCCATACTTTTCCTGGACTTCCTTCTGCGCAGTCTTCACGCCGCCCTTGCCAACTTCCATACGGTTCAGGGAGACAATCAGGCCCTTAACCTCAACATCAGCGGCACCTTTCAGGATAGGGTAGGTTTCATCGATGGACTTGCCCGACGTGGTAACGTCTTCAACCATGACCACGCGGTCGCCATCGTGAAGCTCGGCACCCAACAGGTTGCCGGCATCGGCGCCGTGGTCCTTCACTTCCTTGCGGTTGCAGCAGTACTTAACCTCCTTGCCGTACAGCTCCTCCAAGGCGATGGCGGTAACAACAGCCAGCGGAATGCCCTTGTATGCAGGACCGAATACCACATCGAAATCCAGGCCAAAGTTGTCATGAATGGCGCGAGCGTAGTACTCGCCCAAGCGCTTCAGCTGACCACCCGTAACATAGGCACCAGCATTCATGAAAAAGGGGGATTTGCGCCCGCTCTTAAGCGTGAATTCGCCGAACTTGAGCACATGGCTTTCCACCATGAACTCGATGAATTCTTTCTTATATGCCTCCATGAGCGCACTCCTTCTCTAGTGAAGCTACTGTTTTCATTCTACAAAAGCCTGGGGCAAAGCCCCTGCGGCTATTCGCGGTAAAAGCCGTTCATCGCCTTGTACACGTCGATCTCCCACTGGCGGCGGTGGCTCTTGGCGACCGTGTCCAGGATCAGGCCCGTCACGAAGGAGAGGGCGCCGCAGCCGGCGAGCGCCAGGCTGCCGAGCATCGTGGGGATGCGGGGCACCAGGCCGGTGGCCGCGTACTCGGCGACGACGGGGATGCCCGCCACCACGGCCAGCACCAGCAGGATCAGGGCCAGCCAGCCGAAGAACGCCAGCGGACGGTAGTCCTTGAACAGGCTCGTGATGGCACGCAGCACCTTCGCGCCGTCGCCGAAGGTGGACAGCTTCGAGTAGCTGCCCTCGGGGCGGTCGCGGTAGTCGATCGGCACGTCCTCGATGCGCCAGCGCTTGTCCACCGCGTGGATGGAGATCTCCGTCTCGATCTGGAAGCCCTCGGAGAGCACCGGCATGGTCTTCACGAACACGCGGTTGAACGCGCGGTAGCCCGTCATGACGTCGTCGAAGGCGAAGCCGTAGATCTTCTTGATCAGCCAGCGCACCAGGTCGTTGCCGAAGCCGTGGAACGCGCGGTCGTTCTCCTCGCCGTAGGAGCCGTTGGACAGGCGGTCGCCCACCGTCATGTCGGCGCGGTCGGCGCGCAGCGGCTCCAGGAGAGCCGGCGCGGCCTCGGCGGGGTAGGTGTCGTCGCCGTCGACCATCAGGTAGTAGTCGGCGTCGATGTCGCGGAACATTGAGCGGACGACGTTGCCCTTGCCCTGGCGCCCCTCGAACTTCACGATGGCCCCGTGCTCGCGGGCGATGTCGGCCGTGCCGTCCTTGGAGTTGTTGTCGTAAACGTAGATGTCGGCGTCGGGCAGGACGCGCTTGAAGTCGTCCACCACCTTGCCGATGGTCACGGCTTCGTTGTAGCAGGGTATGAGTACTGCGACCTTGTCTGCCATTGGGCTCCCTTTCAAACAAGCAAACAGCAAGCGCAAAAGCGCGAAATGTATCAATTGCCGACTATGCACACGGCGCATACCGTCCAATACCCCTCAGGGCAGCAGCCGAAGCGCATAGCTATAAGCCACATTAGTTTACTCGCTTTTTACGTTGAATGAAATGGCTTCGGCAAGCGCATAAAACTCTCCACGAACAGGCGGGAATATAGGGACAGGTACCGTTTTCCAGCCAGCATACAGGTCCGCGCCCGCAATGAACGAACCGCCTCCCGCTTCTTGGACATAAAGAAACGGGAGGCGGTTCAAAACTCGCATACGAAGCCTTGCTTTTGTGCGCTACGGCGAAAGCGGGAATCCGATACCTGCCCCTATTTTCCTGTTCGGCTAGTTATGCGTACGATGATCGCGGTAATTAGCTAAATACGTTGCGAATTCAGCCGAGGTGTCAGAGTTGCCAGAACGCCACATTTTGTGGTCGATGATGGTGCTTTCGCTGCCGTAATACGCATCGATGTAGGCAATAAGCCCGTCAATCGCTTCAAGCTGCGCTTCGGGATAGGCGCCCTGCCCGCCCACATGCACTATTTCGATGCCAATAGAATACGAATTCATACCGTAATCGGTAATACTCTTCGAAGGAGCTTTGGTGGTCCCCTTTTTGTCGTCGCGTCCATCTTCCGGCACGCCATACTCGCTGTTGCGACCTGCGTCGCCATAGCCGGCATGATGGGCAATGGCATCCATCGGCACACATTGCACAATAGATCCGTCTTTATTCACGATGAACTGCGATGCCACTTTGTTGCCACTGCTTTCCCATGAATTAACGATAGAAGTCGCGCTGCTATCCACTTCGGTGTCGTGTAGCACGATGTACTTCTGATAGCCGGCACCCTTTTCGCCGTGGTTGAAGTCGGAACGATAGTCTTCCGTTATATCCAGCTTCGCGCGCAACTCACTTGCCGTCGGCTTAGCTTCCTCCGCAGAAGAAACGCCCCCTTCGGCTCCTTCGCCACTTTGGGCACCGCCATCCGAAGAAACGCCCGCATCATTCACCTTGAGCTGAGAGTGGTCGGGCTGTTGCTGCGGAGCTGCGCAACCCGCCAACGTGCACGCCAAAGCAGCGGCGGCAAGTATCCCTATCAGTCTCATACGTTTTCCTTTCAACCGAACGGCGTGCCCAGCACAGCGGCGCCAACGTTCTCGCTAGGCACAAATCACAGCGAGCCTGGCCAGCTGCCCTTTCCGGCAACCATACCAGGCTCGCAACATATCAATGCAAGAAAATGGAGATCAACCCTATTTCCTCAGGTCAACGCCAAGTTCAGCATTCACCAAATCAAATGCCGCGTCGATGGCCTTGTCCATATCGTAGTACTTGTATCCACCCAAACGGCCAGCGAATACCACGTTGCCTTCCTGCTTGGCAAGCTCAACGTACTGCTCGTACAGAGCGCTGTTACGCTCGTCGTTCAGAGGATAGTACGGCTCGTCGCCGCGCTCCCAGTTTGCGGGATACTCGCGCGTAATGATGGTGGTTGGCTGAGTGCCGTACTCGAAGTGCTTGTGCTCGATAATGCGCGTGAAGGGCACCTCGCGCTCGGTGTAGTTAACCACCGCGTTGCCCTGCCAATTCTCGCATTCAATACGCTCGGATTCGAAGCGCAAAGAACGATACTCCAGCGCGCCAAGCTGATAATCGAAGTAAGCGTCGATGGTGCCGCAGTAAATAACGCGGTCGGCAATACCTTCGTTTTCAGCAACGAACTCACGATACTCGGTATTCAGCAAAATTTCCGTATCGCCGAACATGCGCTCAACCATAGCAGTGTAACCGCCCATGGGGATGCCCTGCCAACGGTCATTGAAATAATTGTTGTCGTAGATGAAACGAACAGGCAGGCGCTTGATGATGGAAGCGGGCAGCTCGGTGCAGCTCTTGCCCCACTGCTTTTCGGTGTAGCCCTTGATCAGCTTCTCGAATACATCCTTGCCGATAAGCGAAAGCGCCTGTTCCTCAAGATTAGAGGGCTCGCCTTCGCCAATCTGCTCGGCTGCTTCCTGCTTCTGGCGCTCAATGATTTCCTTCGCTTCAGCGGGAGTCTTGATTCCCCACATCTTCGAGAAGGTGTTCATGTTGAACGGCAAGTTGTACAACTCGTCCTTGTAGCTGGCAACAGGGCAGTTCACATAGTTGTTGAACTCGGCGAACTGATTTACGTAATCCCAAACGGGACGAAGCGACGTATGGAAGATATGGGCACCGTACTTATGCACGTTGATGCCATCGATTTCTTCCGTGTAGATGTTGCCTGCAATGTGATCGCGGCGGTCGATGACCAAGCAGGTCTTGCCGATCTTGGCGGCTTCATGAGCAAAAACGGCGCTCGTGATGCCAGCGCCAACGATAAGGAAATCGTAATGGTTGCGCTGCATGCCATGCCTTTCTGTGTGTAACGTTTCAGCCAGCAGGTTGCTGGCCACTCTAGCGTGTTTAGAATGCACCGCGCGGGCGCACTATTCTTTATTTTAGACCAAGTCCCCCAACGATTGCATTCAGGAGCGAGCAGAGCTAGTGGGAATATAGGGACAGGTCCCGTTTTCTCACTAAACAGGGCGCAAGGATTGCCCAGCGGTTTTTTCATTTACTGCAGGCAATTACCCGAATACGAAAGTGGGAAAACGGGACCTGTCCCCATATTCCCACCTGTCCCTACGGTAAAAAACGCCCGCAAGGACGTTAACGAGCTTGGAGCACGCACCAGTAACGTCAGCAAGCGAGGCTCTGGCAAGTGCGGGGGAAGCGAAAAGCCCATAAGGCTGGCATTTGCGCCGCCCTATGGGCTTTGAAATTTCCCTGTGCCGCCAGAATCCCGCGCAGCATCGTCGCGTCTCAGGAGCATGTTGCGCTGATCGTAGATCAGCGCAACTACCTAATCCTGCTTTACAACAAGAACATCGCAGCGAAGGTTCCTGATCAGATAGGTGGAAACGCTGCCAACAAATACGTAGGTGATGTTCGAAAGACCGCGCTCACCGCAGATAACCAGTTCGGGTTCAAATGGCTTGATCATCAGGTTGTGGATAGTTTCCTGAATGCGACCAACCTTAACAACAACCTCTACGGAAGGAATGTCCGGATCTTCCTCGGCTGCCTTCAGCGTATCGCCCAAGGAATCGACCAAACGGTTGCGAACCGTTTCAGCAAGCTCTTTGTAGTCGGTGCCCGTCAAAGAATCGGGAACTGAATCTACTACATGGCCGAACATCAATTCTGCATGGTTGAGCTTCGCAATCTGAATTGCGCGCTCGGCTACTTCCTGCTGAGTGCTGCCGCCATCGAGTGCTGCAAATACGCGCCTGTACTGCTTCATAGCTCTCGCCCCTCTTTCTCCTTCGCCATACGGCAAAGGCCCCAGTATCGAAGCGCCCCTGCGCCTCGCTTATTATCTTTCTTTATTCTAGCAGGATACCCAAGTAAAAACGTCACAATGCTGTAACACGTTCATTCCTTCTTCCCCAAAGAAACCCCAAATGATGAGGGGGTTGCGAATGATTGCCGCCGCAGAAACCGCGCCCATCGAAAGAATTCCCCTTCAGAAAGATGAAGGGGGCCGAAACGCCCGAAAGTCCGAACGACCGCACGGCGGCCCCACCGCTGTCCGAACGAGCGCACAACCGCCCCACCGCTTCGCAGCCCGCACGACAACACCACCGCTGCACGGCCCGCACGGCCGCCCACCGCTTCGCTGCTGCCCAAAAAGCAAGGGAGCTGCAAAAAAGCTGCAGCCCCCGATTCGCTATTATTTGCGGCCGAAGCGACCTTTGCCGCGTTTACGCCCGTGTTTGCCCATCGGGCCCGCTGCCGTATCGATACGCCCAGAAGTCTTGGCTGAGGGTGCCTCGGGGTCCGCAACCGTCCCGCTGCTCGTTCCCGAACCTGCACTGACCACCGCTGGCCTGGTTTCTGCCAGCGCTTGGGCATTCTGCAGCGCCTCCAAATACGCTTGGGCATCGCCCGGATCGTCGTCGATAGACTCATCGCCCAGATCGACCTCGCGGGGAACGCGGCGATACAAGATGTCGTACATAACCGGCACCACATACAGCGTCATGAACGTGGCGTACAGCAAGCCGCCCACAACCACAACCGCCATGCCACGTTGCATCGACGACCCAACAGCATCACTGAACACCATCGGCAACATCGCGAAGATGGTGGTAATGGCCGTCATCATGATGGGGCGCATACGGGTACGTCCCGCAGCCACCAGGGCATCGTGTTTCGACAAGCCGCCGCGGCGCAGCTGGTTCACGTAGTCAACGAACACGATGCCGTTATTCACCACCGTGCCCATAAGCACCGCGAAGCCCAGCAGCGAAAGCATGCTCAGCTGTTCGCCAGCCGCCACCAAACCAAACAAACCGCCGGTAAAGGCAAGGGGAACGGTCAAGATCACGATGAAGGGAGAAAGCAGGCTCTGGAACTGCGCCACCATAACAAGGTAGATCAGCACAAAGCCCAAAATCAGCAGCAACATCATCTGGGAAAGCATCGTGTTGATGTTTTCCAGCTCGCCACTGGTTTGGATGGTGTAGCCTTCGGGCAGCTGATAATCCTTGAGCTTAGTCTGCAAATCGCGCGCAAGCAAAGCATTGTTGTAGCCATCTTCGGCATCGGCTGTCACCGTGATAGCGCGGGTTGAGTTCACGTGAATCACCGTAGGAGAGGCAACTCCCTGCTCAACCGTAGCGAACTCGCGAAGCTTGTGCGTGGCGGTATCGCCCGTCTGCTGATTGGTTATCTTGATCTCGGTATCAAGAAGATTGTCTGCCGTAACAGGGTTTGTCTTATCCACTACCGACACATTCATCTTGCTGCCGTCGAGCGTCATGGAAGGCGCATCGGCGCTTTCGGAAAGCTTTTTCGCCAGATCGCTATACAGCTGCGCAACCGTATAGCCATCCTTGGTAAGCTTGTCGCGGTCGACAACCAGGTGAAGCTCAGTCGCAGCATCTTCCATGCCATTTTCAATTTCGGTATAGCCCTCTACCTGGCCAACGATCCCCATCACGTCTTCGCTGATACGCACCAGCTCATCCTGATCGGGACCTTGGATCCTCAGTGAAAGTCCACTACCGGTCATAGAGCCCATTGCCTCGGAAGAAGAAGCGTCGGTGATCACTTCGCAGTTCAGGCCAGCAGTACGTTGCTGCAACTGATCCAAAATCGAAAGCACCTGATTTTCGGTGGTCACCGAATTGGCGGTCTGCACGTAGAACGTGAACACCTGATGGAACTTGTCGCTACTGCTGCTACTGGAGATGTCACTAGCAACCATCGAAGTCGAGGACGTTCCGTCCATAGCGCCGACGAACTCCACTCCGTCGATACCCATGGCTTCGTCCATAACCTTATCCGCCGTAGCGTACGCCGTCTCCTTGTCGGTATCTTCAGGCATGGTCACCGTCACGGTTGCCGTTTTCGAGGTCATGGTGGGGATCATGGTGATACCCATGTTCACCACGCCAATCACCGCAACAACCAAAAGGACCACCGAGACCACAAGGGGCAACGCCTTATGGCGCAAGAAGAATGCCAACGAACGGGCATATTTCGTCTGCAGCGTCTCAAACCAATTGTTGCGACGCGGAACATAGTTCTTGAACAGGAACGATGACGCAGCAGGAACCATGGTCAATGCGATAAGCAACGACGCGGTAAGCACATAGGCAATGGTCAGCGCAAAGGGCAGCATCAGCTGGTTCACCATGCCCGTGGTGAACACGATGGGCAAGAACACGCAAATGGTGGTGAGCGTGGAAGCAATAACCGCGCCCGAAATCTGCTTCGCGCCCTGAACGGCAGCGCGAGCGGGCGGAATGCCGCGGCTGCGCAGGCGATAGATGTTCTCCAGCACAACAATCGAGTTGTCTACCAACATGCCGATAGCGATGGAAATACCGCCGAGCGACATGATGTTCAGCGAAATACCCGAGAAGTACATCACCACCAAGGCGCAGAGCACCGAGAAGGGAATGCTGAAAGCCATAATGAGCGTGGGACGCCAATCGCGCAGGAAGACGATAAGCACCACCACGGCCAAAAGCGCGCCCAAAAGCAGCGACTGCAGAATAGAGTTGATGTACAACGCAATGAAAGACCCCTGGTCGCTCACCACGGTTAGATGCAGGCCGGGGTTGGCCTGCTCAATCTTGGTAAGCGCTGCTCGGGTATCTGCAGAGACTTCGCTCGTAGAGGCGGTGGAATTCTTGAACACCGAAAGCAATACGCCATCTTTAGCGTTGATGCGCATGTATTGGTCTCCGACATTGTCCACTTCGGTGATGTCGGCGACATCAGCAAGGCGGATTTCGCCTACGCCATCGATGTCGGCAAGCAAAAGCGAACGCAAGTCGGAAATCGAGGAGATGTTGTCGCCTATGCGCAGCAGCCACTGATCATCCGAGCCGCTATCAAGATAGCCGGCCGGCATCGAAAAATCTTGGGCCTTGATAATTCCCGCGAGTGTTTCTTTGTCCACCAAAGCATCGACATTCGCCTTGGAAAGAGCCTCTTCACGCGAGCTTTCGTACTGAGAACGGGCATCCGCCAGCTGCTGCTTGTTGGAGTCGATGGTCTGCTGGGCGCTGGCAAGCTGGGCACCGGCGCTGCCGAACTGCGTTGCTGCGGTAATGGAACCCGACTGAACTTCGGCAAGCTGCTTTTGGTAGGCTTCGAGTTCTCCCGCTGCCGCTTGTGCCTTCTGCACAAGTTGCCCGATTTGTGCCTGAACCTGAGAGTTTGTGCCGTTGGGGTCGACGGCCTTTAATGCACCGATTTCCGCCTGCAACGAAGTAATCTCGCTAGTTTTCCCAGAAATCGCCAGCGTTAAGCCAGAGCTCGCCTGACCAAGCTGATCGCTTGTTTCCTGCTGTTTCTGCTCAAGCGCATTTTTCTGGCTGCTTAGCTGGCTCTCCGCTTCGGCAAGCTTTGCCTCGCCTTCATCGATGCTTTTCTTGGCATCGTAGAGTTCAGAATTGACGCTTGCCAGCAGCTTATTGTTGATGTCTTCAATCTTGCTGTCGGAAAGGCGCACCTCTACCGATTTTTCCGCCGCCCCAACCGTTGAAACGTCGGCGACGCCGTCAATGCGCTCCAATTCGGGAACCGCTTTGTCTTTCACCAGTGAAGTGGTGTCGAAAATATCATGATCGTCGTAGGATGCGGCAACGTACAAGGTTGCCATCATATCCATGCTGATTTCCATATAGTTAGGACTACCAGCAGTTTCAGGCAGCTGGGAAGAAACCTCGTTTACCGCAGACGAGGCCTTCACCATGGCGGAATCCATGTCGCTTCCGTCCTCGAACTCGAGGAATATCATGGAGTAGTTGTCGGCGCTTTGGCTTTGAACGGAAGAAACGCCGCTTACTTTCGAAAGCGAGCCTTCCAATACATCGGTGACTTCGGATTCCACCTTTTCGGCACTGGCGCCAGGGTCGGTGGTAATAACCGCCAGATACGGCAAATCCATATCGGGCAGCAAGTCGGTCTTCATCTTGGTAAGCGAAACACCACCCAAAATCAGGATGATGATCACCGCAACCGTAACGATGTACGGTTTCTTCACGCTAAAGCGGCTAAGCACAGCAACTCCCTTAATAGTGCAATTGAAGTAGGTTTCGGGCGAGTGCCAAAGGGAACCCGTTGGCTCCCATATGTTTTATTTAGTAAGTAGTGTGATTTTATGCCCCATCACGACGGATCTTGAGTATGAATCCGCGAAGAAAGCCCCATACACGCCGATTCCATACTACGCGGTAAAAAACCAAACGATCGGCCCAGTTTGTTGAAACGGCAAAGTGGGAATATAGGGACAGGTCCCATTTTCCCACCAAACAGGGTTGGGGAGGTTGCCTGGCAACTCCATGCGATTAGCATGGGCGGCGACTCAAAGCTGAAAGTGGGAAAATGGGACCTGTCCCTATATTCCCACTAGTAAAGTTCTGGTCTACGATGCTCAAGAACAGGCATGGCTGCACGAACATCGTCAATTACCGAAAGGTCTATACAGGCAGTAACCAATCCTTCGCGAACGCCACCGCCAGCAAGCATCACGCCGTCAGGCCCGAACACGGCGCTTTGCCCAATGTAGCCCTTATCAACGCGGCTTAAGCCTGCAACGAAGATCTCATTTTCAATGGCTCGCGCCGAAAGAAGGGTGCGCCATTGCTCCGCCTTCAAGCGGCCATCCACCCAGGCGGCCGGATTAACCAACAGCTGGCATCCACGCGTTGCCGCAAAGCGCGCTACCTCTGGAAAACGCAAGTCGTAGCAGATGGAAAGACCGATGCGGCCGAAGGGAGTATCAATGGGCTCGAACAGCGCAGAGCCCGCTGCCATTCGATCGGACTCCTTGGTGAAATCAGTGTCGAACAGGTGCATCTTTCGATACGCCCCGCGCTTTACACCGTCGCTGCCTGTTACGACTGCTGTATTGAAGGGGTTCCCTTCATCGTTTCGCTCGTTCACGGTGTACACAAGCCAAAGACCATAACGCGCCGCAAGGGCATCCATGCCACAGCAGAACGGCCCGTCTATCGGCTCGGCTTCGGCAGCAAACGACTGCTTGCTCAACTCATAGCGGGTCATGAGCGACTCGGGAAACACCAAGACGTCCACTCCGCAAAGGGATGCTTCAGCGCACCACTGTTCGGCCATTTCCAAAACAGCTTCCGTACCGCTTCCATCAGGATGGCAGCACTGAGCCAGCCCAAGAACAAATGCCATAGTTACTCCCCTTCGCGCACGATGTGATCAAACGCAAGCCCAAGAAACGGGTTTATCTCATTCTCCCACTAAAAAACGAATGGACCGGGAATAACCCAGTCCATTCGCCTGCTAGTACCTCTGCCTCAAACGGACAGCTATACATTAATTAGTTGTTGCGACGGCGACGAAGCAGTGCTGCGGCTGCGGCAAGAAGGCCCGCGATGCCGCCAATACCAGCGACCGCAGCAACGTTGGTAGCGTCACCGGTCTGAGGAGCAATGCTCGATTCATCCGCTGCCTCGGGGTCATCACCGGCAGCTTCCTGTTCCGCAGCTTGTTCACCATTAGCGGCGTCGTCCGCAGCAACCTGGTTTTCAGAGTAGAAGGCGTAATAGGTTACCACACCGTCCTGGTCTTCATCCTCGACTGCCTTGCTGAAGTCAACGGGAGTGTACTCCCAACTGCCCTCGTCGTCCTTGAGGGTGGAAGACCAACCCTCGAAGGTCCAGCCATCATAGGTGGGATCGGCAGGCTTGGCAACGGCTTCGCCCTTCTTGACCTCGGTGGAAGATTCGGTCTGGTTGAAGTTGTCGACGAACTTGACGGTGATCTGTTCAGCCTGAGCATCGGCGTTCTTGGTCCACTGGGCGTAGATGTTCACGTCGGACTGCACGGGCTGGGAGAAGTCGACCTTGTCGGCTGCCTTCTGCTCGTCGGTGTAGCCGGAGTAGTCAGCGTGCCAGTACCAGCCGTCGAAGGTGTAGCCCTCGCGGGTGGGGGCCATGGGCTGGCGCATGACGCCGTCGGAGTCGGTCAGGCCCTGCTGGGAGGTCTCGCCGGTGGCGAACTGGCCGCCGTTAGCGACGTACGTCACGGCATGGTCGTTCTGCTCCTGGTTCTTGGTCCACTGGGCGTAGATGTTCACGTCGGACTGCACGGGCTGGGAGAAG
>CBCTKC010000006.1:0-148424 GCA_965147435.1 uncultured Eggerthella sp. | reverse complement strand
ATACGGAATCCCCGAGCTTCTTTGTCTGCTCGGAAATCGTCTTCAGATCGGCAACCGATGGGAGCAGCGCGGTGCATGTTGGCGTCAAGCCGTTGAGCGTGATGCGTGCAATCGGCACAACAGCGGTCAAGCCCGTGTAAAGGTCGCCCGCCTCGTATGTCGGGTCTGCCGCCGCATCCTCTGTTGCAGCGGTTGCGCCTTGCAGCACCTTTTCCTCCAAAGACGTTACGCCCGTGGAAGGGTCTACGGTGATCTCCAAAACAGCCAGATCCTTGCGGAACTGAGCCTGGCTACCGTTTGCGATTGCGAAGCTCGTTTGCGCCTCGTTGACCACCCATCGCCCATCCACCATCAAGCCGCCCGTGTCGACCGTGAGCGTGTTGGAGTCGGTCATAGTGCAAGCCAGGTTGTTAAGCGCATCGAGCGCGTAGCGGCCTTTACCCAGCATTCCCGCCTGCATCAGCGCCTGTTGGTCGGCGGTGACGTGAGGCTTTCCCTGTTTCGAGGTCACTACGTCGAAAGCCATTACTGCTCCCCTCCGTTGATGAATGCCATGGTCTGGGCGCATTGCTCCATCTGCATCTCGCGGTACTTCGCGTAGCAGTCGGGGCAGAGATCGAATTCCCTCGTGTCCCCGCGCTCGCCGATCACGCTGATCCTCGCCCAGCCGAGCAGGTCAACTTTCTCGGCGCTCGCGTACACGGGCGGCTCCTGGCACCCTCCGCGATCGCATACCAATTCGGTGAATCCTTCAGTTCGCATTAGATTGCCCCTGTCTCGTATTGGACGGTGACGCTTCCGCGCTCGTCCATCTTCATGATCTTCTTGGTTACTTTGGCGCTGGCGAAGATGCCAGTTTTCGAATCGGTACCGCCCACCGTGTCGCCAACATCGTAGAGGTCGAGCGAAGCATCAAGGGCGACGCTGACGGAGTGGGCATCCGCCCAATACTCCTGCAGCTTCTTCGTGCCATCCTCGATCAGCTTGTCCTTGTCGGCGCTTGAGTAGTTGTAATACTCGGAATTGTCGAGCACCCCTTTAAGCGTCTGCTTCGACGTGGAGACGTTGCCCGAATCGTCCATGTAAAGCTCGACGTTCACGCGCTCGCCGTCCTGGCCCTCGCCGCGCCCAACCAGGTGGTTCACGGGCAGATAGTCCATGTCAATGGCAACATCCACCTGATCGGCATCGAAGGCCTCGTCCTTGCTCCAGTCCTTAGCTTGCACGGCAGACAGCACGGGCTTGTCGCCGTCGTGCACGATTCGCAGCTTGCCGCCGACCTTGGAGAGCATCGCGACGATGCCGTTCAACGCGTCTTGGTACTTGTCGAAGGTGTGGCTCTTGATGGTGAGCGTGCTCTTCGCCGCGTTGACCTTGAAGCAGGCTGTTAGGCCGGTGCGCGATACAAGGCTTCGCAGCACGTCGTTGGCGTTGCCGCTTACGGTGAGCGAGCCAACCCCGCCGTCTGGCACCAGCACCTTCGATGCGAGCAGCCCGAACCACGTGCGCCCGTGCCACGTCAAGCCGTCATCGCTGGCTATGCCCGTGAGCATGCCGCCGTAAGCGGTGCCCTCGGCGTACACGTACATGCCGCGCTCCATCTTCGGAGCGCCGGCGGGCATAGATATTTCCATGTCGTTCTCAGGGTCCTTGCCCACGCCGAAGGCCATGTCCACGTCAGTAGGCGCGATGGGCATGATGTCCACGCCCTTCGCCGTTTGAAGCATCAGGTCCACGGCAGCGCCACCGCCCTTTCGATCAGGTCAAGGGAGAAGCCCCAACCCTGGTCCCATGTCACGTCATGCGAGCCGTGCTTTATGCGTTCGTAAATGTAGGAGCCGCTTCCTTCCGCGCCGCGAACGCGCTTCGAGAAGACATCCTGGCTGTTGCCGTAGCGGTCGGACAGCACCACCGAGTCGCCCTTCATGGAGCGCTTCTTGGTGGAGTCGATCACAAGCAAGCCACCCGCTGGGACCGTCACGTCCACGCCGTAGCGGTTGCCGCCGATGTAGATGCTCGGTTTCGCCGCGTATCCGTAGATGGTCAGGCGGAAGTCGCACGGGGCGATCGATGCAACCTCCAGCTTGGATCCGCGAGCGGTTGATCCGTAATCGTGCGGGTAATCGAACTCATGGTCGATTCCGCCCATGTCGGACGATGTACCCGATGCTGGCATGAATTCGTAGCGGGTTTCCCTTCGCCAGATCGGGTCGGGCGCGAAGATGGAGACCGACAGAAGGCGGTTGGCATTGGTGTAGGACGGCGCATCGGCGGTGAGGATGTAGCAGTCGAGCTTCCACCCATCGACCTCCCACGTGCCAGGGGTGTTGGCGTCCAAGTCAAGCGCCAAAAGCTCCATCATGAGATTCGCCTTCGCCTTGTCGGCGCGGCGCGAGAAGCTAAGCTCACCAGACAGCTTGCGCCCATCGCGCGAGGGCAATGCGCCCGAATGAGTGTAATCCCACCCGAGCGCATCAACCGATGCCAGCGCTATGCCATCGCGCCCCGAAACATCGAAGACCGTCCCATTGGCGGTTGTGTAGGTGGACTGTCTCATACAGCAGCACGTACCTTTCGGGTGAAGTCGCGGTCGGTCATCGTGGGCGTGTAGTTCTGGATGATGTAAGGCAAGTTCTGGTCGAGCCATTGCAGCACCGCCAGGTACCCATCGCCGCTGCCGTCAACATCGATGCCAGCGCCGATTCCGCCGAGAACCTTGGGCGAAAGCGGAAGCACCGCCTCGTCGTAGCGGCGGTTGTCGCCCACGCCGATCAGGTGCGGCGAGTTGGCGCCGAAAAGGCCGCCCTTTGCGTACCACGAGACGCTCACAGACGGCACGGAGCCAGACTGGGGGTCGAACTTGCCGTTCATATGGAAATGCGGCAGCGCACCGACGTTGATGCGGGGGATCGTGAGCCGCATCCCGTTAACGCTCGACTGGATGTTGCTCACGCACGATCTGATGGCTGACATGGCCTGATTTCCCGCGTTTCTGGCGCTGTTCACGAAGCTGTTGAAGGAGTTGCCGCACGTGGACATCGCGGACTGGCAGGAGGAGGCAAGGTTCCGCATGCCAGACGAAGCGCCGTTGGCTGCGCTGGACACGCCGCTTGACATCGAGCGAGCCTGCCCGTTGAGCGAGCTCATTGCGGCTGCCGCCGTTGCGCAGCTTCCAGCGGCAGCGGCGCAAGCGCCCGCAAGCGTTGCCAAGCCGCCAGCCGCAGCGCCAGCCCCGCCAGCAGCAGCGCCGGCAGCGCCGCCTACTGCGGTAAGCGAGCCAGCGGCAGCGCCGCCGCTTCCCGCGATCGAGGGCAGCGACCCCGCCATCTGGTTGAATGCCCCGCACACCACGGAAGCAGAAGCGCCCAAAGCGCCCATCGCCCCTGCGATGGCGGTGAGTCCAGCGGAAACGATGCCAAGCGAGCCGCCGAGCAGCCCCATCGCAGCGGCAAGCAAACCGATGGTCGCGGCACCCATTGCAGCCCCTGCGCCGACGAGCACAAGGCCAGCGCCAGCGAGCATGGCACCAACGCCTACGACGATCAGCGCAGCGCCCAAGACAAGGGCACCAGCGCCCATCACGAGCACGTACGGTGCGCCCATCGCCACGGCAGATGTCACCAGCATCAAGCCAGGGCCAGCGATCATCGCGCCCACGCCAACCACGATCAGCGCAGCACCGAGGACCACAGCCCCTGCCGCGAGCAGGACGCACCCTGCGGCGGCGAGCACAGCGCCAGCCGCCACGATCACAAGGCCAGCGCCCATCACCACCAGGCCGACACCTGCCACCAAAGCGCCAGCGCCGAGCACCAGGCAGCCAACGCCCAACGCGGCGATGCCGATCGCGCCCTGGGTGCCGTACTGCGCGATAATCGGCAGCTGCTGCGCGAGCATGGACATGCCAGCGGTTGCAGCCAGGATGCCGACCCCGATCAGGGCGATTGCAGCGCCGAAGGCGATCATGCCGACCGCCCCGGCGGTAAGTGCTGGGCCGATCGCTGCGGCACCTGCGGCAAGTAGCGCGATCGCCGCAACCATGCCGACCATCACAACGACAGCGCCCGGTCCTGCGGCGGCGAGCTGGATTGCGGAATTGGCGATGATGCCGAGACCGACCGATGCCAGCAGCACGCCAGCACCGAGCGCGATGAAGGCAACGGCAACCGAGAGGATGTTCTTCGGCTGCACCTTCTTCAAAGCCTCGGCGAGCTTCTCGATCGCGCTTGCGCCCTTCGGTGCCTTCTTCGGCAGCTCATCGGTTGCCTTGCCTACCGCGGTAAGGCCTTGCGACACGGCATCGACGACCTTGAAGGCCGCGAACGCACCGGCAAGCATGGAGATAATGGGCGCAAGCTGCGATGCGTGGTCCTTCAGGAATGCGCAGGCGTTGCCCACAGCCTGGATGATCGGCTGCAATGCGTCCATCGCGCCTTTGAGCACATCGGCTGCGTTGGCTGCGCTCTGCTCCGAGCCGTCAAGGCCGGTCAAGGCGCTTAGCACGCCGCCGATGAACCCGACGAGGTCGGACACGGCTTGCCCCAACGTGGACATTGCGCTGGAGAATGCTTCGGCAGCGCCGTTTTCCTGCAGCTTGGCTCCAAGCTGATCGATCCAGCCCATGAGGTTGGACACCGCCTGTGCGGCAAGGTTGCCAGCGCCTTGGATCTGAACCGTCATTGCCTGCGCAGCGCCGGAGATTCGATCTGTGCCGAACGCCTGGATCACGCCAGCGACCGACTTTACAACGGAATTCTGCAGGTTGGCCATGCTGGTCGCGATGCCGGCGGTGCCAGCCTTAGCCTGCTCGGCGAAGCTCGCGAAGCCGTCAAGGCCCTGCTGGTCAAGGTCGACGAAGGCCTGCGTGAAGTCATCGATGGAGACTTTGCCAGTCTTCATCGCCTCGTACAGATCCTGGCTCGATGCAGAAGCCCCAAGGAGCTTCTTCGCCACCTGGTCGAGCTGGCCAGGCATCGCAGTTTGGATGCTTCGCCAATCCTCAAGCTCGGGCTTGCCCTTGGCAAGGGTCTGCGCGAACTGCTCCAGTGCGGCTTCCTGCACCTGTGTCGAAGCGCCGCCGGCAAGCAGCGCGTCGTTGAAGGCCAGCATGATGTCGGTCGATTTGCCGACATCCTTCACCGTGGGCACGATCTTCTGAACGCTTGACGTCATTGCATCAAGGCGCGTCGGCAAGCCAGTGAGGTGATCGCTCATCTTCTGGATGGCCGCGCATGCGTCCGATGCCTCGTATCCTAGGCCGCTAAGGACGCGGGGGAAAGCCGCCATCGTGTCCACACGGGAAACCGCCGCGCCGATGGAGTTGCTGATTGCCCCCATCGCGGCGGTGATTCCCGTCTGCACGGTGCCGGCAACGGCACCTGCTATCGCGGCCATCTTCGTGCCGAAGGCTCCAAAGGTGGCCGATGCGGTCTTCAAGCCGCCCATGCCGCGGTTGAAGCCGCCGCTGAACTTCGAGCCGCAAGCGGTGCCGTTGGCGCCGAACATGCGCGCGGTCCTGCCAGCGAAGCCGTCCATAGACGGCATGATTGATATGTAGGCTGCGCCTACTTGATTGGCCATGGTCGGTCACCTTTCGGCTTAGACCATGCCTAACACTTTGTCGATCTCCGCCTTGTGCGCGAGCGCGGCATCGGCTGCCTGGCGGTTGCGGTGGCGCTCCATCGGAGTCTGCAACGGCTTTGGGCGGTTGCGCCCCTTGCTGCCGTCCTTGGACTTCTGCCATGTGAGGATCCGAAGCGAGTACTCGATCGACCAGAGCAGCCGCTCGGAATCGCCCCAAATCAGGTCGGGGCAATCCCGCCGCGCCGTTCGCGATTCCTTGGGCAACTGCTCCCAAAGAATGCCGTACATGGTGCCGTCTGCGATGGCATCCATGCCCTCGTCATCAAGCGGAAGGACGACTCCGTAATACTGCATAAAGTCCGCAACCAACTCCGCGCGGGCATCGATCCACGCGCGCACAAAGCCTATTAGTTTTTTGCGGTGGCTTCCTTGGCCACGTATTCCAAGAACGCCGCGAACGCATCCTCGCTTGCTCCGAGGTCGGACACGCTGCCGTCCTCCTCGGGGATGCGGTCAAGCGCATCGTCGAGGTTGCCGCAGAGGATCTTGTCGATCGCCCAATAGCCGCGGTTTGCGTCCTCGGTCATGCCGGCAAGGGCTCGCTGCACCTTCACGGACTTCACGGCAGCGCAGTCGATGAGGAACTTCTCGCCGCGGAAGTCGATGGTCTTGGTGTTGTCGGAGTGCTTCTTCGTGTTAGCCATGGTGGTTCTCTCTTTCTAAGTAGGCTTCGTAGGCTCATGCACGGTGCATGCCTTCCTAGGGCGTTCCCACGCCTACAGATGGGAACGCCCCAGGAAGGCGACCGCGCTAAAAAACAGCGCCCACCTTTGCGGTGGGCGCTTGATGCTCAGTTAAGCTGCATCGGTCTCGGTCGACTCGAAGTAGTCGTAGCAGGTGTTGCCCTCGGAGTCGGTGAGGTACTTGATCGTCAGTGGGCGCTGGCAAAGCTCGGAAGACGCGATGGTGAGGTCGTCCAGCTCAGAGGACTGGCCCTGCGGCACGACCTTGCGCCAGCGGCGGTTGTTCTTCAGTACCAATTCGAGGACGTAGATGAAGGTCGGGTGGGAGTTGGAGTTGTGCTTCACGGAGATGACGCCGCCCTCGTCCTTGACGTTGTCCTCGCCGTACTGGCGCTTCAGTGTGCTTGCCTTGATCTCGGCGAAGGTCACCTGAGCGGACTCAACACGGTTGGAGTTGGAGGAATCCATGAGATCGCCGTTCATGTCAACGGTGTCGTTGGAGTCCTCGTCGATGGTCTCCACATAGCCGTCCTCGGAGATGAAGCCAAGGCACTCGAAGGCATCGCCGAGGCTGGTCTTGATGTCGGTTGGCAACGCGGTGCCTACGGGAGCGGAGTAGATATAGCCGCCCTTGACGCCCTTGCCGGAGGAGACGTTCTCTTGGTTGTTGGTTTTGGATACAGTTTTTGCCATCGGCAAATCCCTTCTTGTCATTCGCATAGGCGCAGGGAAACCTGCACCGTATAGCGAGAACGACCCGTTTGAGGGTCGTTCGATCGATAGGTATTTGTAGGCTTTGGGTCGAAGATGTTCGGCTCTTCGTCAAGGTCGCGCACTGCTTCGCGCACTCTCGCCGCGATCGCGGCTGCATCGCGGCGACCAGGCTTGCCAGCCCAGCAGTCAACGTCCAAAAGGACGGGATCGGCGAAGTTTGAGCCGCCCCCCACCTGTTCAACGACGATGTACTGGTCTGGCGGCGATGCGGGCACCTCAAGAAATGCGGGAAGGTTGAGGGTGGCTTTGAGCTTGCGGGCCACCACCGCCTCAACGTCCATCATCTGCCGCCGCCCGCACCGGCTCTGCCAGCCGCCTTGGTCAGCGTCTTGTGACGGAACTCATCGACTGCCGCGTCGGCGTTCTCCGTTGTGACCAGGTAGCCGGTGCCAAGCGATCCTTTGAACGGCTCCACTCCGTACACGGCACCAGGGCTAGCAGACGAGTCGGCAGCGCCCTTCACCGCATGGGCCTTGCCGCGAAGCATGCCCTGGATGTTTGTGTTCGACATGACCGCTGGATAGCCAGCCTTCTTGGCCTTGTAGCGCTTCAGCCGCCACTTGCATTTGAAGTTAACCATCGGTTCTGGTCACCTCCACGGTGAGGTTGTAGCCGCCAGGCGTGTTGGCGGGCGTGTACGGCTTCGGGTCGCCGATCACCGCGAAGCGCTCTCCCCGCACCAAACAGAAACAGCCCCTGAGCGGGGCTGTCCATGTCTTGGGGAAATGAAGCGTGTACTCAACGCTCACGCCTTCGGGGCGGGTCTCGTCCAAGGATTCGGTCGATCCAGGCTGAACGATCGCCTGCACCGCCGTTTCCGTCGGCGTTGAGCTGATCGGCTCCCCTAGATCGTCAAGCTCGGTGGCGGTGCTGATGACCGTCACGGTCTCTGTTGCGAAGAGGTTCATCGCTGCTCACGGTCCTTCGCGGTCATGGCGGGGATCGAGCCGATCCGCGTTCCTGCCAGGCCAAGCCGCCTGCGGTCGTTCTTGCCGAGCCACAGCTCTGCTGTTGGGTTCGCGAAGGTGACCGACGCGTTGTAATCGCCAGCCGCCTGCGAGAGCTGCGTTGCGCCAGCCATGCCGAGCGGGACGTTGTACGCGCGGGAGACAACCGCGCACGTCACCGCCTTCGCAGCCTGATCGAAGATCGGGTGCTCGCCCTTGGCGTAGGCGGTCGAGTACCGCTCAATGTACGCACCGAGCAGCATTCCGCTCGCGTCCTCAAGCAAGGCTTCGACCCTCGCGCAATCGCCTTCTGCCACCGCGCCGTAGCGCGCCTCGTAGTCGGCAAGCGTTGCGAAGGATTCCATCACAGCGCCTCGTACAGCTTCACGAGCTCTGCCTTCGTCGCCTTCTTCGGGGCGAAGCCGCCAGCGGCTTCAATGGCGGCGTGAAGCTCGGCCGCCGTCATGTCGGCGGGATTCGGCTCTCCGACCGCTTCATCGGTCGGCTCTTCAGGCTCGGCTTCGGCTTGCTCTTCGGCTGCCGCTTCGCTGATCGGCTCTTCTGCCGCATCCACGTACCCAGCCGCCTCAAGCTCGGTGAAGCGATCGGCGGCAAGCTCGACCGTGTCTCCCGTGTAATGGATCTCCAAGGTATCGCGGTCGCGATACGGATATGTCACTGTTGCGTACATGTAGGCTCCTTATCTTTAAGCGGTTGCGGCGATGGTGCCCTTAACGATGAAGTCTACGTACTCGGCGAAGAGCACGAAGCCCGTGTATGCAACCGTGTCGAGCGTGATGGAATCGAGCTTCGCGGAATGGGACACGGAGATGAGACCGGTCTCATCGGTGTAGAAGCCGAATAAGTCATCGCCTTCGGCAGGTGCGGTGTAGCACTTGACGTTGCTCTTGACCGTGGCGTAGATGGTGCCTGCGGTCACAGAGCCAGTGGACACGAGGGTGCCAAGGCCAGCCCAGTTCTCGATGTAGCTGACGCCGAAGGCGGAGAATACCTCCGAATCGCCGATCTGCTTGGCGAAGTCGAGCGGATTGGCGAAGAAGATAGCCTCGACATCGCCGAAGTCGTATTCCTCAACCGTGTTGGACAGCGTTGCCCAAGCGGTTGCGGCGGTTGCAACGAGGTTCTTGCCAGTTACTGCAGTGACACCTTCGCCGCCCAGTACGCCGATGAAGCTCTTCTTGATATCGCTCTGGATGTCGGAGAGCATCGCTCCATCGGTCTTGTCTACCGCAGCATCGTAGCCGCGCTTCTTGATCTCCTGCAAAGTCGCTTGCTTGCGGTAGGGCTTGATGTTGACCTCGTAGGTCTTCACGTCCTCCCATGTGTAGGTGGACACGGGAATCACTTGACCCTCAACGTATTCCTCAGTCGTGAGCTTGCCGGTGATCTTCTTCTGGTGCAAAGTCTCGCTAGGCGCAGCCTTGATCGGCTCGCAGGCGGAAAGCATCATGGTAAGCTTTTTAAGGGACTTGGTGAAGGTGTTTACCATGTCCACGTTGCGGGATTCAGCGAGGGATTTGATATCGGGCATGTGCGCCCCTTTCTCTCTTATTTAAAGAGATCGATGTTGGCGGCGATTGCCGCCAGGCGTTCTTTCTTGTCTTCGATTGCGAGGATTTCTCGCTTGGAGGGCTTGCCTGGCTTGTCCTTGCCGCCCGCCTCTGGAACGGCTGGTGCGCCGCCGCGCGGTTTCGCGATTGCGGCGATTGCCTCTGCCTGCGCGGTGAGGGCTTCCTCGTCCTCGCCGTTGAGCGATGCGACAAGCGAGCGGTCTACGCCGGTGGCGGCTGCAACGGAGTCGATCAGAGCGGTTCGCGCTTTGGCGGCTTTGAGGCTGTTGTTCTCCTCTTCGAGCGCCGCGAGCCGCTCTTCGAGTGTTGGATCTGGCTTCGGCGATGCGGCCTTCAGGCTCTCGATCTCGGCGCGGCTTGCCTTTGACCGCTTCTCCCATTTGCGCGATTCCTTGATCGCGCCTTCGTAAAGCGACTTCCAGTCCTTCTCTTCCGCGCCTTCATCTGCTCCCTGATCCTGTGCAGGATCGGCAGCGGTGCCTTCAAGCTCCTGTGCCTGATCTTCCTGTTCCATGCGTTTCCTCCTTTGCGCTGTGCAGCGCGTCTGCTTGCCCCATGCGGGGCGGTTTTAGGTATGAAAAAAGACACCCGTGCGGGTGCCTTGGTTCAACTGGCGGATGGGGCGGGATTCGAACCCGCGGAGCCTTGCGGGGCTCACCCGGTTAGCAACCGGGCGCGATAAGCCGCTCCGCCACCCATCCGAAAAGAAAGGCCCCGAATGGGGCCTTTGTCGTATTGTTGTTCTGTTCTTGGATTTTTGCCTACATGCCTAGGCCCTCCCTGACCATGGACAGCGCGACCATGGAGCCCGTCTGCCGGACAACATCCAGGGTGGTCGACCCAACCGTATCCGCGAGAATCTTCTTGACTTTTTTCCAAACCTTCGGCTCCCTAATGGAGTCAAGGTAGTCTTGGCCGTCCCATGTGATGCCTGCCACGGTTAGCTCGATGGTGCTGCCGTTCATGTCCCTAATGTCCCGAGATACGTCGATAAGCCCATGGTGAGCCATAAGCCTCACATGGTACGCAACCAACTCAATCGGCCAGCGCTTAGTCGCCATGTCTCCTGCGTCGACCTCGCTATCGGCGTCCTCCACGTATATGAGGATGGAGCGCACGAGGTCTAGGTCGCGCCTCATGACATTATCCCGAACGTTTCACAAACGAGCGAACCATCGGCGGCGCACTCGCGGATTACGCACTGGGTAGCAACGTCTTCATCAACAACATCCCAATTGTCATTCATATAGATGATCTCAGAGTAATCTCCGCCGTTGGGTGTCGGCTCATCAACTCGTTGAACCTCTGACACTGTCCCCACCCCCAAAAAAACTATCGAGAATAGTCGCGCGATTTGGAAAATCACGCCTAAAATTTACGCTATCAACAGTATATAGTGCCACCGACTCCGCGAAGTCTTCAGCTAGTGAATTGGCGGCATATTTCGTCGGATGGGTTATTTTGCTGTGTCTGTAATCGGACGTAATCGCATCGTCCCACGTTTTACCTGAGCTGAAGTTCTTTCCGGACGGCGCTTCCTCTGCATCGACTTTATGGCCAGTCTCATGGCACAGCGCCCTTACAAGGTGGGCGTCATCATGTCCCGTATATGCCCAGAAAGTTATTTCGTCCCCACCTGTTGCATATGATCCAGGGAATTGACGGTATTGCTTTTTCCAGTATGAGTCAAACGGGTTCGCATAGTCGACAACATAGATTGTCTTCTGCATGCGGGCTTTGATATGATCGGGGACCTTTTCGTAAAGAGAGAGCAGCCTTTTTGGCGTCATGTCCTGCTTGCTTGGGTCCATGTCTACCTTAAATAAAAACCGTCGCCCAGACGGGAGTGAATAAGACTTGAACTTTCCCGTGACGGACGACGCTAATGCCGTGCCGGTTGGAAGCGGTGCGTCAACATCGGCTTCTACTACGTCGAGCCGTCCGAATACGCTCGTCGACCAACCTGGGCCTTCGGGGACACTCCCGTCGAGCGTGGCGCGCTTCCTCGCGTCCTTCTCGGCGATAGTCAATCCTTCGATCTCATCAATACCTTTGAACTGCTTCCATTGATCATACAGATCCCTCGGATCGACACCCTCAACCACCTCGGCGAGTGGATCGTCATCGAAGCTCGGAACCACCTTGCAATCGCAGCCGCGGTGAAAATGCTTCCATTCGCCTGCTGTCTTGCGCGTGTGGTAGACCGCGCCGCGACTCGCGAGCATGAGGCAGAACGTGCACGTCTCGAAGCCAGTCGGAACGCGGGCGAACCTCGCGCCCTTGTCCTTGTCGCGCCCGACGTTGGCGATGATGGTCTCATTGAGGCTTCGGAAGGCATCGTTCCTGGCATACTCGCCGCAAGCCTTCGCGAACGCGGCATCGCCGCCCTTTGTGAGCTTCCTCGCCTGATACCGTGCCACCGCATCAGTTTTCTCAGGCGAGTAGACCGTCATGGTTATGGCTTGATCAAGGCTTATTCCATCAGACCTTGTGCGGTGGTCGTACCATTCAGCGGCAAATTCCGATGCAACCTCGTCATACCCCTGCACGTAACCCTCCATGATCAGCTTCGCAGCTTCGCGCTTTTCCGCAACCGAAGCGGCTGGATTCTGGCGGCACCAATTCAGGACCGAAGATTCGACATTAGATGCTGCATCCTTGCCGATCTTGTCAACGGCGCGGTTATAGGCGTCGAACTCATTCCGCGAGATCATCGGATTGCTCCTGGATCGGCTCGCTTGGCTCTTCGCCGCCCGATGCGGCAACCACACCGCTTATCAGAGCCGAAGCAGCCGCCTTGGTGACGTTGCGGCGGATCTCCGATTCGACGTTTCGCACCTCGTCATCGTCCAGGCCGTTCAATCGCCAGAAGGTAGGTGTGCCGGCAAAGCCGTCGACCACGGAAGCGAGCTTGATGGAGCTGTCGGTTTGCTGTGCCAAGGTCGGCATGGCTGGGTTGAGGAAGTGCACCGACACATCGCACGAATCCTGCGCTTCCTCGTAGGTGGTGCCGCGCTCGGTTGCGATCGCTGCGGTGGCCACCCGCGTGAGTGCCGCCTTCGCTTCCTTGATGAAGCTCTTGCATTTGAGGATCAAGGGCTCGTTCTCGGCATAGATCGCTTCGGCGCTTGATGGGTTGTCCGACATGATGCCGAACTGCCCGACGTGGATCCCCGTTGCAGCGCTCATGCGCTTGCAAAGGTTGGCGAAGTGCTCTGTCATCGGTTGCATGCTCGGCTGCGTGAGCTGGCCGAATTGGGGAATCTGCCCCTCGCTGTTCATCGAGACTTCGAAGATGGAGCCGATGAAAGCGCTCCATTTCGTCTTGTCCTCGAAGGCATCTCCGTCGGTGCCGAGCAGGTACTTCTGCGTTGATGCGGCGAAGGCCGCCGCAATCTCTTCGTTCACGTTGGCTCGCATCGCGCAGTCGATCAGCCAGCGCACCTCCGAGTTGATTCGCGAAACGCCGAAAGGTCGGTCATCGTCTGGGTTGTGCGGCATTATGAACATTGGCACAACGCCAAGGCCGTGCTCGATGTACTCGGCGAACCAATCCCCATCGCCGTTGTCTCGCAAGCGGATAAGGCAATCGGGCAAAAGCACATCGACCCAGTTGGGGCGGTTTGTTGCGCGCCCGTTCTCGCGTGCGAAAGACACTACCCACATGCCAGACGATAGGCACTCGTGAACATCGTCCCAAATGCCCGTTGACAAGGTCGGCGGGTACGACGTGATGCGGGCATGCCCGTCATCGTCTGCTGTAACAACCCACATCGAAAAGCAGTATTTGAGCGCGGAATTGACCGCCTTGCCTACGCGTGTGTCCATGAAGTTTCGGCGCGAAATCCGCTTCAACAGCGCGTCGGTGTCGGTATCCTCCGGTGCGGTAAAACCGTCGAATGAAAGATGGTCGCGCATAACCTCGACGCACTTGTAACCCCAGCCGCATGCTACTTCCAGATCGGACAACGTGTCGGGAACTGCGATGCCCAAATCTTTGAGCATGTTCCGCGCCTCGTAGTACTGGGAGCGGGCAAGGTTTCCGCTGTAGTGAGATTGCCAGTTGTTCAGCAGCTCCAGCACGATCTTCCGATGCTCAGGGAGCAAGCCGCTTGCAGATGCCACAGCGTAGGGAATGGTTATAGCCAATTAGCTTACCCTTGCCTTTCTCTTTGGGTTTCTCTTCGAAACGGTGATTCCGAGCATCGCCAAGCCAGCGGCCTCTATCGGCGATGAGTTCTCGCCTCCGAAGCCCCAGCCGCCAGCCTTGCCTATCTCGCGGCGGGTCGATGTTGCCGCCGAAAGGTCAAGCGCGGGGCATTCGATGTGGGTGACTGCGTTTGTCCGCGCCGCATCGAAGATCAGGTTCGCGGCGGTTACCGCCTGGTCTGTTGTGGGGCGCATAACGTATCCGCGCGGAACGCCAAACGCCGCCATCCGATCGCAAAGCGAGCCAGCGGCGCTCTTGCCGTCGATGACAACGGTGCTTGCGCGGCCTGCTCGAACGGTCAGCCAGCTCACAAGCCACTCAATGCCGCGGGCGGTCGATTCGCAGAACGGAAGCTCAACGTGCACAGCGCCGCCGCTTTGCGCGGCAACCGCCAATGCAACCGTTGCGCCATCTGGGGAGAACTTCACTCCGTAGGCAACCTTCTCGAATCGGGTGGGCGCATTCGCGGCGGGAACCTCGGTCTCTCGCCAGAGCTCTTCGCCGATAAGTGGCTTCTCAACCTGCTCGATCGGCGGCAGCCAGTAGCCTAGGTACTCTTGCGCGATTCCAAGGTCATCGCCCTTCATGCCGTAAACGCCGGTACGGATGTCGGCGGCTTCGACCAATCCTTCTGCCAGCGATGGGTTGGCGGTGGGCCACCGCGACTCGTCCATCGGGTCGCCCACCTCGTCAACGCCGTACTCCAGCCAGCAAAGGTCATCGCCTGGCGTTCCCCAGGCTTCCTCGCGAAGTTCTTTGAATCGGTCTGCCGTGCATCCTGCGCGTGTGGGGGTTCCCACATAGATCAATTGCGAGTTCTTGTGCGGTGAGTGCGTGGTGGTGGGGTTCAGCGTCTGCGTCTGGGATTTGGTCAAAAGCTGCGCCTCGTCGTAGATGATCACATCGAAGCTGTAGCCGAGCGATGCCGAGTCGGTTCTTGTGGAAAAGCAGAGAACGCCGCCGTTGGCGAACTCGAAGCATTCCTGCGCGGTCTTGCTCTTCGCATCGGAAACATGGCGGTTGAGGTATCGGGGCGCGTCAGGATCCCCGGCGCGCTTTCCGAATATCTTGCGGAAACGGGCAAGCATCTCGCATGTTGTCGAGTAGTTGTGGTCCGTCCAAAGCACGGAGTACCCAAGCTCGAAGACCAAAAACGCCGCCCATATGATCGCGTCATGCGATTTTCCCGCCTGGCGCGGAACGGACATCCCGCACCTTCGGTGAACCCACTTGCCGTTCGCATCGATTCGCGACCAGTCGGCAAGCGGTGTGCGCTGCCATTCGCCAACGCCGTAGCCGATGATCGCCGCGAAGTCCACGACCTCGTCAAGGAGGTCGGTGTGCCCGCGGCTTGAGGACACGTGCTTACGTGGCTGGCATCTTTGCGGCGATCCTGGCGGCGATGGAGTCAAGGGCTTGATCGACTGGATCCCCATCACCTCCACCTTCCAACCGCTCCAACTCATCTATCGTTGCGCGGTACTCGCGGGACAGTCCCGCAATCGCCTGCGGGGGCGCATCGTTGAGTGCCGCGCGAAGGATTCCGCGAAGCTCGATCAGCCTTTCGGCCGTGCTCTTCGGCTGCTCGCCCTTCGGTGTCACTGGGCATGGATCCTGGACAACGCCATCGGGCGGCGCGTCTGCCGCCCAAACCCTTTGCACGGTTGACTTCGAGCAGCCCATGCGCCGCGCCGTCTCTGTTACTCCGAGCTGGGGAAACATGGTCACGATCGCCTTGCGCTCGGAAGCGGTGAGCTTGCGCACCTTTCCCATTTCATTCAGCTCCTTTTCCCTGTTAGCTGGGTAAGCTTGAGCACCGTGGGAAAAAAAGGCGCAATGCGGCAGGGGTAGCCTTCGCCACGGTGGGAGGGGTATATCCCCAGGTCACCAGCTAAAACTTGTCTTGCATCCAACGTCTTTTGCCCGTGGTTTGGGAGGTGCGTTGAGCGACTCAAGGCTCTTGTTGCCCCTTCTCTCGTTGCAGATCCTGTGTGCTGGCGCGACGTTGGAAGGATCGATGGGCGAGCCGCCCTTCGACACCGGCACGATCTCGTCAACCTCGAAGCTCATGGGGTGGCCAGCAGGAAGCGAGTAGTCGATTGCGCCGCCGCAAAGGTGGCACGGTCTGCCCTGGTCTTTGAGCCAGCGCCTGACCTTCCTTCGCTCGTTGCCGTTGGCGTAGCGGTTGACCTTGACGCGCTTCGGCTTCGGCTTCGTGGCCTGCAGGTCAACGGCGCATTGGCTGCAGAAGCCGCCGTGAGTGTCGGCAAGCTTGCCGCAGGCTAGGCAGTACGCCATTTGCATCTACCTCCGTAGGCTCGGTAGCAAGCCACCGCATGGAGCATTGCGTGTGCTACTGCAGTGTCATAACGTGAAGCGGCCTTAGCCAGGTAATCAATCGTCAACGCTTGCCCTCGATTCCAGCCATAAAAGAAGGGAGCCGCCACCGCTCTTTCAGCGGTGTGCAGCTCCCTTGTGGACATTTTTGACGCCTACATAATTGCACGTTTGCCGTTTGCATTTGTTTGCAAAAGTTTGCAAATGTTTGCAATTGTTTGCAAAAGTAGGCAAATGTTTGCAATCAGACGGCAGGATGCCGTGGCAATCGGCGGGAATGCGGCAGGAATTCATAGAGCTCGATCAATGCTTCACCTTCGGAATGGGTGCACCAAGACACCGAACGGTCGAGTGCCAGCGCCACATCGCGCCACATGCTGCCGTTGAGGTAGCGGTGCTCAATGAGCATCGAGTACTCAGGCGTTGGCATGGAGCAGAGTGCGGCCAGGCATTCGGCAATAACCGCTTCCCATTGCGCCGATGCATCGCTTATCGCAGCATCGATCACGTCAAGCTTTGCCACTCCGTCCGGCACAGCATCGCCGTAGGAGTTCGGGCTCGCTGGTAAGCCTGTGTACTGCATGCCCTTTACCTGCATTGCGAAGAGCTGGTCTGCGCGGCGTATCTGCATCTGGTCCAAGCGCTGCCTTGCCGACCTCACCGAGCGAAGGTAATCCTTTGCCCTGCTGATCCTCAATCGGTCGTACTCGCTTAGCGCTTTCTCTTGCATATGCCCTCGCTTTTCTTTGCCGCTGATACGAGAAACCCCCGACCGATGATCGAGGGTTTCTCAAAGTAGGATGGAGTCCGTGGGACGAACAGACCCCATTATATGGAAACGAAGCTACCGTGTCATATCCCGTGTGTTCAGCCTGTGAATCTGGCTTGCTCTCCCCCTCGCTTCCTCCCTTCTTGCCTTGCATTACTTTTGCATGGCGAATGAATCATCTATCGTTTACCGAAAGTAGCGTCATGACCTGCGGTTGGCGATAGGCGAACCGCAACCGACCTGGCGGCGGCTCCGTTTCGCCGCCGTTCTATGGGAAAGGCCTTGCGACGGCAACGAAAGTCGTTCAATATCTCATAACCCAAACACAAAGAAAAACCCCGCCGAAGCGGGGCCGATACGAAAGCTTATTGCTCTTCTTTTGGAGGGTTATCCTCTGGTCTCTTGTTTGGCACGATTGATTGAACGCCATTCGCTAAAACAGTGATGAACGGAACTGCGATGAACGCGCAGGAGAGCACCGTGTTTTGGTATAGAGCGTAAGTCACGACAGCGCAAGCAAAGGCGGCAACCATGAGCAACGCCGATATCCATTGGGCGCGGCTCCTGGCCTTGATCTCGAAGTCTGCAAGTTTGTCCTGCCTCTTGGATTCGTCGATAGTGTACGCGTCGTTCCATCTGCACATTCGCTCGCGTGTCTCATCGTCATACATCTTGTAAATCGACGGATGGGGAAGCATCCCAGAATATGCAACGGACATCATTTCGGTTTCTGATTTGGAAATGATGCCCGCTTCGATTAGATCCTCGTCGCTTGCGTTTTTGATTAGGTTTGCTGCGGCTACAAGCTCCTGCGAACCTCTATCACACGGCCGACTCTCTTCCCTTCCGTCCTTGCTCTCTGAATTCTTCCCAGGTTGATTAGAGATTTCTTCATCGATTCTTTTCGTATTTCCTGAATCTCCTTGCTGCTGTCCAACCCTGGGATCATGAACAATTCCTTCGTGGTCATTGCTCACGACCTCCTCCTTCTCGCTTGTGAACTTTCTGCCCCTTCAGTCTACCAAATGTTCAACTTTGGGTTGTCGAAAGGATTTGAAACGTTGCCATTTGATAACACGTTTGATTTGCCCTTTTGAATGCTGCGCCATTCTACCGCTTGACCCTCTTGGTCCCGCACTCCGGGCAATACGTCCCGACCTCGGAATAGAACGTGTCGCAGCAGTAATCGCAATGCCATTCCTCGACGTTGAGGGCCTTGTAGATCGTGGCGCTGTCGTAATGCTCGCAAAGTCCGCGCTTGTAGCCGTACGCCCCGCCGAGCATCGCTGCGCACAGTATGGCCACGACGATCACGGGAACCCACGGCGCAAACGGCTTATCTGCCCATGACATTTTCAGTCACCTCCCACCGCCTTCCTGATGTCGTCAGCAATGTCCTTGTTCCAGTGGGGAAAACTGTCCGAGTCGATGTCGAGGTGCTCAAGGTCGTAGACGATCTTCAAAAGCTTGTCGCGGTCTATGGCTCGGTGGTTCCACTTTTTTACCGCATCCTCAATGCCGTAGTACGTCTCGACCTTGGCGCTGCAGTCCCAGCACTCAACGCAAGACACGTCTTCGAGACAGGTGAAGGCTACGTCCTCGCTTCCGCAGAACGGACACGGCTTCATCTTGATACAGTTCATCGCCTTATCTCCCTTTCAAAGCTCTCGATGGCAAGCATTACCAAGGTGAAGCCAGCGAACGCCACGACGCAGATGTCGCGGCAGAACAAACCACCAAGCATCATGACCTCCATGAGAATGTTCACGATGAGGCTCATTGCGTCATGAGCGCCGTCACTCATTCCTGCCCCTCCTGCTCCTGTTCAGCCTGATAGGACCTTTTCCGCATCGGTCGCACTTGTATATCCTCATTCGACCACCTCCGCGCCGCATTTGGAGCAGTAATTGAACTCGCCGCTTATGCGGTAGCCTTCGTAATCCTCAACCGTGTTCCCGCACTCTGAGCATTTGAAGCCGTTCTCGCAACCGCTCATCCCCTCGGTTTCGGCGTATATGTTTCGGCAGGTCGGGCGGTCTACCAGTTCAGCCAAGCGCTCGAATATGTCACCCTTGCCAACGGTAGCGCGAATAGCCATAAGGCACATGCGATCGTATAACTCGTCGCTAGGCTTCAACTCGCCTATAGCGGAATCGGTTTCCGACAAATTACGAAGATGGCTAGCTACCTCGCGGCGCTCCTCATTGTTAATGTTCATCGCTTCCTCCTTCAGGGTCGATAAGGTCAGCCAGCCTTTCGAAAACCTCAGTTGGGTTCGGGAAATCGTCTTCGTCAAGGACAATGAACTGGAGTCTGTCCCACCATTCGGAGAGCGACCCTTTGTTGTATCCCGCATCGTGGCGAAAGCTGCTCGCCATGTTGCGGCGCTCCTCGTTGCTAATCTTCATCGCTAACCACCTCCGCGCCGCAGTCTGGGCAATAGGCAGCATCAGACATATACAGTGCGGCGCATCCGCAGTTTGCGCAGCAGGTGCGCCCGTCCTCGTCTTCGATAAGCGTGGTGGTCGGGCGGTCTATCAGATCAGCGAGTCTTTTAACGATGCTGATGTAATTGCCTTTGGATGCGTTGCCTAACTCGGTCACCGACCATGCGATGTTGCGGTACGCCGCGTTCCCCAGTTTCATCGGGTCGGCATCCTTCGCGTACTGCTCATCCTTTATCCGCATGAAACCAAGTTGGAAGCGCAGCTTTCGCACAACCTCTCGGCGCTCTTCATCGGTGACCCTCATTGCTCCTTTCCTCTCAACGTGCGGATCCTGTCCGCGATGTCCGCGAAGATATGGCCTACGCAGTTACTCCACCTATTGAATTTGCAGCTTTTGCAGGGTTTTTCAGCATTGCTTGCGTAACAGCATGCCGAAATCTCACAATTTCTCGCCCTGTCCAGGTCTCCGAGCAGCTTGTCCCAGCTGTCGGGCGGAGAAAGGCGAAGTTCGGTTGACAGGCATCGCTTGCTGCAAAAGTCGCTCCTGGAATGATCGACCGTCCAGTAGTCGGCAAGCGGGTAGTAGGAGAAAGAGAGCACCTTCACCTTGTCAGGGCCCGAGTACAGCACCTCGGTGTCGAGCGGTATGCTGCGCCCATCGGCGTCCATCGGCAGCGTGACCGCTGGCTTCTTGCTTTCTTCCATCATCACTCGCCCTCCTGCTCTTCGATTCCTGCGAGCTTCTTGGCGCGAGCTATCATGTCGAGAATCATCTCCTGCCGACATGATTTGCTCTTCTGGAATCGGCAATCGCGGCACACGGTTATGCCGTACTCATCGCGCGGCGCGTGTGCGTAATCGCATGCTTTCACCATCTTCGCATCCTCTTCCAGCTTCTCCCAGCTGTCGGGCGGCTCTGGCTGCTTGTGGGTCAGCATATTTGAGGCGATTGCCTTGTCGGGATAATCTCGTGTCATGATGTAGGTTCCGTACGCACCGAACACTGACACAAGGCCAACCACTTTCTGGAGCTCGCACTTCGTGATTTCGGCATCGATTCCGACGTACCACACCGTATCGCCGATTCGGATCGGCACGCCGTCGGCATCGAGAGGAAGCCTCATGCAATCGTCTGGAGTCTCGCTTTTCAAACGCTCGATCTCTGCCTTCAGCGCCGCGTTCTCCTGCTTCAGCTCGGCTCTCTCTCGATCCAGGCGCTCGTTCTTGCGCACCATGGCAGGCACCACAGACAGAACTCCCTGCATGTCGGAGACCATGGCTTTTATGTCTCGGCAGTGGCCGAACGCCTTCACTGCGCTTGCCTGGAACAGCTCGTACTTCATCGCTTACCCCTCCGTTTTCATCTCGTCGTAAAGCTCGCCCCACTTGCCAGTGGAGCCGAAGCCGCCATCGCCGCGCTCAGACGACTCGTCGAAATGACCGACACGCACCAGCTCGGGCGTGACGATCGGCACGATCACCATCTGGGCGATGCGCTCGCCCTCATCGATGGTGACGAAAGTGCCCGTGGCGTTGAACAGCGGGACCAGAACCTCGCCCTGGTAGCCCGGGTCGATCACTGCGACGCCGTTCGTGAGCATCAGGCCCTTCTTCACCGCAAGGCTGCTGCGGGCGAACACCAACCCCACGTATCCGCGCGGGATCTCCCAACGGGTGCCCGTGAAGACCATCCGCGTGGTGCCTGGCGCGATTCGGCATGGGCGGTCGGCCTTCAAGTCTGCCCCCGCATCGTCTAGATGCTGCCTTTCTGGCATCATCTGCTCGATCGCTATTACCTTCACTTCCATGTCTGTCCTTCCTCTATCTCTTCTGCGAGCAATCTCATGTCAACGTCAACAGCCGTAGAGAGGCTCTTCAGCAGCTGAACGTCGACCAAAAGCTCGCCTGAAGCATGCTTGCTGCAGCTGTAGCCCCTGCAGATCTCTGGCCTTGCCTCGTAGACCATGCACTCGCGCTCCCTGTTGAGGTACGGGCACGTCAGGTCGACGATGCCCCTAGGCTCCGGGTGCGGCTTGATTCCGTGGCTGCGGACGTACGCCGTAAGGCGCACCTTGTCAGCTGGCGTGAGCGGCAGGAACCTTCCGCAGCACTCGCCGCAGCCGCGGCAGTCCGCCCTGTGCATGTCTGTCACCGGATGGTCGCGGAGCATATTTGCGAACACCTTTGCCGCGATTCCCGTGCTCATCGGCGAAGCACCGCCTTGATCGTCCGCGCCGCCTCCACCATGCCCGACGGCCCGTAGGAAAAGCCGTTGCTGCCAAGCGTCTCCATCTGCTCGGCAAGCTCCATCAGCGGCTCCATCATCGGCTCGATCGCAGCACGTGCCTTCTGGTCATCGGCTTTGTCCTTCGCCCTTGATGCCATGCCGCTCTCGATCAGGCTTATGAGCGTGCTGTAAGAGTCCATCGTGTCGCTTCGCGGGCGCTCCATCCAGGCGAAGCGTTCCTGCGCCTCGTCGTACTTAGCCTGCGCCCATTCCAGCCAATCCTCCGCGTCCTTCCGCTTAGTCATTCGGCTGCTCCTTCCTGCTTATGCTTCCGTCGCTGCTTGCCTGCGATCGCTTGAAGCTCGGCTCCAAGTCGATGCAGCTGCGGCATCGCCGCTGGTCTTTGAATGCAGGCGTGAACTCAACGCCGCATTGGCTGCATGCCCTCGGCGTCAGCTGCCGGTTGCGTGTGACCCTATTGAGCTCGATGATCGCAAGGCAGACACGGAGGCTCTCCGGGTCGTGGTAGGCAAGCCCCATGCGGTTGATCTGCACAAGGTCGCTTCTTCTGATCGCCACCAGGTTTGACGGGTCGAAGTTCGACTTGTCCTGGTCGGCGAAGACAACGGCATGCCCGTCTGGCACCTTGCAGCCGTGCTCGCGCTCCCAGACGATGAGGTGCTTCTGCTTCCAGACCTTCTTGACCTCTTTGCTCCTCAATTCAGCGATCTTCACCTCCGTGTATCCGTCGGCGTTGATGCGCTCATCGCCGACCTTGAACGCCTTCGCGTTGAGCGGGACGTTGCCGGGCTGATAGCGCGATGCCCTGCACCGCTCCATGGCCTCGGGGCTTGTCCACTCGCTTGATGGAACGCCCTTGTTCCATGCCTTCTGGCCTGGCTTGAACTGGCCACCGCTGGTGCCGCTGCGCACGTGGTAGCGCATCTTCGCGTTCTTGACCTGCGAAACGGAGAGCCGAACGCCGAAGCGGTCCTCGAACATGTCAGCGACCTCGCCCTGGCTGTGCCCTGGCACGATCTCGCAGAAATATGCGACGTGCTCCTCCTGCCAGCGGAATCTCTCGCGCTTAGCCATGGAGCGCCCTGGGGATCGGCACCTTCTCGCCGAAGGCCTGCGCCTCGCAGACCATCTTCGACACGCTTATCTGCAGCGATGCGATCTGGCTTACCTGCCGCGCCAGGCCGCTGATCGACTGGGCGCGGGTGATCTCCTCCTTCAGCCGATCTCCCGTCAGCTCCGGGTCCTGCAGCCTGTCGATCTCGGCGAAGATGGCATCAGCCAGCCCGCCGAGGTTCTTCGTTTCAGACATTGGTTTCTCCTTCCGTCAGAGACGTACACGTTTGCGCCGAGATTCGCCGTTCATCACGACGGGGACGCACATTTTCAGTCGATCAAGGATCGCGTTTGCATGGCTTTGGCCGCCCTCTGCAAGCCGCTTCCAGAGGGCGATGCCCTCGTAGTTGGTGGTGTAGATGGTCGGCTTGCCGTTGCCGATGCGCTCGGACATGATCTGCAGCAGCATCGCGGTGGATTTTTCATCCATGGGCGATTGCCCAAGGTCGTCGATCAGCAGGCAGCCGCACCGCATGAAGCCAGCCAGCACCTCGTCCGGCGAAGCGTTGCGGTTGATCCAGGAGCCGTCGACGGCTCGCTTGATGGAGTCGAGCATCGCGAAGCGCACCGTCATCGCCTGCGCAAGCTCCATGAGGGCGGCGCATGCCTCCGTGGTCTTGCCGGTTCCGTTTGTGCCGCGGATCACAAGCTGCGAAGAGCCGCCGGCAAGCACCGAGTCGACCCACTCACGCACCTCAGGCACATGCACCGCTCCATCGCGGTAGTCGGCGGGGATGCCAGAGGCTTCGATGCGGCCACGTACGGTGCGCTCTCGCATCGCGAGGATTGCCGCCCTCTCACGGGCAGCGCGCTCCCTTGCGAGCTCGATCCTGTGCCTTACAAGCTCGTCTTGGCTCATCGCCTCAAACCTCGCCTTTGCGGCGATGTAGGCGCTAGATCGCATCGGCGAACTTTGCGGCTGCATCGCGCTCCTCCTTCGCCGTTCCCGCCTTCGCGGCTTCAAGGTAGCCCTCGAACTTCTCGCCGAAAAGCGTATGGGGGCGAAGCCATTTCTGGCGCTTTGGGTCCGCGCCCCATTCGGCCTGCTGCTGCTCGCAGACCATGCGCACATCGTCGATCGAGTAGCCTGCGTCGAAGATCTTCGTAAGATCGAAAGACACCTCGGCAGACGGGATCAGGCAAGCGCGGCCAGTGACCTCCGTGAACACCTTCAGCGCTTCCCCGATGAACAGCGCACGGGGCGTTGGCGATTCCTTGGTTGGTTGAGGTGTGCTAAGGGGAGGGTTGTAGGTAGATATCTCACTCTCACTCTCACTCTCACTCTTTGCTAGCAGGATCGCGTTTTGATCTACCTTTTGATCACCCTTTTGATTGCCCTTTTGATCACCCCCACGGGCGTTGGATTTGGTGCGGGCGATAAGGACGCGCTCACGCATCGCGTAGTAAAGGCTCTGGCTCGTGCCCTTGAGGGCTTCGGCCGAGTCCTCGCCCTCGAAGAAGAGCAGGGCCAGCGCCCCCATCACCTCGCCCTGCACCTTGCGGGAGCAGCCGCGCACGGCGAGCCAGAAGTCCTCCTGGACGAAGAACCCGCGCTTGTAGTTGCTTGCCATTTAATAGAACCCCTTCCTAATTGAGTCCATCGAGAATCGAATCGAATCGGGCGGCTGCCTCGGCGTCGTAGCCAGGGAGCACATGCCCGTATACCTTCAAAGTGGTGCGCACGTCCGCATGCCCCAACCGCTCCTGCACAACGCGTATCGGCGTTCCGTTCAGGAGCAGGTAGGTTGCGTGGGTGTGGCGCAACGTGTGCAGATGGGCGTACCTGCCGATCTGCAGAGAGTCGGCGATCTCGCGGAAATGCCTGCTGAAATCGCGCGGGTCGTGCGGCGAGCCGCCCTCATCGCAGAACAGCGGCGGGTCGGCGGCGCGCGAGAGCCTTCTTGCCCTCCCGATGCAGCGCTTGATCACCTGCATCGTGGAAGCGCCCACGGTAACCTTGCGGCGGCTCGTCTTGCTCTTCGGGACCTTGTAGAAGAGCCCCTTTCCTGCCGCACGGGCCAGGGAGTGGCTCACCCTCACCTCGCTGCTTGCGGTGCCCACATCTGAGAGCCGCAGGCCAGCCAGCTCGCCGGCGCGAAGCCCGGTGTTGAGGCACACCCAAAGCGCTGAATCAAGCTCGCTCGAAGGCCCGTCCCCGCTGCGCTGCCGCAGCCAGGAAGAGAAGGCGGCAAGGTCGCGCTCGCTAAGCGGCTGCGCCTCGTGGTCGGCGGGGCGCGGTGCGGAGATTCTCGCAAGTGGGTTGCTGCGCATGATGCCCATTGCGGCAAGCTCGTCGAACGCGTGCGACAGCCAGGCGTTGAGCTTGACTACCGTGTTGGGGCTCAGTCCCTTGCCGCCCTGCTCCTTCGGTGCCCTCATGGCCGAGTACACGTTGAGGATCTCGTAAGGCCGCAAGGAGTCGATTCGCCGCTTGCCGAGCGAGGGGTAAAGGTGGCATCGGGCATTGCTGCGCAGGCCGTCGATGTAGGTTGGCGAGCGCTGCCCCTCCAAGGTCGAGAGGTAGTACTCGATCATGCCCTGCAGCGTGAAAGGCTCGCCTGTGCCCTTGAAGCGGTCTGCCGCAGCCTGAAGCTGCCGCTTCGCCTCCTCGATCTCGCATTGGCGGGCATCGGGGGGAAGCGAGCGGTAGAGGTTGCGGACGCTTCCCGTCACATCGTCACGGCCTGCGTAGGCGCGGACCTCGATGCTGTTCGCTGTTCGGTATACGCTTGCCATCAGATGAAGAAGAGAAGGAGGATCGCCCACGCCAGCGCAAGGGCTGCAAGGGACTTCAGCATTACGGTGGCGAAGTCCTCCCAGTCTGCGAACGGCGCTGAGTTACCGAAGGTGAAGAAGCGCGAGATGCGCTCCAGTATGCGTTGGCTCATTGTTGTGGCTCCTAAGTCTGATTTGCTGATCGTGGAATGCCCCAAGCTGGGCGCACGGCCTTATCGATTTCCAACCCGCACATCGAAAGAAACGTCTGACTACTAATTTCCGTGGGGACCGTGCGCGTATTTCCATGCGCCCAACTTGGGGCAACCTCGCGAGAGGTTTTGCCTGCCAGATGCAGCCGTGAGGGACGGCAGCGGCTAAGGAGAACCCGCGTGCAACCGTTGAAAGGAATCTGCGCGATTAGGAGAATCAGTAAGCAAGAAAGTCGCTACTGCCGCCCCTTGCGGCTGCATCTGGCTGCTTAGAGTCGGTTGCGCTTGCCAAGCGCCCAAACGAGGACTGCCATCGCCGCGACGACCATTGCGCTCGAGGCATGGAACGGGACTGCGGCGTAGTTGCGGAAGAGGAGGATGTCCGATGCGGTTGCGCTCGCAAAGCACAGCGCGACCATCGAGACGATCCAAGCGGCGGTGCTGGGACGCATCGCTACAGCTCCCCAAGGCACGTGAGCCTCGCGTTGGTCACCTCGTAGGAGATGCCCTCGACCTGAAAGAAGGAGGAATAAAGGGGATCTTCCAACTTGCCGATCTGGACAGGGATGATCTTCTCCTTCTCGAAACCGTAGTATTCGGAGACCTTCTTGCGGAAGAGGTCGATCGCCGCAGTTGCCTTAACCCACCTGGTCTCGTCATCCACCGGGACCGCTTTCCTGCCGATCTCCACGGCAAGCCCCTTCACGCGCTGCTCGATCGCAGCAAGCTCTTCGTTGATGTCCATCTCTTCTCCTTCGCTATTCGCAGCCAGACAAAGCATCTGGCCTGGCATCGAGGACAAAGGCCTTGTTCCTGCTCGCGATGCCATCTACCTCTTCCATGTCGAACGGGATCCGCCAAACCGCGGTTTCCCCTTGCTTGAGCCTGACCGCCCCGAGCTTCCCCGTGGCGCACAGCTTGCGCACGTACTGTGGGGTAACCCGCATGACGTGCGCGAACTCTGTTGGCGTGTAAAGCTGGGTTGCCAACTTCCCCGCCTCCTTTCATCGGTTAGAATCTCTGTAACCATGTGAGAGCCGAATGCTGCGCAGCAGAAAGAGGCAAACATGTCGAAAAACTTCGAAATCAAGTTCGATAAACGTGCATTGGAGAAGATGGCGAAAGAAGCCACGCGGAACGCGGTGTTCAGCGGGGAGATGACGTACAGCTGCCCAAGATGCGGCAAGCCGATAACCCTAAGGGGGCTTTCCAACGTCTGCGAGTGCGGGTACGTCCTCAACGTGAGATTGGGGTAACCTCAACCGCTATCTTCATGTCGGCAAGCTCCTTGATGAGCTGGTCCGCCTCGGCAAGAACGGTGCCGAGGCGCTGAACCTTCTCGTTGAGCTTGCTTAAATCGCTCGGGCAGACCTCAACAGAGATCTCGAGCAAACCGGAATCTAGACTCATAAGCAACTCCTGTCGTCGCTGCGCAGTATTCGGTTCTCACGGTTCCTTTGGGCTGCTTCGCAGCCGCTTGGCTACTCCCCGCCTCCTTCCGTGTTTGTTTTTTCTAGATATCGCGTGCAGTCTCCTGATCCATAAGCTCGTCCGCTGAAATCCCATAGAGCTTTGAGAGCTTTATGAGGTTCGAGCCAAGAGGTTCGGCCTCGCCGTTCTCCCAACGAAGAACAGCATTCTCGTGTACCCCGATCTTCTGGGCAACATCCTTTGCCGTCAGCCCTTTTGCAAGCCTGCCGCAACGCATCTTGTTCCTCAATCCAACCTCCTAACAACATTTCCGTGTTCGGCTGTTGCTCACTATATACAACATTTCTGTGTTTGTAAACAACATTTCTGTGTGTAAAAATGAGGAATCGTTGATTGGAGCCAAAATGTTTAAGTACAAGATCGCCGAAGCCCGAATAGCAAAAGGGTGGACACAGAAAGACCTTGCCCAGAAGATAGGCACAACGCAGCAGCAGGTGGCCAGGTACGAGAGCGGGGACAACGACGTTAAAGCGAGCATGCTGGTCAAGATGAGCAACGCGATGGGCGTTACCATCTCCTACTTGCTCGGGATGGAAAACGCCTTGATACCTAACAACTCAACGGTCGATGTGCCGTCCTACGGAGCCATCGCGGCTGGAACGCCTATAGAGATGGTGGAAGTGAAAGATTCGCAGCCAGTGCCGGTCAAGGTTCACGAGCGGTTCCCCAAAGCCTTCCTATTAAAGGTCGAGGGCGAGTCCATGAACCGAATCCTCCCCAACGGCTCCTACGCCTTAATCGATCCAGCGCAGAAGGAGCCGATCAGCGGCAAGCCCTATGCTGTGTGCGTGAACGGCTACGACGCCACTATCAAGCGCGTGGTCAAGCTCTCAAACGGCTTCGAGCTGACCCCCGACAGCACCGACCCGACCTTCCGACCGACCGTGTACGACTTCAACGAGCCAGGCACCGACCCCGTCACGATCATAGGGCGCGTGGTCTTCTACGTGCTCCCATTCGACTGGGAGTTCTAGGGCACAAAAAAACGGCTTCGCGCGTCCGACCAAAGACAAAGCGCGAGGGCAAAAGCAAGTAATAAGCGACCAGGAAGACCACACGGTCGAATACGTAGGAGTGGTGGTCTGGTACCAGGCCGCACATGAGATGGAGTAGCTATGAGCATCCTGGATATCTTCGAGAGCCATGCAAGCAAATCAGTCAAGCGCGAGCAAACCGAGCAAGTACTGACCTTCCTTGACGTTGAGACACCGAACTGGAGAAATGACAGGGTTTGCCAAATCGCACTTATTCAGACAGATGAAAGGGGCATGGTCCTAGACAAACTCACTCATCTAGTAAACCCAGAAGAAAGATTCGATGACGTGAATATGAGCATCCATGGAATCACTCCCATGGATGTTAAAAATGCGCCAACATTTCCCGAACTCTGGACTGACGCGCTTGCCGAGAAGGTTTTGGGAACAAAAATAGTCGCCCACAATGCCCCTTTTGATCTGTCAACCATCTTGAAGACGCTAAGGTGCTACGAGATAGATACTCCCTCCTTCTATTATGCCTGCACGCAGAAAATGATGCAGGCAGCTCATCCGCACCTAAGCAGCTACAAACTTCCAGCTGCTTGCGGCTATTACAACATCGAAGTGGAAAATCACCATGACGCATTCAGCGATGCGAGCGCCTGCCGTGAGCTGTTCTGGCACATTATTGACGAAACGGGTCATGCGCCGACATTTCAAACGTACTGCTACGAAGGGCCGTCTGAGATCCGCCCAAAAAACCACTACAGGGTAAAGTTTGCAGCTGAAACATCCGAGCTGCAAATTCTGAAATCGCTTTCAGAAAAAGTTCTTGAAGACGAGAAAGTGTCAACTGCCGAAGCATATGGACTGCTGTTTGCCGTTGAGAATCTTCCAAACGCATCAAATGATGCCGTAATAAAGAGCCTTAAAGCCCTGCTGCAAGAAACTATTGTCGATGGCTGGATCGATGAGAGCGAATCAGAGAAGCTCGTTACATCGCTAAGAAAAATCACCGATCCAGTGGCGCAATTTTCCGATTCTGAACACGACATCGTATTTGCTGAGAAATGCTTCTGCCTCTCCGGCGACTTCGACCATGGCTCAAAGTCGCAAATTGGATCGATGATAGAGACAAAAGGCGGAACCATCCTAAAAAGCGTTACGAAGAAATGCGACTATCTCATAGTTGGAGGACAAGGCAACGAGGCTTGGTCAATGGGCAACTATGGCAACAAAGTAAAGAAAGCGCTCGACTGGCAGGAGAAAGGTGTCCCTATCCAAATTGTCTCAGAAAAAGAGCTGTTCCAGCATCTTGCGTAGATTTAGCTGTTGCTAATTAACGATACCTATTTGACATTCACTCTTTTTTCGGTAATGTATTTGGCAGTGATACGGCTTCGTGCTTCGTAAGTGAGGCCTTAGCCCAAGAGCTGTCAGTGTATGCTGGCGGCTCTTTTTATTTTAAGCAGGTAATATGAAACGTAAAGCACCAGGGCGGTTCACTACGCTCGATGAGCAGATATGTAAGTTACGCCATCGAAATGTCATCGTTCCCAATGAGGACCGGGCGAAATTGTATCTTTTGCGGGATGGATACTATTCGATGATTAACGGATATAAAGACGTGTTCATCGATAAAGGTGAGACAAACCAGCGGGGAGACGATTGGTATAAGGACGGGACTTCGTTCGAACATTTTCTGCTTCTGTACACATTCGATAAAGCGTTGAGGCGCATCACCATGGATGCTCTTCTTAATGCCGAGGGCTTAATGAAGAGTGCGACAGTTTATGCGTTTTGTTATTACAACAGAGACATAGAAGCATATCTCGACCCCGCAAATTACTGCGCGAGTTCCGACTATCAAAACCGGAAGCAGTACACCAAAAACTTAATCAAGCTTCTATCGACGATGCAACGGGCTCATGACAATGTGTCGAAGGATTACGTTAGGCATTACCTCGACAATTACACCAGCGTCCCTCTTTGGGTTGTCTCGAATGTGCTGACATTCGGAAATCTGTCTAACTTTTACGACCTTCAGAAAACAGAGGTGAAGAGCGCTATTTGCCAGAACATAAGAAAGGCTGCAGAGCTAGATGTCGATGGGTTCGGCATTTCCAGTGCTCGGAAAGCATTCAGCGTCTTGAGCATGTACAGGAATATATGCGCACACGAAGAGCGCCTGTACTGTGCGCGGGTGGGTAAGCATAAAGTTTACTCATTTGGCGACATGCTTGAATGCTTGTCGCAGGTCATCTGCCACGAGGATATGTCTACATATGCTTCGGCGGTACTTAAATATATCAAGCTGATAAACGATGATGAAATAGTATCGGTGGTTTACGGTGGCTTAGGGATTGCAGAGAAGGATTTGGAATCCTATATCTGCGAATCAAGCTCTTCGTAGCTATTTAACCACTCTAAAAATGAAAGCTTATCGAGGAAAAAAGAAATGGTCCCTTGCTCTAAATCTTGGCGGATCCGCAAGGGACCGAAGGAAGCCTTCCAAAGAGCGAAAGGCACAGGTGAATCTTACCATGGAAACCAAAGGCACAGGCTCCATAGTGCAGCTGGAGAAGGACAAGCCCAAGGGCAAGTGCAGGAAGTGGCAGCTACGCGTGAGCGTGGGGATCGACCCAAGGACGGGAAAGTACCGCCAGCGCACACGCACCTTCAACGGAACCTACACGGAAGCCAAGCGCGCTCTCCCCGACTTCATATCCGAGCTTTCAGGGCAGACGATGACCAAGAGCGGGAAGGTCCCGACCTTCGAGGAATGCGCCGAGGAATGGCTTCAGCACAGGAGCCGCACGAGCGAGGTGAAGGAGACGAGCATATCGGGCTACCGCACACGGCTGCATATGCTCTCTCGCCTGATGGGCGGCATGCGGACCGACAAGCTCACGTCGTCGCACGTGCAGGATGCGATCCTCGCCATGATGGGCGGCGACACAGCCTCCGGCAAGCCAGCAGGCGCGCAATACATAAAGATGCTGTTGGTTGCCGGGAAGACGATGTATAAGAAATACGCCATACCCAACGGATACGCGACGGAGAACCCGTTCGAGGACGTCTCCTCCCCATCGATAGAGCCGCGCCAGCAGGTCGTGCTGGACGAGGCGGAGTACCAGCGCCTTGCTTCTACGATGCGCCCGGTCAGAGACGGGTACAGGATGGGCGTGCTCCTCGCCCTCCTGGCTGGCCTGCGCCTCGGGGAATGCTGCTCGCTGTCGTGGCAGGACTGGCAAGACGGGAAGCTACACGTGAACGGCACCAAGACCAAGGCGGCAAACGCCACCGTGCCCATATCGCAAGCGCTACAGGACTCCCTAGGCGAGTGGATGGAGAGGCAGAGCGGGGACATGATAGCGCTAGGCCTGCCGTGGGACAGGTCGATGCCCATAGTTACGAACCCGTCATTCCAGCGCATGCCGAGCGACTCGCTCACCGTGTGGTGGCTTCAGCACAGGGACGGCTTCGGCTTCCCTGGGATCAGGTTCCACGACCTTCGCCACGCGTTCGTGGCACGCTGCTGCATGCTCAACCTGAACCCGAAGGTGATACAGAAGCTAGCGCGGCACTCGACGTTCAGCGTGACGATGGACATATACGCAGCCGTGAACGACAGCGCGTTGGAAGAGGCCGTTGCGGGACTGTAGAACGATTCTTCCAAGATTCTTCCAAAATATGGCAAGATTGGTTTCAAAAAAGCGTTTGATCTGGGAAAACAGGATGGATATAGACTCTATTAATTGAACTTGAAGATTTTCTGAGCGACATGATATGCCGTCAAACCGAACTGGCGACCCAGCGGTGTGGGGATGTTGGTGCCAGCGTTTAACAGCGTATGCTTCAGCTGACTATACAGTTTCGCATCCTTGGCCTTCAGGTACGCCCATACATCTGCGCGCTTTTCCTCGTTTTCTGGAGTCTGCTCCATACGCAGAAACACCGAGCAAATGCACATCATCATAGAGAGATAGTTATGCATGTATTTGCGCAGATGTGAGTTTTCAACCGTATTCAAGTCCACTGCATCGATCATGGTTTTGGTGACACGAATCTGCTGATCGATGCGCGAAAGCATAACCTTTTCGTTGACCGACTGATCATCGCGACCGATAAAGTAGCGATACATATCAACGTCGAAGTAACGCATAGTTTGAACATGCGGCAGCGGCACATACACAAACACGTTGTCCACATAGAAGCAGTGCTCTGGAAGTTTCAAACCCATATCGCGCAGCAACTGGGTGCGATAGATTACCGAGTGCATAAGCAGATACTGCGATGAGCGGAAATGTCCCACGTCAGACCAGCCAAACTCCTTGTCGGTCGGAAACACATTGGTATAGCGCATAACAGTACGAGAGTTCTCGAATACCTTTTCATACACGTAATTGCCGATAACCATATCGGTGCCTACGGCATTGCCGCCAAGCTCTTCGGCACGGCTCTTCTGCTCACGCAGATACGGCATGATGACGTCCATAGCTTTCTTATCAAGCCAGTCATCAGAATCAACCACTTTGTAGTAGTAACCCTGAGCAGCAGCCAAGCCCGCATTAACCGCAGAGCCATGACCGCCATTTTCTTTGTGGATGGCACGAACAATGCCAGGGTGCTCTTCTGCCAGACGATCAGCAATTTCAGCCGTGTTGTCACGCGTGGAACCATCGTTGACCAAAATGATCTCAATATCGTCGCCACAGGGCAGCAGGGAATCAACGCACTTCTCCATATAGTTAGCCGAGTTATAGCACGGCACCGCAAAGGAGATCGTTTTCATGAAGCGGCACACCTAACCTTTCCGTTCACGCCTTCAGAGATTAACCTCAAGGGCACATTATACCCACCTAGTGCCCTGCGCGCTAAAATGGAGCACGAGAGAAACATCACCCACGAAAGGAATGTTTATGACCACGCTCATCGATTCGATGGTTGAACGCGCCAAAGCCGACAAAAAGACTATCGTTTTGCCTGAAGGCCACGACGATCGCATCCTGGCCGCCGCAGAAGAAACCCTGAAGCAGGGTATTGCAAATCTGGTAATCCTTGGCAACGCAGAAGAGATCAACGCAAAAGGCTACAACCTTGAAGGTGCCGAAATCATCAATCCCGCAACTTCCGATAAGGTCGAGGAATTCGCAAGCCTCCTCTTCGAGCTTCGCAAGAAGAAGGGCATGACCGAAGAGGAAGCTCATGAGCTGGTAACGAAAGACAACATCTACTTCGCAACAATGATGGTGAAAACCGGCCAGTGCGACGGTTTGGTAGGCGGCGCAAGCTGTGCAACCGTGAAGATCCTCTCCCCTGCCCTGAAGGTCTTGAAGACCGCCCCAGGCGCGCCTATGGTAAGCTCCCTTTTCCTGATGGAAGTTCCCAACTGCGACCTGGGCGAAAACGGCGTCTTCGCCTTCGCTGACTGCGCGCTTGAGATTCAGCCCACCGCCGAAAAGCTGGCCCATATCGCAAACCTCACCAATGAATCCTTCAAGCGCCTGCTGGGCAAAGAGGCACGTATCGCTCTGCTCTCCCACTCCTCGCATGGCAGCGCCAAGAACGATGACGCCCAGAAGGTCGTAGACGCTATGGCATACATCAAGGAAAACTACCCCAACTTGAATGCCGACGGCGAACTGCAGCTCGATGCCGCTATCATCCCTGAAGTTGGCGCCTCTAAGGCACCTGGCTCAGCAGTTGCGGGCAAGGCAAATACCCTTATTTTCCCCGACCTCGATGCTGCCAACATCGGTTACAAGCTCGTTCAGCGTCTTGCGAAGGCTGAAGCATACGGTCCTATCCTTCAGGGTATTGCTGCACCAGTTAACGACCTTTCCCGTGGCTGCACGGCGGAAGATGTAGTTGGCGTTATTGCCATCACCTGTGTTCAGGCTCAGACGCTCTAACAGCCATCACTACCAAAACGCTAGAAGCTGGGCCTTTACCTCGAATAAATTAAGGGCATGACCAGGCAAGCCGCCGGTCATGCCCTTTTCAATTCATCTATTCTTGCCAACCGCAACAAACAAGTCGGTTTTGCAAGAATTTGCACGTATTGCCATGAGCAAAAAGAGGAAGAGCCCCCTACGGGGCTCTTCCTCTATCACACAGGAAAACGCTTATGGCGCACTATTGCTTCTTGTACTTCTTAACCAGTTGACGACCGGAAATATAGTTCATGATTTCCGTGGTGCCGCCTGCGAATTCGTAACCCTTCAAGTCGTTCCAAATACGACCCGCATTGATTTCCTTCGTATAACCGATACCGGCATAGATAGAAAGCGCATGTTCAGCAACCTTGGTGAGATTCTGGCATGCGTAGGACTTCAGCAACGCCGACTCAAGGCGCGTGGACTGCCCCTTATCAAGCATGGTAGTTACCTTGTAGAGGCGCGTACGCACATTGTCCAAGATGGTTTCCATCTCAACAAGATGCTGCTGAATAGCGCTGATATGACCGATAGGCTTCTGGAAGCAGATACGCTCCGAGCAATAGGCACCTGCCTCATTCATAACAGCCTGAGCCTGACCAAGTGCCTGAGCAATTACCAGGCAGCGCTCAAACTCAAGCTTCTTCATCAGATTCTTCCAACCTTCACCAGGCTTGCCAAGACGCATATCTTCAGTAAGAACCACATTGTCGAAGAAGCAGTCCACAAACGGAACAATCTGCTGACCGATTTTTTCCAGACCACCGAAGGTGTAACCCTCAATGTCGTTAGGGATCATCCACAGTGAGTACTTATCGTTTTCGTACGATGGATCCTCGTCCTTAGCCACCAAAATGGTGTATACCGCCAGATGACCAATGGTCACCCAGGTCTTTTGGCCATTGAGCAAGTACGTGCCATCCGGCTGCTTTACGGTAACGCACGTCATAGCATTGTTATCAGAACCAGCACCAGGCTCAGAAATCGCCGTTACCGCAACACTCGTGCTTGGGACGTTGTTCACAACATCCATGATCTTCTTCTGCTGCTCTTCGTTACCAAATTCAATAACGTCCATGATGGAGTTGAAATCAGTCTGGAAAGGCAAAACGCAGGTGGTGTACTCATGCAGCTTTTCCATAAGCAGGACCAGCGTAAGCTTGTCGCAAGGAATGCCGCCAACCTCTTCAGGAAGGCCAAGATGCATAAAGCCCAGCTCGCGGAAAGCCATGGCTGCTTCTAAGCTGATATGATGGTCGACCTCATAGGCTTGCTTGATGGCTTCGGGCGTGAAGTACTTTTCGGCATACTCTTTAGCACTTGCGATAAAGAGCTCCTGATCAGGTGTCAGTTCAAAATCCATTGTTCCCCCTAAATATAAATACCCTCCGTAAACGCTAAACGCGTTCATAATCTGATTCTATTTTTCGAAGAATGCCCCTACCAATGCGAACTGATAATAAATAGTCGAACAATCTATGAGGTCAGAAAATAATCCCAGGTAAACAAATTGCAAAATTCTGAAATCGGGAAGACTGGTGGTTATTTTTTCAGTGCCATCGAACGAGAGACAGCTGAACACCCGTCAGTATCCCCTGCAGATTCGATCGATAAGGATTGAACCAACCGCGGATGACTCCCGGTTTCTTCTTCCAGCAGTGCTTTATTAAGATTCGCTCAGTTGATAAGAACTATTAATCAAAGCAATAAGCAGCATATCAACAAGCTCTTTATCATAAACACCGAGGGGAAACTCGCTTTGCATCAAAGCGATCAACCAAGGAGGCAGTCATGAAGGGAAGCTCCCATACCACACTCACCACGGGAAATATTGGTATCCCGAAATTCGATTTAACAGGGAAAATCGCGTTAATCACCGGCGTTGGCAGCGAAATAGGAATTGGTCGCGCCATAGCACGTACGTATGCCTGGTATGGGGCGGATTTGGTGATTGCTGATATCGATGAAGAGAAGATTAATGAACGCGCAGAGGAAATCTCCAAAGAATCTGGTAGACGAGTCGTGCCTGTGCGCTGTGATGTATGCAATAGCGAAGATCAAGAAAACCTGGTAAAGGTAGCAATGGAGTGCTTTGGACGCATTGATATCCTCGTTAATGACGCAGGCGTGGTTCTCAGTAACGACCAGTTGATAGTTGACACCGACGAAGATGAATTCGATCGAGTAGTAGATACCGATTTCAAAGCAGTGTTTTTCCTCTGCAAGCGCGTAGCAAAGATCATGATCCAACAGGAGCAAGGCAACATCATCAACCTTGCATCAGTAGTTGCTCGAGTAGCATCTACGCGCATGGCAGCCTACGCGGCAGCAAAGGCGGCTGTTGTTCAAATGACCCGCTGCATGGCATTCGAATGGTCACGTTTCAACATCCGAGCAAACTGCATATGCCCTGGGTACATCGATACCAATATGACTCAAAGCACGCTCAATAAAGAAAAAGCCTACGAAGCAATAACCCGCCCTATACCGCACAATCGAAAGGTCGGCGACCCGATGGACATTGCGGCAACAGCCCTGTTCTTAGCTTGCGATTGCTCGGACATGGTAAATGGATTTCCACTCTACGCCGATGGGGCACGTTCAATTTGGTGAAGCTAGGAGCAATAGCGATAGGCAGCCCAAGAGCACCTTCTTAGAACCGCAGCCAAAACGACCGAAATCAGCGATAAGGCAGATAAGAAAAGCCCATGATGCAGAGCCTTCAAGCAGCATCATGGGCTTTTTGATTATGAAACGGCGCGCCGAACGAACCAGTTATTTCGTACCGTAATGGGAGGCAGGAACAATCTGGCTACGATTGTGAACGATGTTGTAAGTGTCGCGCGCAATCATGTATTCCTCATCGGTGGGAATAACGATAATCGGAACCTTCGACTTGTCGGATGAAATAATGCGCTCAAAGCCACGCTGCTTGTTCTTTTCAGGATCGAGGATGATGCCGAGCGGCTGCCAACCTGCAAAGATCATGCGGCGCATTTTGTCACAGTTCTCACCCACGCCAGCGGAAAGAACGATAGCATCAGTGCCCGACATAAGAGCTAAACACTGGCCGATGTATTTCTTAACACGCGTAGAGTACATTTCATAGGCAAGGATCGCACGGGGATTGCCCGCATCGGAAGCCTCCCGAACGCTACGCAAGTCGTTGCTGATGCCGGAAATGCCAAGCAGACCCGACTCCTTGTTCAGGATGGTATTCATTTCTTCAGGGGTATACCCCTCATGATCCATCAGGAATGTAACGATAGCGGGATCGATAGAACCAGAACGCGTGCCCATCATCAAGCCATCAAGCGGAGTGAAGCCCATAGTGGTGTCGATTGGCCTGCCATGGTCTACCGCCGTAATAGAGCAGCCATTGCCCAAATGGCAGGTAATAAGACGGATTTCGTTGAGATCCTCGCCCAAGATAGCCGCTGCACGCTCGCACAAATAGCGATGAGAGGTGCCATGGAAACCGTACTTGCGGATGCCGTACTTTTCGTAGTACTCGTAAGGAATAGGATACATATACGAATACTGCGGAAGCGTCTGGAAGAACGAGGTGTCGAACACAGCAACCATCGGCGTATCGGGCATCAGGGCTCGACATGCATTGATGCCCGCAAGAGCAGCCTTGTTGTGAAGCGGCGCAAGCTCTGCCAGATCGTCGATCTTGGAAATTACATCGTCATCGATGAGCGCGGACTCTTTGAAGAACTCGCCACCATGAACAATACGATGGCCAACAGCCGCAATGTCGTTCATATCTTTGATGACGGCGTTGGGACCCGTGCTCAGGATGTCCAGAACCACACGCATAGCGGCAGTATGGTCTGGCAAGGGCAATTTGTACACGAATTCGTTTTCATCGATGCCGTGCTTATGGAGGGACTGTTCGCTGCCAACACGCTCGCACAAGCCCTTCGCTAGCACCTTGTTGTTGGCGATATTAACCAACTGGTATTTCAACGAAGATGAGCCTGCGTTAACGACAAGAATGTTCAAAACCAATCCCCTCCTAGAGTGGTCGATAGCAGAAACTATTTTACGCAAAAACGACCCGCGCCGTATTCCGCTGCAAGCGATTTTACGGTGACTGGTGAACGGCAGAAATAGCGCTTCAAAAGGGGCATATACACAGACGAACGGCGTACATAGGATAGTCGCCGTCAAATATCCTCCACGTATTTCGTTGCCCTAAATGCGAGAAACGCTACAGAACGTGCTCTCCCAAGTTCTTTCCACCCAAAACATGTACATGAAGATGGAAAACCGTCTGGCCAGCATCTGCACCCGTATTTACCACAACACGGTAACCAGATTCATCGATGCCTTTGATCTTGGCGATTTCGGGCACGCGAGCCATCAGCTGACCCAGAAGATCTGCCGGAACATCGTCATTGAGCGAAGCGAAATGCTGCTTGGGAACGATAAGCGTATGAACAGGTGCTTCGGGGGCTATGTCATCGAATGCATAGCAAACATCGTCCTCGTACACCTTCGAAGAAGGAATAGCTCCTTCGATAATGTTACAAAACAGGCAATCGGCCATGGTCGGTTCCTTTCGAATAGCCATGCGCAGCGGCGCACGGAATGGACATATCAGGTTTACGCCTTCTGCAGCGTAGTGTCTACCACATCATCATTTACCGGCATGCCAAGTTCGCCCTTCAACACATCAACACGCTGCTGGGCGTTTTCCAAGCGACCGCGTAAAAAGCGAATAAGCACGATTCCGCGCTCGTATTTGACAAGGCTCTCTTCAAGTTCGAGTTTGTTGCTTTCCAGAGCTTCCACAATCTGACCAAGCTCGGTAATTGCCTCACGGAACGTTAAATCGACGTTTTGTTCTTCACTCATGGGAATCCTCCAATGAAAGTAATTCTGACAAACCGGAAGCCACTTCCCCCTCAACACGACAGGAAAGGGCACCGTCTAATAGCTGAACCTCAACCAAATCGTCTGGCTGAACCTCGGTCACGCTACGTAAAACACTTCCCTCTTCGTTGCGCGCAATAGACCAACCGCGCTCCAGAATATGCAGTGGAGAAAGATCGTTCAGGCGCGAGGCAGCCATAGCAGCCTCCGAATAATAGGGGTCAAGCAGCGTTTTTCCTAAGCGTGACAACGATTCAGTCCCCAAATCCACTTCATGCGTTGGTTTGGCCAACATGGCTTCTCCACAAGCCTTCAACGAAGCAGAAGCGCGCATAAGTTCGCTTTCAGCCACTTGCAAAGAAAACGGCAGGGACGCCTGCAGGCGCGCCACATACGACTCAAGACGCTCCTGCTGAGACAAGGCAATATGCGGGCCCAGTCGGTCTAAGCGGCTTGCAAGCTGAGCCAGGGCATCTGCGGAACTGGCAACCTGCAGCCCAGCAGCACGTTCCATGCGGTCTTGATAAAGATCGAGCATGCGAGCGTCAGCTTCGTACATTGAAGCAGGATCACGCAAAACAGGCCGGGAAGCCATCGCGTCTAAATACTCAACCGAACGATTGAGGCGATTTACCAAGCTTTTATCCATACGGGAAAGCAACGTATCCACCAATGAGTTCAACTCGGCAGAATCGGGCGACACGGCGAGGGCCGCCTGAGTTGGCGTAGACGCTCGGTAGTCGGATACCATGTCAGCGATGGTGGTGTCGGGTTCATGTCCAATGCCCGTTACCACGGGAACAGGACAGGCGGCAATGGCGCGGGCTAAGCCTTCGTCGTTGAAAGGCATAAAGCTTTCGAACGAACCGCCACCGCGCAAAAGCAGGATAACCTCGACACCGGCATCGCAAACCAGCTGCAGAGCACCGGTCATATCGCGCGCCGCGGTAGGCCCTTCAACGGGCACACCGGCAACAACCATGCGCGCCAAAGGAAAACGCCGGCGAAACGTTCGCAGGGCATCGTGTACTACTGCACCATTTGGAGAGGTGACAATGCCCACGGTAAGGGGAATACGCGGAATAGGGCGTTTGCGAGATGCGTCCATGAGCCCTTCAGCCTTAAGCTTTTCGGCCAACTGGGCCACCTGCTGGCGAAGAGCTCCCTCACCAGCAAGCTTGATGCCGTAAACGTTGAAGTCGAGCTTGCCGGAACGAGCGAATATGTTGAACTTGCCTGTTAACTCGACCTTGGCGCCAATGAATAACTTCACACCGCTGGCCTGGTACCGATTCTTCCACATCAGGCACGTCATAACCGCACCCTCATCTTTGATCGTGAAATACACGGCCTTGTAGCCAGGCTTATCGGAAAGCTCGCTGACTTCACCCATTACATGGAAGGTATGGTTCTTCAGGATGGAATTTGCAATATTGGTAACTTCGGTAACGGAAAGAATATCCGATTCTTTCTTTGGAGAAGAAGCGCCCCCTGCCGCACCCGCAGCAAACCCAGGGTCGGCAGAACGATACGTTGCCGCACGCGCTGCAGCATTTTTGGCAGCCGCAACCACATCGTCGTGGGTTGGGGTTGCCTGTTCACCCTGGGGTGAGCCCATGTAACCAAAACCGCTCATATCTGGCGTGTTATCACGCGCCATGAGCTAATTCTCGTTATTAAACGCAGAGAGGTAATAGAGCAGCTGCAGAATCGAAACAAGAGCAGCAGCCACATAGGTAAAGGCGCATGCACGAAGCACATTCCAAGCACCGGCTTGTTCGCCACCAGGAATACCCGTTTCGGCCATATAGGACAACGCACGGCGACTAGCATTGAATTCCACAGGCAGCGTAACGATCTGGAACAGAACCGCAAAAGCATAGAACACAATTGCCAAGGTTACCAACCCGGCCATATTCAAGAAGATGCCTACCAGAAGCAAAATAAACCACGTATTGGTAGCAAACTCAACCACAGGAACAAGAGCGCCGCGCGCTTTCATGGGCGCATAACCCATTGCATACTGACAAGCATGACCCACCTCATGGCACGCTGTGGCAGTAGCGGTGATAGAAGAGCCATCAAAAACATCGTAAGAGAGCGTTACCGAATTGTCTTTAGGGTTAAAGAAATTCTGATCGGAACCACCACGATACACCTGCACGCCTTCAATGCCGTAATAGTTCAGCATGCCAACGGCAACCTGATAGCCCGTCATGTGACTGGAATTGGGCACATGCGAGTACTTCTTAATCTGATGGTTAACATACCAGGTGGCAAACGCGCCAATCGCAACAGTAACAACCAGGATCAGCAAATAACTCATATGCATTGGATGGTCTCCCAATTAAGTCAAATTCTTACAGTTAGATTCAAAACAGGATAACGGCTTTTATTCCGCTGATTTGCAAGGACGATCGATAACCAAATTTCCGTCATCGAGTCGTAAAGAAAACTCACCGTTCAGGAACGCGGAAAGCTCCTTGCCTACCACGCGGTAACGCCAACCGGTAAGCAATTCGCAATCTTCCTCATGACCACGCGCAAGCTTCATGAGCTCATTTTGCGGAGCCAGCGTTTGCGGAGCAATACGATTTTGGCGAGCTCGCAAATGAACGATGGCGTTCATCAGGTCTACCGCAATGTCGACGTTGGCCTCGCTCTTGTGAGCTTTCTGGACTACAGGAAGATCCTCTTCAGCGCACTCCAACCCGCATTTGATGCACTTCAGCACAATGCGACCTTCAGCAGGACGCAAGCTTTCACGCATGCCGCGCACCATATACAACTCATCTAAGGTCCGAGCTTCGCGACGGCACGCTTCTACGATTTGCTCGTCAGAAACAACCCATTTTCGAGGGATGTTTGCTTTCTGGGCGCGCTCCTCTCGCCAAGCAGCGAATTCCCGCGCTGCAGCAATTTGACGAGGAGTGAGCTGGTTGACACGACGCAGCTTGCGCCAGCGTGTACGTGGATCGATTTCGTACTTTTTGGGATTGGATATTTCCGCGAACGCATCATCCAGCCAGGAAAGACGGCCCTTTTCCTTCAAGCGACTAACCATATCGCGATAAATCTTAGGCAGATAGGTTACATCGTCTGCAGCGTATTCCACCTGCGAGGCGGAAAGCGGCCTACGCGACCAATCGGTAAACGAGTCCTTTTTCGGCAAAGTAACCCCACAGAAGGTATGGACCAGCGAGGCGTACGATGCTTGCTGGGTTTTGCCCAACAATGCAGCGGCAACCTGCGTATCGAACACTGGCGTGGGAACAACGCCGGTTTCGTGATAAAGAATCTCAATGTCCTGAGAAGAAGCGTGGAATATCTTCATGATATTCGGATCGGAAAGCGCTGGAGCCATCACCGACAGGTCGCGAATTCCCAGCGGATCAATAATGGCAACTTCGCCTTCGATGGCGATCTGCACCAAACAGAGCTTTGCGTAGTATGTTTTCTCGCGCAAAAACTCAGTATCTATAGCCATGTAGGGACTCTTAGCGCAGCGCGCCATAAAATCCCGTAAAGCAGCGTCGGTTTCGACGAGCATTGAACACCCTTCATGTCGTTTTATCGAACAATACCCGCGGTTATGCTCAGCCCATGGGCGTTTCACTCCGCAAGCGGTCATATCATGTACCATTGCATGGTAACAAAAGGGGTGACCGTGAAAGTACTCGTCATACATAATCTACGCTCTGGCCTCCGCAACGGCGCGGTGTACGACTTCATGCGCAGTTACGCCGAGCAGGGCGACTCCGTTACCATCCGCTCTTTCGGACCAGATACTGAACTTGCGCCGCTGCTCGAGGACGCTGCCGAATATGACTTCGTAGTAGCGAGCGGCGGCGATGGAACCATCGCTTCGGTGAGCTACGAGCTTCGCAACACGGGGATACCCATCCTTCCCTTCCCTGCTGGTACCGCGAACCTCTTAGCGCTTAACCTGTTCGAGCCCAATGAATCGCACGCACTGTGCAAGCTGGTTGACGAAGCGCTTACGCTCGACTTCGACATGGGCGAGATTGAAGCAGCCGATGGCACAAAGCTCGGCTTCACCATCATGGCAGGTTGCGGCTATGACGAATTGATTATGCGCAACGCCACTGGCAATAAGCATCTTCTGGGTGACATGGCCTATTTTGAAGCCGCCTTCTCCAACCCCAAACCGCAAGTTTCCACCTTCACTCTCACTATCGACGGTGAAACCGTGGAAGTATCAGGCATTGGCGTGGTGCTGGCGAATTTCTCGAAGATACAGTTCGACCTTCAGGTAGCAGACGAAAACCTTCCCCGCGACGGAAAACTCGATGTGGTTGTGTTGAAAACGGAAAACGCTATACAGCTCATTCCTACGCTTATGGCAAAAATATTCGACCATACGGGATCACTCGCGAAAAAGGTCGGCGGTCTTGAGATTTACCGCGGCAGCGAAATCCGCATCGACGCAGAACCTGCAATGCGAATCGAATATGACGGCGAACCCACTGAGGTCACAACGCCCATCATCGCTCGATCCCTTCCCAGGTCAGTGCGTTTTGTGGTGTCCGATGAATGCTACAAGCATTTCAGCCACGAGCAATAAGCCTTCCAGCAAAGTCGAATCCGATACCTCTATAAACAAACAGCCCTTGGCTCATACGAACCAAGGGCTGTTTCGTGGTTAAGGGGAAACAACAAGCCAAAAAAGTAACGCTAGAACTTACGCACTATATGGCTTCATTGTTGTTGGGATCCTTTTTCAAATTCTCAGCTTCTATCAAAGCGTTTGCCAGCTGAATAGTGTCAGTGTTCTGAGGGTCATAGCCGCGTGCACGCATGATTTCGAGGTTCTTGCGCATTGTCCACTCCTGATAGTTCTTGTTGTAGCGCATCTGTATGACCTCGAGCACAATGGCAAAGACCATAGCGAAGTACACCATGAGCTTTTCCGCATGCATATCGAGAACCTCGATGCCAGAGTTGATGCCCAAGCCGTCGAGCACCAGCAAAGCGCCAATAACGGTAATGAATACCAGCGCCAAAATCTTCATTTCAGTATGGGTGTTGATAAAGTCGGAGATGGGATCAATGAACACCATCATGAGGAATACCGCGAGCATAACCGCAATGATCATGACGATAAGGTGGTTCGCCAAGCCAACAGCAGTAATTACGGAGTCGATGGAGAATACGATATCCATGACCATAATGGTGGCCACGGCACCGGCAAGTCCGATGGTTTTACGGGGCTTGTCCGCATCGCCCTGGCTTTCCTTTTCCTCTGAAAGCTTGAGCACATCACGGAGTTCCACTATGCCCTTATAGATCAAGTACAAGCCGCCCAGGAAAAGCACAAGGTCTCGGACCGAAAGCCCAAATTCAGCACCGTTGATATAGAGGCCGGGAATAGTAAACAGCTTGTCGGTCATATGAACAAGGAATGACGCAAAACACAGGAAGACACAGCGAGAAACTAATGCGCCGAGCAAACCGAGCTTGCGGCCAATATGTTGCTTTTCGGGAGGAAGTCGATCGCTGGTAAGAACGATGAATACCAAGTTGTCTACACCAAGCACAATTTCCAAAAACATCAGCGTAACCAAGCTGATCCATGCCTCTGGCGTGGCGAAGATCGAAAGATCCATTTACACACTGCCTTTCTTTGTCCTTAACCCGACCATAAAAAAACTCACGGTACCTAGAAGCGGAACGAATGCTTCTAGGTACCGTGAGTCTCGTTATTGAAGACACGCCAGACTCGCAGCGAATGCGAGCCATGCTTGTTGACGGGCCACATATATACTATGCCAACTACTCCCCCACAGGGTGTTGCTATCTTATCACGAAGCAGCGCATTAAGCTCAACGTTGTGTCGCAACAAAAAATCATCACGGTTGGATCATGCCATCCGGGCAATGCGCGAGTCAAAAGAAAGACAGAGCTCAATAGTGATTAATAAAGAAGGCGCCAAGGCGCCTTCTCAAAGAGCTAGTTCATATACAACGTGGTACCCATATCCAAACCCCATGCAGTAACCACATAGGGGTCGCACGATGCGGGACCGTCCTCTTCGTTAGCCAAAGTTGCAATAAGGGTATGGCTGCCGAAATCGTGGAGGTTGAAAGTGGTTCGTTGACCAACGGTGCACTTATGCACCTCGGCTGGCTCGGGATCGTTTGAAGGATCTCCATCGGTTAAAAGGCCAGATACATCGCCGTTGTACAAAGCGACTGAAACTTCCTTACCGTTCAAATCAGTATTGGCGGAATTAATGCCAACGTTGATCGTGCCTGCAAGCGCTTGAAGAAAGAAATAGCCAATCAAAACAATCAGCACTAACCCAAAGACTAACTTCAGCAGAAACATTTTCAGCGTCTGCCCGCCGGGAACGCCGTTTTCGCTTTTCTTCGCCACAGGCTTTGTCACACCAGAGCGAATCTCTGCTCTTCGGGCAATTTCAGCACGAGCGGCAGCTACGCCCTCGGAAATGCTTTGCGATCCAGCTTTTTCTTCTTCAGGATGCTTTTCCTCTTCATGCGCCATGCGCGTCCCCTTCCCCCTCTTGAAAACAAGGCTATTGTACCTGAAATGAAAGAAGCCCTTGCAGGTAACTGCAAGGGCTTCGATGTTTCAATGGAGCGGACGACGGGGTTCGAACCCGCGACCCCAACCTTGGCAAGGTTGTGCTCTACCAGCTGAGCCACGTCCGCGCGCAAGAAAGTATTATACGGAAACCAGATTTTCGCGCAACCCCTTTTTTGAAAAAATTTCAGGGGACTAAATCTCATACTCGTAAGGCATGCAAAACCACACCACTCTACCAATGACAGATAGGGTTTCACGTTCCCCATCCCCGTAATCAAATACCTGAGATTTATAGGTGGGGTCATTCGAATCAGGCTCTAAGGCAACTCCATTATTTAGTTTTCGCACCCGCTTCACCGTCGCATCCGATGAACCAACGCTTACCGCATACACGGATCCATCCAGAACTTCCGAAGTGGGACAAACCAATGCATAGCTGCCGTTGGGCAGGACCCTATTCATAGATTCGCCTTTAACCCTCAAATAAAATGCTTTCGGATAGCGCAGCAACAACGCATTGGGCACGGGATGGATTTCCTCTATCTGGAGCATCTCGATAGGTGCACCTGCAGCAATAGATCCATACAAGGGAACAAATCCGAACGACGAGCCAGACTCCGGATGTGCCTGCTGCAATACCCTGCGCGCGTACCCAAGTACCCGGCTATACACATCGTCCATAGTCAGGCCAGGCAAAGATTCAACGATCTTCACAGCATTGGAAAAACGCGGGATGGTCTGCCCGCACTCCCACGCGGAGACGGAAGTCTGGCTCACTTCCGCTATCGTTGCAAGCTGCTCTTGTGACAACCCGAAGTTGCCGCGAATTGCATGAATGTTATCGCCAATATAGTTCTCCATCGGTCCTCCCATCCACGCGAATCATGCTATCAAATAAGGTGGTATTCCCAGATTGACAGCAGTTTTTTACCCGTTAATCTGGTAATGATCAAGTGCGGAGGATGAGTATGAAAAACTGGGTTCAACAAGCGCGCGAAGCCTCCGGGCTGTCCTTGGAAGACTGTGCTTCAGCGTTGTTCCTCTCCCGCGACGCCTTCGCCCAAAAAGACGCCAATCCGGGGACTATCACCCTGAACGAACTCAGGGTATTGCACAACGTTTTCAACGAAGACGCTCGTAAGATCGTCCAAAAAGCACTTCTCGAAATCTATCTTTAGCATCCATCGAAATACCTGTTTAACGGGCATTTATTGACAGGAGTACCAATGCGCTCCATCCGAATGAAAGAAACTCGCTTTCCCTTAATCATGGAAGATGGCAAGGTCGCAGAATGCGAAGCGCTTCTCCTCGTGGAAAGCGGCTGCGGTACCAAGAATTACCTGGTATACACCGATAACAGCATCAGTGATGACGGTTCTCTAACGGTATTCGCCTCTATGTACAGAACAAATGCCGAAGCTCCAAATGCTATGCCACTAAGACAAACCGAGCTTCTTCCCATAACGACAAAAGAGGAATGGGAGTTCCTGGAAGACGCACTCGATAGCGCAATCGGGCAATAACCGAAAATTGAACCACCGCCCGACCCTCCATTCGCGAGTGCGGAAACAAATGCGAGTCAGACTAGCCTATGTGCCGTCTGGCTCGCATTTTAGCTCCATGGCGTTTTTAGGGTGCCACACGAAGCTCTACACCTCACCATGGAGTAAAATATATCGTTACGTCTGCTGGTCTGCCGCCTGCGACAGACCAGCAGACGTTTAATCGCAAAAGGACATCGAGCAAGAAAGGTCATCCATGTCCGAATTAACCGACTTCGAAAAAGAGGCAAAAGCCGATATTAAGGAGGCTCAGGAAGCAACCGCGGCCGAAAAGGCGAACAAGCCTTGGTTCAAGCGCCTTTCGCTTACCACCTGGATCTTCATCGCACTTGCATTGGGCGTTGTAGCTGGCTTGGCTCTGCAAGGCACTCCCGATATTGCAACCACATACATCAAACCGCTCGGCACCATCTTCTTGAACCTTATCAAGATGATCGTTGTTCCGCTGGTTATCTTTTCTATGGTTGCTGGCGTCATCAGCCTTTCCGATATTAAACGCGTAGGTGCTATCGGCGGTAAAACCATCGCCTACTACCTGTGCACCACCGCATGCGCTATCGTAATCGGCTTAGTAATTGCCAACGTCCTCAACGTTGGAGCAGGCTACACCCTTTCTACCGATGAATTGAGCTATGAGGCAAAAGAGGCCCCCTCGTTCATCGATACCATCGTGAACATTTTCCCCAGCAACTTTGTCCAGCCCATGTCTGACGCAAGCATGCTGCAGATCATCGTCATCGCCCTCTTCTTCGGTTTCGGCATCCTCGCAGCAGGCAAAAAGGCTCAGCCCGTTGCCGACTTCGTAAACGGCATGAGCGAGGTCTGCATCAAGATCATGCACATGATCATCTCCATCGCTCCATTCGGCGTATTCGGATTGATCGCCCCCGTCGTGGCCACCAATGGTCCCGACATCTTGCTGCCGCTGCTGAAGCTTATTCTCATCGCTTACCTGGCCATGATTCTGCATATGGTTGTCGTATACTCTGGCGCCGTTAAAACCATTGCGAAAATGGGCCCGCTTACCTTCTTCAAAGGTCAGATGCGTGCAATGGCATTTGCGTTTGCTTCCGCATCTTCTGTCGGCACGCTGCCTATCAATATGGAATGCTCTAAAAAGCTGGGCGTTCGCAGCGAAGTTTCCAGCTTCGTGCTGCCCCTTGGCGCTACCATCAACATGGACGGCACCGCTATTTACCAAGGCGTTTGCGCCATCTTTATTGCCCAGGTATTCGGCATCGACCTCACCATTGGCCAGCAATGCGTTATTGTGGCCACTGCCGTGCTTTCGTCCATCGGCACTGCCGGCGTCCCTGGCTCCGGCATGATCATGCTCGCTATGGTGCTCCAGTCTGTTGGCCTGCCCGTTGAAGGCATCGCCCTCGTAGCTGGCGTAGACCGCGTTCTGGACATGATGCGTACCGTGGTAAACATCACCGGCGACCAGTCCGCCGCTGTATGCGTCAACGCCCTGGAAGACCGCAAGGAAGCCCGCCAAGCCGCCAAAGCAGCAGCATAAGCAGGACAGAACATAACCCACCTGAGAAGCCGCCACGAGCGGCTTCTTTTATGCCTAGAATCGCAATGTATCGAGTGATGCGATGGCGGCGCGCCATTTAGGCAGGGGAAATTACTCGAGCGAACCCTCTACAAAGGCGACTCAATCGAAGCAATGGATCGTCGCCAACCCCGCCCACGACGCTTTTCAAGGCTGTCCTGGGACTCAAAAACAAAATAATGGTCTGGATTGCAACTTTTTTTCGATTAGGGATTATTTCGAGCTCTCTGATAGCTGCCTGAGACGTAAAAACCGCAGGTAAGCACTTATGCGGCAGTCCATTTACACGTTCCAGGGGACGGAAGAGAGTCCCTAATCGCAAAAAAGTTGCAGAGAAGCCAGATTTTTTGTTTTTGCAACAGGCTGATCGCCCCAGCGAGGCAGACACCGCAAAAGACGCGCGACGGCGCAACGGACAGGTCCCGCAGCGCTACCACGCCCAACGCGAAACAAAAAAGGATTGCACAATGTGCAATCCTTTTTGAGTTTAAGTTGGAGGCGACGCCCGGATTCGAACCGGGGGTAAAGGCTTTGCAGGCCTCTGCCTTACCACTTGGCCACGTCGCCGATTAAAAAAGCCGACCGTAAAATATCGAATCGGCTTGAGAAATCAAATGGAGCGGACGACGGGGTTCGAACCCGCGACCCCAACCTTGGCAAGGTTGTGCTCTACCAGCTGAGCCACGTCCGCGCGCAAGAAAGTATTATACGGAAACCAGTTTTACGCGCAACCCCTTTTTTGAAAAAATTTCGCCGTTCCTTTTCTATCGAAGAATCAGCCAATTCAAATACGCCAAAACCACGGTTTCCAGATCATTTACGTGAAGATGCCCATCTTCACGCATTGGCCAAAAGCAATACCTCGCGCAATATCGCAGATTGCCATAAATCCAATCCAAAACACTGCAACAAGTCGACTCAAGATTAAGAAACCCCTAAACAGCATATCGAGGCGATAATATGACCGAAGCCGAGAAACGCAACACCCGCAAAGGAGCCCATCCATGGCTGCCCTCATCGAAGACCTAAAAACATTTACGCCCAAGAGCGACGAAGAAGCAGCCGACTACACACTATTGCTTGAAGCCGCTCATCGCGAAGAGGCCTACAGCCGAGCTTGGCCAGCGCACTTTACCGCATCAGCTTGGGTCGTAAACCCCCTCCGCACAAAAACGTTGATGATATATCACAACATCTATCAATCGTGGTCGTGGATCGGGGGCCACGCTGATGGCATGCATGACCTATCGCTCGTTGCCGCAAAAGAGCTCGAAGAAGAAACAGGCCTGAGCAGCGCCAAAATGACACACTCAGGCCTTCTTTCCTGCGAAACGCTCACCGTTGATGGGCACTGGAAACGCGGAGCATACGTCCCTTCCCATCTGCACCTCAATACAACCTACCTGTTCGAGGCAAGCGAAGAAGACGCGTTGCACATAGCGCCCGAAGAAAACTCTGGCGTGCGTTGGCTCTCTTTCGAGGAAGCCCTTGTCGCGTCAACCGAACCTTGGATGGTGGAGCACGTGTATCGCAAATTAATAGAGCGCTCCAAATAGCGCCAATTGCTACAGAGAACCGTGCTGAGGAACTACGGCAAACACGACTAGGTCTTCTTCATTAGGGTTCACCACAGAATGGAACTGGCCCTCCGCACAGTAATGGCACATACCAGGGGCCAAAGGCTCTTCGCCGCCCTCTACAACCACCTTGCCAACACCGGACAAGACGTACACGATCTCGGAATTGCCACTGTGCTGATGCCAACCAATGGAAGAATGAGGATGCACTGTTGCCCTCATAATCCGGTTATTTCCGTCAACGTAGGCCTGAGTGGTAACGGAGCCTTTCCCGCCCTTAAAATGCTCAATGGTTTCAGGTTGGATGGAATCGAAATCTACCTGCATGGCTCACTCCTTATCTTCCTGCAAAACAAAAACGTACTTCCTGCTAGTTTTGCTATCTACTGTTCGGCCGCCGCTTAGCGTTTCAACGCAAAAGAATTACCGCTGCTTACCCAGTATTCTGCAGACCAGCGGAAACACCGGTAACGGTAGAAAGAATCAACGCGAGATAATCCGCCTTTTCCTTAGCTGCCATTTCCTCGCCGCGAACGCGAATTGCCCGTAGGGCACGAACCTGCGCGAGCGAGAGAACGTCAATATAGGGATTGCGCACACGAACAGCACGTCCCAATACCCGTCGCTGGGCCAAGGGCCACTCGCTGCCAGTAATGGAAAGCACCCATTTACGAGTCAGCTGCATTTCATCGAATACCTTTTCGGAAAGATCGCGCCTATCGCTCAAGCACAAATACATCTTCGCAATGCGCTGGTCGGTTTTAGCGATAGACATCTCAAGGTTGTCGATGAAAGTAGCAAACAAAGGCCACTCGCGATAGGCGCGACGGAGCAGCTCGATATCGTCCAGCTTTTCGCAGGCGGTACCGAAGCCATACCACGCAGCCAAATTGATGCGCGCTTGAGACCAGGAGAACACCCAAGGAATGGTACGTAAGTCGTCGAGAGATTTAGCGCCAAGACCGCGCTTGGCTGGACGGCTGCCAATGGGAAGCAAGCCAACCTCGGCAAGGGGCGTAACTGTAGCGAACCACGGGGTGAAATCATCCGTATTCAACAAATCGAGATAGCTCTTGTGAGCCGCTTCATCCAGTTCTTTAGCAACGCTTGCGAATTCGCTGGTCATCTGAGTGTTGGTATGTTCAATTGAAGGAGCCGAGCTTAACAACGTTGCCGCCGCCACGCTTTCCACATGGCGCTGGGCAAGGACAGGATTTCCGTAGCGGGCAAAAATTACCTCTCCTTGCTCGGTAACCTTAAAGCAGCAGTTCACCGAACCCTTCGGCTGCGCCAAGACCGCACGGTTAGCGGGTCCACCACCACGACCAACCGCACCACCACGGCCATGCATCATGATGAGGTCGATGCGATTGCGCTCCGCCCATTGGGCAATACGACCTTGAGCCGAATGCAATGCCAGCGTCGCCGTAGTCGGACCGGCGTCTTTCGACGAGTCTGAATACCCCAGCATCACTTCCATCTTGCGATTGGTTTGCGCCAGGCGGCGCTGCACCGCAGGAAGCTCCAGCATCTTATCCAGGACCTCGACGCAACCTTCCAAGTCTTCCAACTGCTCAAACAAAGGAACAACATCCAAATCCGGCACATCTTCGGCATGAGCGAAAGCGAGCTGCGCCAGCTCGTATACATCGGCAACATGTTGAGCACTTTTCGTGAACGAAATAATGTAACGATGAGCCATCTTCTTGCCATAACGACGTTGGATAGAACCGATGGCACGGAATGTATCGAGAACCTCACGGGTCATAGGCTGCAAATTTCCATGGATTCCGTTTTCGCGAATATCAGCCAGCGCACGCTCATGAACGACCGAATGCTGACGGAACTCCATTTCCACCATATGGAAACCAAACGTCTCCGCCTGCCACATAAGCGTCTGCACGGGACCATACGCCGCACGCACCGCGCCTGCCTCAACAAGTGAACGCTGCACTACCCGAAGGTCAACTAAGAAATCTTCAACACAACGATACATCGTGTCAGCATTACGCGTAACCGTGGCATCAAGACGCGCCGCCATGACGAGCATTACCGCACGATGCGGCTCCGAAGCGGAGATGACCTCTGCCCGGCCGGTTAGCACCTCGCTCATTTCAACCTGGTGGTTCCAAAGATTCAAAAGCTCAGCCGAAGGCGAAGTGTAGCCCGATTCTAGAGTCAAGTTACGCCCCACCGTGCGGCACGCCTCCGCCAAAGCGGAAACCATATGGGCGGAAAACTTCGCAGCTACCTGACGGCTTACCTTCGCGGTAACATTCGGGTTGCCGTCGCGATCGGACCCGATCCAACTTCCCAAGTGAAAAAACGGCGGACAAACCGGCTTAACGCGACCCGCCTTTTCACCAAGAACCCAGTCATCGAATCGACGGTAAATCTTAGGAATAGTGGTAAAGAGCGTGTTGTCGAACACGTCGATAATGGTGTCCGCTTCTTCTACGGGAGTGGGCTTCTTCACCGAAATAGGTGAAGTACGCACCAATGCATCGATCTCCTGAAGCAGATGGCGCTCGTTTTCCGCTAGATCAGAACCGCCCATATAAGGTCGTTCGGCCAGCAGCAATGCTATGCGACGGATTTTTCCTTCAACCGCTTTGCGGCGCGCCTCGGTAGGATGAGCCGTAAACACCGGGTGGAACTCCAAGCGGTTTAACAATTCAGTGGCGCGACCCACACCCATTTCATCTACCAGCTGACGATAGGCAACGGTAAGCTCATTGGTCGGGTCGGTTTCCATTTGCTGCAAGGGCTCACGACCGCGCTCGCGCAGCGTCTTAACGCGATAGTTTTCTTCAGAGAGATTAGCCAGATGAAAGAACGAGGTGAATGCTCGCACCACCACCTGAGCGCGCTCAATGGGAAGCATGTCGAGAAGATCAACCGCTTCGCGAAATGCTTTATTTCCCTCAGTTGAAGGGAGCGGAATCCCCTGCTCGTCAACGGGTTCATCGCTCGCAGCGCTTCCCGGGTCGCCCTCGTTGGCAGCAATCACGCTCTGCAAAAGCCTATCGAACAGACCGCGGATTTCAGGATCGTACTCATCGAGCACTTTTCGCTCCAGGCGAAGGAACAGGGCCAGGTCGCCCCGCAAACTATCGGGGATATCGATTTCGGCCAACGGAAGGCCATCAACGGCACTTCCTGTGCATCGAGAAGCACATTCCGCAGATGGAGGCTGGGTGGACACAACAGAAGATGGGGTTTCCATCAAAGTCCCTCTTTCTGACGATTCGCCCATAAATCCAAGCGAATCGACGCACCGACGGTAAAGAATGCACTTGAGTATAGAAGATTGAACACGTTTTACCGCTACACTTTATCCAAATAAAGCAAATCACTACAGCTGCCTCCCGAAGCAGCAAGCATCGCCACTACGGAATGAGGAAACCAGTGAGCCAGCCATCCCTTGGCAAAGAGACCCTAGCAATCCTGCAAATCCTTTCTGCGGGCATATTGTGGGGGCTTGTTGGGCCATTGGTTAAGATGATGGAATTGCACGGCTCGACAGCAGCGAGCACGAGCTTTATCAGGATGCTCTTTGCTTTTCTTATCATGACCGCATTCACCGTTATAAAATTCGGACCAAAAGCGCTGATAATCGACAAGCGAACCCTTGTCGCCTGCGCCGTACTGGGTGTTGTTTCCAACGGCATCTACAACATGTTCTACACCATGGCCATCGCCAATGCCGGCATCGCCGTTTCGGCGGTACTGCTAAACACCGCACCTATTTTTACCACCGTATTTTCAATGCTGATATTCCATGAGGGCATTTCCCTTTTAAAGGTTATCGCGCTCTGTATCAATGTGGTGGGCTGCTCGCTCGCCGCAACGGGAGGCCAGCTTGACCTGGAAACACTATCAGTCCTTGGAGTTAGCTGTGGCATTGCATCGGGGTTCACCTACGGAATGGCAGCGATAATCACGCGCCTTGCAGGAAGCTCCACCAATACCTACGTCATGAGTGCTTACAGCTACCTATTCGCCACTATTTCTGTTCTGATTCTCTTCCAACCATGGACCTGCACCGAATCGTACAACACTGCAACCATAGGCTATGGATTTCTCCTGGCACTGATTCCCACTTCACTGGCATACCTGCTCTACTACAAGGGTATTTTGAAGATAAGGGAAACGAGCAAGGTCCCCATCATCGCTTCTGTGGAAATGATAGCGACCGCCATCATAAGCGTTGCGCTCTTCGGCGAGCATTTATCCCCCGCCGCCATCTTCGGCATTGTGCTTGTTGTTGCCTCCATTGCCCTAATGAGCGTCAAGATAAGCGCACGGCGCCAATAGAGGGAACATGGGAAGCATGCACGACAGTCATTACCTACCGTAGGATTTTTTCCTAGCATAGAAGTAAAGCGCGATCATGGTTGCTCCTGTCACAATCCACGTTACAGGATAAATAAGCATCAGATTCTCGAACGAGCGAATGAGCGGGAACAACGTGAAAACGTACACGATGCGCAAAAGGCATGAACCCACGATAACCACAATGGTAGGCAGCACCGACCAACCCATACCACGCATACCGCTCGCCGCAACCTCATACAAACACGGCATGAACTCAAACAGCTCCACATGCCACAAGCGAATATAGGCAAACGAAAGTGCTCCCGCTTCAGCGGTGAAAATGCCCAAGAACAGATCGCCACCCAAAGTGAAAAGCAAGCTTAATGCCAGCGTAGAAACAAACGATGCCGCCATGCAGAATTTCATGACCTTGTCGCAACGCTCATACTGGCCTGCCGCATAATTCTGACCAATGAAGGTAACTGCGGCCTGGGAAAAGGCATTCACGAAGAAGTAGGTGTAGAACTCGAAATTCATAGCAGCAGACGAACCTGCGGTTGCATCTGCACCAAAACTGTTGATCTCGCCTTGGATAATAATGTTGGAAAGGGCGAATACCGCTCCCTGCAAGGCGGCAGGAAGACCTATATGCATAAGAGTTTTAAGATCGATCCCCACAACCCTAAAATCCTTAAGTTCCAGACGGTAGGACTCCTCTTCGGTAAGAAGGAAAAAAACAATAACGGCTGCACACACGGCATCGGCAATAACCGTACCTACCGCGATGCCAAATACACCCAAGCCAAGGAACTCTACCGCAACGTAATCAAATGCAATGTTGAGCACTGCGGCAACCGCCAAGGCATACAAAGGACGCCACGTATCGCCCTTGGCTCGAAGCACAGCAGAACCAAAGTTGTATATAACCAAGAAAACGATGCCGATGAAGTAAACGTGCAGGTACTGCGCTCCTTCAGCCCACGCCTCAGCGGGCATATTCACTGCAGCAAGAATGAAATCGGTCGAAAGAACACCGGCAACAGCCAAAACAAGCGAGCAAACCACAGCAGCAGCGGCCGAGGTTTGGACTGCGCCCCTGATTTTGTCGATGTCGTCGTGCCCGATATGGACCGCGATTACCACGTTTACGCCGACTGACAGCCCAACGAACACCGCGACAAATAAACTGATAATTGGAGCAACGCCACCAACAGCAGCTAGCGCATCACTGCCCAGCCACTGGCCAGCAAATACCGCATCGGTAGAGTTCAGCAACTGCTGCAAAATGCTGGTAATAGCAAGGGGAATGGAAAACAGGACGATTTTCTTAGCCAAGGGGCCATGAAGCATATCGATGCTATTGGTTTTCTTGCTTTCCATTGCAGTGCTCACGCCGCATTCCCCTTCAATTGTCATGTTCCGTTGCCGATTGTCCTCTTCCTCACCCAAATAAGCAACACTACGTTGTTTATTTTCACATCCCCATCGAAGAGAGAAGAAGCATCGTCCACCGCCCTCCCAAACAAAAGGGCACCCACCAAAGAAAACCCCGCCATCACCCTTAAGCGAGCGAGCACCCACCAAAAAAGCCCCACCGACTCCGAACTGCACCTCCCGAACTTGGACCTTCATTTCTCAATCCAAATTCGGAGATGCGGCCCATAAGCCGACGGGGCGAAAAACAGTTATAAGCCAGCGCTACAATGCAGAAACCCGCACCGCGCACACCTTGTATTCGGGCGTAGAGCAAATACGATCGAGCGCTGCATCGGTAAGCCAGTTGGCGTTGCCATCCTGGAAGTGGAAGGGCATCCATGTTTCACCAGGATTGGTCTTATCCGAAACGCGTGCCACCGATTCGATGCTCCCTCGACGACTTTCAACGCGAACCCTACCGCCATCCGAGATGCCCAATCGTTCGGCATCAACCGAGTTGACCTCAATGAACGAATGGCCGCAAATCTCGTTCAAACCAGGAGTTTTATCCGTCATAGCCGTAGCGTTGTAGTGATACAAAATACGACCCGTAGTGAGCATGAGCGGGAACTCTTCATCAGGCAGCTCTGCTGAAGGAATGTAGTCAGCCAGTGAGTAGACGCCCAAACCGCGAGTAAAGGCGCCCACGTGCATAATCGGCGTACCTGGATGGTCCTTGTCGAAGCAAGGCCACTGCAGACCCCGACCTGCAACTTCTTCCGAGTCAAGACGTTCGTGGCTAATGCCATGGAAGCTTGGAGTAAGCTCCGCGATTTCATCCATGATCTGGGCGCTTGTAAGCCGCGGCTGGTCATATCCCATGCGATTCATCAAATCGATGAAGATATCGGTGTCGAGACGTGTGCCGGGAATGGTGACCGCTGTGCGAATTCGTTGAACACGACGCTCGGTGTTGCTGAACGTACCTTCTTTTTCCGCATAACTGCGACCAGGAAGAACAACATCGGCGAATTTGGCTGTTTCGGTTAAGAACAGATCATCTACCACCAAGAAATCGAGCGCTTCAAGAGCCTTGATAACATGGTTGGTGTCGGGGTCGGTTCGTACTGGGTCCTCGCCAAAGATGAACAAGCCCTTGATATCTCCCGAGATCATCTTGGGGAAACACTCGGTTGCATAGGTGCCCTTCCACTTGGGGATCTCAACTCCCCAATGGTCCTCGAAGCGCTTCATCACTTCAGCATTGGCGAGCTTCTGGTAGCCGGGGAAATCGCCAGGGGTTGCACCCATATCACAGGCGCCCTGCACATTGTTCTGTCCACGGATAGGGTTGACGCCTGTCCCTGGCTTTCCGAAGTTGCCTGTGATCATAGCCAAGTTCGACAACGCCATTACACCTTCGGTGCCGCTGGTATGCTCGGTAACACCAAGGCAGTACACGATAGCAGCGGCACCCGCTTCCCCATACAGCTTTGCCGCAGCAACCAAATCGCAAGCATCGATGCCGCAGATTTCTGCCACGTATTCAGGTGTGTACTTTTCCACCATCGCCTTGAAGTCGTCAAAACCTTCAGAGCGTTCTGCGATAAACGCCTCATCGATAAGACCCTCGTGAATAAGCACCCTTGCAACACCATTGGCAAACGCAACATTGGTGCCAGGATGCAGTTTCAGATGAATATCGGCTTTAGCAGAAAGACCGATATTGCGCGGATCGACCACGATAAGTTTTGTTCCCGTTTCAACCGCGTGGCGGATCTGCATGCCGATAACCGGATGGGCTTCCTCTGGGTTCGAGCCAACCAGCATGATCACATCAGCATTACGAGCGATGTCGGTAATGGGATTGGTCATAGCGCCAGAACCAAGGGTTTGAGCCAAACCAGCAACCGAAGGGCCATGGCAAACGCGAGCGCAGTTATCGATGTTATTCGTCTTGAACACCGTACGTGCCATTTTCTGAAGCATGTAGATGTCTTCATTGGCAGAGCGAGCACACGCAAACGCAGCAAGGGCCTGACCGCCAAACTCATCACGCAGTGCACCCATCTTTGCCGCAACAAGATCAAGGGCCTCATCCCATGTTGCGGGCTCAAGCTGACCCGTTTCGCTGTTACGGATAAGGGGCGTAGTGAGACGCTCCTCCGAATGAACGAAATCGAAGCTGCCGCTGCGACCCTTCACGCATAGCAAACCATGATTCGAGGGTCCATCAACCGCTTCCGTATCAACGATCTTGCCGTTTTTCACGATGAGATTGTATTGGCATCCTGTAGCGCAATGGGGGCATGTAGTAAGCACGCGTTCAACTTCCCATTCGCGGTATTCCTCACGACGCTTCATAGTAAGGGCGCCCGTCGGGCATGCCTGCACGCAGTTGCCGCACGATTCGCATCCCGAGGTTTTCCAGTTGGAACCAAAAGGCGCCTCAATCGACGTCCGCAAACCGCGCTTTGCGGTATGGAGCGAATGATTGCCCGCAGCGTTATTGCATGCGCCCACACAACGTTGGCAGCGAATGCAAAGATTAGGATCGAACGAAATGAAGGGGTTCGAGTCGAACACCGGCTTGCGTTTTTCAGCTCCCCCAAACGAAGGATGCTGTACCCCAACCTCTCGAGCAACCGCCTGCAGCTCGCATGCACCGTTCTTTTTACAGCTGAAGCAATAGTTGGTGGAATCGAGGCCATGATCGGAAAGAATCAGGTCCATAGCCAACTTACGATAGGCAACCAAGCGCTCCGAGGCAGTAGTTATTACCATGCCCTCTTTTGCTACGGTGGAACAGGCAGGAACAAGAGCATCTTCCCCCTCAACCTCAACCATGCAAATGCGACACGAAGAAATAGCACTGCGTTCTTTTAAGAAACAAAGTGTGGGAACGTGGGCGCCTGCCTTTTCGGCAGCATCAAGAATCGTCGCGCCCTTAGGCACCGACACCGAAATGCCGTCAACAACGAGTGAAATAGCCTGCTCATCGGCAATCAGAGAAGAGTTTGCGCATACATTAGACATACTGGAACCTCCCGTCAACCTGGCAGCCAGCACCAAAGCAATCACAACGCAGGCAGCGTCCGCACTCCTGCTCTGCCTCCTCCAGGCTCATTCCGCATTCAACCCCCAGGAAATCATTCTTGCGCTCACGAGCGGGGCGCTCAGCAATTTCGACACGTCCTTTTGGCGTTCGATCGTTCTGCTTGGGCTCGGGAAGCACAACATCGCAAGAAAGGGTGTGATGGTAGCCCAAATACTCATCGATATTGCGCGCGGCAACCTTGCCCGCACCGATGGCCTTAATCACCGTTGCGGGGCCGCTCTGGCAATCGCCGCCCACATAGATTCCAGGCAAATTGGGAGATTCGAGTTGCCCATTGGCAATAAAGCTGCCGCGTTCTGCTTGCATACCGAAATCCGCGAAGGGATCCACATCGATGTCCTGGCCAACCGCAATGAGAATTACGTCGGCTTCGATGCGGCGTTCGGGCTTATTGGCAGCAACGGGTGCAGGTCGACCTCGTTTAACCGCGCCAATCATCTGGGGTTGCGTAATAAGCGCAGCGCAGTGCCCCGATTCATCAACCTCAACTCGAGCAGGGGCTTCAAGCACAGCCATCTCAACGCCTTCGGCAACGGCGGCTTCCACTTCTTCTACCAAAGCTGTCATATCCGATTGCCTTCGGCGATACGCAACCGTGACCTCCGATGCGCCAGCACGAACCGAGGTTCGCGCGCAGTCCATGGCAACGTTGCCACCGCCAACCACGACAACCTTCTTGCCGGAGAAATCGGGATAATTTCCATCGCCAATTTTCTGGAGCAAGTCAACCGCGGACACGACGCCTTCAGCATCGCCATTTTCGAGTTTCAGCGTTTTTCCCAACTGAGCGCCGATGGCAACATACACCGCATCGAAATCATCGTTGATTTTCGCCATAGCGACGGCATCTATGCGCGCGTCACACTTCACTTCGATGTTGCCCACAGAAAGAATGGCACGAATATCTTCATCTAGGCGTTCACGCGGAAAACGATATGCGGGAATGCCATAGCGCATCATGCCGCCCAGTGAGTGATTCGCCTCAAACACCGTTACGGAATGCCCCATCAGCGCCGCATAATAGGCGCAGGTAAGACCGGAAGGGCCGCCACCAACAACCGCGATCCGTTTACCAGAATCAGGCAAACGCTCAGGAGTGGCAACGGAATCGGCAGCAACCTGGTCAACTGCCATTTTTTTGATGCCGCGAATGTTCAGCGGCGCATCGATGAGGATGCGGCGACAGCGCTTTTCGCACGGATGCTCACACACCAGCGCACATGCCGTGGGAAACGGGTTATCTTTACGAATAAGCTTGATAGCGTCGGCATAGCGCCCCTCGCCAACAAGGGCAATGTACCCTGGCACGTTAACGTGAGCCGGGCACAGGGTTTCGCAGGGAACACTTTGGCCCATGCCTTGGGTGCAGCTATGCCCAACCAGATGAGCTTCAACCTCTTCGGAAAAAGTATCGAGCGCATCGAGCGTTGCCTGGGCAGCCTCGTACCCTACCGCGCAATCCGATGCATCGCGAATCATCTGGGCGAGCGCGCGCATGGTTTCCAGTGTTTCGTTGTTTGCCTGGCAGTTTGCCAGTTCCCGCATCAGCTCAGAAAGTTTCGGCAGACCATCACGGCACGGAACGCATTTCCCGCACGTTTGGTTTGCGCCAGTTTCAAGAAAAGATGCAACGGTGGTCAGCGGACACTGACCAGGAGGTGCAGCCTCGACCCTTCGCTCAAATCTCTTTAAATAAGATTCCACCTTCGCATCAGCAGCCGTCTTGGGCTCAATAGATAGCGCGGACACGCATCCCCCTTCCCTGCACGGCATCGCGAACTTCAACGCATAAAGCTCCTACGAATAGAAGCAGCAGCTTACAACCGATAACCGCACCAAATAGCTCAACATCCAGCAAGCAAAAACGCCCTCCCCGAGGGGAAAACGTCCACGCATATAACCAGGTTAAAGCATATTCAAATACGTTATCCGAATCACCAACCATGACGAACAACGTATATCTAGATGCATTCAGTCGATCACCAAATCATCACCAGAGAACCACCAGGCACGGCGCTATAGCCGCAAGCCGAAAGAGAAAGGCACATTGCAATGATCTACAGGGCAGAGAAGTTTTCAGCCGATGACGTAATGGAGGAAACCGAGAGGAAGATCAACCAGGCTCATGCTTTGATCAACGCCATAGCTTGCAGCCCGAACGCAGTAAGCGAAGACGAGGTTTGCGGGGTGCTGAACTTCCTTGACGTTGTTTCGGAGCAGTTCAGGGAGTGCATGAAGGCTGTTGAGCTGATCCAAGGCACCGAAGCCCAGGGGATCGCGAACAGCCCGTTAGAATCCCTGTAGAAACCCGCACAGGCAACGACACGGAAAAGCAGAAGGGCACAACATGCATCAACAGCGTTGGAGCAGGGCGGAAGATGCCGTAATACGCCGTTACAAGGAACAGGGCGCATACAAGATTCGCAAGCAGCTAAGAACGCTGTGCGGCACAGATAGAACGGTTCAGGCTATACGCATGAGGGCAAGCCGTAAGGGCGTTTCCCTCGCGAAATTTAATCAGTGCGATGTTTGCGGGGCGGTTCTAAACTCGCACAACAACAGCGGCAAATGCCCCGACTGCAACCTCACAGACAGGATCGAGAGTATCCAGCAGCGCAAACGGCACCTCGAATCGCTAGAGCGCAAGGAAGCGAGCATCGACCTAAGGCGCATGTACAACGCAGAGCGGCAGGCGGTGCGGCGCTTGGAGAAGCGAATCGGGGTAAGAGATTCGAAAAATATCTAGGTGCCTGACCTGCAACTTAACGGTTTCTGTAACAGGGATTCATGAACCCTGCACAAGCCTATAGGCTATTTCTGCGAAAGAGGGGAAAAGGGATCAGCTGACCCACCGCGCTACAGGCTCATACAATGACGTTCGGGCGTGAAGCTCCCTTTCTCTCATGCCTTACAGAGTTCCCGCCATTCCCTACTCAGCGCCCTTGCAAGCAATTTGCAGGGCGCTTTTTATATGCCGTGGTCTATTCGGTTCCTGGCTGCTTCTCGCTGGTTCCGCTTGCGTTGCCGCTCTTCGCATTTTTTGCAGCAGTAAGCGGAATCCCTATGTGGGTTCTTCGCTCCCTGCTTGCGTTTGAACATCTTCCCGCACCCCTTGCAAGCGCATTCCCTCCACGGTGCGGGGTCTGATAGGGTTTCGATCATCTGACGGCAGACAGCAGCCGTAAGCCCACCGCTTCGAGTGTCCCCGAAGTCGAACACGCTTCCAGGCGCTTTCGTGCTATTCATCCCCCCTGTTTCGCTGCACCAGTAAGCGGCTGAACGGGGATATGCTGCGTTGAATATTTCACTCATGCCGAATGAGCCATTCGCGCCGTTTGCGATTTTGGAAACACTAGAAGCAAACAGGCTCAAATCCTGAATAGAGCGAGCAGCTTCGCTAACAGAAACGAAAAGACCCTTGTTTGTGAGACTTTGCGAAAAGCCAGGATAGAAGCTATCTGTTATTCGAATCGCCTGTCCCCATTCGTTGCTAGGTAGCGTTTCGTTGCCGCTTTGCAGCCTTGCCCCGTATTCCCTATACGGGCTGAAAGGCAAACCCCACTTTTCGCAAAAGCAAAGGAGTTCGTCCGCGTTCGATATTTCATCTTCTGGACAGAGATTCAGCGGCGGCATTTCGACTATTTGATGGTTGAAAAACTCGATGGGCAAATCCTCGTAGTGCATAAATGATCCGCTTGCTCTGTCCTGCACGAAAAACAGATGCCCATTGCATTTCTCGATGCGAATAGGCGAATGCGCCCACCAATAAAGCGGGTTAGCCGCCCATTGTCCACCGTATGTTTCTTTTTGATTTGCCAATTGTCCCGCTAAACATTCCTTCGATTGAGGGACATTATGCCGTTTTACTTTGAGACAACGCAAGCATGCACAGCGTTCAAAGTATCGAATTGCAGTTACAGAAGGCGGTTTAGATGAAACCAGGAATCAAGGTTATCCGAATGGACAGCCACGGAAACGAGAGCGGACTTAACCAGCTTATAACGGTCAAGGAAACGGCAACGCTTCTTGACTGCACCGAGCAGACGGTTAGGGCGATGGTTCGCCGCAAGGAGCTTCCAGCGGTGAAGATCGGTCACCGTGTCTACATTCAGCGGGACAAGTTCATCGCGAAGTTTTGCGAGTAGGTGGACGGCATGGGAAACGCTTTCGATGCCGAGAAGCCTTCTGAGAGCCACAGGCAAACGAACAGGGTAACGGGCGCAACGGCTGCATACGAAGCCGCCAAATGGAAGAAGAGCCACCCACGCGCCTATTGGCTGATGGCTGACACCGCGCTGAGGATCGCGGGAAGTGGGCGGCGGCTGAGCATTTCGATGGTTGCCGAGGTTGTCAGGGCAACGTATATCCCACGCGAAGAGAACGAAGTGCCTTTCAAGGTCAACAACACCCTTCTTCCCGCTCTTGCACGGATGCTGGAAGCCGATTACCCCGAAGAGTTGGGCGGCAGGTTCGAGAAGCGCAGGAGCCTATCTGACGATATGGTGGGCAAGGTGAACGCAGATGGATAGAGAAACATTCGCAGATGCCTGCTTGCAGGCGCTTAACGATGAGCTGGAAGGGTTCGCGCCGTTTCGGTACACCGTCAACCCCCATGCCCGTTTCCTAGGCTCGATGCTCAACGCGTTCTTGATCGATGATATTCGGCAGATGGTGGCTTTCAAGCGCAGGCAATGGGAAGGCACCCAGTACCAGGCGCATTTGAACCCGAGCACGCTGCTAAGCCCGTACCACCTGGAAGCCTACATAGCCGAATCCAAGATGCCACCGGCAACACGGCAGGTTGGCAAAACCGCTTTCATGGACGATGAACTGGCAAGCTATGCGAGCTGACGGAAGCGGGGCGAATGAGCCATGAGCCGCGCAAGCGAAGCCATACGGGCGCATGATGGGCGTTGGTCACCGATTGGGGCAAGTGAGGTGGTGGAAGCTGCACGGCTTGCCAAGGAGGTAGCGTGCGGGAGCCAGACCAGGGAAGCCCAGGCAATGCAAGCGTATATGTTCCTTGCAGCAATTCGGGATTCCGAAAGGCTTACCGCCGTTGCGTCAAACGCCGATGTTGCCGCCCATGTTCTGACCAAGGACGGGAGCGGCACCGTTAGCGGAGCGAGCTACAGGCGCTACACGAAGAACGACCTAAGGCTATGCGGGTTGGTCGATTTCCCGAGCAGCAAGGGAGGGCGTGAAGCGGCAACGGTCTACACGTTCCCCGCTTTCATGCGGCTGTACGGCATTGTGGATAACCCGGGGGCAACAGCCCATGAACCCGCTAAGCCATGTACCAGCCAACTGGTACAAAACACGCATGATTTGTACGGGCTAACTGGTACAAAACACGCACAAAAGGTAGCAAGTATAGAGTTACTAGAGGATAGAGGTTTGGGCATGGAAGAGGGATATTCCATATACCCCCAAGAAAGCCCCTCTCCCATTGTGGAAAACCCACAACCTCAACAGCAGCAAGGCAGACCGAGACATGGAAACATAAGGGAAAGCTATTGCCCCAAATGCAAGACGCTTACCCGATTCAAGCAGCGGAACGGAGCAGCATTTTTCACTTGCACTAGATGCGGTGACAATGTTTTTCTTCCTGACGATTAGGGAGAAAGACCAAAAGGGAACCTCCCCCCGTTTCCAAGATCGGGGAACCCCTTCTAAGAAAAGGCAAAAAAGAAAAGCCAAGCAAAGGCAATTCAACAGAACGATGAACGCCGTTCCGCGAACGGTAGCGAAGAGGGAGCACATGGGAAGAACGCCAACGCCTAAGCAGCTCGAATTTGCCAACGCCATAGTATCGGGTGCCGCGCCTTCCGAAGCGTACAGGCAAGCGTACCGAGCGGACGGCATGAGCAGCGCAAGCGTAGCAAGGGAAGCCCAGCGCCTTCTCTCCAACCCCGTTATCGCCCCAATAGTGGAAGAGGGGCGCAGGGAAGCGGCAGAAGCCGCCAAATGGAGCCTGAGAAAGGCGCTAGAGCGCCTACAGGCGGTAAACGACAGGTGTTACGAGGAATTGCTAGATGGCATGGACGGCACGGCGCTAAGGGGCTTCACGGACACGCTGGACAGGCTCAACGAGCTGGCAGACGTTAAGCGCGAAGCGGAAACGGACACCGTTCCGCGCATCGTGTTCACGCCGTCCAAGCGCCCATAGCCAAGCAAGGGCGGGGATCAGCCCAACAGAAACCAGAAAATGACCCGTTCCCGTTATAGGTTTTCCTTTATGGCTGGATTCGGCTATAGGCAGCCGTTGCCTACCGGTGCAGGAGCAGGCGGGGCATTATCCGTCATTGACGGAACGAAAGACACGAAAGGCAAGAGTGGCAATAATGGTTGCTAACGGAATATACAACTATCGAGAGATTCTAGACGCTGAGGGCAAAAGCTACAGCCCGAAGAGGTGGGACTGCTATATCAACGTGCCAGGCATGAAAAGACCATTGCATAGGCGGTTCAACGGCACGAAAAGAGACTGCGACAGATTTTGCATGGGGATAAGGAGGGAAGCAGAATCGGGAATCCGACCCGATGCCGAGAAGGTCACCGTTGCCGATTTCATGGGCGATTACCTGAGAAACCGTCAGGCAATGGGCGAATTTGCCGACAGCACGATAGCGAGGTACGACTGGCTTCTCCGTAAGTGGATAGCCCCGTACATCGGCGGCGTGCCAGTCAAGGACGTTAGCCCCTCCATGATCGAAAGATGGTACAGGAAAGCGTCTTCCGATGGGGCTTCTGGAACAACGCTGAACAAAGCTCACAGGCTGGCTAAGATGGCTTTCAAGAACGCCGTAAGGGATGGGCTTGCCACCTCCAACAAGTTCAACCAGGTGAAGGCACCGAAGAGCGAAGAGAACAAGCGCGGATATCTTTCATTCGAGGAAGCGGGAAGGATGCTGAACGTGCTTGACGAAGAGGAAGGGTTCAGCGGCTTCTCAGCGGCTGTGAGAATCGGTTTGGCTATCGGTGCACGGCGCGGCGAGGTGTTGGCGCTCACGTGGAACGACATTGATTTCAAGGCTGGAACGGTGTCAATCACGAAGAGCCTTGTTCGCGTACCAGGAGCGAGGAAGGCGGGTGTTCCGTCTAAGACCGTCAAAGCGCCCAAGACCGAAAATAGCAACAGAACGGTCACGATCGACGCGGGGACGCTCCAATGGCTCAGGAAGTGGAAGCGCGAGCAGAAGCACGAGCTTTCCGCGCTATGTGTCGTGCAAGTTCCGAAAACGCCTATATGCTGCTCAACGTGTGGGCGCAGGTTTGGCGGCGTTGCGGCGCTTGCAGGGGGAACGCTGAATCCGTCATCTTTCATGGGTCAATTCGGCAAGTTTTGCGAAAGGCACCAATTCAAGGACAGCCTAGGGAATCGCCCATGCTTTCATGAGCTGCGCCACACACAGGCTACCTACCTGCTTGCAAAAGGAGAGGATGTTATCAGCGTTTCTGCCCGTTTGGGTCATGCTTCACCGAGCATAACAAGTGACATGTACGCCCACGCAATGCCCCAGCGTGACGTTGAGTGTGCGGATACCATCGGCGCACTTCTGACGGAAGCGAAGATGAAGGCAATATAGCAAAGATCACCAAATCATCACCAGCGGGGCGTTTTTCGAGCGCAAATAAACTAGCGGGTCAGCAGAAATTAACCGTCTGACCTGCTAGTTTTCAAAAGCTGATCGATGGAGTGCGAGCATACAAGTGCCTTCCCGAGGGGAAGGCGCTTGCGAACACTCTACTTGTTTTCGATGCCATTCGACGGCAACGGCATATATTTATCGGCGAAAGGAGTAATTATTCAATCCTTATGAAACGGTGGACCCTACCAGCCGCCCAGCAGAAAGTCCGGGCCACTAAGCGCGCAAAGAGAGACTAAGCGCGCAAAGAGAGAAAAACCTATCAATCAACTGGATAGTACGTGGTTACCGTGGGGTTGTCTTCAATATAGGCACGAAGCTTATCAATGTAGCGTTGCGCCAAAGGGGAGAATGGACGCTCGGCATGGTACAGATAGCCAACCGTCATGGTTTCATCGACTTCAAGGGGGATGGAGCAGATGCTCTGCCCCATTTCACCGGAGAGAACGCCCGTTGAAATGGTATAGCCGTTGTGGCGATTAAGGAGAATGGTCAAGGTGCCGCGGTCATAATAGGTAATGTTCTGACTGTGGGGCAGATGGCTCAGCGGCTCTTCGGCAAAGAAGAAGGAATTGTTGCTGCCCTGCTCGAACGAATAACGAGGATACTCTTCCAAGTCTTCGGGCTTCAGGCTTGATCGACCAGCAAGAGGATGGTTAGAGCCGACGAACACATGCGGGTGCGCCTCGAACAGCGGCGTAAACGTCAACCCAGCATCGGAAAATGCCTTGGTCAGCACCTTACGATTGAACTCGCTCAGGTACAAAACACCGATTTCGCTACGGAATTCTTTAACGTCATCAATCACTTCCGCCGTACGCGTCTCACGCAAGGAGAAGTTGTACTCCTCTTCGTCGCATTCCTCGGCCAAATCGACAAATGCATGAACGCAAAAGGCGTAATGTTGGGAAGAAACGCAAAGCCTGCCCTTGGCGGCACTGTTCGAGTTGGAATAACGTGCCTCAAACAGATCAAACTGCTGCAGGATCTGCCGAGCGTAACCGATGAACTCAGTACCCTCGTTCGTAAGGGTAATGCCACGGTTTGTGCGGTTGAAGATGGAAATCCCCAGTTCCTGTTCGGTGTCTTTAATGGTGGTTGAAAGCGTGGGCTGGGAAACATACAGCTGCTGGCTAGCTGCGTTGATGGAGCCGCATTCGGCGACTTCAATAATGTAACGAAGCTGTTGGAGCGATATGTTGGTGTGCATGCTTCTTCCCTTTCCCAGTAAGAGCTGTGCAAACGAAAACAGGCCAGGGCTTTAAGCCTCTGGCCTGTGTGCAAGTGGTGGGCGATACTGGGATCGAACCAGTGACCTCCACCGTGTCAAGGTGGCGCTCTCCCCCTGAGCTAATCGCCCGAAAATGCCGAACTGCTTCAGCGAGGTTGTATATTACCAGAACAGCACTTTGCGTCAACCGTCTTGATTTGTTTTTTTCAGAAACAGGACCACTATTCGGAATGGCTCTCTGCCCGATGATAGGCATCATCGGGCTCAATATGAACAAGGATGTCCTTTACCTGCGGGAACTTATGGACGATCTCGGATTCAATACGATCGGCAAGCTCATGCGAAGCGGCAACGGTCATGCTTGGATCAACCAGCACATGCAAATCAGCATATACATCGCCCTGGGTACCGCGCGTGCGAATACGATGCGCATTCCGAACACCTGCGATACCCTCCACGACTTTGCGAACTTCCTCTTCGGGGATTCGCGCCTTATCAGAAAGAGTCTGAAAAGCAGAGCGGAACACATCAAATGCGGTATACAAAATGGCAACCATAACAACTAAGGCCATAACGGAGTCGGCAATGGCGAAGCCGAGCTGAATCAGCACGAGGCCAACAATGACACCAATGGAAACCATAGCGTCGGAAAGCGTATGACTTGCATCTGCCAGCAAGATATCGCTGTTCAAACGCTTACCGGCCTTTCGCTCATACGTTGTTACGCCAATGTTGATGCACAGAGTGCCCACCATGACCACATAGGAAACCACCGTAACGGAAGCATTGTGGTCGCCTGAAATTAGGGCGCCGATAGCGCTTGATCCAACCTCGAACGCAGCAGCTATGAGCAGAATACCGATGACCATGCTCGCATATGTCTCGAATTTGAAGTGCCCGTAAGGGTGGCCTTCATCTGCGGGTCGGAGGGCGAGCGTGATCCCAACCAAGCCAACTACATTACCCATGGAGTCGAACACCGAATGGATACCGTCAGCCTGCATAGAGTGAGAATTGGTGGCCAAGCCATAGAAGAACTTCGCAAGCGCAACCAGCAGATTAAGCAAAAGAACGATCCACAGAACACGACGCACTTCGGCCATTCTCGATGTCTGATAAGACCCACTGTTCATAACGCTCAACTTCCTTCATCGAATAACGCCACTCATGGTTCGGCGCTTAAAAGCAAAAAGAATCGCCCACCTACGTGAGCGATTCTCCACACCTTAGCACCGAATCTGGTTACCGCAGGTTAACAACGTAAAGCGTAAGAAATAGCTAACATTGAACGCCTTCAATTTGGGCGAAGTGGGATTGCTTTAGCAGCTAGCCAGATACGCTTTCAGGGTATCCACGAATCGATCGACATCATCTTCATGGGAATCGTAACCAAAGCTCACGCGCAGCGTGCGCTTGCCCATTGTAAGGGGAATGCCAGCAGCCTGAAGTGAAAGCGGATGCTTATGACGCCATGTGCCAACCGGAACGGTATTGATGTTTGACTCACACGCAGATGCCTTGGAAACGTAGACGCTGTGGTCGCTCAAATAGCGGAGGGCCGCCTGGTTTTTCATTCCAGGAACGCTGAAATTGAACAGGTAAGGCGATCCGTCCTCACGTGAATTGATTACCGCATCAGGAATCTCTGCGTTAATCCGGGTGCGCAAACGGTCCCACAATCCGCGAACGCGCATTTCTTCGGCCTGCCTGTCGGAAAATGCACAGCGTACCGCTTCGGCAAAACCAGCGGCGAGGTAAACGGGCTCGGTTCCTGAACGAAGACCGCGTTCTTGCCCACCTCCAAACGCCGTGGTGAACATATCGGTCCCACGCTTTACAAACAAAGCGCCGATACCCTTCGGTCCCCCGATCTTATGAGCAGAAAGGGATGCTAGATCAACACCCCACTCATGTACGGGGACATCGATCTTGCCGAAAGCCTGAACAGCATCGGTGTGAACCACTGCATTGGGAGCATATTCATTGCGCAACTTGACGATTTCAGGGATAGGAAGCCGATAGCCAAGCTCGTTCTGAACCGACATTACCGTTACCAATGTCGTTGGTTCCTGGAGGAAGCGCGCGCATGCTTCCAGGTCAAAATTGCCATGTACGGCTTCAACGTAAGAAACGCAGCAATCTCCCTCTCGCTTAAGACCGCGCACCGATCGCGTTACCGAAGGATGTTCCAAGGCAGAAGTTATGATTCGGCCTGCGCCGATTCCGCGGGCCATAACCGAACCGCGAATGGCAAGGTTGTTCGACTCGGTTCCGCCCGATGTGAAAAAAATCTCATCGGGCTCAGCACCCAAAGCAGTTGCGACAACAGCACGACTGTCTTCCAACACGCGCTTTGCCCTCTTACCCAACGCATGAACAGAAGACGCGTTGCCGTAGTTCTGAAGTTCCCGCATCATAACCTGCACCACCTCGGGGCGCGGTTTGGTTGTGGCAGCATTATCCAGGTAGGCTTCGCGATAGGAGCTTTGTTTCCCCTCGTTTATAGAGAGGTCTTGCGTTTCACTGCTCACAGGGTGCCTGCCTTTCGTGCTGCCTCCACTTCGGCCAATGCCTCAGGTGGAGTATGCGCGCACGTGCCGTCACCACGTTTTACGACCTCGATGGCGTCACCCGCCGAAACAACGCCACCATGCAGCACCACGCCGAAAATGCCCTCGCGGGGAAAGATGCAGTCGCCCGCCAAATGGTAAATGGCACAACGGGTATGGCACACTTTACCGATCTGACTGATTTCCACCAGCACATCTTTTCCCAAACGGAGCTGCGTGCCCAAAGGCAAATCAAGCAGATCAATTCCTTCAGTTGTAAAGTTTTCAGCAAAATCGCCAGGGCCAACCTCTAAGCCCATATCACGAGCTTTCGCGATGGATGCTTCTGCCAAAAACGAAACCTGACGGTGCCACTTTCCTGCATGAGCGTCGTTTTCCAGCCCATCATCAACAAGGACAACTTGAGGAGCATCACCAACAGGCGTTTTCCGAACTCCTTTGCGCGCAGAAAGGTTGATGGATGTGATGCAAGCCATTGATGCCTCCTCAAACGCCAATAAGTAACGCTCCAATAGTAGTGAGGACCGCGCAATAAGCATGTCGCTCAACCTTCCTTCGGCAGAATCAACAGGGCTAACGGATGGCTATTCACGGCGAAAAGAATTTGCCTACACGCCTCCACCCGAACCATTCGTATAATGCGGATGCCGAAAACCCACATGATGCCCTACACTTGCCATGCCGAGCAGCCTACAACAAACACAAGGATTTGGCATGATCTACGAACCTCTACCCCATAAGCCCTATCGGCCAAGCCCTGCCGTTTCTTTTGTGGGAAGGCAGAATTCAGGGAAAACGACCCTGTTGGAAAAAATCATAGCCGAGCTTACCCGTCAGGGACTTGCTATTGGCACCCTGAAACACCATGGACACCCTGATTTTGAAATCGACATTCCGGGGAAAGATTCATACCGTCATCGTGTCGCAGGATCAAAAGCCACCGCAATCCTTTCAAGCAAACGCTTGGCATTCACATGCGATCTAGCCCAAGAGATTTCCTGCTCCGAGGCATTGGAGCTTATGCCGAACTACGATTTGGTACTCGTGGAAGGATTCCGCGGCGTGGGATTGCCAACCATCGAACTCCTTCGAGCAGAAAACCCAAAAGATCAAATAGCCGCAAAAGCGCTCATCGATCGCTTGTCTGGCACAACGCCCTCCTATTCGGACGACGAAACACCCGACCGGCCCGCAATACCAGCCGCCATCGTTACCGACATGCCGGCCGTTGAGCGAATTGCCCGCGAAAACGCTGTCGAAGTATTCGGTTTCGAGGACATTGAAGCTATTGCGGCGTTTTTACGAAAACGATACACGCGTGCGCCACTTACCATCGCCATTCAGGCAGGTGGCGAATCAAAGCGAATGGGACAATCGAAAGCATTGACACCTTTTTTGGGGCGCCCCTTAATTGAGCACATGATGGAAGTAGTTGCCGCATTTGCCGACGAACTCATCATCACAACCAATGAAGAGCCGGAGCTGCGTTATCTCCTTGAGCGGCATCCCAAACTCCGCCTCGTTAGCGATGTCATGGAAGAACGAGGTGCCCTGCCCGGACTGCTTACCGCAATTGAAGCAAGCTCCAACGATGCCGTTGGGGTTGTTGCTTGCGACATGATTGCCTTTTCGCCACAAATCCTTACCCGCGAAGCTCTTGCGCTGCAAGCAAGCGGAAGTGACGCAGTGGTGCCATTTAATAAAGGAAATTACGAACCCTTTGCGGCGGTGTATCGCAAAAGCACATGCCAACCTATTCTGGAGCGCATTACCTCACAAGGGTCAAAGCGCATGCGGGATTTGATCGATTCAATCGACTGCACCCGATTCAACGCCGAGCTCATGCGCAAGCCTGGATCGATTGACCCCTTTGCCAACGTGAATACGCCGCAAGAGCTTGCTCAAGCAGAGGTCCTATACCGCATGTATAGCTAAGCGCTGCCTTTAAAACCGGTTCAAAAAGCAGCGAGAAAACGGCTTTCCCGTTTACCGAAAACACCCTCAGTAAACGGTATGCAGTAAGCGGTAAACGGTTACCTGGATATTTCACCGTATCAAGCTATCAGCGAAATGAACAATATAGAGGGACGCCTAAAGACCCAACGCACGAACCTGCGCAATAAGTTCGGGCGTGGCTTTCTTTTCCAAATCAGGGGCCGAAGCATGGGAAAGAATTCCCTTGTCGACCAAATCATCCAAAGACTCACGAAGCACCCGATTGGCGCAGGCGTTCGTTTCGCGCTCCACTTTGCGGAACAACTCGATTAGCGCTTTGGCTTCTTCGGTCAAGCAAGAGCCACGGGCTCCTTGGCGAAGGAATAAAGCCACGTCAAGGCCTTCTTCCGCCTGCTTGATAATGCGCCATGCCTTACTGTAAGCCATGCCCATATCAGCCGCAGCTTTGTTCAGGGAGCCCAACCGTTCCACGCGTTCGCACAACTCCACAACGCCAAGGCCGAGCCCAGGGCTATGGTGCGCTTGGCTTTTTGAGCTTATGAAAACTTTGATGTCTGCCGATACTTCATCACTGCGCATACCGTTTACCTCTCGGAATCGACACCTCACAATCATTTCGATTATTTTCCCAAACCAAACAAGGGATTTTGCATTTATTCTCGCGAAAGGACAAAACCACGCCCCGAATTGAAAGGACTCCCCCCATGACTGCCACCCAAAAGGCGAAAAAACTCGCCACCGCGTTTGCGGCTTTCGCTTGCTGCGCGTTGGTTGTCGTAGCTCTTACCGGTTGCCAACAGGAGGAAAAGAAAGAAGACGTTCAGCTTCAGGTATTTGCCGCCAACTCTCTTTCGAAGGCAATGGAAGAAGCTCAGCAGGCTTATATCGAAGATGGCCACAGCAACGTATCCTTTGCCGACACCCAGTACAAGGCTTCAGGCGAGCTGAACGAGATGCTCGGAGCAGGATCCTACGCCGATCTTTTGATTTCCGCTTCCAAGGGCTCTATGGATACCGCCGTCAAGGAAGGTTACGTTGACGAAGGAACCCGCGTTGACCTGTTCAAGAATGATCTGGTTATGGTTTCCAAGGAAGGCTCTGGCCTTTCCGATATAACGCTTGAGGACATTGCCGCCGGCAAGTACTCCATCTGCGTTGGCGATGACTCTGTTCCCGCAGGCAACTATGCAGCACAGTCTCTTTCCACCGTTGGCGTTTACACCCCCGCTAGTGATGACGCAGGCAAGACCGGCAAGGAAATCTCCGGTAAGGGCGGTTCTTACGGCTCCGACTACAAGGTTGTAACTGACACCTCTGTTGGCAATGTTTGCAAGCATGCTCAGTCTAGCGATGTCGATATTGCCTTCGTATATACCTCCGACGTCTATCGCTTTGGCGGCGTAGAGATCGTTGGCACCGTACCTGGCGACACCCACAAGAACATCGTGTATCCTGGCGCTATTACCAAGGATTGCAAGAATGTTGATGCCACCAAGGAATTCCTTGACTGGTGCATGAACAGCGAAAAAGCTCAGGCAATCTGGCAGAAGTGGGGCTTCGAGTTGGCGTAAGCCGCAAATAGCCACTTCAACTTCGCTATTTTCTGGAGATGGGCGCGCAGCAACGCCCATCTCCCATTTTTCGATACGCTACCTTTTCAGATAAGGACCTTCCATGAATACAAAACGAGGCACTGCACACGCCACCTGCTTATTCATGCTGATACTGGTTTTGATAACGTCATTGCTCCCCTGCAAGGCATTTGCCAATGAGGCCTTGGGCGACGCCGACACTCCCAAAACCACCAATCCCCAGGCTACCTCCTCTGAAAACGGAGAATCGGCAAAAGTTAGCGTATCGGAAGATGCATCCAGCGCATCAATTGAGGACGCCTCCTACGCAGTCTGCGATTTCACACGTGCCCAAAAGGGGTCGAATCGAGCTATTGATGGAACGTATTACGGTTACTCGTATTTGGTGGGAAATGAGACAGGTGAATTCTTTCAGCTTATTGCTTCCGAATCCTACGCGGTCGCTTACGTTCCCGCCCAAGCAGCACAGACCCTCGGAATCGACATCGACGACGAGAATGATAAAGCCCTGATTAAAAACTATTTCTGTGCGCTCGACGGTGAAACGGCAGCGGGCTCTGTTCCTCTTTCACGAATCAGCACTTGGTACTTCACAAGCAACCCAACCTACGAGATGGGCAATATCCGTTTCGCTTTCGATCAAGAAATAAATGGAAATGTGTATGCCAGCGTTATAGGCATCGACGGGTCCGATCTTACCGACAGCGACAACCCAACCTACTTCAAACCCTCATTTGCCGATTTTGGTCGACTTGCCCCCGCAAATGAGGTCACCGTGAACGAAGGAGCTACCGGGATTGCCGCAGCGGGCAAATTCCTCTCCGAACTCGACTGGAGCCCTCTGTGGGTAACCCTCAAAACCACTGGCGTTGCCATCGTTTTCGTCTTCGTCCTTGGACTGCTAGCTGCATATTGGTGTCTTCGCCTTTCGCAAAAAGCGAAGAACATCGCCGACAGCATATTCACCATCCCCATGGTGCTTCCCCCAACCGTATGCGGCTTTATCCTGCTGTACCTATGCGGTAGGAACACAGCCTTCGGCAGCTTCTTTATCGATATCGGATTCCCCCTTATCTTCAGCTGGCCGGCAACGGTTATCGCCGCGGTAGTGGTTGCATTCCCCTTGATGTATCGAAGCGCGCTAGGCGCTTTTGAGAACCTCGATACCAATATGCTCGACGCCGCTCGCACCTTGGGATGGAGCAATACACGTATATTCTTGAAACTGATGCTCCCTCTTTCCTGGAGCAGCATTGCTGCCGGAACTGTGCTCGCATTCGCACGTGCGCTCGGTGAATTCGGCGCAACGCTGTTCTTGGCAGGCAACTATCTGGGCATCACCCGCACTATCCCCATCGCAATTTACTTCGAATGGATGAATGGAAATGATGGTGTTGCCTGGTTCTGGACCGCGATCGTTATCGGATTCAGCTTCATCGTGATCTTGTTCATCAACTTGTGGAGCAACCGGACTACCAAATACCGTAAGGGAGCCGAAGAATGAGCCTATCCGTATCCATAAAAAAGAGCTTCCCCGCATTTACCCTCGACGTGGATATAGAAGCTGGCAACGAAACCATAGGCTGGCTGGGCGAATCAGGTTGCGGAAAGAGCCTTACCATGAGATGCATTGCCGGCATCGAAACCCCCGATGAGGGAAAGATCGTGGTGAACGGGAAAACGTTCTTTGAACGGGAAGCCGGAAAACGACCCACCGTGAACCTTTCCCCTCAAGAACGCAAAACCGCTCTGTTGTTCCAAAACTATATGCTATTCCCCAATTTAACCGTGGCAGAAAATGTGGCGGCGGGAATCGACCGAAAGCTGCCCAAAAAAGAACGCGACGCTCAAGTGGACGCTGAGCTGAAGCGCTTTGGCCTAGACGGATTCGGCAAACGATACCCCTCGCAACTTTCTGGAGGGCAACAACAGCGCGTTGCCTTGGCCCGCATGCTTGCAGCAAAACCCGACATCCTTATGCTTGATGAGCCTTTCTCTGCCCTCGACGCGCATTTAAAAGGCGTATTGGAGCAGAACCTGGCTGGACTGTTCGAAACCTTCCACGGAACAATTCTGTACGTTAGCCACGATATCGATGAGGCACTGCGTTTTTGCGACCGTATTGCCGTAATCGAAAAAGGGCACGTCATGGAGGTGAGCACGGGCAGCAATTTGGTCAACAACCCCCAATCAGCAGCAAGCATCAGACTCTCTGGCTGCAAGAACACAACCCTTGCCCATCGGGTTGACGCCCATCGAATATTCCTACCCGCCTGGGGCATCGAAGTGGAAACCGACAAGCCCGCGCTGGAGAACCTAACTTACATGGGAGTTCGAGCATTCTTTCTGGAACGTGCAGAAGAGCCAGGACGGAACACCTATCGTGTTCGGGTTGTCCGCACGAGCGACTCGCGTTTTGATCGTTCAGTACTGCTGGAATTCCTGGACCGTACGCCAGGCTCAGACCCTGTAGTTGAGCAAACTGAAAATGAGATGAAATACCTTGAACAGCACTTATTCTGGCGCGTCGACAAATTGAAGGTGCCCGAAGAAAAGCTACCAGTCAAAGATGAAGTACTTCTGATCCGCATCCCTTCCGATAAGGTTTACCTCGTATCCAAATAGCCGAACCAACGCGATTACGCTCAACGGCTCAACCCGCATACCACTATCACCCGAAAGGAGACGCCATGAAAGATGGTCAGGGAAGACAAATCGACTATCTGCGCATATCGCTAACCGACCGCTGCAACTTGCGCTGCATCTACTGCATGCCCGAGCATGGCGTTAAAAGTATTCCCCACGAAAGCATACTTACCCTCGAGGAAGTCCATAAAGCAATCGAGTGTGCATCACGGCTCGGGATTAGGCACATCCGCTTCACCGGCGGAGAGCCAACCGTTCGCAAGGGGCTTTTGGGCCTCATTGAGCGAACCGCGCAAACCCCTGGCATCGAAAGCGTCGCACTGACCACCAATGCAATACTCCTGCCCGATATGGCAGCTGATTTGAAGGCTGCGGGCCTTTCCCGCGTAAACATATCGCTGGACACACTAGACGCGGAACAATACCGCTTCATTACCAGGCTTGGTAACCTGGATGATGCCCTTAAAGGTATAGAAGCGGCCCTCTCGGCGGGCCTTTCCCCCGTCAAGCTCAATACGGTCGTCGTCCGCAGCTTAAACCAGGATCTTCTTTCTTTTGCCCGTCTAACGGTTGATGCCCCCTTGCATGTTCGCTTTATCGAATACATGCCTATCGGAAGTGGAGAAGACTGCGGTGGTTGCGGATGGGGGCCAGACGATGTTGTCCCCGCAAAGGAGATTATCGAAACCATCAACACCCAAGCGCAGTCCATAGGATTGGGAAACCTTCAGCCCACTGTGGCCACACCCGACGGCTGGGGTCCGGCGCAGTACTATCGACTCCCCGGCGCCCAAGGAACCGTCGGCGTGATATCGGCAATCTCGAACCACTTCTGCGCAAGCTGCAACCGCTTGCGCCTTACCGCCGATGGCAAGATAAAGCCCTGCTTATTCAGCGACACCGAGTACGATATTCGCAGTGCACTTCGGAAAGGCAGCGAAGAAGAGGTGCTTTCAGTATTCAAGGCAGCGCTGTCCCATAAGCCAAGCGGCCATGAACATCGCATAGGAACCCGCCGCATGATGAGCCAAGTCGGCGGCTAAAAGGGAAAATAGGGACAGGTACCAGATTCCCACTTTAACGGGAATCTGGTACCTGTCCCTATTTTCCCACTCAAGGAGAATCACATGACCCAACAACTTACCCACATCGATGCCGAAGGCGACGCCCATATGGTCGATGTCTCAGAAAAGGCAGAAACCAAGCGAACCGCCATCGCAGAAGGCTTCGTTGCCATGCAGCCCGAAACCCTTGCTGTCATCGAAAGCGGCAGCGCGAAAAAGGGCGATGTGCTGGCAGCCGCACGTATAGCCGGCATAATGGCAGCCAAGCAAACAAGCAGCCTTATACCCCTCTGCCATCCGTTGGCTCTTACCAAAGTTGAGGTAAAGTGCACGCCGCAGCATGCCGAAGAGCGCGAAGACGGTCGCTGTGGCATCCACCTAACCGCAACCTGTTCGCTCGTCGGTAAAACCGGCGTGGAAATGGAGGCGCTAACCGCAGTAAGCGTAGCGGGTCTAACTGTATACGACATGTGCAAAGCAATCGATCGCGGAATGGAAATCGATGCAGTTCGCCTACTTCATAAAGAAGGCGGAAAAACCGGCACATGGAACAGAGCTTAGAACAAATTAATGCCCGCCCCCATGCATCATGGAAACAGCATGGGGCAAAACCTCAACAATGCCGTCCCAGTTCTCCTGGGCGGCTTTTTTGCTTCCCGGTAAATTGATCACCAATGTTGTGCCACGCTGCATGCACAATGCACGTGAAAGCATTGCCCGCGGTGTAATGGCAAGGCTGTGAGCCCTCATGCCATCGCCAATGCCAGGCACCTCTCGCTCACACACATCACGCGTGGCCTCAGGCGTCACGTCCCTCAAGCTCAAACCCGTGCCACCACACGTGAGCACCACATCAACCTTGCTCTCATCTGCGGCCCGAACAATGGCGGCTGCTATTTCAGGGCGCTCGTCTTTCACCACATCGTACGCAGCGCATTGCCACCCTTGGTCGGCAATAAGCTCTCGAAGCAGCGCGCCAGCAGTATCTTCCTTTTCACTACGCGTATCAGAGCAGGTAATAACAGCAAACGTGATCATCTACAGCACCGTTCCTTCTTCAACATCAAGCAATAGGCAATCGATAAGGGTGCCGTCGGGAACAGGGTTCTGGTCGGTACCTTCTGGAAGTACTGCCAGGCAGTTTGCCCGATGAAGAGTGCTGAACAAACCCGAGCTCTGGTTCTTTGCGGGCACCACGCAAAGAACGCCTTCCTCGTTTCGAGAAAGCGAGGCACGCAGGTAAATGCGACGCGGATCGCGTTTTTTGCGATCGCCTACCAAACGAGCCTTAACCAAAGGACGGCCAACGGAAGAATAGCCCTGCATCTTGCGCAATGCCTGGCGAATCAAAACCTCAAAACCGCAATACGCTGCTGCAGGATTTCCTGGCAAACCGAAAACCGGCGTACCGTCCACTATGCCGAAAGTCTGCGCCTTACCAGGCCGCATGTTCACCAAGGTCATGTAAAGCTCGCCCAGATCCTCAACCACGGGTTTGATGAAATCGTAATCGCCATTAGAAGCCCCGCCAGTAGTGATAATGAAATCGTAATCTTCTGCAGCCAGCTTGATGGAGCGCGCCAAACACTCTTCTTTATCGGGAACGATCATCAGCTGAGCGGGAATACCCCCAGTTTGGGCAACGCATGCTGCCATAGCATACGAATTGCTATCGCGAATGCACCCAGGGCGGAATGGCTCTTTCGGGGTCAGCAGCTCGGAGCCGATAGGGATAATGGCAACGCGCGGACGACGATATACCGGAACTGCCGTAACGCCGCAGCTTGCTAAGAACCCGACGCCAGCAGCACTTACCACCTCACCCGCATGGATAGCAACCTCCCCCTGTGCTATCTCTTCACCTTTAGCGCGGATGTTTTCAAAAGGAGCTGCTGGCTGAGAAAACGAAACGGCGCTCCCCTGTCTTCCGTCGCCGCCAAGGTAGTCGACAATCTCATATTTCACGACCGCATCTGCGCCATCCGGCACAGGAGCGCCCGTCATAATGCGCACAGCTTCGCCGAAGCCAATTTCTCCGTTGAAGACAGATCCGGCGGGAACTTCCCCCACCACCTGCAGAGAAACGGGCGAGTCCTCGGACGCGTTCACCAGATCGGCTACACGAACCGCAAAACCATCCATTGCTGCATGGTCAAACGGGGTAATATCGCAATCGCTTGCCAAATCCTCAGCAACAACACGCCCAACCGCATCGAGCAGCGAAACGGTTTCAACTTCAAGGGGCGCAACGTGAGAAAGCACGCAATCAAGCGCTTCTTCAACGCTCATCATTTCATTGGGGTTCATAAGAATCCTTTCGTTGGGGGATTTCAAAAGGAAATAAGGGGACCTCTAGCCACAACAACTTACGAGTGTCGAAGCCCTGCGCTGGGGAACACAGAACGGTCCATTCTCCTAAGGCTGCAGCACTTCGTAATATGCCTGTCCGGCGCAACTTCTGCAGATAGCCTTTCCGCAGCCCGTTTTCACTTCACGGCCATCGGTAACCTCTTCGCCGCAAACTGCGCAAACTACATGGGAATGGGGCTTTCCTGGAGCATCAAGGTCGGTGTAGTTAACCACAACTTTCTGGACGCTGAATAAATCCTCGTCGCTACGAGCAGCAAACCACGCTTTCGTATCCTCGCCCTTTGGGCACTTTTCGCTCACGTTCACCAATCGAATTGCCTCATTGCGATTCAAGTCAAAAAACGTCGCCGCCTGCTTGCCAAAATCCAAGCATTTCATGCGGCGTTTACCAGGATGACAACCGGTAACCACCATAATCGCATCCGTAAGACAACGATCGCATTCTACATAAATAATCAGATCACGGTAATGATCAGGGTCATCGATGCCGAAATGCTTCAACGCATAACGTGCCATACGCACACCCGTTATTTGACCACCGCACAGATGACCATGGAAGGTAATCGCGCGGTTCAGATCTTCCTCAAACGACCTCATGCGGTATCCTTTCTGCGCTTCATCACCGATATAACCAAATAACATTAACCATTTCAGAGCAAATAGCTCATCTTGCCCAGAATAAGAGGAGTCGGGATCCCACCGAAGCAACAGCTACAAGTGAAATCAACTGCTCACATCCCAACTGATAAATGCCCAGGGAACAACTCGTGGCTGGTCAAGCGTCCAACGCTTAGTGCCGTCTTCCTCGGTTTCAACCAAATGGTCAGCGAGGAAGGTACGTAAACGGCAAGCACTTTCCTCGACGCTTATCTGATCAGCTGTATCGGCAAGATAGTCTCTTGTTTTCAACAAAGAATAATATGCCTCATCAGGTGAAATATAAGACTTGGTTCTGGGCGAATGGATGTAAGAAACGGTGGGCTCGTACCCTAGGTCAGAAGCAATACCAAACACAAATAAGGCATCATTGTGTCGCTCAAGCTCTAAACCCATCGCGCGAGCAACGCGCATATCGACACGAGGGGAAACGCCTGTGCCGACGGTTACGCATACTCTTTCGCGAGCAACCGCGGAAAGCTTCTGCAGCGAATCCTCCAAATCGTGGGTGATCACCGAACGCGATGCGACAGCCACATCGACCGAACCTTGCTCCAAACCATAGTTCGCCCAGTCGTCTTCCCAGCTCATGAGAAGAGGGAGAATCTTCCCCGCCTGAACCTCAGAGGGACATGCTTCAAAATCGCCAGCAGGAAAGCCGCCCGAACCAAACCCAGACGTTCCCCTTTCCCAAAGCATCCCCCGCTCTGCTGCTTTCGAACACAGGCGATCAAGCATCCCTTCGCTGAAATCGGCAGCAACAACCGAACAGCCCATAGCGGCAAGGGCAACGGCGAGCGAACCTGTCCCACACCCCATATCAAGCACGGATTCTTTGCCAGTAATGCCAGCTTTCGAAATAAAAGATTGCAGGTAAGCATCGGGAGTGTCTTTGAATGAAAACGATTTCGCGCGCTCGTCCCAATGCTCTTGGGAGTCAGGCTTGCGACGACGCCCATCGAGCCTTCGCCACTCTTCGGCCAGGTTGATCAACACAGTCCTCCAACTACCGACAAATAAAAAAGGCGACCTTCTTGGTCGCCTTCAAGTCTATGCTTCAATACTACTCTTGCGTCTGGAACTTTGGGTCACGGGCAATAGCATCAAGCTTTGCGGTTACCACTTCCTCTACCTCGTAAGAGAACGGGCGCAAAGCATCCTCGATGAACACCGTGCGAATATAGCCGTTGCATTCATCGCACTTGTGAATGCGATGGGCATCGTCACCCTCAACGTTGAAGTAATGAAGATGCTGGGGGTTCTGTGAACCACAACGTGCACAGCGAATGCGCTCGAATGCCCATTCGGTTCCACATTGCTGACAATACAGGGTTCGGCCACGACCATCAGTGGGGCTTTCGCCACCAACTTTAGCCAATGCGGGTGTGCTTCCACACACGGGGCAGGAAAGCGGATTATGATTCATTTTGTTGATCTTGCGCTGCTCTTTTACCACGGCTTTTGCCACGAGTTCCAAGTCAACACGCAAGGCCATCATGCCAACCATAGCGACCATGTGAGCTGCGGCAGAGGGAATTTCCTGCTCGTAAGCATTGGAAAGCAATCCCCCAATAAATGCCTCAGGGTCGCTTGCCGCAAGCTCCATATCCTCTTGTTCAACCAGCGAACGGAAGTTGACTTCACGAAGCGCCTTGGCGTCTTCTTCGCTCAATCCCCCCTCGTCGCAAACGTATTCGCGAAGGCTATAGCATATCGCAGCAAAACGACTTTTCTGGATTTTCGGAGGGGCAAACGAGAACACGGGGCGATCAGCCATCCAGGCTTCTTCCAACTCCTCAGCCGATGGAACCGCATAGTGCTTTTCGGCGGTAGTTGGGCCTTTCGACCAGCGATCCATATCGTCCCATAAGCCATAAAAGTACTTTAGACGATTGACGTCTTCCTCAGAAAAAGTATCCTCGTTCGCCTTGATTACACGATCAATAAACTTAAGGTTCATTCCACATCCCCTTGTTGCTTCCGGATAGATACTTGCCTCTATCTCCGCTGCACACGGAACAAGAAATTGCTCCTGAATGGTACAGCAAGGCAGAAAGATACCGCTCCACCAAAAGGGGGAACGGCATCTTTAATTGGCCTTGTACGACCGCTACTTTTCGTCGTCCTTCTTGCGGATAACGTTGTTGTCGGTCTTGAGGACATCACGTGCCCAGTGGCCCCAGTGGTACAACGCGTCGGATTCAGAGATCAGACCGTCTTTCCACATAACCTTCCACATGCCGCGATACGGCTGGAAGATACCTGCGCCCAAGAAGATATGCGCAAGGGCAAAGATGAGCATGATGCAGAAGAACAGGTCGTGGAAGAACAGCAACCACGAATGAGCTCCCGTGCCCATAGGCAAGATCGTGGAGTTCAGAAGGAGCAGAACGCCCGTAATACCCATGATGATGCCGGAAATCCACAGAGCACCGTCAGCCACACGCTGGCCAGACTTCTGCTCGTCCTGGTCGGGCATGTGAATCCACTTGGCCAGGAACAGGTACGGCAGGAACAGGATCATCCACTTCTTGTCGTCTTCTGTCCAATGGCAAATGTTGTTGTGGATAATGTGCTTCACACCAGCCGGTGCCATGATGGCACTGATGATAGGAACCAACACGAACACGACGCCAAGGATACGGTGGCTCATACGGAATGCGAAGACCACATCCGGGCCCACCATGGCGGCCAGAGGAGGCACAAACACGAAAGCGCCAGAGAACATCAACCACATGCAGCAGCTAACGGTGATGCCATGCGTCCAACGAGCCTGCTTGGAGTGACGCTTGATATAGCGCTCGCCAGCAACTTTGCGCCCACGCAGGAACGCTTCATTTTCAGCCTGCTCTTCAGGCGTGATGTCGAATTCAGCATGCTTACTCATGGTCGTCGCCCCCTTTCTTGCCAATGGGAAGGTTCTCGGTAATGGCCTCCATCACGGTACGTTCGTCAGGACCATTGCCCTGCTTGGTTACCTCGCCCGTTTCCAGGCTGATGGTATCGCCGTTGCCGTCGTTGTAAACCAACGTATCGCGCTTGTAGCCAGCAGCAAGGCCGAACATTGCAGCAAGGCCAAGAACCGTAGCACCAGCGCCAACAGCGGTAACGGGCTTCATGATGCCCGAAAGGAAGGCTGCAGGAGGAATCTGAGGATTCTCGACTGCGCCATGGGGCTTCATGCCATGCTTCAGGACCTGGATTACATGCAAGCCGTCCATCTCGTTTTCGCCGTAGATACAAGCATCCTCGTACCCACGGTCACGCAGCAGCTGCAAGCGCTCGTTTGCAAGCGCAATCATTTCCTCGCGGGTGCCGAACTGCAGGGCGCCAGGCTGGCAGGTGGTAACACATGCCGGCATCATGCCCTGGGCAATACGATCGACGCAGCCCGAGCATTTGTTGATAACGGTCTTGCCGCCACGGTCCTCATAGCGAGGAACATCGTAGGGGCAAGCTGCCGAGCAGTTCTGGCAACCAATGCACTTGTCCTGGTCGTAGGTGACCATACCGGTCTCCTCGTCCTTATACAGCGCACCTGCGGGACACATGTTTACGCAGCCCGCATTGGTGCAATGCTGACAAGCACGGCGGCCAAATGCCCAGCCAACGCGCTTCTGGGACTTCTCATCCTCGAAGTCTTCGAACGTCATAATCAAGCGGGTGCAAGAGTTAAGGTCGGCAGGATGGGTGAACTTACCGTCCCAATTCACGGAATCGTAAGGATTTTCCGCAGTGGGTTCACTAGGCAAGTCGTTCCAGCACTTGCAGGCAACCTGGCAACCCCTGCAGCCAGTGCAGCGAGACGAATCGAACAAAATAGCCATTTCAGTCATCTAGGGTCACCTCCTCCTAAACCGTAGTCTTCTCGATGTTAACCAGGAACGCTTTGTATTCAGGCGTCTGGCTGTTCGGGTCGCCGACGTTCGGCGTCAGATCGTTTACCGCACCATGCGTAGTGAGGCCGAAGAGCTTGCTCCAGCTATAGTGGTGGGTCATGCCAACCAAATGCTGGGTCTTGCCATTGACGGTCAGCGGACGGATACGAGGCGTAACCACTGCCGTTACTACAACAGAGGCACGACGGTTCCAAACGCGGACATCGTCACCGGTCTGGATGCCCTTCTCCTTCGCCAAAGCAGGCGAAAGCTCGATCATGTCGCCAGGCATAGCCTCAACAAGTGCCGGGCAAGCGCGCGTCTGAGCACCCGTCTGCCAATGCTCCGTAACAGAGTACGTAGTGGCAACATAGGGGAACTCGTCTGCCGTTGCACGGCGTGTAGACTCGTCGGAGTACTTGGTTCCAAGGCCCTTCTTGCCCTCATCATCGGGACGACCCAGATAGCAGGGGCTGTTCAAGCGACCATTGAGCAAGTTCTCGGAAAGCGGGGTTTCAAAGGGCTCGTAATGCTCGGGCAGAGGACCATCCACCATACCGTAGCTTTCAAGTCGGCCGTTCTGCTCCCACAGCATGAAGAACGCCTTGTTGTTGGGTTCGATCTGCTGGGTGGTGCCGTCGGGCAGAGCCTTGGTAGCTGCAAAGTCGGGGATATCCATGCCGGCCTTATAGCCAGTTACCCATTTCTTTTCGTTCAAGTCCCACTTGACCAACGCCTTGTCTTCCGCCCAAGGCTGACCCTGAAGGTCTGCAGAAGCGCGGTTGTAGATGACGCGGCGGTTGTTCGGCCAAGCGTAGGCCCAGTCGGAGTACAGACCCAAGCCCGAAGTGTCCACGTTGTTGCGCTTGTAAACGGGCTGGCTTTCAGCAGAAAGCGGAGCATCGTTGTTGGCGTAGAAACCGGAGTAGATCCACATGCCGCATGCAGTAGAACCGTCGGCTTCCAGCTTCGCATAACCGGGAAGCAAGTTGATGCTGCCCTTTGCGAGCGTTGCACCGTCTGCGTTTGACTCGAAGCCCTGAGACCAATCGGATCCTTCCAGCTTGTAGCCATTCAGAGCCCAAGCAACAGGACGGGGATCGATCTTGCCATCGACGTAGTAATCCCACTTCATCTTCAGGATGGGATCGGGATTAGCACCGCCCTCTTCCTTGTACAGGCGGCAGATTTCCTTCCACAGAAGATCGCAGATCTCGTAGTCGGGCTTTGCCTCGTCCCAAGGCTCAACTGCCTGCTGACGCCACTGAATCCAGCGACCAGAGTTGAGGATGGTACCCGGCTTTTCGTAAATAAGAGCGCAGGGCAGGAAGTAGCACGTAGTGCCGATTTCCTCGGCGTTCATGTCGGGAGCATCCCAGAAGGAAGCGGTTTCAGTGATGACCTGGTCAACAACTACAACCCAGTCGCAGTTAGCCATAGAGCGACGAACATTACCAGAGTTGGGCGCACTGTGGCAGGGGTTCATGCCCCATGCGTAGTAGCCCTTCATGGTGCCTTCCTTCATCTTCTCGAAGGAGGACATCTCGGACCAGTCGGAACCATCATGGCTGGGAACCTTTGGCCACCAGTCGTAACCGTAATCGTTTTCGACGGTAGCGTTTTCGCCGTACCATTCCTTGAGCTGACTAATCATGAATTTAGGCTTATTCGTGTAATAGCCATCGGAATAGGTCTGGCTGGAAAGCCAGTGAGCCAAGGTGTCGCGGTCGGTAGTGTTCGACCACTTCAAGTATGCAGGCTGCTCGTTTACCAGCATACCCATGTCGGTTGCACCCTGAACGTTGGGCTCGCCGCGCAATGCGCAAACGCCGCCGCCAGGAACACCAATATTGCCAGAGAGCAGCTGGAGAACCGACATAGAACGAGTATTCTGAGCGCCATACGTATGCTGGGTCTGACCCAGTGCATACAGAATGGTGCCCGCCTTGCCAGGAGCACAAGAGGTAGCCCAAGTGGAGTACACCAACTCGAGGTCTTCCTTGTCCATGCCGCAAACACGGCAAACGGTATCCATGTCGTAGCGGGAGTAATGTTCCTTGAACTTCTGGTATACGCAGCGCTCATGCTGCAGGGTTGCATCCTTCTTGGGAACAGTAAGGACTGGCTTGTCGAAAGCGGGAACGCCCGGCTTCACCGACCAGGCATAGGTGCCCGACTCGGAAGTGTCCCAAGGCTCCTCGTGATCGGTCTCATAATGCCAAGAATGAGCGTCGTAGGTTTCCTTTTCAGCATCCCAACCGCTGAACAGACCCGTTTCAGGATCAAAATCGAATTCCTCCATAAGAATGTAGGAAGCGTTGGTGTAGTTGATCAGGTATTCGAAGTTGTAGTTGTCGGGGTTCTTGCCCGTACGGGTGTACTCTGCCAAGCCAGGCTCGATCAGGTTATCAATGATGTACTTGTACAGACCACCATAGAACGCGATATCCGTGCCGCTGCGGATGGGGCAATAGATGTCTGCCTGCTCTGCAGTACGGGTATAGCGGGGGTCGACAACCATCCACTTTGCGCCCTTGTCGTGGGCTTTATGCAGCCACTTGGCGCTTACGGGGTGGTTTTCAACAGAATTGGATCCGATGTTCATAATGACATCGGTGTTTTGCATATCGCACCAATGAGTAGTCATTGAGCCGCGACCAAATGATGCCGCCAGACCGGCGACGGTGGGGCCGTGTCAAACACGGGCTTGGTTATCGATTGCCACGATACCAAGCGCTCTCATCATCTTGAGGATGAGGTACTCTTCTTCGGAGTTCTGCTGAGAACCGCCCAAGCTGGCAATGCTTTCGCAGCGGTTCACGGTAAGAGTCTTGCCCTTAACTTCTTCGGTTTCGACGAAACCAGCATCACGGGTTTCCTTGGTTTTGCGGGCAATTTCCTGAATTGCCTGCTCCCACGTAATGGGTTCCCACTTCTTCGAGAAGGGACGACGAACCAATGGCTTGGTCTGGCGAACCTTGCTCTTTTCAACTTCATGGGTTTCAGGGTTTACGACGTTACGCAGCTGAAACATCGTTGCACCCTTGGGGCACAAACCACCCTGATTGATGGGATGATCGGGATCGCCTTCCAAGTTGATAAGCTCACCATCACGCACCGAGCAAAGGGAGCCACAACCACCTGCACAGTAGCAGCAGATGTTCGTGTACTCTTCGGTGTTAACGAGCTTCCACTCGGAGGAGGATTCCACTGCCAAAGCCGGTGAAGGCTGCATAAACTCGAAGGCCATGCTGGTTGCGAATGCGGCACCAGCAGCCTTGAAGAAGCTTCTGCGCGACAGCTCCATTTCCCACTCCTTTCGATTGCTATCCTTCCCTGCCGTTTGGGCAGGGCTCTACGGGCGTATCGTATCGGAGCCCTTTGGGTCGGCCATCTCGGAAAAAGACGCCATTCTGCAAAATATCGATAAACGGTCGATTTTTTCAAATGATTCTCAACCGAAAATAACTCAAAATACCAGGTAAAAGCCAAAGTTTGCGGCATGGAGGAATAAGTTCCAATCGCTCAACCTGATATACTGGAATACCGTTGTAAGGAGGGAACATGAGCGAGAAAGAAGAGCGCATACGCCTTACGCAACTTACCTCGAAAGGCGGTTGAGCTGCAAAGTGGGGTCCGGGCGATCTCAAGGAAATACTTTCTTCCCTTCATCCTGCAGGTGCACCACCCGCAGCTAGCAACCTATTGCTTGGATACGAAACGAGCGATGATTGCGCGGTTTGGCAGCTCAATGACAATTTAGCTGCCGTGCTCACCGTCGACTTCTTCACTCCCGTGGTAGACGATCCTTACGAATTCGGACGTGTGGCGGCAGCCAATGCCCTCTCGGACGTATTCGCCATGGGCGCTCAACCTCATGTTGCACTGAACTTACTGGCGCTCGATTGCTCACTCGGGACCGATGTCGCAGCGGCTATCCTCCAAGGCGGAGCGGATGCTGTAGCTGAAGCAGGAGCCTTCGTTTCCGGCGGCCACACCATCGACGACACGGAACCAAAGTATGGTCTCTCGGTGTTCGGAACGGTTGCCCCCGATTCTATCGTGCGCAACGAAGGCGCATGCCCTGGTGACGTACTATATCTCACCAAGCCCTTGGGCACCGGCATTATGAGTGCTGCGGTAAAGATCGACCAAATCACCGAAGCGGAAATGAGGCCCGTAATCGATTCGATGATGGAATTGAACGCAGCAGGCGGTGCGGCCATGCGAACCGCAGGCGTACATGCCGCCACCGATGTAACGGGCTTTGGATTGGCAGGGCACTTGCATGAAATGCTCGAATCGAGCAATTGCAGCGCCGTTATCGATTTCGCGTCGCTCCCTTTATTCAAACAAGTTTGGCAGCTTTCCTGCGATTACTGCCGTCCTGGCCGCACCTTCTCCATCATGGATGATCTTGAAGGCTACATCGACCAAGGGGATATTGAGGAAGAAGAATTCGATAATCGCCTAGGGGTCATCTGCGACCCACAAACTTCAGGCGGCATGCTGGCAGCCATCCCTGCCGAAAATTCAGCACTTTTCGAGCAAACGTTCGAAGAGCTTTCCGGTCGCAAGCCTGCACGAATCGGATACATAACAGAAGGAAACACTGGCCACCTCACCTTCAGCGACAGCTGATACCGCCCACGCTTGTTAGCCCCTTACAAGGGAGCGAACTTCGACGAATAGCGAACCTCATTTTGGACCTGGAATGGAAAATCGTTCCAGGTCCTTCTATATTCAGGACCCTTTTGATCAGCCCATGCGGAAGCCCTACCGCCCATTAGGCAATCAAGGCCCAACCCGTCAACAAGGCCCGTCTTCCGCCAAAGGAACGGAGCGATAGGATCCCGACCCCTTCGCGAACAAGCCATCGATCTGATCTTCAACACCCAGCTCACAAGCTACGTTGCGCGCCCGCTTTACTGCCCTGCCGTCATCGGGGCAGCGAAACAAGAGCCCCATTCCACAGCCCGCACGCACCTTGGGTGGCACAGGCACTAATGAGCCCTCGGGCCCAAACGCCGCCTCAAACGAGAGCGCCGCATGGGTTGAACCAAAGGCAACCAGATATTCCGCCATGATTACAAGGTGATGGTTTTTGAAGATTCCTGCATGCGTCCCAAAATGTCATACATGTTGGAAACCTCGCCCACAGCAAGCTGTTCTTTCAGCCCGTAGAAATCGAGGCAGGTTCCACATACCAGGACTTCTGTGCCTTGGGCGATAAGGGAGCTAACACTGTCGATAATCGCCTGCTCGCCGCCGGCAACCAGCTTTACGCCGCTGTTCATGAACAGCAAATGCGCGGGAGGATTGCCCGATTCCGAAAGGGTATACAGCGCCATTTTCATCAAGCTCTTGCCCAAGGTTTCGTCACCATCGCCCACATAATCCTTACCAACAAATACGGCATAAGGCTCCAGCTCGGCGCATTCGCAAGAAGCAGCCTGAGCGTTGGCCTCTTCCCCATCAGTACCGCCGATCCGAACATTCCAGAAATCATCTTCCTGCTCAACCGAAACAGGACGTGCCATACGACCCGCCAGATGCTGAAGATTCGAGACGGCAGCTTCGTTGCTGACCTTCACCAACAACGAATCGCAGCCACCATCAAGTTCCTTCTTCGCCATCATCAGAGGCTTGGGGCACTGCAGCCCACGTGCGTCAACTTCCTTCATATGCGTTTCCTTTCCTGCAAGGCGCCATAGATACAGCGCCATTGATTATCTGAGTGCGTTCACGCTTTCTTTTAGCGCTACGATGCCCTTGGCTACCTCCTCTTCGGTATTGAAGCACGAGAAGCTGAATCGCACCGCCCCGCGCTGTTCGGTGCCCAGCGCCCTGTGCATCAAAGGCGCGCAGTGAGCACCAGCACGGGTGCAAATGCCCCAATCACGTGCTAGGGCATCGCCCAACAAAGAAGAGTCGACACCCTCGACATCGATGGCAACAACTCCGTTTCGATCGATGCCTCCATGACCGCCCAGAACAGAAACGCCCCCAATATCACAAGCGCCCTCCTCGAACTGGGACGTTATACGAGATACCTTTTCATGGATTACGTCAACGCCCGTTTCTTCAATATAACGTACGCCAGCCGCCAAGCCAGCCAATCCATGGGCGTTTACCGTACCTGCCTCAAGCGCTTCCGGCATGAACCGCGGATGGCGCTCATCGAACGTATGGGTTCCCGACCCGCCTTCCACCAAAGGTGCTATATCGAGGTCGGGCACTACACAAAGGCCTCCCGTGCCCTGCGGGCCAAACAGGCTCTTGTGCCCCGTGAAGCACACCACATCGGCGCCAAGTTCTTCTTGGGACAGAGGAAGAGCGCCAGCGGTTTGAGCTGCATCAAGGATAAACAGGGCACCATGTTTATGGGCAATCTGAGCCATACGAGCAACATCGTACACATCGCCTGTAAGGTTCGATGCATGGGTTGCGGCAACATAACGAACGCCACCTTCCGAAAGCATGCGCTCGTATTCGTCGAAGTCGAGGCTGCCATCGGGTTTGATCGAAGCAACCTTTACCACGCACTCTGATTCATCGCGAAGACGGTTCAAGGGACGCAACACAGAATTGTGCGAAGCCGCAGTGGTGACGAGCGTACAGCCAGGAGTCGCCAAGCCTTGAAGAGCAATGTTCAATGCCACTGTGGCATTGAGGGCAAACGAGACACATGAGGGCGAAGGCGCGCCAAGCAAACGCGCCACACTGCGACGAGCCTCAAACACAGCCCTACCCGCTTCAAGGGATGCTGGATGCACCCCACGCCCCACGCCACCAAAAGACGAGATACCGCGCACTACAGCATCAGCAACCCCGGGCGGCTTCATAAGTGTAGTGGCGGCGTTGTCGAAATAGATCATGAAGATCACCCCTTACAGAATGGGCGAACGAAGGAAACAAAACGAGCCGTAAGACCTTCCCACGTAAGCGAATGCATATCGCCCTCAAATGGAGCCAAATGCGCCGCTTCACCAATGGCGCAAGCAATACGCTCAGAGAAAGGACCCAGCTCTTCGGGACAAGGGTCGTCTGCCGTGCGCATACGAGGCGGACGCACGAACACCACAGGCGCATCAGGGACATGGCTTTCAAGCCACGGACGAATACCGGGCAGATCGCTCACCACAACACGACAACCACAGGCCAGCGCCTCGACAACAACCAGGGGCAACCCTTCAAAAAAAGACGGGAGCACGAAGATGTCGGCATTCTGATAGGCGCGCACCAATTCATGCGTTTCAAGGCGGCCAGCAAATTCAACAGCAGCAGTGCAGGCAGCCGCTCGCTGGGTAAAGCGCTGGTATTCGGCAGCATCATTGTGTCCGCCCACTAAACAGAGACTTAGCTGTTTCCCAGGGACCTGGACTTGATCAACGGCATCAAGCAAACACCCAACGCCCTTCTTTTCCCAAATCTTGCCAACGTACAGAAGCGATAGCTCACCTTCCTCCTGCGAATGCGGGGATGAAGCCTTAAACACTGAGGAGTTGTACCCAGTACCCAGCACCTGAACATTATAAGGCTCGCATCCATACAGATCGATGATCTCGCCACGCTGTTCACCGTGGAGGGCAAAAACGCCCGTCAGAGAGCGGATGCCTTCAATAATGGCATCGCGCTCAAGACTGTGCGTACGCATTTGACGAAGATCGGTAGAATGGCAAATAGCAAACACCGGGATGTCGGAAACCATACTTCGCACCAAAGCGGTAAGCAGATATAAGTGATGGCATACCACCACATCGGGGCAAAATTCCTCTACAGCCCGCTCGATTCTCTTCGCAAAAGCAGCGCGAAAGCAAGAAACCATCTGATGGTCCATGTCGCGATAACGCGTTGCCCGATAGGGCATTTCGTCCGACATACCGCATACGGGAAACGGCACCTCGTCCGTTTCGAAGTGAACCGGGTACGCACTTACACCAGATGGAAACGGCAGCGGATCATCGGGGGCGATCCCGCAAATAACTGCGGCACTATGGCCAGCAGCGACTTCACAACGCACCATTTCGGCCAGATACACACCGCTGCCCGTACTATCTGGCTTTTGGGCGGTAACATTCAGGATCCTCATTGTTCGTATATCCCTTCGCACTCGAGTCCCTGTTGGACGATGAACCGCTGAAGCCTTTCCCTCGAACCCTGTTCGACAAGCCAAGCAAAACCGCAACCAGCCGAAATGCTCCGCGGGATAGTGCCCAAACGACCTTCAAGGCCGCAGCGTTTGGCAATTTCCTCAAACCCGAATGCGTCAGCCGTGGTATGGAAAGCAATAATAATCATGAAAACAACCCTACTCCACCAGACACCACCCCAACCGATCAAAGCGGTAAGTTCCGCCCAGGCAACGGTGAGAACGTCAGCGACACCGGTGGCAAAACCCCCTTGCGGAAAAGCGCCTACGGTACACCCAAAACGACAAACGCGCTGCAAAACGCTTGATCTTAATCCGTTCTCATTTACATAAAATAGCCCCGACCAGAATTTCCTCGGAAACAAGGCGCTGATCGGGGCAAACAAAGCTACGAAACGTTAGCCGATAGTAATGGTGAACACTCCGTCTTTTTCATCAACAGTGGCATTCAGCTTCTTGCGGCGAGCAAGACGCAGGATATTATCGCGCGGAGTTGCGCTATCAACCTCTACAACCACCTGTTCGCCAGGATTCTTCTTCAGGGCATCCTGAGTCATCATCAATGGTTCGGGGCAAAACAAACCCTTAGCGTCTACGGTAACCATATTGAGCTCCTTTACGAACGTGCGCGCTTAAGGTTAACAGCGGCAATGACGAACAATACGACGATACAAACTACGGTGGCAATCTGACCAGCCTCGGTTACGCCCTTGGGGCTAGAAGCAATGCCGAAGTTGTGAGCAAACGCCGCTCCGACCAGAAGTCCGATGAACGTTACGGCAGAATCGCCGGAACCAGAGCCAGCCAATACCATCTGACGCAGAGGACAGCCGCCCAAAAGCGTAGCGCTGAAGCCCACAACAAACATACCCAAAATGTTCCAAAGGGCATCGGTATGAGCGATAGGTTGATCGGCGAAGCTAAGGTTGAAATGACCGGAAGCAAGATTGTAAACGAGCACGCCAGCAAACAGGATGCCGATTACAACCAAACCCCAACCATCGCGTACCAGGAAGGTGTCACGCAGGCCGCCAGCGAAGCAAAGGCGCGTGCGCTGAGCGATAACGCCAAAAGCAATACCGCCGATGATGGAAAGAGCAACCGGAGCATGCATGCTGCCAGGGCCAGACTGAGAAACGGCAAACACGGTAGTGGTGATGCTCAAGACGAACACGGCGATAACGATAACGGGGAGAGCAAGACCTTCCGCCTTCTTTACCGCTTCAGCGCGGCCCAACGAAAAGCCTTTTTTCAGGAACAGAACGCCAACACCGATACCGACAGCAAAGCCAATCAGGGCAACCCAGGCGTTAAGGTCGCCGCCCGCCATACGCAAAACCATGCGCAACGGGCAACCCAAGAAGATAAGGCAGCCAATCATCATTACAAAGCCAAGGACAAAGCGGGTAAAGGGGGAAGAACCAGCCGTGGCCTTGAATTCCTTGTTTGCAAAAGCCATAACGCAAGCGCCAACGATGATTCCAATGATTTCAGGGCGCAGGTACTGCACCGTTTCGTTAGTCTGCAGCTTCATAGCGCCGGCGGTATCACGAACAAAGCAAGCAATGCAAATTGCCATGTTGCCCGGATTGCCGCTCGATGCGAGCATGATGGCAACGGCGGCAGCAACAACGCCGCATACAACGAGAATCACTCGTTCTTTAGTCTCAGAATTCACGCAAGTCTCCTTCATTGAGGGGGAAAGGGGCAAAACCGCTAATGCCGCACTGGGGGGATGGCGCAGTTCGCCCGACACAACAGGAAACCCACCACACGGGCGGGAATGTAGAAAAGATGGCGCCTGGAGCAGAATCAAGCGCAGCAAATGCCCGATCGGGCAACGACGGCAAACACATCGTGATCAGCTCATAGGCAGAAAACAGCTGAACATCATGCTTTTGCCGCGCTGATTATACCCATTGACGCGAGATTGTCACGCGAGCTTTTCACTTCAGTGCCTCAAATTGTCCACTAATGGGAAAAGCAAGCCCGTTAAATACGAAGCTTCTTATAATGTGCGCTTGAATACACTCCCGACACTTGGGTTTGAACCGATCAAACACAGAAGAGGTTGCAAACTATGCCAACAGAACTCCAGCTCAAAGCCCTGCGAGCCCTTCCCGCTGTAGACGAAGTGCTCACCACGCTTTCTCGGTCTATCCCGATGGAAGTCTTTCCCCACGAACTGGTAGTCGATTGCATCCGCAAGGAAGTTGAAGCAGCCCGCACTACGATCCTCGAAGACAATACGGCACCGACAGAAGAAGAGATAGCAAACAGAACGCTCCGTCGCCTGCAGGCGCAGGCCGAACCCTCGCTCAAGCAGGTAATCAACGCCACAGGCGTGATACTCCATACCAACTTGGGGCGAAGTGCCCTTGCACCGCAGGCAGTAGCAGCGGTCGAAAACGCAGCAAAGGGCTACTCCACTTTGGAATACGACCTTACCACCATGCAGCGCGGCAGCAGGCACTCCCACTGCGAAGAGTTGATCTGCACCCTGACTGGAGCAGAAGCAGCAATTGCGGTCAATAACAATGCTGCTGCAGTGATGATGGTGCTCAACGAATTCGCCCGCAACCGTCAAGCGGTCATCTCCCGTGGCGAGCTCATCGAAATCGGGGGCTCGTTCCGCATCCCCGATATTATGGACTTCTCCAACGCACATATGGTTGAAGTGGGAACCACCAATAAAACCCACCCCTCCGACTACGAGCGCGCCATCACATCCGACACCGCCATGCTGCTAAAGGTTCATACCTCCAACTATCGCCTTATTGGCTTCACCGAATCGGTTGAGGCAAAAGAGCTGAAAGCAATTGCTGCTCGCGAAAATGAGCGCAGAAGCGGCACTGGCGAAGACGACCTTCTGGTGTATGAAGATCTTGGCTCCGGTATGCTTCTCCCCTTGCGAGGTCTAGAGGGATACGGGGAACCCACGGTCACCGAAGCGCTTGAAGGGTGCGACTTGGTTTCCTTCTCAGGAGACAAGCTGCTCGGCGGCCCACAAGCAGGCATCATTGTCGGCAACAAATGCCTGATAGATCGCTTGAAGAAGAATCCGTTAGCACGTGCTTTGCGCCTTGACAAAATGACCATCGCCGCGCTTGAAGCCACCCTTCGCCTGTACCTCGACCCCGAGAAGGCACACGAGCATATACCCACCTTGCATATGCTCACCGCACCTGTCGAAGCAGTAGAAGAGCAGGCGGAATCACTGCGCAAAGCAGTTTCCGCTTCAGTCCCCGAAGGCTCGTGCAGGATCTCCGTCGTAACGAGCATTGCACGAGCAGGCGGCGGCTCTCTTCCCATGTACGACATCCCCTCCTATTCGGTTGAGATCGAACCCTTGGGCTGGAACGCACAAGAGTGTGCCGCCCACCTTGCCCAAAACCGTCGCACTCCCGTCATAGCTCGCATTAACCGAGAGAAACTGCTCTTTGACGCACGAACCCTCATGAACAACGAAGAGATCGAAGAAATCGCCACAGCACTCGCAGGCTTCCTTGCTCACTCACATTAGTTTGGAGATCCCTTATGGCACATCATAAAAGCGAAAGCCCCCTTATCGTCGGCACTGCCGGCCATATCGATCACGGCAAATCGACATTGATCGAAGCGCTTACCGGCACTGACCCAGACCGCCTTGCCGAAGAAAAGCGCAGGGGAATCACCATTGAACTGGGATTTGCCCGCCTCCCCCTTCCCGACGGAACGTCTCTCGGCGTGGTAGATGTGCCGGGTCACGAACGCTTCGTTCGTCAAATGATCGCCGGCGCTTCAGGCATCGACCTTGCCCTTTTGTGCATAGCGGCAGATGACGGGATCATGCCCCAAACACGCGAGCACACCGCGGTCCTTCAACTGCTCGGCATTACCAATTGCGTTATCGCCCTCACCAAATGCGATCTTGTGGATGAAGAATGGATTGAGCTGGTAAGCGAGGAAGTGCGGACAGGCTTAGAAGGAACGCCCTTTGCCGATGCTCCGCTTGTTCCCGTCTCCGCACGAACTGGACAGGGGCTCGATGAGCTGAAGAACGTTCTTGCTGATCAGGCACGGAAATTGAGAAGCGCCTTTAAGGAAGGTCCCGTCCGTCTTCCCATCGATCGCGTTTTCACTATCAAAGGCGCAGGCACGGTTGTAACGGGAACCCTATGGCAGGGGTCTGTCGTGCCCGACATGGAACTTGAGGTGGTTCCTTCGGGCATCCTCACGCGCGTAAGGTCGGTGCAGGTTCATGGGTCGGAGGTTCAAGAAAGCCTTGCCGGCAACCGAACCGCATTGAATTTGGTCAGCGTTAAAAAAGAAGACCTCGACCCTGGCGATTTCCTGATAACGCCAGGCACTTTGGAGGCAAGCAACCGTTTTGACGCTCAGTTTACCTACCTGCCAGCAACCAACACGCAGGCAAAGCCATTCAAGAGCGGATCAACCGTGCACATTGCACACGGCACCCGAGAAGTAACGGGGCGTCTTCTTTTGATGGATGGCCTCAGCGAACTCGCCCCAGGGCAAACCGCCTTTGCGCAGATACGCCTTGACGTACCCTTGCCCATTTCACGCAGCGACCGCTTTATCGTCCGATCATTTTCACCAGTTCGCGTTATCGGTGGCGGCACCGTCCTTAACAGCATCCCGCGTCACCGAACGAATCTGAAGGATGCAGACCGCTCACTTTTGGCCGCCTTAGCGGAAAGCGACGATCTTGCCATCTGCCATGCGATTATCGATTCGTACGATATCCCCATTTCGGAAAAGGAGATTTCCCGTATAGCCAACCTCCCTGTGGAGCGCATTGCCAAATTGCTTGGGTCGGAGGCCAAAAGCGCCAAACGCCCTGAGTACACATCATTGGGTACAAACCATGAACTATGGGCCAAGCGCACCACGGTTCAACGGCACATCATGGCCATGGAGAATATCCTGGTGTCCTTCCACGCAAACGAACCAGCTGCTACCGGCTTGGCAATCAACGCCCTTAATCAGCGCTACCCACGTCATCTACCAGAAGAATGCTTTAAGGCTTTGCTGGAAGAAGCCATAACAAGAGGAAAGCTTGTCCTTGAGAAAAACGAGATCAGCCACCCGAAGGCAGGAGCCGGAGCCCGCAATCTTGAAAAGCAGGCAGCCGATTGCCTCTACGCCGCGTTGCATTCGTATGGCACTACCCCACCCCCTGTTGATGATATCTTCGAGGAGGCAGGGCTTAATGCCGCGCAAGGCCGCAAAGCGCTCTTGGCGCTTGAGCAACAAGGACGGGCATTGCGCGTGAACAAAACCTACTGCTTTACCGCAGAATCACTGCAGCAATTGCAGGAAGCAACCATTAAATGCCTCCAGGAAAAAGGGAGCGCCACAGCAACCGAGCTAAAAGACGCGATGGGCACAAGCCGTAAGTACGCCATTCCCCTTCTTGAATACTTTGACGAAAAGCGCATCACGAAACGATCGGGAGACCAAAGATGCTTAGCTTAAATATGCAGGCGACCCTCTATCCGCTAAACAGATAAAAGACCGCCTGTCCAGCTTTTGCCGATTACCGAATTAAGCGGTAAAAGTCTGATTTCTCGCGCCTGAAAAGGTATTATGGGCACGGTTTCTATAGGGAGACGGATGGGTCCTGGTGGGTCCCACGGCCTTCAAAGCCGTTGAGAGGCGCGCAGAACGTCTCAGGTGTGTTCGATTCGCACACGTCTCCGCCATTTCCACTTTGCAATTCCCCTCGGTGCTAATTCGTTAGGATCTCGCGCTTTCGCGCGTCGATACGGCGTAATCGGGTACAATGTCCTCGCGTTTTACCGCACAATGAAAGGATTTTCATCATGGATATCATGAACACCATTACCACCCTTCTTAACAACAACCTCGACATCGAGCCCGAGCAGGTTACCGAAGACGCTACCTTCGATTCTCTGGGAATTGATTCCTTGGACATGGTTGAACTCATCTGTGATCTGGAAGACGAATGCGGCATCGAGTTCGGCGAGCCCGAAGACCTGGAAACCGTAGGCGACCTGATCAACTACATCGAGGGTCTGCAGGAATAGTGGGAATATAGGAACAGGTCCCCTTTTCCCACTATTCGCACTTAACACGATGCGAGCGGGAAACAACCCACCCCTAACTCTTTCAAGCGAACGGCACGTTGCCGCTCGCTTTTTTGTAGCACTAGTTCAATTTACTTTACCGACATTCTCTTCAGTTCAATTTAATAGCATGCTATCCTTCTATAAATTGAACTTTTCACTTCAGTGCTAAGAAAAGTTCAAAGAAGGTTTGAACTTAAGGAGACAACGTGGCGCAGCAAACGTTTTCCGATCGGCTTAAAGCTGCCATGCGCAGCGCTAACATGAAACAAACCGACCTCATCCATGCCGCTGAAGCTTTTGGATTCAAACTGGGCAAAAGTCAGGTAAGCCAATATGCAAGCGGAAAAACGATTCCCCGTCCCGACGTCATGGCGGCGCTAGCCCAAACACTAAACGTTCCTACATCATGGCTCGCCGAAGGTAAAACTCGCGAGGATAACCCCGCCCAAGCCAAGCCGGCAACCACTGCAACCATCAAAGGCAACACCACAGAAGCCAGCAGCGAACAAACAAGCGGTACTGCTGTAACCATCACAGAAGGAAGTGCACCCATGCGTCAGTTCAAGAAATCCTCCAAGCTCGACAACGTCCTGTACGACGTTCGAGGCCCGGTTGTTGACGAAGCGGCACGCATGGAACGCCAAGGCATGCGCATCCTGAAGCTCAACATCGGCAACCCCGCCCCCTTTGGTTTCCGCACCCCAGATGAAGTTGTGCAGGACATGCGTCACCAGCTACCCGACTGCGAAGGCTACAGCGATTCGAAGGGACTCTTCAGCGCCCGCAAGGCCATCATGCAGTACTCTCAGATCAAAGGCCTGCCCAACGTGGACATGGACAGCATTTACACCGGTAACGGCGTGAGCGAGCTTATCAATCTGTGCATGCAAGCTCTTCTCGATAATGGCGACGAGATCCTTATCCCAAGCCCCGACTACCCGCTTTGGACAGCTTGCGCAACCCTTGCTGGAGGCAATCCCGTTCACTACATTTGCGACGAACAGGCGGAGTGGTATCCCGACATTCAAGACATCGAAAGCAAAATCACACCGCGCACCAAGGCCATCGTCATCATCAACCCCAACAATCCCACGGGCGCACTGTACCCGCGCGAAGTGTTGCAGGAGATAGTCGATGTGGCTCGCAAGCACCAGCTCATGATCTTCTCCGATGAGATTTATGACCGCCTGGTGTTCGACGGTGAAGAGCATGTGTCTATCGCCAGCATGGCTCCCGACCTGTTCTGCGTCACCTTCAGCGGCCTCTCGAAGAGCCACATGATTGCCGGCTATCGCATTGGCTGGATGGTTCTTTCCGGCAACCGCGACTGCGCTCGTGACTTCATCCTGGGAATCGATATGCTCTCGAACATGCGCCTGTGCTCCAACGTTCCCGCGCAAAGCATCGTTCAAACAGCGCTTTGGGGACACCAAAGCGTAGAAAGCTATGTGGTTCCCGGCGGACGCGTATACGAACAACGTGAATACGTGTACAACGCCCTCAACAGCATCGACGGTATTACCGCGGTAAAGCCCAAGGGCGGCTTCTACATCTTCCCGAAAATTGACGCAAAGAAATTCAATATTACTAACGATGAGCAATTTGCTCTTGATTTGCTGCACGAAAAGAAGATCCTGCTGGTACCAGGCAAGGGCTTCAACTGGCAACAGCCCGACCATTTCCGCGTGGTATATCTGCCGCGCATCGAAGTGCTCAGTGAATGCATGACCAATCTGGACGACTTCCTGCACCACTATCGACAGGCATAGCCATCCAACGATCATCCGATCAAACACAACAAACCAGATCACGAAAGCCCCTTTAGCGTTACGCTAAAGGGGCTTTCTCGTATTGATCCAACAGAAGAAGGACCCATAATGAAACTGCTTTTCGTAAATGCCTGCGTGAATCGCGCAACTTCCCGCACTCTGAAACTCGCCAGAGGTGTTATTGAGGCAATGCAGACAAAAGAGCCCTTTGAGGTTACAGAGATCGTCCTCGAAGAAGAAAAACTCGCCCCACTCACTACCGAATCGCTGAATGCGCGACAAGCATTGGAGCAAAAGGGCAAATTCGACGATGGGGTATTTTCCTACGCCCGTCAGTTCCGCGATGCCGACCGGATCGTTATTGCGGCCCCCTTTTGGGCTTCCAGCTACCCAGCCTCGCTGAAAACATATATCGAGCACATCGATATAGTGGGGGTCAACTATCTCTTCACTGAGCATGGCCCCGTTGGACTCTGCAAGGCCGACAAGCTCACGTACGTCACCACTCGAGGAGGCGCGCTTCCCGATGAAGCGGACTGCGGTTACCAAAACATCGCTGTCCTTGCCCGCTTGTATGGCATTGAGAAAACGGAATGCGTAAGCGCCGCAGGTTTAGATGTAATCGGGGCAAATGTAGATGCGCTTTTGTCTGAAGCCTTAGAGAAAGCATCCGGAAAATAACACACGCAGACGCTTTGAATTAAACCATTATTGAATCGGGGCAGCAAAACAGCTGCCCTTTCTTATGCCAAAACCCATACCTACAGCACTCTAGTAGCACCGTTCTTACCTGGGATTATAAATAGTTGCGATACTTAGATAGCTTAATATACCCATGTGTTATTCGTCATGATAATCCAATCCTGCAGTGTTATTGGGTACTATGAATCAAACAGGCAGACAAGCACCCAAAAGCAGCAAGGAGAAACGAATGGCCAACGCTACCGACCTTCGCATCGTAAAGACCCTTGACGCCATCCACGGATCCTTTGAAGAGCTCGCTGGCAAACAAGCGTTCGAGTCCATTACCGTTGCTGAACTATGCCGCCAAGCACGCATCGGCAAAAAGACGTTCTACCGTCATTACCCTGCACTTGAAAACCTTGCCCAGGAATACCTCGACGTTTTCATAGGGTCGTTTCTCGACAAAACCGAAGGTTTGAATCTGCCTGAAAACAACGAGCAGTTCGTCGCCGAATTGATCCTCCATCTCTGCGAGGGAGGAAATCAGAATCCCGTATACGAATGCTTGATTTGCGGTACCAGCTCGGAAAGCATCAGCAGCACACTCATTGCCCGATTAACCGAACTTCAGCGCATCAATACCCGAAAGTTCGGGCGCCTTTCCGCTGCCGAAATATCCCTTGTTCTTATGTTTAGCTGTAATACAGCGCTAACCCTCTATCGACAGTGGGTTAAAGAGGGAAAGCATCTTTCGGCTAAGCGTTTAGCCGAGCTTTCTAAAAGTCTCGTTTCTGGAGAAGCTTCCCTGAGAAAATAGAAAGCGCCGCCCGAAACCGGAACGACGCTTAAAACTAAAGCATTTGTAGAGCCCCAAGCACTCAGAGCTAGAATAATGAAATCTGCTGCGGTGCCGACTCATATTCGAAGTTAACCTCTCCCTCAAAAAGATCGATCGCATGAGCAACCCATTCTTTAAGGGAAACCACATACCCGAAATTACCCTGCCTCATAACTAGTTTATCCCCAACCATTCCAAGGCACTCTCCCGCGCATTCGGTTTCATGGCCTTTCGGCAACTGTAACTCACTGACATCAGGCGAAGGGCCGCCAAAATAATAATGAGAAAGATCCTGGGCTGGTTCCTTCAACGAGAACCCCGCACGGGTCACCTCATCGATCTGTGCCAGAGCACTCGCCCTAGCTTCTAGCGCCTCGCAAGCCTCCACGGGTTTATGGGGCTCTTCCGCAAGTAATCGCGCTTTCACCGATGCACGCATAGTTTCCAGTATCTGCGACTGAGCGCACAATGCAGCCTCCAAAATGCGAGCTTCATACGCATCAGGAAAGCGTCCAACAATACAAGCGGCGCGAGCTCCTTGTTCCAACAAACGTTCTATGCCTCGCGTTTCCGATGAAATACCCGCTTTAATATGCTGCTTAGAGAAATAGGCAAGATATACGTAATGGGGCGTTTCGTTGTAGGCGCGCTGCTGCGGCGAAATTGTTTCAGCGTAATAGAAAGATGGGTTGAATCCCGTTGCTTCTCTGCAAGCAGGACACATGTTGTCCTGCTCCGAAGGCAGCAACTTCACTTGCAAAGGACACACGCTCTTCTGGTGCGTAAGCAAATCAAACCTACCAACGCAATACCGTTCAGGCAGTTGTTTCAAAGTGAATGCTCTATTCCTCACACTAAAACGATACTGCGCCGCTTTGCTTATATCGTTGATGAGAAGATACGGTCCTTTTTCATCGAAACCATGTCCCGCCAATACCGTAATATCCTCGCCGAGTAAACGCATTATGGAGCCCTCGATTCTTGCATTACAGCCCTTATGCCCAGTGCAAAGGGCATTTTTTATCGATGCCCATGATACCCGTAAGCGGAAAGAATATCGTCAGAAATTAGCCGTAGTGAACTTTCAACGGACTGACGTGGGATTCGGTGCAGTTACTCCCGTTCTACAAAAACAACGCCGTAAGCGCCTGGGCCAATATGGGAGCCGATTACAAACCCGATTTGACGCCTGCCAGACAAATTCATACCAGCGCCTATCATCTCGTCCTCCATCTTCGCGCACGTTTTTGTGCCAAAGGAATAAATCGGAATAGCCGGGAAGAAAGCATCAACCGAATATTTAGCAACCTTCTTCAATAGCGTATCGAGAGCGCGTTTTCGCCCAAGCACAGCGGTGCTAAGGCCCACCTCTCCCTCTTCGCTGATTACCACAACGGGCTTCAGCTTAGCAGCCTCGCCCAAGCGGGCAGCGGCTTTGGGCAAGCGCCCACCGCGCTGCAGGTACTCCAACGTGTCAAGCACGGCTACCAGCTTCACTCGACCTTTGAATCGTTCGATTTCAGCAACGATCTGCTTTGCCGACAAGCCTTCGTCACGCAGCGCGCAGGCATATTCCGCAATCATGGCGATGGCATACGTTGCAGTCAGGGAGTCAACGACATAAACGCCCTCTTCCCCCACCATAGCTTGTGCAAGTTTGGCGCTTTGATAAGTACCGCTCAACGCCGAGGAAAGAGTAATGGCAATAACCTCATCACCTGAATCGCGCGCTTCTTTGAATGCCTCAGCGAACGCATGGGGTGACACTTGGGAGGTCTTGGGGAACGCGCCTGTTTCTTCGAGTAGCGCATAAAAGCCATCGCGTTCCAGATCGATCCCATCGCGATACTCGACCCCATTCACATTGGCGAGAAGAGGCAAAACCTGAATGTCGTGCTCACAGGCAACCTCCGGCAACAGGTCGGATCCTGAATCAACGATAATGCGAATCAATTCGATCTCCTCAATGCCACGAAAAACCATACGCGGCTCTATGCGCACCACTGTCGTTGCGTACAATGCGCTAAGTTCTCTTCATAAATGCATGTTTTGTCCAATAACTGCAAGATGTAACTGTAGCGCACTTTGCAAATTACTTAGTTTATCTAACTATTTCCCCACATATCTTTAATCTGATAGGTATCCATCGCACCAGTTGGCTCTGGCCTATGTCCTCCTCATCAATCTGGCTTACGCCTGCTCTACCAGCACCTGAAACACCCCAACTACCGTAGTCGCATAGATGCAGCTGGCTGGCAACCGCATCCGATCAACGCTTCCGTGCCAAAAACCTACAAAAATGGTCGGAATTAACGGTTCGTGTATTGGAGTGCGCATCGCTTCACGCTACGATAGGAAAAACAAAAACGCGCCCACTAACCAAAAGCGCATCATCAACCGAAAGAGGACCGCATGTTCAACGAAAACCTCGACTCAATCGTTGCCGGTATCGCTAAAAACTACAGCGCCACCGAGATCTTCTTCACCGACCCCGACAAGCACTTTCCCAACAAGAGAGCCATCATCAACATCATCAAGGATCTGCGCCGCGTGATGTTCCCTCGCTATTTCGGCGATGAAACCCCCACTGGCACCAACCCCGAATACTTCATCGGCGAAACGCTGATCCGTATCGAAGATTCCTTGCGCCGTCAGCTGAAAGAAGCACTACTGTTCAAGGGAGCCGAAAACATCAGCGAAGAGGAAGTCGAGGCTCGCGTAAACGAGATCTGCAAGAATTTCTTCGAGAAGCTACCCGAAATCCAGCGCGTGCTGCTTACCGATGTTCAGGCCGCTTTTGATGGCGACCCAGCCGCGCAAAGCAAAGAAGAAATTATCTTCTCGTATCCGGGCTTCTTCGCTATCTTCGTATACCGTATCGCTCACGAACTGTACACGCAGAACGTCCCGCTTATCCCCCGCATCATGACTGAATACGCCCATAGCGGCACTGGCGTTGACATCAACGCAGGCGCAACCATCGGCGAATACTTCTTTATCGACCATGCAACGGGTGTTGTCATCGGCGAAACCACTGTTATCGGCAACCATGTGAAGATCTACCAAGGCGTAACGCTTGGCGCTCTTTCCACTCGCGCGGGGCAAAAGCTTGCTGGCGTGAAGCGTCACCCCACCATCGAAGATAACGTGACTATTTACTCAAATGCCAGCGTCTTGGGCGGAGAAACCATCGTCGGCGAAGACACCGTCATAGCAGGCGGCGCTTTTGTTACCGAGTCCATTCCAGCGCATTCGCGCGTAAGCCTGGCAAGCCTGAAAGTAAATGTCCGCCAGCCAAAGAAGAAGCCTGAAGAAACCGAATAGTGGGAATATAGGGGCAAGTCCCATTTTTCACCTTGTTATGGTGCACAAAGGAAGAGCCTCGCTTGCGCAACACGTCGCAAGCGAGGCTCTTCTCGTTAGACGGGAAAATAAGACCTCCCCTATATCCCCAATCCCTATGCCTTCACTAAAACTTTGGGGTATTTGGTTCGCGGTGACGCGGCTTCACTATTTCATTGCGCACGCGACGAAGGGCAATCTCCTCGCCATCTTCAGCAAGCCAGGTAAGCATGCGCTCTAGAAGCGCCTTTGTATCGGGATGCATCAGCAGCTCGCCCTTGGCGCTCTGCTCAAGCCTCAAATACTCCAACGAGCTTGCATCGGTATAAGCGCTACCTTGATACACCTTACTAGCCGCCATACGGTCACAGAACATCTCAACCACATAGCGCGTGGGCATAGGCTTGCCTTCAAGTGTTGCGTCACGGTTGCCCTTCATGTCGATCCAATACTCATAATGATGACGATTGCGCCCCTTATGATGCAACCAAGCCGTAGAGTAACCCAAATCGGAACGCTCGGCCGTATTAGGACTTCTATCGCCCTGATAGTAATTAACGCCCACCCTGAACTCCGTCAAAGAGTATTTAGACAAATCATGCATAATGCCCTGGCGATATAAACCGACCTTGAAGCAATGCTGACAAACTAAAACCTTATGATGTGAGATGGTGCAGAAATGCTGCCATGCGTTTTTAAAACGCCCCATGCTAACCTCGAATCCATCCATAGTGCTTGCAAGCGTTCATGATTCCGTCATCATCACAGTTCGTGGTAACGAAATTCGCTCGCTCCTTCAAAACCTGCCGTGCGTTTCCCATGGCAATCGAAGTCCACTCGGGAATAAACATTGAAACGTCGTTGAAGCCGTCACCGAACACCACGACATCTTCGTAAGGCGCATCAAGCAAATTCATCATTCGTTTAATGCCCCGTTGTTTATCCATCGGCTCAACAAAGATGGTGTCAGAGTCATAGCGCACATGGGGAACCTCGTTGAGGGCTCCTGTAGCAAACACCATGTCCTCGTCCTTGGTCGAACAAGGTATATACGCTTTATAAATGCAGTTCAAATCATCAATGCGCAGATTGGGGTCGTACTCGGTAGGAACATAGTAATCACCCGCTATCTCGGCAAAGTCTTCCCGCGGGGAATAGCGCACCAACTCATTGGTGGTGCTAACCGCCCAGGGAATGCCCTGATCCTCAAGGATATGCAGGCATTTCTTCACTGGAGCAAGCGGAAGTCCCTCCATCCACTTCAGCTCGCCGTTCAACGTAACTGAATAACCTCCGTCGGCAACAATATTGGTAATACCAGCCGAATCGATGTAATCAACCGCATTTACTTGCAATCGTCCAGTAGCCAAAGCAATGAAATGCCCCTGCGCTCGCAATTCATCAAGGGCTTCGAGGGTGCTTTGGGGAATTGAACGGGTACGCGGCACTGCCAGCGTGCCATCGTAATCAAAGAAGAAGTACTTCTTGTTCCCCATCGCAATTCCTTTCCACCGAACAAAGAACCAAGGGCAATCCTACCCCACACGACTAAATAGCGACAGACCATTTTGGGAATACGCCAACAATAAAATGCCCGTTGGTTCGCTAATGAACCAACGGGCATATAGCCGTATTTGCTAAAGCAAAAAGGAGCATGCTCACTCTACGCCGAAAGAAGCCTTCTGCATCCCACAATCAAAGCAAAGTGGAAAAACGATACCTGCCTCTATGTTCCCGTTTACAGGGTGCGCAGGGCTACTTCCTTCAGCTGCTTTGCGGTAACCGCATTCGGGGCGCCCGTCATGGGGTCAGAAGCGGAGCTCGTCTTCGGGAAGGCGATAACGTCGCGAATGGACTGCTTGCCAGCCAAGAGCATAACCAGACGATCAAGGCCGATAGCAATGCCGCCATGAGGGGGCGCACCGAGCTCAAGAGCATGGATAAGGTGACCGAACTTCACTTCCATGTCCTCTTCATCTACGCCGCAACGAGCAAGAACGCGCTTCTGCAGCTCGGCGTTGTGAATACGGATGGAGCCACCGCCAGCTTCGAAGCCGTCCATAACGATGTCGTAGCTGTAGCTGCCGCAAGCCAGAGGATCGGTTTCAATCTTATCCCAGTCAGCCTCGGGAATCATCGTGAAGGGATGATGCTCTGCTGCATACTTGTTGGTTTCCTCGTCGAACTTGAACATCGGGAAGTCAACAACCCAAAGCAGCTTATGACCGGGGCGAGGGATGTCCAACGCATCAGCCATGTGCAAACGCAGGGCAGAAAGAACAGCGTTTGCGATATCGAAAGTATCTGCAGCAAACAGAACCAAGTCGCCTGCTTCTACGTTCATTGCTTCCTTGATCTTGGCATGAACTTCGTCACCCAAGAATTTGATGATGGGGCTCTTTTCCTTGCCATCAGTGGTGTAAGCAATCCAAGCCATGCCCTTAGCGCCATTTTCGGAAGCGATGTTGCCCAGCTTCTCAATCTCGCCACGGCTCCAGTCGCCAGCGCCCTTGCAGTTGATGGCCTTAACGATGTTGCCGGCTTCTACCGCCTTGGAGAATACGCCAAAGCCGCAACCACGAACGATTTCGGTAAGCTCAACGAGCTCCATGCCAAAGCGGATATCGGGACGGTCGCAACCAAAACGATCCATTGCCTCTTTCCAGGGCATGCGCTGCAGCGGGAACTCATGCTCTACGCCAGCCGCTTCCAGAACTTCCTGGAAAACGCCTTCCATCATGTCGATTACATCGTTTTCCTTAACGAAAGACATCTCGATGTCAACCTGAGTAAACTCGGGCTGACGATCTGCGCGAAGGTCCTCATCGCGGAAGCAACGTGCAATCTGGTAATAGCGCTCAATGCCGCCTACCATCAGCATCTGCTTGAACTGCTGAGGGCTCTGGGGCAATGCATAGAACTTGCCAGGGTTGGGACGGGAAGGAACGATGTAGTCACGTGCGCCTTCAGGGGTGGAGTTTGCCAAGATAGGAGTCTCAACCTCAAGGAAGCCACGCTTGTTAAGAGCCGAACGCATCGCCTGAGCAACAACATGACGAAGCTTCAGGTTTGCATACATCTCGGGACGACGGAGGTCGAGATAACGCCACTTCATACGAGTGGTTTCGTCGGTTTCGATGCCGTCTTCAATGGAGAACGGAGGAGTAACGGAGGTGTTCAGCACCTTAACGGAGCTTGCCAAAACCTCGATTTCGCCAGTTGCCATATTCGGGTTGACAGCCTCGTCCAAACGGGCGCGTACCTTACCGGTAACTTCCAGGGCATATTCGCGGCCCAGATGCTCAGCTACATGGAAGTCCTCTTCGCTTACGCAATCAGGGTCAACGACAACCTGGGTATAACCCTCGCGATCGCGCAGGTCAACGAAGATAAGACCGCCATGGTCGCGGTTGTGCCATACCCAACCGGTCAGGGTAACCTCTGCGTCAACGTCGCTGCGGCGCAGCTGCCCACACGTGTGGGAGTGCATGCAGTATTCGTTCAGATAATCGGTCATGGTAGTGCTTGCTCCTCTTTCCTATCGCTACCAGCTGCTTTGCAAAGCAGCTACTGTTTACTACGTATCTCTTCACCAGGGAAGCGCACATGCGCAACTCGGTGCGGTAATCAAATTCAGGCGAAATGCCTATTCCCTACGCCAAGGCCTCCGCAACGGCATCGAGCTTTACTGCCTGCTCTTCATGGGTTTCCATATCGCGAATCTTGGCAACGCCTTCGACAACCTCATCGGGACCGAGCACGATAACCTTGCGAGCGGAAAGCTTGTCGGCCAATTTGAACTGGCTCTTCAGGCTGCGCTTCTGGTGATCCACTTCGATATAAAGCCCCTGAGCACGAAGCTCCTGCGCCAAGTTGAAAGCGGTTGCACGGGTAGAGTCATCGACACAAGCAATAAATGCAGCAGGCGCAACTTCGCTCGACGCTTTAGCACCGAGCGCCTCCAACGCCAGCACGCAACGCTCGTAGCCCAGCGCAAAGCCCAAGCCCGGAGTATCGCGACCGCCAACCTCTTTAGCGAGCTTGTCGTAGCGACCACCGCCACCGATGGCGTTCTGGCTGCCCATGCCCGTATCAACCTGGATCTCAAACACCGTGCGCGTGTAATAATCCAAGCCACGAACCAGACGGGAATCCTCGACATACGCAATACCCGCAGCATCCAAATAGTCCTTTACTGCCTCGTAATGGGCACGGCAATCGTCACACAGGTGATCGGTGATCTTGGGAGCTCCCTCCATCACCTCATGGCAATGCTCGTTTTTGCAATCGAATGCACGAAGTGGGTTCAGGTCGGCACGATGGTTGCACTCTTCGCACAGCTCTTCCGAATGCTGGTGGATGTGCTCGCGTACCATTTCACGGTAAGCCGGACGGCACTTCTCGCAGCCCATAGAGTTCAAAAGCAGGCGAGTTTCCGAAGCGGGAATACCGATGGCTTCATAGAAACGCATCAGCATGATGATTGCTTCGGCATCTACCGTTGGCTCATCAGCACCCAGGCACTCAACGCCCACCTGGCGGAACTGACGCAAGCGACCCTTCTGAGGGCGCTCAGCACGGAACATCGGACCAGCATACATAAGCTTTGCGGGAGCACCGCCCTGTGGAACCATATCATGCTGCACCACGGCGCGAACAGTACCTGCTGTTCCCTCCGGGCGAAGAGAAAGGCGGCTTTTTGCTTTCAGCGATTCACCAGCAAGAAGCTTTTCCATGTTGCCACCGGAAACAACAGTGAACATTTCTTTAGAAACAACATCGGTGGACTGACCGATGCCGCGCACGAACAGATCCGTCTGTTCAAACAGCGGGGTTTCAATGGGCTGATAGCCGCAACGACCGAAAATCTCAAATGCGGTTTGACGGAAATGATCCCAAAACCGCACATCATCGGGAAGAAGATCGAAGGTTCCCTCAGGTGCTTTCACTGCCATATGCTCTGTGCTGCTCTCTTTCAAAACTCAACTTAGGCACTCCTGTGCCTGTAACCGCACTATTATAGCGCTGCATTAGCACGCAAAAAAGGAACACGGGTAGGAAAATAGGGACAGGTACCAGATTCCCACGAAAAGCGGGAATCTGGTACCTGTCCCTATTTCCCCGACAAACGAAAAACGGCCTCCGTCGAGAAAGACAGAGGCCGCAAAAGCACATCTAGGCTTACAGATGTTGAACGATCAGATCGCCCATAGCAACTGTGCCGACTACTTTATCGGCAGGAGTGGAAGCGTCCTTCAGGTCGCCCGTGCGCCATCCCTCGTCAAGCACTTCGGTGATAGCGCGCTGGATATCATCTGCCGCTTGGCCCATGTCGAAGCTGTAACGCAACATCATGCCAACCGACATGATCTGAGCCAAGGGGTTCGCGATGCCCTGGCCCGCGATGTCGGGCGCACTGCCATGGCTCGGCTCATACAGAGCAACGCCGTCACCCAAGGAAGCGCTTGCAAGCATGCCCAGCGAACCCGTGATCTGAGCAGCCTCGTCGGACAAAATATCACCAAACATGTTTTCGGTAACCACTACATCGAAATCAGCGGGACGGCTGATAAGCTGCATTGCCGTGTTGTCTACCAGCAGATCCTCGAGCTGAACATCGGGATATTCTTCTGCGCCAATTCGATGAACGATTTCGCGCCACATGCGGCTGGTCTCCAAAACGTTAGCCTTGTCGACGCTGGTAACCTTCTTGCCGCGCTTGCGGGCAGCTTCGAATGCCTGACGGGCAATGCGCTCAATCTCATATTCACGATACTCAAGCGTATCGTATGCGCGCTGGCCAGGTTTGCCATCGGTACCTGCGCCCTCTTCGTCGTAGAAACGCTCGCGCTTACCAAAATACAAACCGCCGGTAAGCTCGCGAACAATCATCATGTCTACGCCATCAATCACCTCAGGCTTCAAGGTAGAGGCCTCAGCCAATGCGTTGAAAATCTGAACGGGGCGCAGGTTGGTATACAAGCCAAGCGCCTTACGAATGCCGAGCAAACCCTGCTCAGGACGAGGCTTCGAGGGATCGGTGGTGTCCCACTTCGGGCCGCCCACTGCAGCGAGCAGTACCGCATCCGACGCATTGGCAGCATCAAGCGTTGCCTGAGGAAGCGCTTCGCCTGTAGCATCGATAGCGCAACCGCCGATTAAAGCATCTTCGCATGCGAAATCGACGTCATACTTTTCACCCAATGCCTTCAGCACTTTAACGCCTTCGGCCATGATCTCGGGGCCGATTCCGTCGCCGGGCAACGTGCAGATCTTGTACGTCTTGGTCATAGTGAAATCCTCTTTCAGCGAAAAACAGTTCGCAAACGATATTACCGCAAAGAAAGAAACGCCCCGAAAGGCGTTTCAAGAAATTACGTTCGAAACGAACGCTTAGGCAAGCCCCAGCACGTGGCGCGTGCGGTTCAGCAAGCCGCCTTGCTCGATGATATCGGCAATAAAGGGCGGGAAAGGCTGAGCCGTAAAGCTTTCACCCGTGGTTTCGTCGGTAATGGTACCGGTTTCGGTATCGACGCTAACAACATCGCCATTCTTGATAGCATCTACCGCTTCAGGGCATTCAAGAATAGCAAGCCCCGTGTTGATAGAGTTGCGATAGAAGATGCGAGCAAAGCTCTTGGCAATAACGGCATCTACGCCCGCAGCCTTGATGGCGATAGGTGCATGCTCGCGCGAAGAGCCGCAACCAAAGTTTTCTTCGGCAACAATGATGTCACCGGACTTTACGTTGTTGACGAACTCGACATCCAAATCCTCCAAGCAGTGCTTGGCAAGTTCGGAAGGCTCGGAAGTGGTGAGGTAGCGAGCTGGGATAATTACGTCGGTATCAATATCGCGACCGTAGCGATGAACTGTTCCCTTAAATTGCATTGCGCTTCTCCTAATTAATCAAGATCTTCAGGAAGACCGATATGACCCAGCACAGCGCTGGCAGCAGCAACTGCCGGCGAAGAGAGGTACACCTCGCTGGTGGGATCACCCATGCGGCCTACGAAGTTGCGGTTGGTGGTTGCGATAGAACGCTCGCCAGCGGCAAGAATACCCATGTAGCCACCCAGGCAAGGACCGCACGTAGGAGTGGAGACTGCGCAGTTGGCGTCCAGGAAGATATCCATCAGGCCTTCCTTGATGCACTGACGGTAAACCTGTTGCGTTGCAGGGATGATGATGCAACGAACATCACGATGAACCTTATGACCCTTCAGCACAGCGGCGGCCTGACGCATATCTTCGATGCGGCCGTTAGTGCAAGAGCCGATAACGGACTGCTGGATAACGATATCACGAGCCTCGGATGCAGGACGCGTGTTAGAGGGCAAGTGCGGGAAAGCAACTGTAGGAACGATATCCTGCGCGTCGATGTTGTACACCTTCGCATATACCGCATCGGGGTCAGAGTGGTACTCGGTATAGGGGCGCTCGGTGCGGCCGTCCATGTACTTGCGAGTAACATCGTCGACAGGAATAAGGCCAGCTTTGCCGCCCGCCTCGATAGCCATGTTGGAAATGGAAAGGCGCTCGTCCATGGTAAGGCCTTCAATGGCGCTTCCACGGAATTCCATTGCCTGGTACAGAGCGCCATCTACGCCGATCATACCGATAATATGAAGAATGATGTCCTTACCGGTAACACCAGGGCGAAGCTCGCCTTCAACGTTGAACAGCAGGCTTTCAGGAACCTTAAACCATGCTTTGCCGGTGGCATAGCCCACAGCAGCATCGGTAGAACCAACGCCAGTGGAGAATGCGCCCAACGCACCATAGGTGCAGGTATGGCTATCAGCGCCAATGATGAGGTCGCCAGCGCCTACAACGCCCTGCTCAGGTAGGAGTGCGTGCTCTACACCCATGCAACCCACTTCGTAGTAATGGGTGATACCCTGCTCACGGGCAAAATCGCGCGTCATCTTGGCTTGTTCGGCGCTCTTAATGTCCTTGTTGGGTACGTAGTGGTCGGGAACCAAAGCGATCTTGGTAGGATCGAAAACCTTTTCTACGCCGATCTTCTTGAATTCCTTAATGGCGATGGGTGCGGTAACGTCGTTGGAAAGAACGAGGTCAAGGTTGCACTCGATCAATTGGCCGGGAACCACTTCCTCGAGCCCCGCATGGGCTGCAAGGATCTTCTCTGCCATGGTCATAGGACGTGGCATACGCTCTCCTTCATCAATACCTACTGCTAAGTTTTCAGATTATATCACCCCTACTTACGGAACGAGGCCCGCCAAAGCGAGCCTCGCGCGATCTTAACCAACCGTTAACTTGACCCTAGTTCCTCTTTAGGGTACGAATCATTTTCACATGGCGATACACATTCGATATGTCGAAGCCTACCGCGCAGGCAAACAGAATCAGGGCAATTATCCCAATGGTCGCGTCTCCCCCTGGCGTGAAGATGAGCGCCAACATCACGAAAGGCACAAGCAGGACAAGAGAAAGGAAATTCAGACGCTTCCAGATGCCCTGGCCAATGGAGATGATGGTGTACAGATACAAGCCCGTTGCTGGGGCGCTCAGCAAAAACGACAGCGCCAAAATAACAAGTTTCGCGACAATAAGCTCAATATCCAGCCGCAAATCGGCTTTTGCTTCCTGGACCAGTTCTTCTGCTGTGGGGGCATTCGAAAAGAATGAACTGAAATCGAACACTGTTCCCTTAAAGGGGTTCGACGAATTGGCAAAAGGGTTGCCACCCCACTGGTTGCCTTGGTAGGAACGTCCCCCTGCCCCGTTGGAGCCAGAATCGCCCGCATGCGCACCACCCATGTCGAAGGGATCGGTCCACGAAAACGGGTTCGCGCCGAATGGATTCCCTTGGAAGGGATTGCCCCCTGTGCTGGTGTACGTAGTTTTGTTTCCGTTTTCATCCCATGTGGTCCAAACAAACGATTCAGTAAACGGCCATCCTTCAAATGGATTGCCTTGGGCATTCTGAGGACGACCCGCAGAAGGGTTATAGGAAAACGGCGCTCCATAAGGAGTTCCCGAGGTGCTGTACTCAGGATCCCACGAATGGTTCAGAAGCACATCACGCGCCTCGTTAATGAGTTTCGTTTTTTCTTCAGCCTTAGCTCGCGCCTGTTCATCCTGCCCGAACTTGTCGGGATGGTTCTCAATGATCAGTTTGCGATGCGCTTTCTTGATGTCTTCATCCGAAGCGCCCTGCGCAAGACCAAGGGTATTAAGTGCCTCTGACTTCTTCATGGCTAGAACATGATGCTATCGAACGAACGCTTAGGTACGTAGTGCACCTGGTTTTCATCGCGATAGTACTTCACATCGTCATCTTCCATATCAACGATGCATACTTCTTCGCAAGGCTTGCCCAAAGCAAGCACCAACACCGGTTCAAGGTTTTCGGGCATCTCCAGGATTTCTTTAAGCTGTTGTTTCTTGAAGGACATGATCATGCAACCGCCAAAGCCTTCTTCTGTAGATGCAAGCATAATGGTTTGCGCGCAGATGCCCATGTCAATCTGAGCGGCCTGAACCGAAGAGACCTTAGTGTCGACCGCCATTACGATGTAACCAGTTGGGCGTTCTTTTTCTTCAGGGCCTTCCCAATCGGTAAGGTAGCCAGCCCATGCAAGCGTGTCGTACACCTTCGCGCACATTTCCCTATCGGAAACAATGCGATAGCGCAAAGGCTGCAAGTTCTTGGCACTAGCGGTGTAACGCGTGTTGTCGACCCACTTCTTCATGTGACCTTCAGGCACGCGGTAGATGCTACGGAATCTACGGTAGCTGCGGGTAGTATGCGAAAGATGCTCGATAAAACTGGGCATGGAATTCCTCTCGATTTAAAAATGACAATTTTCATTACGCTTCTTCAAGTTCTGGCTCATCGGGCGAAGAGGCTTGATCCCCCTTGCCCGACTGCAGATCTTCATCGTAATTGTTTTCCCTTACGGCACTGGGGCGAAGCGCATCACGCTGCGCCTTGTGCTCGGCGGCTTCACGTCCCAACTCCGCACGAACGCGCTGACGGTTGAAGTTGTTGTCGGGAATCTTTTCCTTCTTTTCCCTTTTAGGACGAAAGGTCTTGGTGGTCTGGATAAGAATTGCACCAATAAGGAAGGGCATCCAGAACACGATGCCGCGGTAGACCAAACCAATTGCCATACCAGCAGTTGCCGAAGCGCCAAAAGCGGTAAAGGCAACAGTGACCGCCGCCTCAACAACACCAACGCCCTGCGGCGTAAACGAAACCATGGCAAACAGGGTTGCAACCACATAGCCGCATACCAACGACTCGGGAACAGCAACACCAAACGCATAGCCAACCAAACAAAACGCAGAAAGCTCGCAGCAGCTTGCAATAAGAGAGCAGCCCCATGCCTTCAGTGTGATTTTAGGATTCTGCACGATGAGCTTCGCCGCACTGGAAAACGACTTCACCGTTTTTTCCACCCAAGGAGCCATCGGGTCTTTGTGGAAACGAACCAAGACCTTGTTGATGAAACGGGCAATGGGGATAAGGATCCGAACAACGAGATCGGGGTTCTTATGACCCAAAACCATGACAGAGATCATGGCTCCTACCAAAACGATTACCACCAAACCGAACAACAACCAGATGGGAGATAACCCTACGGTTAGCGCAAGGATGGAAAACCCGATAATCATAATGGTGGCAAAAGCGGAATCTACCGTAATCTGCATAAGCAATGCTGCAGAAGTTGCCTTACCTGGTTCGATGCCGCACCTTCGAGCATCGTCAACCACCAAGGTGGTACCAGCAAGGTTCAGAGAAGGAACCACCGTGTTAAGGAAGAACGTGCCAAATACCAGAGGCAACGTATGCTTTGGATGCATGGTTTCATTCACTGCTTGGAAAGAAAAGCTGTACGCAAAACTCTGAGAAATGTATTTACAAAGCTGCGTAAGAATAGCAATGACCAGGGGAATCATAGCACCCTGCGCCATAGTGGCCGCCAGTTCATTGATCTGATCGCCACGGAGGAAGACGAAGGCCAGCACGACGATGATGACCAAGCCGCCCATAAGATTTCGAATATTGAACTTCACTGCTGGGAGGACCTTTTTTCTGTGTTTCAGTAGGAAGATTGTTTTTGAGTATATCAGACGCCAAACCCGATACCCCAACTGTCATAAAACGAACGGGCAAGACCGCCCAAATGCTCTTGCCGCAAACAAAAGAAACGCCCCAAAGGGCGTTTCTAATTCAGTTCTACTTTGCCGAAACGACACTTACCTAGTGGCGGAAGTGGCGATGACCAGTGAACACCATGGCAATGCCGTGCTCATCGCAAGCCTCGATAACCTCTTCGTCACGAATGGAACCGCCAGGCTGGATAATGGCCTTGACGCCATAGTCTGCCAACGTATCAACGTTATCACGGAACGGGAAGAACGCATCGGATGCACATACCAGGCCTTCTGCAGGAACACCCATGCGTTCGCACGCCTCATGCGCACGTTCGCAAGCGAGCTTCGCAGAGTCAACGCGGTTAGGCTGACCAGGGCCCATGCCAATCCCAGCATGATCCTTCGAAACCAAAATCGCATTAGACTTAACGCCCTTGCAAACCTTCCAGGCAAAGAGCATTTCATGCAATTCGTCTTCAGTGGGCTTCTTCTTAGTAGGCACCGTGAACTCTGAAGGATCCTCATCCACGCGATCTACCTGCTGACAAAGCATACCGCCATCAACAGAACGGAATTCAATAGCCGCAGGAGCATCTACCCCACCAGTCTCCAAAACGCGCAGGTTCTTCTTCTGCTGAAGCAGCTCAAGAGCAGCTGACTCATACGAAGGAGCAATGAGTACCTCTACGAACTGCTTGTTCTCATTAATATGCTCAACCAATTCGAGGGTGACCTCGGCATTAACAGCGATGATACCGCCAAAAGCGCTCTTCGGGTCACAAGCAAACGCCTTGTCGTAAGCCGTAGCAACATCGGCTGCGGTTGCGGAACCGCAGGGATTCTGATGCTTCAGGATCACAACAGCGGGCTCGTCAAACTCACGAGCGAGCGTCCAACATGCATCGGTGTCGAGGATGTTGTTGTAAGAGAGTTCTTTGCCATTGAGCTGCTTAGCGTTAACCAGAGAATGCGGCGTAGCGAACTCAGGAACGCGGTAGAACGCAGCGCTCTGGTGTGGGTTCTCGCCATAACGAAGACCCTGCTGCTTAACGAGGTCAACAGAAAGAGCCTCAGGGAACAGCTCGTTTACCTCGCCCAACTGGTTGCCGAGCCATGCAGCGATAGCGCCGTCGTAAGCGTTGGTAGTCTGGAACACGCGAAGAGCAAGCTGGGTACGCGTTGCGAGTGTGGTTGCGCCATCGTTTGCACGCATTTCGGCGAGAATGCTTCCGTAGCTTGCAGGATCGGTAACAACGGCAACACTTGCAAAATTCTTTGCAGCAGAACGCAGCATAGAAGGGCCACCGATGTCGATGTTTTCAATACAGGTACCGAAATCGGCTCCGGACTCTACCGTTTTCTCGAATGCATAAAGGTTTACCACCACCATGTCGATCATCTCGATGCCGTGCTCAGCAGCCTGAGCCATATGCTCGGGGTTGTCGCGCTTAGCAAGAAGACCACCATGAACTGCCGGGTGGAGCGTCTTCACGCGACCATCCATCATCTCTGGGAATTGGGTTACCTCATCGATGGGGGTAACGGGAATGCCCGCCTCCGCAATAACGCGAGCCGTGCCACCTGTTGAGATGATCTGCGCACCGAACTCTTCGGACAGAGCACGAGCGAATTCCACTACACCCGTCTTGTCCGTTACCGACATAAGAACACGCTTTACCTTAGGATCTGCCACCTGGTACCGCCTTTCCGAATTATCTGGCTATTGATATTCGTTACGTTCAGCATAGCAGCGCCAGCCAAACGCAAACCTTCGAAAGTGAAAATGCCCGCCCAGCGGGCAGTACTGTTAGTTAGCTTGAAATGTGCACCTTACGCGTTTCAGGGCAAACGCCTACCCGCCCTTCGGCAAGAAGCTGGATCACGTGAGGATACAGCTCATGCTCGACCGAATGAATACGCTCTTCAAGAGCCTCGATGGGTTCACCTTCACGAACCTCAACAGGCTGCTGAGCGATAATGGGGCCCTTATCGTAATCGGCATTAGCGAAATGAACCGTAACGCCAGTTACCTTCACGCCGAAATTGTATGCATCCTCAATGGCATGCGCGCCTTTGAAAGAAGGAAGCAGAGCGGGATGAAGGTTCACCACCCTATCAGGGAAAGCGTCGAGGATTTCTGCGGTAACCATACGCATGTAACCGGCCATAACCACGTATTCAGCACCAGCTTCCTTCAGGGCGTCAGCAATACGCTGGTTAGCCGCCGAAGTGTCGGCATACGCCTCGCGATTCATCACCAAGACGGGAATTCCTGCCTTTTTGGCGCGTTCAATGCCAAAGGCATCAGGACGCGAAGAAACAACCAAGCTGATTTTCGCACTGAGCGTGCCTTCTTCAATATGGTCGATGAGCGATTGGAGGTTAGAGCCGCTACCGCTGATCAAAACGCCGATGTTCAACGGTTCTTGCACTTGAGCAGTCATGCCCTTCCTTTCGTTGCTAGGCAAGGCGTCGAAAAGACCCCTTTATCTGTCGCTACCGCAATGAACGTGCCGATCGACCCCCCTCGAAGTTGGAAAAGAACCCTTCGACGTGCATCGACCGGCATCAACATAAAGCGCGATTGGTTGCTTGAGCCAATCGCGCATAATGATTACCTACTCTTCAGCAGACGGATTGTCGGCAAAGAGCTTTTCCTGATCAACATAGGCAACCTCGCCCGAGCCAGGAATGATACGGCCTACAACGGTAGGTGTTTCACCCTCGGCTTCCAGGATGTCCATAACCTGATCAACCCTGGAAGGATCAACAACGAGAACCATGCCCAAGCCCATATTGAAGGTCTTCAGGGCTTCGTGCTCATCGAGATGAGCCGCACGGCACACAAACGGGATAACCGGTGGCATGCTCCAGGTTCCCACATGAAGCTCTGCATCCATGTTTTCGGGAAGCGCACGATTCAGGTTCTCAGTAATGCCGCCACCCGTAATGTGGGCAAGGGAACGAACGGCACCAGGGAGCTGGCGCAGAACGGAGCGAACAGGCTTCACGTAGATGCGAGTGGGCTCGAGCAGCGCGTCGAGCACGCTCTGGCCGCCCAGAGACTCCTGAGGCATACGCAGCTCATAGAGCGTCTTACCGTCGGTAACCACCTTGCGAACCAAAGAATAGCCGTTGGAGTGAATGCCGGAGGAAGCCAGGCCGATAAGCACGTCGCCCTCCTGGACCTTGGCAGGGTCGAGCATTTCAGGACGATCTACCACGCCTACGCAAAAACCGGAAAGGTCATACTCATTGGGATCCATTACACCAGGATGCTCAGCCATTTCGCCACCGATAAGAGCAGCGCCCGACATCTGGCAGCCATCAGCAATGCCGGAAACGATTTCGGCAACCGCTTCGCTCTTAAGTTTTCCGATGGCAATGTAATCGAGGAAGAACAGGGGCTCAGCGCCTGTTGCAAGAATGTCGTTCACGCACATGGCAACTAGGTCGATGCCCACGGTGTCATGCTTGCCAGCGAGCTTAGCCAGCTGAATCTTAGTGCCAACGCCGTCGGTACCGGAAACCAAAATCGGATCGGCCATGTTCTTCGCCACGTTGATGGAGAACAAGCCACCGAAACCGCCGATATCGCCGCGAACCTCATCGCGGTACGTGCGATGAACCGCATCCTTGATGGCGTCTACTGCACGGGCGCCCTCTGCCGTATCAACTCCCGCTTCGGCATAGGTGGTAGCGCCCTGAGCCGTCCAGCTGGGCCACTTGGTTTCATCGTTATCCATCGCGTTGACCTTAATGCGATCAGTCATAGCATCTCCTGGAACTCAAATCCCCTGTTCGGGGGCTTACAAACAACGTATTGCCATAATTCGAGGCACTATGGCATGCCTTCGAGCTGGCCGCTAATCGAGCACTGCCTTCCCTTCGGGAAGGAAGCTCTTGGCCTTCATGGTATCAGGAATATCCACAGGGTATTCGCCGGTAAAGCAAGCGTCACAGAAACCAGGGTGTTCGCACTGAATTGCCTCGTGAAGGCCCTCAACCGAAATAAACGCAAGCGAATCACAGCCGATGAAATCACACATTTCCTGATTGGTCATGTTTGCCGCGATAAGCTGATCCTGCGTGTCGGTATCAATACCGTAGAAGCAAGGCCAACGGGTTTCAGGCGAAACGATACGCAGGTGAACTTCCTTGGCACCTGCGCTTCGCAGCATGTCAACCAGCTTCTTGGAGGTGTTGCCGCGGACGATAGAGTCGTCGATAACCACCAAACGCTGGCCTGAAATTACAGACGGAAGCGGATTCAGCTTCAAGCGAATGCCAAGCTGGCGCATCTCATCGGTAGGCTGAATGAACGTACGGCCGACATAGCGATTTTTAACGATGCCGTTGCAATAAGGGATGCCGCTCTCCAAAGCGTAGCCCATAGCAGAAGGCAAACCAGAATCGGGAACGCCCACAACAAGGTCGGCATCGATCGGAGCCTCGCGCGCAAGGATACGTCCCATCTGACGGCGAGCAACGTATACGCTCTGTCCGTCCATCACGGAGTCGGGACGAGCGAAATACACGTATTCGAAAATGCAGCTAGCGCGCTTCTTGGGCTCAACGCCCATCTCGGAGATCATGCCATCTTTGCCGAAGCGGATAATCTCGCCAGGGGCAACTTCACGCATAAGCTCCGCGCCCACAATATCAAGACCACAGGTTTCGGAAGAAACAACCCATCCACGATTGTTGGGCAACTTACCTACAACCAGAGGACGAATGCCGTTTGGATCGCGGAAAGCGTAAAGATGGTCAGGGCTTGCCAGCAGCATAGCGTAAGCGCCCTTGATCATTTTCATGGCCATACGAATGCCCGCACGAAGGGAATTCGTGGTTTTGGTTACCTCGCCAATGATCTTCGCTGCTGCTTCCGAGTCGGTGCCCGCACGCAGATGAACACCGTAATCAATGATTTTCGCCTTGAGGTAATTGGTGTTCACCAACGTTCCGTTGTGGGCAAGCGCAATAAGCACTTCATCGATTGCCGAGATATGAGGCTGTGCCGCTTCCCACGAATCGACACCGCCGCTCGTGGAGTAGCGAACATGACCAATAGCCAAATCGCCCTTCAACGCAGAAAGGTCGCCTTCGGTAAATGCCTGGGTCACCAAGCCCAGATCCTTGGAAGCCATGATGGTGGCACCATCGCCAACGGCAATGCCGGCAGATTCCTGCCCACGGTGCTGCAACGCCTGCAAACCGAAGCAGGTCATGCGCGCTACATCTTCACCAGGTGCGTAAATGCCAAAAACACCGCACTCTTCTTCCATTCTGTCGGGGCGCTCTCCGGGAAACACCGACATGCTCATCTATGCAGCCTCCTCATATTTGCGATCCATGACCGCGTCCTGACTTGACGAAAGACCAGTTGTCCCCGAGGTGCTTGAGCTCAGGTAAGGGTCGTTTGCTGCCGTGGTTTCCACCACAGCGGCAAACAGCACCGCACGGCCGTCGTTTTGCGAATATTCGCAGGTAGAAAACAGCACTGACTGCTTGATATCGGTAGCGGTCAGCGTGTCCCCTTTCTGGCTTACCACGCTGCGGTTAAGCTTGTCCTGCACGTATGCCTGGTAACTTGCGTCGTTGGCAAACGACGTCTGAACGATGGCGTCGCTGCCCGTTGTCTTTACCAAAGCAAACGTTTTAAGGCGATAATTGCCCTGTGGGGTTAACACGTAGATATCGCGATGCGAATCAAAGGTATCCTGGTCCTCGAAATCAGCCAAAGAAGCAAACATCGAACCATCGTTCATGTGGTGGCCGTATAGCGCATTGTTCTGATCGGATAAGTCGCTCGCATTGGAGGCATCCAGGAAGATGGTGCCTGCCGAAGCAAGCCATCCGGTAGATCCGTCAAAAGCTTTATGCAAGTATTCCTGATTATCAGACCCTTGAACCACAGGATAATTGATGGGCGTACCAGGTACGTACACCCACGCCACGACATCGGGGTTGATGGCACGTAAGCCGTCCCAATCAACTTTCAGGTCGGAAAGAGCAAGATTGGAATTGTCGTCCACCTCTGCATATTCTTCCAGGCCACTGTAAGCGTTTTGCTGCGCCCAGTACTGATAGCCGATAGCGCCCAAGGCAGCTAAAGCGCCCACAAACACTACGATGGAAACGATGAACACCACGCGCCATATGCCGCCCTTTTTGCTTTGGCCTGCACGCGCAGCTGAACCATAGGAATCACGGCTGTACTGGGAAATGTCCTGGTTGGCAATAGCCCCTTGAGAGCGATACGTGGCGGGCAAAGTGCCCTGGGGGCGTTGCGGGGCAGCATGGGACCCCTGCGATGGACCGCGTCTGTTTGCGCCTTTTGGCATGAACCACCTTCACACATTTGGTTCTGAAACGAACTGCCATCGCAGCATGAAACGCAACGATGCAACTAATCCATAGTAACAAAAAGAAATCCCCTCCACCTAAATTTGAGGAAGGGATTTCATACGTTCTGCCAACAGGCGAAGAAAAGCAAGTGAGCGGGCCTAAGACCAACCCGAAGAAGTAGCTCGCAACATACCGATCTCATCCACTTCGCCAAAACGCCGCACAATGCCGAAGCCGACCCCATGCCAAAGCGGAATCGCGGCAGCAAGCGCGACTCGAGGCAAAGCTAAAACAGCCCAAGGCGCTTTTCGATGGCCTCGTTGATGATACGCAGCGCCTTCACGCGAGCGTAATACTTATCGTCGCTTTCCAAGATAATCCAAGGTGCGTTGTGCGTGGAGGTGAGGCGGAACATGTCGTCTACCGCCGCACGATACTGGGGATACTTGTCGCGGTTTCGCCAATCCTCTGCGGTGATCTTCCAACTTTTCGCGGGATTGTTTTCACGTGCTTCAAAACGCTGAAGCTGCGTTTCGGGGGAAATGTCCACCCAGAACTTAAGCAAGATGGCACCCCAGTCGACCATGTCACGCTCAAACTCGTTGATTTCCTCGTATGCACGGCTCCACTGGTCGGTGCTGGCAAAACCCTCCACGCGCTCAACCAGCACGCGACCGTACCAACTGCGGTCGTAAATACCTACGTGGCCCGCCTTCGGCAAGCGCGTCCAATAGCGCCACAGATGAGGATGCAGCAGTTCAGGCTTCGTGGGTGCCGGACTGGGGAAAATGGTGTAGGAACGTGCATCCAGTGCCTGCGCAACACGCTTGATGCTGCCACCCTTTCCGGCTGCATCCCAGCCTTCATACATGATCATCATGGGTACGCGCCTAATGTACATTTCCAACTCGATACGACGTAGGCGCTCTTGTTCGGCTTTCAACTGAAGTTTGTATTCGTCGTGCGTAAGCGCAAGCGAATGATCCACCTCGTCGAGCGAAGGTATATGCGCACTGGGAATGAAGCGCGTCATCGTGGGCGCATGGGCACTCATCGCCACAGCCTCATGCTCTGCCTGCAAGCGCAGAAGCTGATTCTCCTCATCGGTGCGCTCGCGTTCGTCTCCCGCTACCGAACCGGCAACAGCAGCAGCGGAGTTCTCCTTCGCTTTTGCTTCCGCCTCCAGGGCAGCACTGTTCTTCGGCCTGGAGAGTTCCCGTTCCAGGGCGGTTACCAACGTCTGGGCAACGCTCAGGTTTACCCGGCGATGATCGGAGGCATCAAGAAGGATCCAAGGGGCGGCCTTGAAGTTGGAGCGCTTCAGCATCTCGTCGTAAACACGGTAAGACTGGCTATAGTGCTCGAGCTGTTCAAGGTCACTCTGCGTCACACGCCACTTGGTGGCGGGATCGCTGTACAAGCCCACCAAACGCTCGCGCTGGGTTTGCTCAGATATGTGCAAGAAGAATTTGATTACCAGGTAGCCATCATTGCGCAGCTGCGTTTCGAAGTCTTCGATGGAGGGAAGCATGCGCGCCGTATGAGCCTCAACCGCAGCGCGTTCTTTCTTGGAAAGCTTCCCCTTCTTTGGGAGCATATTGATCACATGCTGCGCTGCAACCGAATACCAGCCGCGGTCGTAGAACGTCATGCTTCCGCGCTGACCGAGCGCCTTCCAAAACTGCTGCATAACAGGGAAATAGCCCGTTGCGCCGAACTCTTCGTTCAATACGTTTTCGGCTTCTTCGCCTTCGAAATCTTCCGTAACGTACACGGAAGTGTCACGCGCATCCAGGTGATACAGCAAATCGGAGATTCGACTGCCCTTCCCGGCACCTTTCCATCCCTCGAACAGCACTACCACGCCAAGTTCCTGGCGCTTCGCTTCCTGCTGAAGCACAACCAACTTATTGATCAATTCTTTGAAGCGAACTTTATATTCCTTTTTGGAAACCTTCTGAGAACCCAAACGAACCGTATCAAGCATCGCGTAACTCCCCTCTACTCCATGCCGCGCCAGCCCCCACTGCGCCGTTGCTTGCCTGCACGGCACGCAACGCCCCTGGCAAATGACAGAAAAATGTTAAATAACACGTTATAAGCGATGCTACCCCACTTCCCGATGCGCGAATATAGTTAAATCAAATGATGTGTTCGAAAGCACCAGATTTAACAACAAGGAGCTATGAAATGTCCCGCTATGGCATCATCGATTTAGGTTCTAACACCATCCGACTCTGCATTTATGAGGTGTGTTGCACCGCGCATGAGCCCCTGCGGAAGAAGGATATCGACACCCTGCTGAACTACAAGGTGATGGCAGGCCTCGCCTCGCATGTCGAAGAGGGCGCCATGACCGAAGAAGGCATAAAGCGCGCCATTAAAACCATTAATGCGCACCTGCGCCGCGCTTCGCACTTCAATTGCGATCGCATTGACATTTTCGCGACTGCCGTACTGCGAAACTGTTCCAATTCGTACAAGGCAACAGCCGCAATCGAAGAAGGCATTGGGCAGCGCATCTGCATCCTCTCCAACGAAGAAGAGGCGCATCTTGGCTATTTGGGGGCAAAGCTCGACCAAGACCTCGAAGCGGGCACCATGGTCGATATCGGCGGCGGTTCTACCGAGCTCACCAGTATCAAAGGTGGCTTCGATCTTGCAAAGACCAGCATTCCGCAGGGTTCGCTTTCGTCCTTCGCAAACTACGTTGCTGGGCTGATGCCCACTCAGAAGGAAGTCAATGCAATAACGCAGGCATTCCGCGAACTTGCAGACAAGGAAGAGACGGACGTGTACCACTGCACCCAGCTTTACGGCATTGGCGGCTCTATCCGATCTGCCGCAAAGCTCTATGGCGATCTGTGCAACAACGGCAACCGTTTCAATTACTTGTTACCCGAACACATCGATGCCATCCTGAACCGCTACGCAGAAGACCCCAACGCCTTTGCCCATGAGGCTTTGCGCACCCTCCCCGACCGCATCCATACGCTTATTCCCGGCTGCGTCATCATCCGCGAAGCCTTCAAGCTGTGCGGTGGCGAGCGTTTAGACATCTGCAAATATGGTGTGCGCGAGGGCTATTTGGCTGAACGTGTTCTAGTAAAACCCGTCAGTTTCGCCTAAAAACACCATCATCGCGGAGGAATACCACAAGATATTGCGATTCGTTGCGCGATAAAAGGGCATCTTACCTGCGAAAAACCGCTATTAACGATTACAATAATCCCTAGAGAATACTGGCGCATGCGCCATTAACCTGGGGAAAAGAATAGAGGGGAAATCATGGAAGCAAAACAGAGTTCCAGTGTTGGTGTATCTGCTACCACGGAAACACATCCCAAGCATAAGAACCATCACGTTCTGCCCTATATGCAAAACCGCGAGCTTTCTTGGCTCGAATTCAACAAGCGCGTACTCGATCAAGGCGAAGATCACAACGTTCCCTTGCTCGAACGCCTCACCTTCGTGTCCATCTTCTGCAGCAACTTGCAGGAGTTCTTCATGGTACGCGTTGGCAGCCTTACCGATCTTTCTTTGGTAAACAAAGACCTGCGCGACAACAAAACGCAGATGACGCCCAACGAACAGCTTCAGGCAATCTATGAGCGCTGCCACGAGCTGTACCCAGAAGAAGAACGCATCTACAACAAGATCATGGGTCAATTGGCTGAATGCGGCATTCGCCAGCTCCAGCCCGAAGACCTTTCGCCCGAGCAGGCGGAGTACCTTCGCAAGCACCTGAAAGAACGCGTTGTTCCCTACCTTTCGCCACAGATCATCAATTCGCGTCACCCTTTCCCTCACCTGGAAAACGGTGCACTGTACGTTCTTGCGCGCCTGGTAAGCGACGAAGAAGCGGGCGAAAAGCCCAAGGCATCTGAAAACAAGGGCAAAAAGAAGGGCAAGAACATTGGCGCCGACGATGCTACGTTCGGCCTTATTCCGCTGCCCCATCAGGCAAAGCGCGTAATTAAGCTGCCCGGCGAAGGCACTCAGTACATCCTTCTGGAAAACGCCATCAAGACCATCGTCGATGAGGTGTTCTCCATGTACACCACCAAGCGCGCAAGCGTTATCTGCGTAACGCGCAACGCCGACATCGATCCCAACGATGGCACCGAAGAAGATTTGGATTACGACTACCGCGAGCACATGAAGCGCATGCTGAAGAAACGCGCACGTCTGGCTCCTGTTCGCTTGGAAACCGATACACCCCTTTCCTCCGCTACGGAAAAGTTCCTTCTGAAGCGTCTGGATCTGAAGCCCTGCCAGAGCTATGTCACCAGCGTCCCGCTCGACATGAGCTACGCCTGGGGTCTTTCCAGCATGATCGATTCCGAGCTTGCTCGCGACATCACCAACGAACCGTTCACGCCGCAATGGCCAGCATGCTTCGACAAGAAGCGACCCATCATGGAACAGGTAGCCGAGCGCGATGCTCTGCTTATGTATCCCTATGAAAGCATGGATCCATTCATCAACCTGCTCCGCGAAGCGGCAAACGACCCTTCGGTCTTCTCGATCAAGATCACGCTGTACCGCCTTGCCAGCCAGTCCCATCTGGCAGAAGCCTTGGTAACTGCAGCAGAAAACGGTAAGGAAGTTACCGCGCTGTTCGAGCTGCGCGCCCGCTTCGACGAGTCCAACAACATCGAATGGTCGCAGCGCTTTGAGCAGGCTGGTGCCAACGTCATCTACGGTTTCCACGACTTCAAGGTTCACTCGAAGATCTGCACCATCGCACGCCATACCGAAAACGGCATCCAGTACATTACCCAGCTGGGCACGGGCAACTACAACGAGAAAACCTCGAGGCTCTACACCGACTTCAGTTTCATCACCACCGATGAAGGAATCGGCAAGGATGCTGCAGAGTTCTTCCGCAACATGAGCCTGGAAAACGCTTCCGACGGATACCAGAAGCTTTCGGTTGCTCCACTGCAGATCAAGCCGATGATCCTGCATAAGATCGATGAGCAGATCGCGCTTGCTAAAAGCGGCAAGCCCAATGGCCTGTCGTTCAAAACCAATTCCATCACCGACAAGGACATCATCGATAAGATCGCCGAAGCTTCTCAGGCTGGCGTTAAAACCACGCTGTTCGTACGCGGCATTTCGTGCCTGGTTCCCGGCGTTGAGGGTTACACCGAAAACGTTGAAGTTGTTTCCATTGTTGGTCGTCTGCTGGAGCATAGCCGCATCTACGGATTCGGTCCGCGCGACAATCGCGAGCTCTACCTTTCCAGCGCCGACCTGATGACGCGCAACATGGAAAAGCGTGTAGAAATCGCTTGGCCCATCTACGATCCCGAGTTGAAGGAACGCGTTAACGAGTATCTGGACATCTCGCTTTCCGACACCGCCAAACTGCGCATGCTGAAGAACGACCTGGAATACACCCCGCTCGAATTCTTCTGCAGTGAAAACGCCGATGGCAGCACCGAATCGTTCGATTCTCAGGCTTACCTTATCCAGAAGGCACGCGATGACTATCGCCGCGCCAGCGAACTGCGCGAAGAAGAAGAAGCACGCCAAGCCGAGCTCGCACGAATCGAGCGCATGAAGGCAGCCGAGGCAGAGGAACGCAAAGCCCGCGAGGAAGCCGAAGCAAAGGAAGCCGCTGAGGAGGCATGCAGAAAAGCTGCAGCAGAAGCCGCGGAGCTGAAAGCGAAGGCCGAGGCAGAGGCAAAGGCGAAGGCTGAGGCAGAGGCTGAGCTTGCCGCCTTGAAGAAGGCCCAGGAAGAAGCCGAGGCAGCCGCACTGAAAGCGAAGGCCGAGGCAGAGGCAAGAGCTGAGGCAGAAGCGGAACTTGTTGCCCTGAAAAAGGCGCAGCAAGAAGCCGAGGCTCAACGAATTGCCGCCGAAAAGGCCGCAGAGCAAGCTGAAATCAACATTCCTCGCGGCCTCGAGGAAATCGAGCCCGGTGTTGCAGGACCCGCCACCAAGGCCGCCAGGGTAAATGCCCAAAAGGTCGACGCCACACCCATCGAGCTTTCTCCTTCCCTGGAAAAGAAAGTAGAAGAAGCGGCAGACAAGGCAGCTATTCAACTGGTGCCGAAGAAGCCCAGCCTGTGGCAACGCATTAAATTCCTGTTTACGGGTAAGCTTGACTAGCGGCAAAGCCAGAAAAACAGATGAAGATTAATCTCTTCTAGATTCATCTTCTTAGAACGCGAAAGCCCTCTGATTCATTACGAATCAGAGGGCTTTGTTATTCGCTCATACATAGTTGCCCTCAATGGCTTTTCTGCCATAACGGCATCGCCTGAGAAGGGCACGCGCCCGCATGCGCATCCATGCCCACTTCCCGAAATGAGATAAGCGGCATTATTGGTTGTTGCGCCTTCCGCGGTGGTTTTTCGCTCCCTGGGAACGCTTACGCTTTCCGGGCTTAGGCGTTTGGCGAACACCAGAAGAACGCACGCCGGGCCTAAATGCTGCCGGCACTTCTTCGGTGTTCCGTTCGGAATTGCGGCGCTTGCCATTGCCACCATTCGAACGCTTTCGATCGGAAGAGCGAACGGCATTCTTGCGCGAAGGCTTCGCCTGCTGCTTCTTGTCCTGGCTACGACCAGCACCCTGATTGCGCTTGCCGTTACGACCGCGACTAGCTGAAGAGGAGCGAGAAGGTCTTTCGTTGCCCTCAGATACTTCCCCGAGCCTATCCTGGCTTGCTTCGTTACTTGCCTGCGTCTGCCTTGATGCCGCCTTCTTTTCACGAGCCTTGCGACGCTTCTTCTTGGCCTTTTTGCCAGGCACCTTCGAAGCAGGAACTCGATCGGGATCAATGAATACAGGGTTTTCACCCAGTTCAAGGCCTTCAGTGTCGTAGAGATCCACCGTTTTGCCCATCAAGGCCTCAATGTCGTTGAACTCATCGAAGTCCTGTTCGGTAACAAACGTGAGCGACCAGCCAACATCGCCACCGCGGCCCGTACGGCCAATACGATGGATGTAGTCGACAGGATCTTCAGGCACGTCGAAGTTGACGACGTAGTTAACATCAGCGATGTCGATTCCGCGAGCCAGCACATCGGTTGCAACCAGAACATCCACTTCACCGGCACTGAACGAACGCAGAGCACGCTCACGTTGGTTCTGGGTGCGGTCACCATGGATAACCGCGCAGGTGATGTTCGCCTTCACCAAACGACGACGGCAAGCATCGGCGCGATGCTTGGTGCGCGTGAAAACGATTACGCGCTCGGATCCTGCCTTTTTCAACACTTGAGCCAATAGTGCATTCTTTGCCTCCAAGGAAACAGGAAGTGCGTACTGTTCTACGGTGTCTGCCGTAGAAGTAACCGGCGCAACCTCGATACGAGCGGGCGTTTTCACCAAATCGGTGATGGAGCCAACCTTGCTCTCGTCGAGAGTCGCAGAGAACAACAGAGTCTGACGCTGTTCGGGGGCTGCAGCCACAATGGTGCGAATGGCAGGCAAAAAGCCCATATCGAGCATGCGGTCTGCTTCGTCAAGAACAAGAACTTGAACCTGGTCAAGCGAACAAGCTCCCTGTTCCATCAAGTCGATCAAGCGGCCGGGAGTGGCGATAAGGATATCGCAGCCTTGCTTCAGGGCGTTGCGCTGAGGACCATATCCCAAGCCACCCACAACCGTGACCGAAGAATGACCCGTATGCTTGGCGACGGTACGACAGACCGATTCGATCTGCTGCGCAAGCTCGCGGGTGGGCGTAACCACCAGAAGGTACGGACCGCACCCCAAGCTACGGCCGCGAACACGGCGCTTTTCGCCATGAGCCAGGTTGTTCATAGTTGGCAAAAGGAATGCTGCCGTTTTGCCCGTACCCGTTTGTGCAGCAGCAAGCACGTCACGGCCTTCAAGCACTTGGGGAATTGCCCCCGCCTGAACGGGCGTTGGAGCCGTGTAGCCTAGTTCTTCTACCGCTCCCATAATCTCTTGGTTAAGCCCAAGAGCATCAAAGCTCGTGCATTCAGCTTCTTGAGTCATATCTTGCTTTTCCTGCGTTGCGTTTGCAGTCATAAATCACATTTCCATTCTTCAGCGCCGCATATGCAGAAAAAGCACCGGACGCCACACATAAAAAATCCCCGCCATGGGCGAGGCTCAACAATCTTTTCAAGGATACCCTACGTTGCAAGGATCCCAAAATAAGACGGGCGGGAGTTTTCATTCTCCCGCCCGTCTACACATATATGCAGATAATCAGCGTTACGGAAGCAGCAGCTGAGCAATCTGGACGGCATTGAGTGCCGCGCCCTTGCGAATCTGGTCGGCAACGTTCCAGAATGCCAAACCGTTTTCAACGGAAGGATCCTTGCGCAAACGGCCAACGAACGCACCGTTGGTGCCAGCAAGAAGACCAGGCATGGGATATACGCTGTTAGCGGGATCGTCCATTACGGTAATGCCCGGAGCAGCCTCGAGTGCAGCACGAGCCTCTTCCACCGTTACCGGACCCTCGAACTCAACGTTGATGGATTCGCCATGGCAACGAAGAACAGGGACGCGAACGCAAGTTGCAGCAACCTGGATACCGTCATCGCCCATGATTTTCTTGGTTTCGACGACCATCTTCCACTCTTCCTTGGTGGAATCGTCTTCCAGGAACTTGTCGATATGGGGAATGCAGTTGAAGGCGATCTGGTGAGCAAAAGCATCGACGGTAAGCTCTTCGCCGTTCAAGAACTGCTGAGTCTGTGCATACAGCTCCTGCATCGCCTTAGCACCTGCGCCCGATGCAGCCTGGTAGGTGGAAACAACCACGCGCTTGATGGGAGAAATATCATAAAGCGGCTTCAAGGCTGCAACCATCTGAATGGTGGAGCAGTTGGGGTTGGCGATAACGCCGTTATGCCAAGCTACGCCCTGGGGGTTAACCTCGGGGACAACCAGCGGCACGTCTTCGTCCATGCGGAAAGCGCTGGAATTGTCGATCATTACAGCACCGGCGTCTACGACAGCCTGACGCATTTCCTTGGAAACGCCTGCACCTGCGCTGAACAGCGCGATGTCGACGCCCTGGAAAGATTCGGGGGTCATTTCCTGAACAGTAAGCTCACCTGCAGGAACCTGGCCGCAGCCCTTAAAAGGAAGCTTCTTACCCGCAGAACGCTTTGAGGCAAGTGCACGAATCTCACTTGCGGGAAAATCGAGATCATGAAGAACCTCGAGAAATTCGTTGCCGACAGCGCCCGTGGCGCCCGCTACAGCAACAACCGGATTTGCGGGGATTTCCTTCGTCCAAGTCATTGAAGCTCCTTTGCATCGTGTACTTGGGGAACTATGATACTACTCACCTATAATTGCACTGTACAAACTTAACATTTGGCGCAAAATGTTGCCTTGAACGGGTTGCGGGGAGCGGATTGCGGTCCCGTTCGAGGAAGGCAAGCAATCAAAATGGCGGCGAGCCTCATGCGAATCGGGGCTTTCATCTTCCCTTTTGGCAAAAAACCGCTGATAATAAGGTTAAAGCGAATTCATACATTACAATGTATTTGTTCAAAAACTATTATCCCTAAGCGAGAGGATCTATAATGTTCTGCCCTCAATGCGGTAAAGAAAATGTTGACGGAGCACAGTTCTGCGTTCAGTGTGGCAATGCCCTGAAGCAGGCTGACGCAGCCCCCGCCGCTCAGCCTCAGCAGCAAACGGCAAGCGCTCCCGTTCCACCGCCCGCACCTAGCCAGCAACCTCAGCAGCCTCAGCAGCCTGTATATCAGCAGCCTGCAGTACCTGTTCAGCCTCAGCCCATTCCCGCTCAGGCAGCAACCTACCCCATGACCAAGCAGGATGAAACCCTCCGTTTGATCAACTTCATTTTGTGCATTCTGAGCTGTATCGCCATTTGCTGGGCGGTTATTCCGCTGGCATGGACAATTCCCATGACCGTGCACAGCTGGGGCATCTACAAGGGCACCAAGCCCAACACCACCGCCTTTGGTGTATGCACTCTGATCTTCGTCAACATCATTGGCGGCATCCTGCTCCTTATCTCCAACAAGGATGACAAGTAAACAAACACTTAGCCGCAAACTAAACGAGCCCCATCCAAACGGATGGGGCTCGTTGCTTTTAGCGGGAATATAGGGACAGGTCCCATTTTCCCACCCAAGAAAAAAGGCCTCGCTTGCAGCAAAACGCGCAAGCGAGGCCTTGCCTCTGTGCCCTATTGCTAGGTGGGAAAATGGGACCTGCCCCTACCGGGCTATCGGCCCTTTGCCATCTTTGCGGCGATTTCCTCGGGAGAAAGCTGGGTTTCCTCGAAGATGGTATCGGAGTCCAAACCAAATGCAGTATGCAGGCAACGCACTGCTGCATCTACCTGGCTGCCTTCAACCACGATGGAGATACGAATGGGGCTGGTAGAGATCATCAGAATGTTGATGTGGTTTTCAGCCAGCGCGCCAAATGCCTTAGCGGCAACACCAGGAGCAGACTTCATGCCCGTACCCACCAGGGAAACCTTGGCGATGTTTTCGTCCATCAGAGCGGTAGCGCCAAACTTCTTAACCAGGGTATCAACTGCTTCCAGAGCCTGTTCCTTCTGGGAGCCAGGGAAGGTGAAGGAAATGTTCGCCTTACCATCGTTTGTGGTGTTCTGGATGATCATATCAACCGAAACATTGTTGCCCGCAAGGATAGAGAACAGCTGGGCTGCCATACCAACTTCATCGGGAAGGCCACGCAGCGTGATCTTCATTTCGGACGTATCGTGTGCAATGCCGGAAATTACTGCCTGTTCCATGGAAGGAACAACCTCCTCGATAAGCGTTCCCTCTGCATCAGAGAAAGCAGAGCGGGAATGGATTACAACATGGTATTTACGAGCGAATTCCACAGCGCGCGACTGCAGAACACCAGCACCGCCGCTGGAAAGCTCAAGCATATCGTCGTATGAGATACGGTTAAGCTTCTTGGCACGAGGGCAAACGCGGGGGTCGGCCGTGTAAATGCCTTCTACGTCGGAATAAATCTCGCACACATCGGCACCAATGCCACAGGCAAGGGCAACTGCCGTGGTGTCAGAACCGCCGCGGCCAAGCGTAGTGATATCGCCTTCGGTTGAAATGCCCTGGAAGCCGGCAACAACCACAATTGCGCCCGTATCAAGAGCACCGCGAATTCGGTCAGCATTGATGTCTTCGATTTTCGCGCTTGAGAAGACATCGTCAGTAGTAATGCCGGCCTGCCATCCGGTGAAGCTGATTGAATTGTAGCCCAGTGCCTGAATAGCCATGGCCAAAAGCGACATGCTTACCTGCTCGCCCGTGGAGAGCAACATATCCATTTCGCGTTTGGAAGGATGATCGTTCAATGCAGCGGCAAGACCCACCAGTTCATCGGTGGTTTTGCCCATTGCGGAAACTACGGCAACAACGTCGTTGCCTTCCTGCTTCATGGCAATAAGACGCTTTGCCACATTTTTGATTCGTTCTGGGGAGGCAACCGAAGTGCCGCCAAACTTTGAAACTATAAGTGCCATCGTCTTCTTTCCTCGTATGGGATAACTCTTACATATTACCAAAAGCACCTAGCGGGAAACCCTGTTACAAAAGATTAGAAGCAAACAGGAAACAAAACGGCACGCATGCTCGGGAAACGGCGGTCGGCACCCGCTAAAGCACTCAATTCGCTCCGAACGAAACATTGAAAGCAGACTCCGGACCACCACTACGATCCGGAAGAATAAGGCGGGACGATTCAGCAATTGGGCAAAGCTCCAAACCAAACAAACGCCGCGCCCAAAATGAACAAAGCCCTTCGATTCATCTGCGAACCGAAGGGCTTTGCCTAAATGCTCATAAGCCTTGAGTTGGCGCTAGGCGTACTTCACCATGATCATGCTCATCTTGTTGGCAACCGCTTCACACTGGTCGACGCAATCTTCCATTGCCTCGAACAAGCGCGTCCATACGGAAACGCGCAACGGATTGTCGCGTTCCTTGACGTACAGTTCGCGAATGATGTTCAGGAACAGCGCATCGGCTTCGTCTTCGATATCGTTCACGCGAACCAGCAAGGAATTAAGCTTCTCAGATGCCTTCTTGCAGTTGCGGAAGTCGACCATAGCTTCGCTTAACGCTTCACAGGCACGAACGATGAGCTTAGAGAATTTCTTGGCATCTTCATGCATGAAGTGAATATCGAACATATAGAAGTTCTGGATAACCTCTTCGGTCATATCGATGATCTCGTCAAGGCTTTCCGTCATGGCAATGATGTCTTCACGGTCGAGCGGCGTCACGAAATCGGGAAGCAACGCTTCGAATACGCTATGGCACACGCCGTCGGCTTCACGTTCGATAGCATGAGCGCGAGGCAGTTCCTTTTCAAGCCCTGCTGCCGACTCGAAATCATGCACGATTTCCTTTAGCAGCTTCGCTTCTTTAACGCATAAAGCCGCCTGAGCCTCAAATGCATCGTAATAATCGAACTTCTTCTTTTTCCTTTTTTTACCGATTCCGGCCATGACCCCTCCAAGGTCCAATGCCGCGGATTGCCGCAGCAGTCCCGTCCGCTCTATGCGTATGCGCTTTCAAAGCGCAGCGCAAGTTTAACAGTAGTAGGCAAACACGCGCCTCTGCTCATCGCCAATTGTTGTCAAAGAGTTATGACCCGTCAGAACCAGCGTTTCATCAGGCAGCTGCGAAAGCTTGCGCAACGATGAGCGCATCTGCTTAGCATTACCGCCTGGGAAATCGGTTCGACCGATAGAGGCGCAGAACAACGTATCGCCTGCAATAAGAACATTAGCGCCATCAAGATACTTGCCCGAATCTGATTCAAGGAACAGGCAGATTCCGCCCGGCGTATGGCCTGGCGTGGCGATAACGCGCCATACCATGTTGCCCAAACGCAACTTATCTCCATCCTTCAAAAGATGGTCAACCTTGCATGACTTGGTGGGAGGAAACTCCCCTGCTGGCTGATTCTCGATAACGGGAGCATCAATTGCCGAAGCATACACAGGAGCGTTCGTCATAGCCTTCAAATCGGCAAGGGCGCTGGTATGGTCGGCATGATGGTGCGTTACCACGATGGCGTCGAGCTTTTTGCCGCCCAATGCCTTAACGATGGCAGAAGCGTTGTCGGACGGATCTACCACGAAGGTAGCTGCATCATCGGAAATGATGTAGGTATTGTTTTCAATGGGGCCCAGCACCAGATATTTGATATCAACGGCGGCGCCCGTTACGCGGAACGTACGTCCGTCTCTTTTTACTGAAAGCTTCATTGCCAAAACCTTTCTAAAAACAGTTACTTGGAAGATGCTGTGCCAGGCATCATACGATGGGCATCAAACACGCCATCCACCGCGCGAAGCTTCGAAAGGATGCGATCGATAACCGCCGTATCGGAAACCTGGAACAAGAAACGCATTTCAACCATACCGTCGCGATGCGTATTCGTATTAACGGAAAGAACGTTGGCACCGTGTTCGGACAGCACCGAGGCAACGTCCATGAGAAGATTCAAGCGATCAAGTGCCTCAACGAAAATCTGCACATTGAACGAAGTGTCGCCCGAGGGGCCGTCTTCTTCCCAGAACACTTCGATGATGCGCTCGGGATGCTGCTTGAGTGCAGCAGCATTGGGGCAATCGTCGCGATGAACCGAAACACCGCGGCCGCGGGTAACAAAGCCCACGATCTTGTCACCGGGAACAGGGTTGCAGCAACGGGAAAGACGCACCAGAACATCGTCGATGCCGCGAACCACCACGCCGTTCGAGGAATGGGTTTCATGCTTCTTCGGACGCTTAACGCTCGTAAGCATAGGCGGCATCTTGCCCGTAGACGAAGCTGATGTTCCCATAAGGGGCTTCGAAGCGTCTTCGGTGCCGTTGTCTACCAGCAGCTTCAGCATGCGGTTAGCCACATGCATCGGAGCTTCCTTACCAGTGCCGATGTTCACCAACATATCGTCGGCGTCTTTGTAGCCCATAGCTTCAGCGACTTCGCGCATTGCACGCATGCTCTGAGCGCTTGAAATGCCGAAGCCATGCTTGCGCATTTCACGCATAAGGATGTCACGGCCTTCTTGCATGTCGTCGGAACGACTGATCTTGGCAAAGAAGGAACGGATCTTCGAGCGAGCCGAAGGCGTTTTCACGATGTTCAGCCAGTCGCGAGAAGGCGTAGCACTTTTCTGGGTGAGGATTTCCACGCGGTCGCCCATCTGCAGCTTATAGGAAAGCGGCACGATGGAACCGTTGACCTTCGCGCCAACGCAGTGGTAGCCCACTTCCGTATGAATGGCGAAAGCGAAATCGACCGGAGTTGAACCAAAGCGCAAACTCATAGCCTTACCCTTAGGCGTAAAGACATACACCTCTTTCGGATCAAGGTCGGTCTTGAGCGACTTCAGGAATTCGCGCGAGTCTTTAGTTTCGTCTTGCCAGTCGACCATTTCACGCAACCAGGCAATTTGCTTATCGAACGCCGATTCGGCGCCCTTGCCGCCCTTTTCCTTATAGCGCCAGTGCGCGGCAACGCCGTATTCGCTCATGCGGTGCATTTCCTCGGTGCGAATCTGCACTTCGAGAGGCCTACCAGCCGGACCGATAACCGTAGTGTGCAAGCTCTGGTACATGTTGAACTTCGGCATAGCGATGTAGTCTTTGAAGCGCCCAGGCATCGGGTGCCACAAACTGTGAACCGCGCCCAACGCCGAATAGCAGTCTTTCACCGAAGTGGTGATGATACGCACGGCGATAAGGTCGTAGATCTCGGAAAAGCCCTTGCCCTTCTTCGACATCTTTTGATAGATGGAATACAGGTGCTTTGGGCGCCCCATGATCTGAGACCCCACGCCGATCTTGTCCATTTCGCCATGGAGAATGGAAATGACCTTTTCCAAATACTCCTCGCGTTCACGGCGCGTTTCGGCAACCATGCGAGAAACCTGTTTGAACTTAGCGGGCTCCAAATAGAAGAACGCTAGGTCTTCCAATTCCCATTTGATGGAGCTGATGCCTAAGCGATGCGCAATGGGGGCATAGATTTCCAACGTTTCGCGCGCCTTGAAAATACGCCTGTCTTCGCGAAGGGCCGAAAGCGTGCGCATATTGTGCAAGCGGTCGGCGAGTTTGATAACGATAACGCGGATGTCTTTGCTCATGGCAACGAGCATCTTGCGGAACGTTTCAGCCTGCTCGTCGGAAAGCGTTTCCACCTCAATCTTGGTGATCTTGGTTACGCCGTCAACCAATTCGGCAACCGAATCGCCGAACATTTCGGCCACCTGCTGCTTGGTGGCAACAGTGTCTTCCACCGTGTCGTGCAGCAGGGCGGCAATAAGCGTTTCCACGTCCATGTGAAGGTCGGCCAAGATAATGGCAACCTCCACGGGATGGATTACGAATGCTTCGCCCGATTTACGTTTCTGGCCAGCATGCATTTCCTCGGCAAAGCGGAAGGCCTTTTCCAGCAAAGCCAATTCGTCTTTGTCCAAATAGGTAGAAGCCAAGCCCTCAAGTGCCTTGAAGCGCTCCTTCGGGTCGGAGCCGACTGGCGCCGAAGTAGCCGACTTGATGGTTGGGTCAACAGACGAAGCCACTAATCCAACCGGATGAAGTTCGTTGGCATCTGACATGGCTATCGTTCCTCCTGGGGGTTCGTAGTGGGAAGCAAAGGGCGCCTTATGCGGCCCTGCAGCTCTTCCGCAGAGCTGGAAAGCACCCAATCCTTGAAGGTCGCGAACGATTCGCGCTCGTCCATGCCTTCGCGATAGCGCACGCTATCGTCCAGTTCGACCTTACCCTTATAGTCTACGACATTGATGCTTCGTTCTTTACCCGAAACCCCTGCGCAACCTTGAGTTTTGATAAGTCCCAATTCTTCGAATACCGAAATGCCACACTCTACTTGTGTAGCGGTAATAACGGCACCCAACAAACGGGAAGAGCTCTTCGCCGCGCCCTCCGCGTCGAGAGTAAAAAAGCCTTGCCCATGTTTGCGCTGAAGGGTGCGAAGCCCTCGATATATTTGTGCCATTCCGTCATGGGTGGGAGCAGCATCATCCAAAATGCCAGCGTTGAGCTGCGCATCTCCCCTACCGAACAACAAATGGATCTGCGCCGGCTGGCCGTCGCGACCCGCACGACCCGCCATCTGATTGAACTCAACCTCGCTAAAAGGCAGATGGTACAGCACCACATGACGAACGCCTGGGATGTCAATCCCTTCACCAAAAGCAGAAGTTGCAACCAACACCTGCAAGCCACCTTCACGGAACAACGATTCAACACGCTCGCGCTCGGAGCGAGAAAGACCAGCGTTATAAAAGCCGATCAGCGAGGCGATATGGGGTTCCTGCTTGCGAAGGCTTCGGGTTAGCGCAATGGTTTCCATGCGTGAATTAACGTAGATCAGGGTTTTTTCGCCCTGCGCTACCAGGTTAACCAAATAGCGCTCACGCTTCTTCATGTTGCGCTGATCGATCACTGCGAGGTTGGCGCGCTCGTGCTCATCTATCACCACACATTCGGGCGATATACGGAATGCTTCGCAAATGCACTGTTCCACTTCGCTGTTTGCCGTTGCGGTAACTGCAAGCACCTGAGGAGACCCCAATGCCGCAATAGATTCGCCCAAGCGAGCATAGAAGGGGCGGAACCCCGCCTTCGAGGTTCCCACATGATGAGCTTCGTCGATTACCGCAAAGTCGATAGACCCGGTAACAGCAAAATCGGCCGCATGGAACGCCAGGTATTCAGGCGTGGTGAGCACGATGTCGACTTCATGAGCAGCAAGACCCGCCATAACCGCAGCACGCTCTTCCGGCGTAGAAGCGCCCGTAAGCACTTCAGAGCGGATGCCAAACGAACCGAGCGTTCTGTCCAGATGGAATGACTGGTCGGCAACAAGGGCACGCAGGGGGTACACGAACAAGCTTGCTTTACCATGAGCAAGGGCCTGCTCAACGGCATGGATATGGAAAATGAGCGATTTGCCGCGCCCCGTTCCCATGATGGCTAAAGCAGAATTGCCTGCATCAAGAACGTCCAAGGTGCGCTGCTGCGAATCGTGCAGCTGGGCTTCGCCCAAGAACGCGCCTATCAATGCGGCGCGAAAACCCGCAGGATCGGCCTTGGCGTATTCCTGCCACATAAGACGATCGGATTCCGGAGCGATAAGGCTAGTTGCATCTTCGCCTTGGGTTTCGTCTTCTTCGGCAGCAACCAAACCTGAAACGAATTCCTTGTCTTCGCCCAAGCACGTTTCAAGCGCGCTGCAGGGCGTGAGAGGCTTAAGAGAAGAAATAACTGCCTTGACCGAACGGCGCCCACGCCAGCTGTCTATCTGCAACTCGAACACCGCGTCGAGCGCACATCCGCACCCCAACAGCCCCGAGATGTCAGGACAATGGAACATAATGCTGGAAAGAGAGTTCACGCCGTCGGTAAGCGTACAGGAAAGATGCGTCTTATCGGCACCCACTGCCCTACCCCCGGAAATAACCACGCCATGCGCCAGAAAATGAGGGCTGGGGTTTTCCTGCCCAAACGGGGCGAGCAAATCGAGTTTTGCCACGTTTTCCAGCGTAAGCTCGGAAAGATCCAAGCTGGCGTCCACTTCAATGCGGGGAATGAAATCTTCGGGCGGAAGCTTGTCCATGTAGGCGCACAAGCGTTCCGAAAACTCGGAAAGCTTAGAAGCGGGCAGCATAACGCCCACAGCAGCGTGGTGCCCTCCGAAACGCGTAAGGATGTCCTGACACGAGGAAACTGCCTCGAACAGGTTAACGTCACCAACGCTACGGCCAGAACCATGGGCTTCGTCCCCTTCGATGGTGAATAAAATGGAGGGAACGCCATAACGGTTGGTAAGGCGCGAGGCAACAATGCCTTTGACGCCCTCGTGCCAACCCTCGCCAGCAACCACCAAGGCACGCTGGCCTTTAAAGACGCGTTCTGCCTGTTCGGAAGCAACTTCAGCAAGCTCCGCTTCGATGGTGCGACGCTGGGTGTTCACGTTTTCCAATTCGGCAGAAAGGTGACACGCTTCAGCGAAATCGTCGCACATCAGCAAATCGAGTGCCAACTGGGCATTGCCCATACGTCCTGCCGCATTCAAGCGAGGAATGATGGTAAAGCTCAAGCTCGAAGAAGAAACGGGGTTATCGGCGAAGCCCGATTCTCCCAAAAGTGCTGCAATACAAGGGCGCGGGTTTTCGTTGATCATGTGCACACCGGCGCCTACCATGGCACGATTCTGACTGCGCATAGGCATAAGGTCGGCCACCGTGCCCAACGTTGCCAGATCGATAAGCTCACGCCAGAGGTTAGGCTTGCCAAAACGCGAACCAACTGCCTGCACTACTTTCAACGCCACACCGGCACCCGCAAGGATGGAGCTGGGATTGTCGTCGCATTTAGGATCGACCACCGGCACGCCCTCGGGAACCAAATCGGCAGGCTCGTGATGGTCAGTAATGATCACATCGATGCCACGCTCTTTAAGGATTTCCACTTCGTTCTTGGCGGCAATGCCGTTGTCTACCGTAACCACCAGATTCGGATTGCAGGCAGACGCCCTGTCAATGGCGGCTTTCGACAGGCCATAGCCTTCTTCGAAACGCAACGGGATGAACGGGGTAACACGCGCGCCGCATTCACGCAAACCACGCGTCATGATGGTGGTCGCCGAAACGCCGTCAAGGTCGAAGTCGCCGAACACCAAAATGTGTTCTTCATTTTTAATGGCAGCCTCGATGCGATTCACCGCTGCGTCCATGTTTTCTATTTCGTAAGGATTCGCCCAATCCCTTTCAAGCGAGGGATTCAGAAACTCCTGAGCCTTTTCAACCGTGTCGAACCCACGCGCCACCAACGTGGCGGCAATAAACTGCGGCAGATCCAATTCGGCTGCAAGGCGCGATGCCGCAGCCGAATTGGCCGCAGCAAGATTGATGCGCGCACTCATAACAATACCTACTAACTTTTTTCTTTCTCAAAAGGCATTGTATAAGAAAGGCGCGCTACCCATAGAGATAACGCGCCGATGGTTCCAAGGCGTTGACGAAAGGGCGCCTTCACTGAGCGGTTTAGCTAAAGTAGCAACTACAACACCCACGGAAACCAACAAATCACTGCAGAAACGCAGCTGCATCAGCGCTTACCAAACGCTTGCGCCGCCTTCAAGAGTTTTGGTCAAAAACGGAAGCTAGAAAGCCGATTCGTAGATAGCACGCGCGTCTTCCAAGGTGATCTTCTTGAATCCCCCGAATGCTTCGCCTTTGTTGGCCTTAAGGGTGACAAGGAAGGCGTCAACGTTTTCGAGCTTCAGACCAAACTCGCCCAGCTTGGTGGGCATGCCCAATTCGGCAAAAAACGCTTGCAGCTCATCGATAGCAGCCGTAACTGCATCTGCCACGGCTTCTTCTGTTTCGTCTACCGGCTCAATGCCAAATACCAAATCGGCAAACGCAAGGAAGCGGCTGGGGTCTTCGCGCCACACGAAACGCATCCATGCAGGCATCATAACGGCCAAACCGGCACCGTGGGTTATCGAAGTGTCGAATGCGGAAAGCTGATGCTCCAGGGCGTGGCTTTCCCACCCGCCGGCACGGCTCGTAGGCACGGCATTAAGACCGCAGCCCGCAAGATCGTTGTGGGCAAGCGTGCCCGACCACATGATATTGGCACGAGCCTCGTAATTCTCAGGTTCAGCAATTGCCACCGGAGCCTGGTTGATGAGCGTGCGGATAATACCCGTAGCAATGTTATCAGTAACCTCGGAAGACCCTGCGCCGCTGAAGAACCGTTCGCATATGTGGGCAATCATGTCGGTTACACCCGCTGCCGTCTGATACGCAGGCAAGGTAAAAGTAAGTTCAGGGTCCAGGAACGAAACTTTAGGACGGATAAGATCGGAATTCACGCCGAATTTCGCGTCGATACTGTCGTTTGAAATAACGCATGAGCTGGAGCCCTCCGAACCCGCAGCGGGAATGGTAAGCACGCACATAAGCGGCAATGCTTGCTCAATGGCCGCCTTCTTGGCGAAGAAATCCCACACATCGCCATCGTGGAACACGCCGAACGCAATAGCTTTCGCGCAGTCGATCGTGCTGCCACCGCCAACAGGAAGCACCAGGTCGACATCATTTTCCCGAGCTACGGCGATGCCCTCACGCACCGATGCCACTTCGGGATTGGGACGCACACCCGAAAGCTCAACGAATTCGACGCCCGCCTTTACAAGCGATTCCTTTACGCGCGCCAAGGTGCCCGTGCGCACCACAGATCCGCCCCCATATACAAGCAGGGCACGTTTATAGCCGAGCTTGGCAACGTGCTGCCCCACTGCATCGGTAACGCCGCGCCCGAACACGAATCGGGTTGGAGAGTAAAACTCGAAATCGTTCATGGAACGTCCTTTCGTCGCTTCTTTAGGGCTGACTAATCAGCAAAAACTGAGCGAAAGGCAGCAAGAAACCGCCCTCTACGCCCGTATTATACGGAGCTTATCCAGGATTTGCGCACCCTTGGAAGCTAGCGGCGCATACAAGGGAACGAGAGAAAAGCCAACCTTCAGAAGGGGCAAAAGGCCATGCAGGCTAACGGATTCCCATAACGAAAACCTCGAACAGGGAAACAACTACCAGGAAGGCGAAGTTATATGCCTCAAAACGAGCGATAAACTTGCCGTTGCTACCCAGCCCCGACTTCTGATACTGCCGAAGGGTAATGAGCGTTGCCAAGGAAGAAATGGGCGTACCTACTGCGCCCACGTTGGTGCCAAGGGCAATGCCCGCCCAGTCGTTCGAGAAATGGCTGATCAGAATTGCACTGGGCACATTGCTGATAATCTGGCTGCTGACAAGCGAGGTCACGAATGCGCCGCAAGCATCCAAAACGGTGCTAAAGAAATCGGAAATGGCGGGGATCTGAGCAATATTCCCGCTAAAAATGAAGAAGCAGACAAATGTCATCACCAAGGCGTAATCGGTCTTTGCGAATACCCTTCTGTCGGTAATGGCAAGAACAACGACAATAACGGTCATGCCCATCAAAAACGGCACCGCACCAACCGTCATTGCTATGCAGAGTGCAAACAAAACAACGTATATCGCAACGCGCGGCTTAGACACCTGAATGCTTTCGGGTTTTCGGTAATGGAACTCCGCCTTCTTCACAAAGCAGCAACAAACAAGAATGAGCGCCACTGACAAAACAAGTGGAGGAGCCATAACCGCAACGAAATCACCAAAGCTAACTCCGAACACTGTGTACAGATACAAATTGTGGGGCTTGCTGAATGGCAGCAGCATTCCGCCAAAATTGGCGGTAAGAGTGATAGCGATGAAAGCGAACGGGATCTCCGATTCGCGGTTAACCGATTTCAGAAGCACCAAAGCAAGGGGCAAGACAGCAATCAGTGTCATATCGTTAGACAAAATCATCGAACAACCGAGCGTAATCAGTACCAAGGCAATTACCAAGGTTCGCGTGCTGGTTACATGCTGCACCAAGGAATGGGCGACGAATTCAAGCAGCCCTGAAGAATCGATGGCGGCAATTACCGCAAGAATACTGAATAGGCAGGCCAGGGTATGCCAGTTGAAATAATCAAGATACGCAATAGAGGGAGGAACGAAAAGCATCGTTACCAGAGCCGCCACCGCCGAAACCACCAGCAAAGGATTATGGGCAAGCGCCCGCTCCGCAGCGCGTTCCGCCGAGCGAGCTCGCATGCCCTCAAGATGGATGCCGTGATGCTTTACGTCTAAATCTTCAATATGTTCGCTCGGGAGCTTCATGTAACAATTGTACGCCCAGCCAGCCTGTAAAATGAGGGGTCTAATCAGCGGAATTGTCCTATTGATATGGCGTTATGCGGCGAAGTATCACTGGCTTCTCCCATCAATTCGCACCTTCAGGCCCCCCGCCCATCAATCCATCCCTCAGGCCCCTCCACCCTCAAGGACGGCAATAGCCTTTGCGTACTTCTCTGCGCGACGTTGGTCTTTTTCGGTGATGCACGGAAGCCTGGACAGGTCGCTGTTGTGGCGCAAATCGGCAAGTTTCACCGCACGTGCGAGCGGGTTCGGCTTAAGGGAGCGAACATATTCGAGGTACGGCACCGATTCATCGCGGGTAAGTAGCTTTAACGCTTCGATAACTTCGGGCGCAACCCTTTTTCCCGAAGATCCGCAAACGTAAGCGGGGTATCTTCAACCACATCATGCAACCATGCAACGGCTTTGGCAGCATCGCCCTGTACGCTAGCTGCAACATGAGCAGGATGTTCGATGTAGGGTTTTCCCGCTTTGTCCACCTGGCCTTTATGAGCCGCAGCTGCAATAGACTGCGCCAATTCGCTTTGAATGTGATCCATAGTTTCCACCTAATAAAAAGTAGCGGGCCAAACCCGCCGTTTAAACAGAACTGCTATTCGGACTTTGCCAGGCCGGCGAACGCGGCCGCGCAATGAGGGCAGCACGTTGCGCCCTCCTTAACTTCCCCCAAACAGAACGGGCAGGCAGGAGCAGGCTTTTCTTCTTCCTTTTACTTCTTAGCAATCTTATTGCCAAGATCCTGCGCCCTGTTCACCGCCTTTATGAGTAGGAATACGACGAAGGCAACAATAAGGAAGTTTATGCACGCGCTGATAAATGCGCCGAAGTCGATTTCGGTGCCAGGCAGACATCAGAAGAGCGCATGCGAAACGTTCAAATTTTACCAAAGCAACAGGATATGCTGAATGGATGTGGCTTTAGCGTGTTTGATAGCCGCGAGATGCAGAACGGGCATTCATGCGAGCTCAACGCACCCGAAACAAGCAGCTTCTCGGTTCCCGAGACTACCTACACGGTCAACGTCACCGATCCGACTCCCGAACCTAGCGACGAAGACCCTTTCGGCGAACCTCAACGCTTTCCCACGCCAAAGCGGCGTGGGAATAACGGGATTACGAAAAGAAGATCGAAAACAGAAGCAGAGCGAGCACGAATGCCGTAACGGATTTGGTGAAGGTGATAAGATCGCCACTCGGCTCGGGATTGAGGTTTTGCCACCCCCAACTTCCCGCAATATGCGATTGGGCATGGTTTACCGTGGCGCCCATCAAGTACTTCGTGAACTGGAAAATGCCGTATATCAACAGGGCAAGAATAATGATGGTAACCATGGCTATCGTTTCCTTCCGTTGTGCGTTAATGCTTCGTTTTGTTAACGACAACGATACGGAATTCACAATTCCCAGGTGTACAAAATAATTCCCTGGGTATTCCGCGGAACAGGGGAAACTGAGCGCAAAAAGAACAAAAGGAAGCCATTTTTCAGGCTTCCTTTTATAGCCACGACATGGGGATGATGGCTTCGGCAGTATAACACGGCCAGCGGTAAATCGGAACGCTGGCCCTTCGATTTAAAGAATCACGCCTACGATGGGCGTGCGGCATTTTGAGGCATTCAACGTTGGCAGATCGGCAACGTGGGCAGGAAGCTGAACGCCAGCTAGCAGTCCGATTCTTTCCTGTGGTTTCGTAACGGAAATGTATCGGCGAATAGAGGGGCACGAAGCGCAAGAGAATGCCTGCCTCGCTCATCAATACCACGCAACCATTCCGGAGTCGGAAACGCTGCCTTCGCGGAACTCATTCCGTAAGCACGACGTCAAGCGCATGGCATTAACTCTAAACCCGTCAGTGTATGCAAGCTCCTCTATGACGACCCCGCCAGGTGTGCGATCAAGGGAGACGGTGCCGCGCTATCGAATCCCTTCCTTGCCTACCCGATTGTCTCGCGGTACCTGGCTATGATCGAGTCGATCTCTGCCTCGGCTTCCACGCTGACCCCCCAGCTTTTTGATCGGCTCAAGGTCGGCAATCACCGCTCTTAGGTGATCGCCGTATTGCCCGTCTGTCATGCCCGCACGACCAACTGGCGGCACTGGCACGTTGTTTCGGCTATTGACTCTTTGTCGCTTCGTCGGCGCAGGTGAGGACGGCGGCTTGCCTGGTTGGTAGCGATGGGCATGGTTACGCATGATGCGCTTCTCCATCTTCTTCGCGTCGTACTGGTTGCGGCAGGAATAAATATGGTCCCCGCCATCGTTGTTCTCCTTCACGCGCAACTTCCACTCACCTTTGCCAGCGCTGCCAGCGAGCCCCAGCCACACAGCGCCCGGCATCCCGCCTATTGCAGCACCAAGCGCAGCGCGAGGGATTCGACTCTTGGTGCCCATGGCCCTCCCCTTGTAATGCTCGGCGAACATGATGTCGCGGTACTCGAACACCACTGGGCAGCCCTTTTGGTTGGGATCCACAACGTAAACACCGTCTACGCCCTCCTTGAGGACCCTCATCTCACCATCTGCCTGCCAGACGATTATTCCGCTGTCCCATCTACTGGGCATCTTCATCACCCCAAAGTTCTTCAGCTGCTTCCGCGTCTACCAAATGATCCGGGATCATCCCAACGTACGCGGAGAGCCCGAAATGGCCCACAAACCCGCTATTGCGGAGATCCCACGAAACAGGGCTTCGAATCAATCCGGAACGGTTATGGAAACTATTTCGTCAATCGGAACGCCAACGAAAAAGGCTTTCTGCTCGATGTCGATCTCAATGTCCTCGTCCTCATCGGCATCTGCCGCATTGTGGCACCAGTACGCGCCGCGCACAACCTGCCCATCGGTGCACAGAACCTCAGCGTTGTGATCCCATAGCGTTTCCTCAATGCTCTTTAGCTCTTGCCATTCCATGGCTTCCCGTCCTTTCATACAGAACGATATATAGGGAGCGCTTTTACCTGCTGTCCGCACAAACGGGACTTAAAGTGTCGAAACTGACTTCTAGTCTGCCGGTTTCTTCAGCTTAAACGGCTCAAGCTGCTCCTTCGTCAAGGTCGATGGGTCTTCGATGCCCATCTCCTTGCAATAATCAGCAACCTTGCACGGGTTGTACTTCGGTGGGTAGCTGTTGGGCGCAACATAAGGGTCTAGGTCGTCAATCATTGTTTCCGCAATTTCGTTCATAAAGCCTCGCCACCGCCCTTTTGCCCATATGCATGCGCTGTCAGTCAGTTTGCTGCGCGCCAAGCAGCTTCCCGTAATAACCAACGGGCTGGGAGCATCCCCGCATGCAGGAAGCACGTGCACAATTGGCGTTGTTACGGTTCGCCCGCTTAATCGTCTGCCAGCTCGGCTCTATTTCAAGCTTAAGCCTGATCCCAACAATACATTCTTTTTCATCTTTACGTGTACAACGCAATACCCATGGGTGTGTTGGCAAATCCGGATTCAAACCAAGCGATGGTTCCATCAAAACAAAAGCGTACCCATGCAGTGTTTTGCGTTTCTTCGGCACACCGATTAGCCCCAACTAGCAAACCCCGATTTGTCGGGGAGAAGGTGAA
>CBCTKC010000005.1:0-154364 GCA_965147435.1 uncultured Eggerthella sp. | reverse complement strand
GGTGCCGCCCTTTGCGGGCGCCCCCTCGTCAGAAGGCTTAGCTATAATACCCCGCTTCGGGGGGATTGCAAGGGGGAAATTGTAATTTTTTTCAACTTTGCTTCACTTTTTTGCAAAACCCCAGGTCAGCAAAGTGCCGTTCGCCTTAAGTTGTGTGCATTTACACATACATGACACTTCGTAGGTTTATCATTGTTGCAAAGTTGTTTTAGAAAGAAGGCGACCGTATGCCTTATGAAGTCGGCGAATACGTCATCTATTCATCTCTGGGAATCTGCCAAGTAATTCAAAACGATGCTCACGTTTCTCTCGCCGGAGACGAAAACGAGCTCTATTACATACTTGCCCCGATAGAGAAACGCCTCGGAAAGGCCTATGTGCCCCACTCTCGCAGCGCCGAATTGAGACACACCCTTAATAAAGAAGAAGCATTACGTTCGCTCGACATGGTTTTCGACCTTGAGCCGGATACCTTTCAGGACACCAACTCGCATTTGGTCCAAGAGCACTTCCGCGAACTGATTCGCTCGAACGACTTTCTTTCGCTTTTATTGGTCTGCAAATCGATGCACGCACGCATACAGGAGCAAGAAAGCAAGAAACATGGGGCTTCCTTAACCTATAAGAAGTTGCTCGATGACGCCCAAAGACGTATTTACGGCGAACTATCTATTGTTCTCAATATAGAGATTGAAGAAGTTCCCGCTTTTATAAAAGACTATTCTTTACAGCACGAGAAGCATCAGAATTAGACTTCCTGTCTTTTTGCTGCAAGTGTGCTGGAGCAGAGCAGATTTCCTCCGGTCGTAAATGCAAAGAGAGCTCCTTGGTGCATTCCAAGGAGCTCTCTTTATTTCTTACCGTACTTGATGCCGTCGGCAGAATTCAGACGTTGCCTACACGAGGATGCCTGCTTGGCCGTTTTCGATAAGGCGGCACGACTTCTGCCTTCATTCGATGCAGCGCTCTTCCTGGCACTATAGTTCCAACCGAGACTCGATTGCCCTGCCAAGCGTAACCTCATCCGCAAATTCAAGATCGCCGCCAACAGGCAAACCGCTTGCCAAGCGCGATACCTTTACACCTAAAGGCTTAATTAGTCGCGCAAGATAGCTGGCCGTTGTTTCACCTTCAATATTTGGATTCGTTGCAAGGATAACTTCTTTAATCGAGGCGTCCGTAAGGCGAGCCATAAGCTCAGCAATATGAAGACGCTCCGGACCAATACCCTCAAGCGGCGAAAGGGCACCACCAAGCACATGATATACGCCCGAAAACGTACCCGTTCTCTCTATCGGAGGGATATCTCGCGGCTCTGATACCACGCAAACGATGGAATGGTCGCGTTTTTCGGAAGAGCAGATATCGCAAAGATCACCTTGAGCATAATTAAAGCATCGAGAGCAAAAATGGACGGTGTCCTTCACTTCGATGATGGAGTTGGCCAAACGGAGAGCATCCGCTTTTTCTTCGTTCAGAATCCAATACGCAATTCGTTGGGCGGATTTAGGACCTACCCCAGGAAGGCGCTCGAGTTCATCGAGCAGCTTCTGTATTGCCGATGAAGCGTTCACGGAATCGCAATTACCTCATACCTGGAATATTGAGACCGCCGGTAACGGAGCTCATGCGGGCAGTGCCCATCTGGTCGACGCCGCGAAGCGCCTCATTGACCGCCGCGCATACCATGTCCTGAAGCATTTCGACATCTTCGGGATCAACCACATCAGGGTTGATGGTAAGGGACTCGATGGATTTGTCGCCACGAGCAACAGCGGTTACCATACCACCACCAGCGGTGCCCTCGAACGTCATTTCAGCGATTTCCTGCTGAGCCTTCTGCAATTCTTTCTGCATCTTCTGCGCCTGGCGCATCATCTGCTGCATATTCATTCCCATAATTCTCCTTTGTTAGGGGTTGGGCGTTTCGTTCCAATTAGCCAAATGGCCACATATCTTTGCATTGTACCGAAAGGCTGACGCTATTCGGGAAGCTCCTCAAACTTTATCCCCTCACCAAAACTCTGAGTAAGGATGCTCTTGATCTGCTCCGCCTCGTCTTGCCCTGAAACAGATGGCGCTGCGGCTTGCGCCGAAGCAGCAGCGACAACGTTGGCAACGCCGCCAGCCTGGGAAGGTGCCGCCGCAACTGACGCTGCGGCTTGGACGGAACCTGCAGACGCTGGAGCCGGTCCGCTAGAAGGCTGCGCATAAGAAGCCGATGCCGAGGGCTGCTGGCTTGGCGAAGCCCCATACTGCTGAGCATATGGATCTTCATCATATTCCGCAGAAACACTCGCCCCATACACATCGAGAGGGACCTGATCGTCGTATGGTTCGGGCGCAACGGACGCCGAAGGCGTTACCGCAGGGGACTGCTGCACCTCGGCAGAATGCCTAGGGACGAACTGCGTCTGAGATTCAGGCGATGGAGAAGAAGCTGCACCGCCCCTCATCTGCTGGTGGGCAGAGGGAGCCACATAAGAAGCGGCGTTTTGGGATGCAGACTGAAAGCCCTGCGCCTGGTTTGCCCTTGCTGCCGCCTGAGTCGCTGGCGCCTGGTTGGCCTTTGCCGCCGCTTGCGCCGCACGGACTGCGGCAACCGCCTTGGCGGCATAAGGGTTCTTGACGGCAGGAGCCGCGGCGTTTGACTGGGGGGGCATTCCAGATTGAGCACTCGCGGGCTGCACGGCAACAGGCGCAGCCGATGAGCTGCTACCAGCCAACGCCAAACGGTACGGCACAGTTCCGCCTGCAACCGTCTGGATGGTTTTTGCGAGCAGCTCTTGGACTTCGGCTTTTTGGGCTGCGTTGAATGCAAAAGCGCTGTCTTTTCCGAATTCGACTACTATCCCCTGGCCATTTGCCTCGGCGAAAACCTTGGCATTCATGAACAGGACGCCACGCGCAGGATTAACCTTCCTGAGCGAAGCGGTGACCGAATGCCACAAACGTTGCACGGCGGCAGGATTGGACAGGTCAACCTGAGCGGTAAGCACTGCTGCCTGGCGCGGTTGAACCGCCTCGGGCGCCTGGGAAAATGCCCCGACAGACTGAGCAGCGGGAGCAGGTGCCGGTGTTTGAGGCGCCGGCGAAGCCGCAGGTGCTGGTGCTTGCGATGCCAACGGAGCGGGAGGCGTCGGTGTTTGCGGCACTGACGGAGCAGCAGCCGTCGAGGCGGCAGCCTGGGACCGAGCGGCATTATGGCCGGGCACTAACTGCGTCGCAGGAGGCTTTGGCTCTGCAGAGGGGGCAGGCTGGCCGAACGAACCAGCTGGCGCAGGCATCGGAACAGAGGGTGCATGTGTTGCGGGTTGAGCGGGGGCAGGTGCATATTGAGCAACACCACCAACACGAGTTGATGCCGCCGGGGCAGCCACAGCAGGAGAAGAGCCGCTCCCCAACATCGACAAACGTCGCTCCAACTCTTCAACCCGCTCCGCCAAGGCTTCGAGCGTCAGGTCCGATTCAGGACGAACCATACGAGTAAGAGCAATCTCGAACGTTAAGCGAGGATTGCTCGAAACGCGCAGCTCCTTCGACACATCACCCAAAAGGATAAGCATACGACTAAGGCGATCTTGACCAAAGAGCTTCAGCTCCTGGATCATTACCGTGCGCATCGATTCGCTGATTTGCAACTCTACATCAAGGCCCGCCATAGACATCAGGTACAACGTGCGCACATGCTCTGCCAAATCATGGACGAACTGGGCAAGGTCGGCACCGGTTTCTACATACTGAGCAACCCAATTGAAGCATGCTGCCGCATCTCTGCGGCCAATAGCCTCTACGATCTCAGAGAGATCGGCATTATCGAGCGAGCCAAGAAGGCTTTGCGCTCCTTCGAGCGTTGCCTTGCCTCCGCAGTACGCAATGAGCTGCTCAAGTGAAGTAAGGGCATTACGCATTCCTCCCTCGGCACGGTGCGCAATAAGATCGAGCGCTTCGGCCTCGAACTCAACACCCTCTTCGGCGCATACAGCGCCCAAACGCGCCACGATAGATTCGATCGATATGCGATGAAAATCGAAACGCTGGCATCGCGAGAGAATGGTTTCTGGAACTTTCTGCGGATCGGTGGTACAGAGAATGAAGACTACATGGCTCGGCGGCTCTTCGATAGTTTTGAGAAGTGCATTGAAGGCCGCCGTCGAGAGCATATGCACCTCGTCGATGATGTAGACCTTCCAGGTGCCGCGGGTTGGCGCGTAGCTTACGCGGCTGATAATTTCCTCACGAACATTTTCAACGCCCGTGCGACTTGCGGCGTCCAGCTCGTACACATCGGGATGGGTGCCTTGGGCGATAGCCTGGCATTCCTCGCAGGTTCCATCAGGTTCGATAGTGGGGCCTTTTTCGCACATCAAAGCCTTGGCAAGAATGCGCGCGGTGGTTGTTTTACCAGTACCACGCGGACCACAGAACAAATAGGCGTGGGAGACCTTATCCTGCTCGATTGCGTTTTTCAGCGTACGCTCGATATGCTCCTGGCCCACGACATCAGCAAACGTGGACGGACGATATTTGCGATACAGCGCCTCCATGCAGAGCCTCCTTCGCGGACGGCCAAGCCTCCGCTTCACATCCGCATAAGCGGATCCCGCCCATACACCCTTATGCATATGGGATGTTACCGTGCCTTACCGATTTTAGCGGGCGTCCTCTTCAGAACGAGCGTGTTTTGCACGAGCTATACGCTCGGCATCAACCGCCGCTTCAACCTCAAAATCGCGTTTTCCGCTTTTGCGCGAGGAAATAGCCGCCTTAACAGCACCGATGAAAGCAGGCGCAACAGAAACAGCCACGATTCCCAATACGATGATTTCGAAATGCTCCTGCACGAAGGGCACGCCACCAAAGAAGAAGCCCACCAAGACGAACAGTGAAACCCACGAAATGCCGCCAATGCAATTGAACAGCGTGAATTTGCCGAAATTCATATGCCCCGTACCAGCAATAAAGGGAGCAAAGGTACGGAAGAATGGCATAAAACGCGTAATAACGATTGTGAGCCCACCGTACTTTTCGAAGAAGTGATCGAGCTTCGCCATACGCTCGGGCGTGAGAGCCTTGATCTTGCCCGAGTCGATAATACGGGCGCCGAAGAAACGGGCAATCCAATAGTTGGAGGTGTTGCCCAGAATAGCTGCGGCATAAAACACCAACAGTGTTGCCCCAAGGTTCAAACCACCGCCATCAGCAGAGAACACACCTGCTGCGAACAAAAGGGAGTCGCCGGGAAGGAAGGGGAAGAACACCAAGCCCGTTTCAATGAACACAATGAGAAACAGCGGGGTGTACACCCAAACTGCACCCAGCGTTACGATCCAGCCAGCAATTGCGCCACGCGGATCGTGAAGCAAGCCCAGAATAAAATTGATGATTTCCATGCGATCCTTCGTCTTGATTGTTGCAAATGCGCCCATATACACGTTTCGCCGATCAAATTGATCGGCGAAACCAAGTATCCCGAAAAGGCCCGGGCGCTCGTCAGAGGCCCCTTATGGCTGCTTCCTCCCGGACCTGACCAGGTTCAGAACTTGGCGCCGCCCAAGCCCTTTCGGGATACTTCAACAGTGGTTAGTATAACCCACGCAATGCCGCTGCCATCCAACAGGGACTTTGACCATCAAATGCGCACAGGTTCACCGCCTGGCGTTCTCGAAGTGGCGCCAGGCCTTTTTGATAGAGGCGATTCCATAGAGACTGCCGCAGAAACAAATGGGCAAACTACCCTCGGAAAACTCAAGGGCATGCCCTACCGCACTATGAGGTGTAGGAGCCGCCACCACTTCTACAGGATGGTTTCCTACGGCAATTTGAACCGCATCCGCCAAATCGGATTCCGAAAGCGCACGGGGGTTATCGGGGCGGTAGCACACAAACGCTTTGGCCAATGGAACCAACAGCTTCAACATTTCCGCATAGTCTTTGTCGGCCATAACGCCCATGCAAAACACCACGCTCCCCTGGTCGTAGCGAGATGCTAGCTCGGAGCTGAGGGCACGCACGGCATGGATGTTGTGAGCACCATCTATAAGGACATCGGGACTGTGACGCAGAAACTCAAAGCGACCTGCCCAAGAAGCTCGAGACAGGCCGTTCCGCATCGCCCGCTCGTCGATGCTCCAACCGCGCTGAACAAGTACCTTACACGCTTCCAAAGCTACCGCCGCATTGATGCGCTGGAACGATCCTTGCAGCTGAACAGACAAATGGCTGAACCCGCCGTACGAGAAATCGGAAGTATCGCCAACAATAGACGCAGCATCAACGTAGCGAATGGATGTCGCACAACGATCTGCTTCTTCATTCAAGCGACGTTGGGCCTCTTGCTCTTGAGGCGCGCTCACTGCAGGAACGCCCGTTTTCAGGATGCCCGCCTTCTCGCCTGCAATCTGGTAGAGCGTACTTCCCAGAAGCGCACAATGATCGTAGGAAATGGGGGCAAACGCGCAAACCTCAACCGTGCGGATAACGTTGGTCGAATCAAGCCTTCCACCCAAACCGACCTCCGCAACGACAATGTCGCACTTCTCTTCAGCAAAATACGTGAAAGCCACAGCCGTCATAAGCTCGAATTCGGTCGGATGGCTAGCCATAGCCTCTGCCGCATCCTTTACCCTCAGCGTTACTTCCGAAAGACGCTGCAAGGAGATGTTTTCCCCATTGATTCGAATACGCTCTTCGAAACGCTCAATATAGGGGCTGGTGAACAAGCCGACTTTATAGCCCGACTCTTTCAGGATGCTTGAGACGAACGAACAGGTTGAACCTTTGCCGTTAGTGCCCGCAACATGCACAAAACGAAGGGCATCCTGCGGATTTCCCAGCTTGGCCAACAGCTCTTCGATCCGTTCAAGGCCCAAGCTCATGCTTCGCCAACGCGGTTCGTTGATATAGGCAACTGGATCAAACATGGCTGGTCCAGTCTTTGCCAACTACCACCTGGATATTGGTCGAGAGATTGTAGTACACGCCTGCAGCAACAGCGCGTCCTGTTCCAAGATCCTGGACGATAGCCTCGGCGGCAAGCTTGTCGTCATCGGAGCGGTAGATTACCAAGGTTTCGTCGTACACGAACGATTCTGCGTTACCCGTATCTTTAATGGTATAGCCAGCATTAGTAAGAATCTGGGCCGCCTGCGCACTGTAACCATCAGCGCCTGCGCCATTCAGAACTACGATAGAAACCGAGCTCTTGTTAACCCCGCTGGTATCTACGGAGGTATCCATGTTCTGGCCACTCTTGAACTGATCGCAAATCTGGGAGAACGAAGAAGAGGCTACCGACCAGGAAACCTTGTCGCCCGAAACGGACTGACTTCCCGGCACCGTATTCGAATAGAACGTTGCATTCGGGAACAACGTGGCAATTTTGCCGATTTCGTCGTAGCTCATATCCGTTTTGATCTTGCCGGCGATGTCATCTGCGCTCATGGCGAAATCGAGACCGCCCTTGTCTTCAAGAGCCTGCACGAATGCGGTAAACACCTGATTTTGAACATTGGCACGCTGGCCGTACCCATCGGTATAGTTCTTGGCGCTTACGTAAACCAGTGCCTGCTCCCCGTTTAAGGTCTGCTGACCGGGGTCGAGTACTGCAGTTCCCACCGTTGGATCATCGACATACTGCTCTACGTTGACGTTTAACCCGCCAAGGGAATCAATAAGCGAGGCAAAATCTTCGCCCGTAATCCTTACATAGTGATTGATGTCCTGGCCAATAAGCGAAGAGACCTGCTTTACCAGTTCGCCCTCATCCTTGATATGGGGAGCATCTCGCAGCATAGTCCCCTTGGAGTCGGTATCGGAATAAGTGGCGGCAATATTGCTGGGTATATTCAACAATGAAACCGTGTTGTTCTGGTAATCCACGCGCAAAACAGCCAAGTAGCTTGCGCACTCGTTTTCGCCGCTTCCGTTAAGGCCAGCAAGCAGCGTATAAGTGGGCTCATCGTTCTTTGCCGAAACGAGCGCGCTGGATACGCTGCTGTCGTCAAGCGCCATCGAGGAAGAAAGCGAATTGCGATAGGCGCATGTACCGAGATTCAGCGCGATGACCACAATCAGGATGATGCCGATGATCAACGTGATGCGGCTTACATTGTCGCGGTGGCGCATAAAGCTTTCGGTTCGCGACTGCCCAACTTTTCGACGCGACGTGCGTTCATCAACCGAGCGCGATTGGATATGGATCTGACGCACTTCGCCAGTTCGGCGGCTCGGCACCGCTGAGGTGCGAGGACGGCGCGAATGGGCGGAGGCTCGACGTTGAGGCTGGGGTCCGCGAGAACCTGACGCGTGAGATCCAATTACCGACGAAGACCAGTCGGCTTTATTTCGAGATGAGGAACGGCGACGACCCGAGCCACCACCATGCATTCCCCTGTTGTTCCTTATTGCCATCGCACCTACCTACAGCGTTTTACGTTCAACGTTTGCACCGATGGCATGCAGTTTGCCAACGTAGTCTTCGTAGCCGCGATCGATATGGTGAATGTCATGCACGACTGTTTCGCCTTCTGCGGCGAGGCCAGCAATTACCAGAGCGGCACCACCACGCAAGTCAGGCGAGGAAACAGGAGCGCCCTCAAGCTTGCTGACTCCCTGAACCAATGCATGATGGCCCTCAACCGCAATACGGGATCCCATGCGGTTGAGCTCGCTGGCAAACATAAAGCGATTTTCGAAGATATTTTCAGAGATGACGGAGTTACCCTCTGCAAAAGAGGCCAAAAGCATGAACTGAGCCTGAAGATCGGTGGGGAACCCAGGGTGAGGAAGCGTCTGAATGTCGGTAGCACGGAGAGGCTGGGTGCGCGAAACAGTGATGGAATCTTCCGTAGTGGAGATATCGCATCCCATATGCTCGAGCTTCATAAGCGCCATGCGCAAATAAGACGGATCTATTCCCTGAACAGTAACGGGACCGCCGAGCAGCGCACCCGCTGTTAGGAACGTGCCTGCCTCAATGCGGTCGCCCACCGTAGTGTGCTCGCAGGGATGCATCTCGGAGAGAGCAACGCCCTTTACCGTGATGGTAGGCGTACCCGCGCCCTCTACATGAGCGCCCATGGCATTAAGCATATTGGCGAGGTCGACGATTTCAGGCTCACGCGCAGCATTGTCGACAACTGACGTGCCAGGAGCAACCACGGAAGCCATAAGCATGTTTTCAGTAGCGCCAACGCTCGGGAACTCGAGCAATACATCGGCAGAATGCAACCCGTTGGGGGTGGAGGCGTAAAGGTAGCCGTGGCTGTTTTCGAATTCAACGCCCATAGCTTCGAGCACCTTAAGGTGCATATCGATTTTACGGGCACCGATTTTACAGCCACCAGGCATTGCAACACGTGCGCAACCAAAGCGACCCACAAGCGGACCTAGCACAGAAATGCTAGCGCGCATCTTCGAAACAAGCTCATAGGGGGTATCGTGGCCTTCAGCATGCTCGGTATCGATGATGAGCGAATGGCCATCCCATTCAACCGTTGCGCCCAAGCTGCGAATTACGTCGTTCATGATCTCGATATCGGAGATATGGGGAATATTGTGGAGTGTGCTCTTGCCTTGGCCTAACATTGTTGCCGCAATGAGCTTCAACGCGGAGTTCTTAGCACCGCTGATCTGTACCGTACCTGAAACGTTTTCGGTTTCACGCGCAATAATTACTTCTTCGGACATATCTCATGCACCCAATCTACTTGATGCGGATTCTTCATACCCATGCCAAATCGAAACAAAGCATGCCTACTCTATTTATAGCCCTATTATGCAGACAAGCCCTTCCAGAGAAGGGTTTTACCCCAAATCTCTGGAAGGGCTTGCAGAAAAAGCGTTGTTAAGTTCGCTTACTCGCCCAGCATGAAGCGGGTGAAGGAAACGATCTCGATGGTGGTGCCAAGAGCCTTGGCAACCTCAGCCGTGTACTCGTTTACAGACTGATCGGGATTCTTAACGAAAGCCTGCTCGGTGAGGCAGTTCTCCTTGTAGAACTTCTCCATACGACCGGTAGCGATCTTTTCCTGGATGTTCTCGGGCTTGCCGGACTCTGCAGCCTGTGCCTTGTAGATGCTCATCTCGTGCTCAACAACTGCGGGATCTACCGATTCGCGGGTTGCGGATACGGGGCTTGCAGCAGCAACCTGCATAGCAACGTCGCGGCCGTACTTCTTGAAGTCATCGTTGGTTGCGAAGGAAGCGTCGCCCAGCTTGAACTCAACCAGAACGCCGATCTTGCCGCCACCATGAATGTAGGAAGCAACAGCGCCTTCGGGCTGCTCAGCAAAAGCGAAGCGGGAAAGCTGGATGTTTTCGCCCAGGGTGTGGATAGCGTCGGTTACGACAGCCTCTACGGTTTCGCCTTCGATCTCGGAAGCCTTGAGAGCCTCGAGGTCGGCAGGCTTGTTAGCGAGGACGGCCTTAGCAATCTTCTCTGCATATGCATGGAACTTTTCGTTCATGCCTACGAAGTCGGTTTCGCAGTTAAGCTCTACGAGAGCGCCATCATGGCCGCACTCGGAAACGAGAGCCAGAACGGTGCCTTCGTCGGTTGCGCGGCCGGCCTTCTTGGCAACAGCAGCGAGACCACGGGTGCGGAGCACGTCTACGGCCTTTTCGAGTTCGCCTTCAGCCTCAACCAGAGCCTTCTTGCATTCCATCATGCCAGCGCCGGTCATCTCGCGGAGTTCCTTAACGAGTGCTGCGGTGATTTCTGCCATGGTAATTCCTTTCAGATAGAGCCCTCGCCCACTAGACGGGCGAGGGAGAAATTGCAATGGATTTGTTTAGTGCTTATTCAGCAGGGGTTGCCTCTGCAGCAGCTTCAGCTGCGGACTCTGCGGTCATGTCCTCAACGGTGACAGGAGCGCCAGTGCCAGCGATAACAGCATCAGCAACGAACTCTGCGAGCAGACGAACGGAGCGGATTGCGTCGTCGTTTGCGGGGATGCCGAAATCAACGTCGTCGGGATCGCAGTTGGTGTCGAGCGTGCCAACAACGGGGATGTTGAGGCGGTGGGACTCGTGAATAGCGATCTGCTCACGGTTGGTGTCGATGATGAAGATCATGTCAGGGGTCTTCTTCATGTTGCGGATACCGTTGAGGTTGGTCTGCAGCTTAGCGAGTTCCTTCTTCAGCAGGATCTGCTCCTTCTTGGGCAGAAGCTCCATGCGGCCGTCGGCTTCCATAGCCTCGAGCTCTTCCATGCGCTGAACGCGAGAGCGGATGGTGGTGAAGTTGGTGAGCATGCCGCCGAGCCAACGAGCGTTTACGTAAGGCATGCCGCAGCGGTTAGCAGCTTCAGCAACAGATTCCTGAGCCTGCTTCTTGGTGCCTACGAACAGAACCGTGCCGCCCTTTTCAGCGCAACGGGAAACTGCAGTGTAAGCAGCGTCGAGACCGTACATGGTCTCCTTGAGGTCGATGATGTAGATGTCGCCACGGTTGCCGAAGATGAAGGGCTTCATCTTGGGGTTCCAGCGACGGGTCTGATGACCGAAGTGGGTGCCTGCGTCGAGCAGGGTCTGTACAGTAATCTTGGACATTCTTTCTCCATTCGTTGTGCCTCTGCGCGAGATCATTCCTTTGTTCGCAACCGCCGTGGCGGCCACTAGCGAACGCAAGTCCTTCACGCATGTGTATTAAAACAGCCTTTGCAGTATAGCAGCCTTAGTAATACGTGCAACAAAATGGAGAAAGAAGACACATTCCTTGCCGAGCGCTTGTAATTTGCGATTAGGGCGAACAACCCTGCCGACCGATGGTTCCACTTACGTACTCGCCGACGCCCAATCAAAATATCCTAGCCAAGATCTAGTATTACTGTTACGGGAAAGCACCATTCTGCGCGCGTGCCTTCCCTATCCATACCATCGCGCGTTTTCTGCACCAACGGCGCTCGCGCCTTCCGCTCGATGCATGCCCACCCAAGGCTTCTGCGGCCTGGGTCATTTTACCGTTTCCCGAATCCGTTGCCCCAAACCTTCATGGACAACAGCCCGTAGAAAGAAGACCGTATGGCCAATTGCTTCGCGCACCCTGTCACGAATCGAGTAATCAAGGCGCAGTCATGACCTATCGCGTAGGAATAGATATCGGATCCACCGCAACCAAAGCTGCAGTTCTTAAGGGCTCTCAGCTTCTCTACACTCTGGTTATCCCAACGGGCTACAGCTCCGTTGAAGCCGCCAACACCGTGCTGCAAAGGCTTGTCGAAGAAGGGTTTCCGAAAGAAGAATGCGTATACGTAGCTACTGGTTACGGGCGCATCTCTGCTCCCTTCGCCGATAAAACCGTAACGGAAATCACCTGCCATGGAAAAGGAGCGGGCTATTTGTTTGGCCCCGATTGCACAGTGATCGACATCGGCGGACAGGACACAAAATCGATCCTGCTGAAAAATGGCAGGGTTCAGGACTTCCGCATGAACGACAAATGCTCCGCTGGAACAGGAAAGTTTCTGGAGGTCATGGCGAATCGTTTGGGCCTAACGCAAGATGAGCTTTCCGAACTCGCAAAGAAAGGGGCGCCTACCAGCATTAGCTCCATGTGCACGGTATTCGCTGAGAGCGAGATCATTAGCCTCATTGGCCAAGGCGCCGCACGAGAAGACATCTGCAACGGAATAGTGGAAAGCGTCGTGGCGAAGGTAAAGCCCTTGGTGTTCAAGAGCGCTAACAACGAATATGTGCTGACCGGCGGCCTCTGCGATAACGCCTATGTTGCCGAACGCCTTGGAGCACACCTTGGAGGCAATATCCTAACCTGCCCAGAAGCACGGTTCGCCGGCGCTATCGGAGCGGCCTTGTGCATCCCTGAAGATGCCAAGCCCACGCCGAAAACTGCGCCCGCAGCGCCTACCAACATCAGCGAAAAAGACATGTCGATGCACGCACAAGGCCTAGCGGCAGGCGCCGCAGCGGGAAGGGCTGCAGCCCAAGCCGCTTCCGAGCAAGCCGAACCCGATTCGGCCGTGTTTGCATTTCGCACCACCGGCGACGCATTGGGTTTTGAAAGCTTCTGCAAAGAGCAAGGCCTGCCCGAGCGCCTGATCCCCATCCCCCGCAGCATAACCGCAGGATGCGGATACGCCTGGCGCGCACCCCTAGCGGAAAAGCAACGCATCGAAGATGCCGCCCAGAGCCTCGGCATCCCCTACGAAAGCGTTCACGACGTTGCGCTTCCGCATCACTAGACAACAAATAATGGACAAAGCAGCCCTGCCGTAGAACGAGCATTCTGCGGCACCCGAAGAAAGGACTCCCCCATGACTGCACCAATCGACTTGCCCTCAAAGTTCGATGAGCTTGACGAGGCCCACCGCAATGGATTCATGGGCGTAAAAGCATTCAAGGAAAATGGTGGCAAGCTTGTAGGCTACCTCTGCTCTTATAGCCCGCTTGAAATCGCCGATGCGGCTGGAGCAAGCGCCGTTGCCCTCTGCGGCATGAACAACGCCTGCGATGCGGCAGCAGAAGAGCATCTCCCGAAAAACATCTGTCCGCTCATTAAAGGCACCTACGGATTTGCCGTAAGCGAACACTGCCCCTTCACGTACTTTGCCGACTTGATCATCGGCGAAACCACGTGCGACGGCAAAAAGAAGATGTACGAGCTCCTCAACGACATCAAGGACGTCCACGTCATGAACCTTCCGCATGCCCGCAATGCCGAATGGGCTCCTCGCGTATGGCGCGAGGAATGCGTTGCTCTCAAGGAAGAACTCGAGCGACGTTACGATATCGAGATCACCGATGAAATGCTGCGCGATGCCACCCGTGTACGCAATCGTCTTCGCAAGGGCATCTGCGAGATGTACGAGTTGCAGATGAACGAGCCTCCTGCCATGTGGGGCGTCGAAATGATGACCACGCTTGCGCAAAACACCTTCAACTTCGATGTAAACGCTTTTGTAGACAATGTCGAAAAACTCGTCGAGGAGCGCAAGGGCGCTTACGAGGCGGGCGAGCGCCCAGTGCCCGCAACGGCAAAACGCATCTTGCTTACCGGCTGCCCCTCTAACGGTGTTATCCAGAAAGTTGGCATGAGTGTCGAAAAGAACGGCGGCGTTATCGTTGCCTTGGACGACTGCGGCGGCGAACGAACGCAGAAAGCCATGGTCGATCCTGAAGCCGAGGACATCATGGGCGCGCTTGCGCAGCGCTACCTTGACATCAACTGCTCGGTCATGACGCCGAATTCCGGCCGCATGGACAATACCGCAGAGATGTGCCGCAAATACAAGGTGGATGGCGTCATTGACGTGGTGCTCACCGCCTGCCACACCTTCAACGTGGAAAGCGAGCTCATGCGCCGCAAGATGGACGAGATGGGCATGCCCTATATGAAAATCGAAACCGACTACGCCCCTAACGACCAGGGCCAGATCGATACCCGTATCGCTGCATTCATCGAAATGCTGTAGGTCGGTCGGCGGATAGCTCCCCCTCTTTGCGGGGTGGGTCTTAGCTGTCAGCCCCGTTCACGTAAAAAAAAATGCCGAGCCGCTTTTGCGGACTCGGCATTTTTATGATAGTGGGTTGGTTATGCGGCGTTATTTGCCAGCCAAAACATCGAGATCGATGGGGCCGGAAACGGAGCCGTCTGCCTCTGCGGCCTTGATCTGCTCGTCGGTGTAGCCCAAATCGCGCATGATTTCCTCGGTTGCGCTACCCAGCTTATCGGAAGGCGTGTAGTTGGGAGCTTCCTCGGATTCGAACTGAATGGGAGGAGTGGGAACCCAGCGCTCTGCCTCGGGATACTTGATCTTAACCAGATAATCGTTCACCAGAGCGTTCTGGTCTTCATAGACATCGAGCGGGGTCTGGCACAGCTCGCAAGGAATGCCTGCATCCTTAAAGATCTTCAGGGCTTCAGCAGCGGTCATCTTTGCCAGAGCCTCGTCCAGGATGCCAACCACTTCAGCGTTCAAGCCATCGGCGTTCATCTTGTTGCAGTTGTTCAAGCGCTCAGAGCCGATAAGGTCTTCGCGGCCGATAAGACCCATGATCTTGTCGTAGTCGCGATCGTATTCAGGGTCGCACATGGCGATGGACTTGCCGTCACCTGCGGTGTAGACGTTGTTGAAGGGGCAGATAACCTCAAGACGGCTCTTGGGGTACGGATTGCCGTACTGAGCAGAGATCATGCCCGTCATCAAAGCGTAGATAGCAGCATGCTGCAGTGCGCACGTTACGTACTCGCCTTCGCCGGTCTGGTTGCGTCCGATAATCGCAGCGCAAACGCCAGCAGCAAGGAACATGGAAGCCTGGAGGTCGCCATAACCGTTGGTGGGGATCATCGGGGAATCGCCGCGGTTTACCGTGGTGCCGAATACGCCGCCACGAGCCATGTAGCAGGTTACGTCAAAGCCAGGATCGTCCTTTTCGGGGCCCTTCTTGCCGTAGCCCAAGCCGTGAGCCATGATGAGCTTCGGATATTTTGCATGCAGGGTTTCCCAGTCGAGACCCATCTTCTTCAGGGATTTCGTACGGGTGTTGGTCAGGAACACGTCGGCATCAGCAAGGAGCTTGTCCATAACCTCGGCGCCCGTTTCGCTCTTCAGATTCAGAGAGATAAAGCGCTTGTTCAAGTTGCACATATCGAAAGCGAGGTTCTCTTCGTCCGACATGGGCATGTTGAATACCGCCGCTTGGGTTACGCGCAGCGGATCACCCTTGGCTGCCTCGACCTTGATGACGTCGGCGCCCCATTCGCCCAATACACGACCAGTCGCAGGCGTTGCCATGTACGTAGTAAGATCGACGACCTTGATTCCCTTAAGTGGTTTCATTGGATCTCCTTTCCCCCTCCCCGGGCGGCTTTTTCGCGTGAGCATTGCACGCATAGCGCCCCTGGTGCGCATATAGCACCCGGAGAATCACAAACCAATGAACTCATTATAGGTTAGGAACGGCAAAGCTATAGATCGAAGTCATTGCATTCAGCAATAATTCCAGTTGAAACTTATAAAAAACTAATCGGGCAAGCAACAGATCTATCGGGGTTGCTGCAATAAAAATTAATAAGGACAAGCCAAACGCAAAAAAGCGAGCTCCAATCGCCTAAACAGTGACTGGAGCTCGCTTTGGTAAGCATAGGTCCCTTTTGCCGCCCCGACAGAAGCTCATCTGGGTTAACGCAAGGCCCCGGATCTCTTGGGGCCCGAACAAATGCAAGTATCCCTTTATCCGGTTACTTCCCGTCGCGCAAAGCCTTGAGCTTCGCCAAGGTATCGGGGTTGATCCTGTCTGCAACCGTGGAACGACGATGCACTTCAAGGGTACGATCGCGCTTGGCTTCGTCGCCCAAATCCTCCATTTCAAGGCTGAAACCATTGGCGCTCATGCGATCGACGCCGCCGCCAAACACCGTATCCTGGATAGTGGCATCAGAGGTTACCACCATCACCTCCAAACGGTTTTCGCGCGCATCATATGCGATTTTCTCAATGACCTTATCGGCAGAAGAGCCATAGGGCGAAAAGACCACCTTCACACCGCCGATACGCTCAGTTTTACCTGCCGATTCAGGGTTATCGGCGCCATCAAAAACGATAATCGCCTTGTACTCAGTACCCGCAAAAGCCGCAACGTCGCTGATCAGCGCCTCGCGAACTTTGTTGAATGTTTCGTGGGTGTAGTCTTCTTCACGCCTCATGTGTACATAGCGCTGACCGCTTCGCAGCACGTTGTACCCGTCGACGATGAGAAGCTTGTTACGTTTTTTAGCCATGAGAACCGCTCGATTCAAACTAAGGTCGGAATAACACGTTTATGGGATAAATTGATATCCGCCCTGCGCGCAAAACGGAACCCCGCGTTGAGACCGCTACAAGCAGAGCTCCGACACAGGCATAAAGCAGACAGAGAAGAGGCAGGATGCCGACTCTCGGCTATCCCCTACATTGTCTCATCCACTCGTACATGCAGGCAGTAGAAGCCTGAGCCACATTCAGAGAGCCAACCTCTCCTGCTTGGGGCAAAGAAACCAAGAAATCGCAGCGTTCCTGGGTAAGGCGAGCAAGGCCTTCGCCTTCGTTGCCCATTACCAGCACCAAGCGGCCCGCCAGGGGTGAATCCCAAATGCACTGCTGCGCCTTTTCGGAGGCGCCGGCAACCCAGAAGTTTTCCTTTTTCAGGTTTTCGATGGTTTGCGCAATGTTGCTAACCTGGGCGATTTTGATATGGGAAACCGCGCCGGCAGAGCTTTTGTACGTTGCTGCAGTTACATGGGCCGAACGCTTGTTGGGGATAATGATGCCCGATGCGCCCACTACTTCTGCCGAACGAGCGATGGCGCCCAGGTTGCCCGCATCGGTGATATGGTCGAGCACCACAATAAGTGCCTTGCCGTCATTGGCTTCAGCGCGCTTGTTGGCAGCGATAACGATTTCATTCACATTAGAATACTGATATGAGCCAGTTTCCAACATAAGCCCCTGATGGGAGCCACGTTCAGAGCGCTCGTCCATTTCATGGCGCTTGATCTGCTTTACCGAAATCTTCATTTTGTGAGCACGACGAACCACTTCGTCGACCGCCTTGTCGCCCTTCAGTCCTTCAGCGACATACAGGCGCTTAACGGGGACGCCCACCTTCAAAGCTTCCAGTACCGGACGCTTGCCTTCAATATATTCAGCCATGAACAAGCCTTTCAAACGAAATAATGTGTCCCGCTATGATAGCGCACCAGAATATGAGAACCCGCATTCCGAACCGAAGAGCAGAGCGAATTCGCGAATCGGCGCACGCGTCAAAAACCAGAACGAGAATAAAGCACGACCGAGCGAAAACCAGCGAGTCAAATTTCAGATTGAGAGCACGCGCCAAACCAATCAGGGCATATGCCAGCGAAGAGGCGACCCGAGCCTTAAAACCAGGACATGCACCCGCAAAATCAGCGAGCGGTCGGGCACCCCACCCCTCAGCGCTGTCTTGCACAGTTTCCATGGGCAGATGCTAGGGCAAAGCGGTCAGGCATCCCGCACCGAGCACCGTCTTGAGGCTGGCCCGGAAGCCCAAAAACAAAAAATCGCTCCTGGTTGCAACTTTTTTGCGATTAGGGACTGCCGCGATTTTCTCAATCGCGGATTAAGGCCCAAAATGCAGCAAAAATGGCTATATGACGGCTCTTTTCCGCTTTGCAGGAGCGATGGGGAGTCCCTAATCGCAAAAAAGTTGCAAAAAAGCTCGGTTTTTTGTTTTTGAGATTGGCTGATCGCCGCGATGGGGCGAATCCCGCCAAGGACGAGTCGCTCACGCGCCAAAATCAGGGCATACACCAGGAGAGCAACAAAAAACCGCCCGAAGGCGGTTTTCATTCTCAAATATATGGCTGGGCCAGCAGGATTCCCGCGCTCCGCGAGCGCTCTCCCCCTTGGCGCAAGCGCCTGCGGGCAAATCCCTAAAAACGTGCCGCAGGCACGTTTTCTTTACGGGATTTCACCTCATCGGTTCGAATCCTTTGTATCCGACAGAGCAGCAAAAAACCGCCCGAAGGCGGTTTTCATTCTCAAATATATGGCTGGGCCAGCAGGATTCGAACCTACATAACTGGTACCAAAAACCAGGGTCCTGCCATTGGACGATGGCCCAGCGTATGCCATAAGGCGTTTTGTGATTATAACGTATCTGGCATGGTCAAGCCAAACAAACAGCCGATTCGCCAAAACGCCACAACCCAATATGAGCACCATCCGCCATATACAGAGAAAGGCGAGCCTATCGCGCTCTTAGCTCCCAAAACGCTACGGCGCTTGCGGCAGCAACGTTAAGCGAATCAACTCCATGCGCCATAGGAATCTTCACCGTGTAGTCACATGCAGCTATGGTGTGCTGCGACAAGCCATCGCCCTCCGTACCCATGATGATGGCGAGCTTTTCGCATTCTTTGAGCTCAGGGCAGTCGAGGCTTACCGAATTGTCGTCAAGCGCCATGGCCGCGGTCTTGAATCCTAGGCTTCGCAGCTTGGCAATGCCGCCCTGGGGCCATTCCTCCCCCGGCTTCTCCCCAATGCGCGTCCAAGGCACCTGGAACACCGTGCCCATAGAAACACGGACCGCACGACGGTACAAAGGATCGCAGCATGCAGGCGTGCACAAAACCGCATCCACCCCCAACGCTGCAGCGCTACGGAAGGCAGCGCCCACGTTGGTGTGGTTGGTAATGTCTTCCAAGATGGCAATACGGCGCGCATTGGCAACCGTTTCTTCCACCGAGGGCAGAGGCTTGCGGCGCATTGCGCACAGCACGCCACGGGTCAGTTCGTAACCCGCCAGCTTTTCAACCTCTTCGGCGGGCATAACGAAAACGGTAAGGCCGCCTTCTTCGGCAGGCTTATTGCCACCCATACGATCCACGAGACCGGCCATGCGCTCAAAACGATGCTCGGGCACCAAGAGGGAAATCGGCTGATAGCCCGCCGCCAGCGCACGGTCGATAACCTTGTCTGATTCGGCGATGAAAATTCCCTTTTCCGGCTCAAGCCTATTGCGCAACTGAAGCTCCGTCAGGCGCGCGTATACATCGAGGCGCGGGTCCTCCAAAGAAGTTGGATACTCAATCATTAAAAGCCTTTCAATAGCTGTCTTTTCCCTATGGCCAACGCACCCACCAGCCGCCACGAAGCAGAAGCTACACCACCAACAACGCCAACAGAGGCAAAGTGACGATCGAGAGGATGGTGGTTATGAAGGTCCCGCGAGACATAGTCATGGTATCGCCGCCATAGGCCAAACACATCATAATGCCCGACGAGGCAGCCGGCATTGCCGACTCGATAACGATAACCGCAAGGATATACGGATCATGGATAAAGATACCGCCTATGAAAAAGATAAGCAGCGGCACACCTGCTAAACGCATAAACGAAGTGAGATAGCTCCAGCCGTCGTTCACCATCTGTTTCAAAGGCTGCTTGGCGAGCGTCGATCCGATTACCAGCATAGCCGCCGGAACCGTCATCTGCCCCAACAGGTTACACGTCTGACCGATATAGCCTGAGTCGGCAACACCGAACAAGGCAAGGAACATGGCGATGAAGCAGCTGATAAGGCAGGGGCTAACCAGTTGCTTGCCGATAGCCTTCACCTGCTCTTTTAACGGTTTTCTGGCCGCCACGCCCTCTGTTCCCGTGCTCGCAATAAACAACATTCCAACTGAGAACATAAAGACATTGTAGGGAATGTTGTAGACAGCACCGTAGAGCACAGCATCATTCCCCATGATGGCACCCAAAACCGCGAAGCCGATAAAGCCCGTATTGCCGAACGATATGAGATAAGCATGCGCGCCCTGCGCCGGCTTCGGCACGCCCCGATACACCACACGCACGAAAACCCACGCAAACAAGCAGATGAAGAAGTAGAGCACGGTCGAATACACCAGCAACATCAGGATAGTGTTGGAATCGGGCAAATTCGTGTTGCTTAACACCGAATTAAGGATCATGCCAGGAAGCGCCACCGTCATGACGAGCTTGGAGAGCAGGGCGTCAAAGGTGTCGTTCATCAAGTGGAGCTTGCGCGCCACCGCGCCGAGCAGCACCACCGTAAACAGGATGAGCATTTGCAACCCAGCGTGTGTGAGAACTTCCACGAACAACCCCTTATGTAGCTACCGATTGCGCCTTTGAGGCGCAAGGCAATTATAGGGTAAGGGAAGTATGCGAATGAATAAGCAGGGCAAAGGTGGCAGCAACGCGGTCGATGAAGAGGAAAAGCGGCAAGTGCGCGCAATGGCGACGGGTGCGCCTTTGGCGCGCCTGGCGCTCGACGAATGAGCACGCATCCGACAAAAGGCACAGAGCGCAAACGCGAACGTGAAAACCAAAGCCCCAACGGCGTTGCTCAACGCGCTACACCACAATAAGCGCAATAACCGGCAACGTGATCAGGGAGAACACCGTGGTCAAAAAGGTTCCGCGCGACATAGTTCGCGTGTCACCATCATAGGCCAAACACAACATGGTGCCATTCGAAGCAGCGGGCATGGCAGCCAGAAGCACCAGAATGGCAAGAAGGTACGGATCGCTCACGAACAGTCCGAAAACAAAGTACACACCTACCGGAACCACAATGAGGCGAATAAGCGTAGTGAGATAGCTCCAACCGTCAAACAGCATTTCGCGTACAGGCATCTTCGCCAAAGCCGAACCGATGATAAGCATTGCAGCGGGAACCGTCATTCCGCCCAAAATGCTGCACGTTTGCCCGATAGGGCCGTTGTCGGTTATGTGCAGCAACGCCAAAGCCATCGCAGCATACGAGGCAAGCATCACCGGCTTGGTAAGGGTGTGGCCCAGTGCTTTCAGCTGCATTTTCACACTGCGCTTTTCCCTCGTTTGCTCGTCATCGCCCGCGACGAAGAACACGCCGAGCGAAAACAGCACCACGTTAAACACGATGTTGAATACCGCCGCATACAATACAGCGTTGTCATCAAATATGGCAGCAAGTACCGCGAAACCCAGAAAGCCCACGTTTCCGAACATCATCATGAAAGCATGTGCTCCACGTGCTGGACGGTTGAGCTTGCGATACACCAGGTGAGCAACAGCATATGAAAAAACTGCGGCAAACAAGAAATACAAAGCCGCATAGCCAAACATGGTAAGGATAACCTCGTCGGGTGGCAGCTGGCTGTCGGAGAGCACCGAGTTCAGAATGGTTGCGGGAAGGGTAATGGACATTACCAGCTTGGAGAGGTTCCCATCGAAAAGATCGTCAGTCATGCGCTTTTTCCTCGCGATGAAACCGCACAACATGATCGCGAACAACATCAGCATCTGGGTGAACGTGTGCTGAAAAACCTCCATGGGAGTAATTCCTTCTTCCTGCGCATGCCTAATTGATACGCAAAATAACTAACGAATATGATCAATAGGCCAAAGTCCCGCACGCGAGGGTACTCCTGTCCACCAAACGAAAATGTCGCACGATCGATTCTTCACAAAACCATAGCAATAGAATCAAAAATCATTCACCAAAGCTATCGAACAACCCAGAACGAAACTTACCAGGGTTCAGAGAGCGTAGCGAATCCGGACCCAACGCCCGAAAGGCCCACGGTTCAAAGAGCAAAGCGAATTTGAACCCCACCCCAAAAGAGCCTCAGCGTTCGGAGAGCGAAGCAAATCCGAACCACCCGCTCGGCTGCAACTCCCTCAACGCTCAAAGAGCAAAGCGAATTTGAGCAAACGCCCAAAGGGCGTTAAACGGAGCTCGGGGCATGCGCCAGTAAATCAGCGAGCGGCGCCCTGGCGAGTGCAGCTGACTTGAAAGCACGAAGCATAGGCCTCATGGCCATGCTGAGCGCTTGAAAGCCAGCTGTGCCGCCAGGACGCCGCGCAGCGTCATCCCGTATGGAGCGAGTGCACAAAAAAAGCACCCCGAAGGGTGCTTTTTTTGTGCACGAGCGGACGTACCGAACTTACATCATGCCCATACCACCGCCCTGGCCTGCGCCAGCAAGTGCGGACAGGTCGGGACCTTCCTTGGGGATCTCGTTGATGGTTGCCTCGGTAATAAGGATCAGGCCAGCAACGGATGCTGCGGACTGCAGAGCGGTGCGCGTAACCTTTACAGGATCGGAAACGCCCATCTCAATCATGCTACCCTCTTCGCCGTTTGCGAAGTTGTAGCCTTCGCCCTTAGCGAATGCCTTGGCCTTCTCGACAACAACGGAGCCTTCATAGCCAGCGTTGGTTGCGATAGCGCGCATAGGAGCCTCAAGCGCCTTACGGATGATGTCAACGCCAACCTGCTCGTCTGCGTTTGCAACCTCAACCGCGTCAAGTGCGCTGATTGCGTTGATGAGAGCTACGCCGCCACCAGCAACGATGCCTTCCTCAACTGCTGCGCGGGTTGCCTGCAGAGCATCTTCGATACGGCTCTTCTTTTCCTTGAGCTCAGACTCGGTAGCAGCGCCAACCTTAAGAACAGCAACACCACCGGAAAGCTTGGACAGGCGCTCCTGCAGCTTTTCCTTGTCGAAGTCGGAGGTGAGGTGCTCCAGTTCGTTGCGCATCTGAGCAACGCGAGCATCGATAGCTGCCTTGTCGCCAGCACCGTCAACGATAACAGTTGCGTCCTTGGAAACCTTAACGGTCTTAGCGGTACCAAGAGCGTCAACGGTAACGTCTGCAAGCGTCATGCCGAAGTCCTTGGAAACTACCTTGCCGCCCGTAACAACTGCGATGTCCTCGAGGATGCGAGCACGACGATCACCGAAGCCAGGAGCCTTGATGGCAACTACGTTCAAGGTGCCACGCAGCTTGTTCAGCAGCAGGGTGCCCAGAGCTTCGCCCTCAACGTCTTCTGCAACGATGAGCAGCGGACGGCCTGCCTTCATGATGCCTTCCAGCAGAGGAACCATATCCTGGATGGAAGTAACCTTAAGGTCGGTGAGCAGGATGTAAGGATCGTTCAGAACAGCTTCCATGCGCTCGGAGTCGGTTGCCATGTAAGGAGAGATGTAACCGCGATCGTACTGCATGCCCTGAACAACATCGATATCGATGCCGAAGGTCTGGCTGTCTTCAACGGAAATTGCGCCGTCTTTGCCAACTTCGTCCATTGCTTCAGCGATCTTTTCGCCGATTACTGCATCGCCAGCGGAAATGGTGCCAACGTTTGCAATCTGCTCTTTGGTGGAGATTTCGGTTGCATCGTTCTTGATAGCAGCAACAACGGCCTCAGTTGCCTTGTCGATACCGCGGCGAATGCCAAGAGCATCAGCGCCAGCGGTTACATTGCGCAGACCCTCGCTTACGATAACGTCGGCAAGAAGGGTTGCGGTGGTGGTACCGTCACCAGCAACGTCGTTGGTCTTAACAGCGGCTTCCTTTACCAGCTGAGCGCCCATGTTTTCCACGGGATCTTCGAGCTCAACTTCGCGAGCAACGGTAACGCCGTCGTTGGTTACCAGCGGTGCACCGAAAGAACGCTCGAGAGCAACGTAGCGACCCTTAGGTCCAAGGGTTACCTTTACGGCATCTGCGAGCTTCTTTACACCCTGAGCCATGCCTGCGCGGGCATCGGCCTCAAACTTGATTTCCTTAGCCATATTGAAATTCCTTTCAAATGAAGTAGTACCGAATGAAGCGCAAAAAGCGCTTGCGCTTGCCGCTCCGAGTTATGCGGCAAACCAGAACCTACTTACTCTGCGTAAACAGCGTAAATGTCGTCTGCGCGAAGGATCAGAACCTTTTCGCCTTCAACGTCAACTTCGGTTCCGCCGTACTTGCCATACAGAACATGATCGCCAGCCTTAACGGGCATGGGAAGGTGCTCGCCTTCGTTGTTGACCTTGCCTTCGCCTACAGCCAGAACAACGCCGGACTGGGGCTTTTCCTTGGACTCTGCAGCGATGTACAGGCCACCTGCGGTGGTTTCCTGAGCCTCGTCCTGCTTGACGATGATGCGATCACCGAGCGGATTAAGATTCATAGCGTGCTTCCTTTCGCCATTCAATTCGCGCCTAGTTGCAAGCGCGGTTGTTACCATGGTTTAGCACTCAACATTTAGGAGTGCTAACGGGTATACATACTAGCAAGTTGACCCAAGAATGCAACCATCCGTGAAGAAAACTTGAGTGTATGGCACTTAGATATTCAGAAAGCTCTTTCGATCGATATATGAGCCTTTGACCTGGCGTTTCAAGAATCCTATAGGTTAATTACAGGTGGTTTCCCGCGCTGGATAACAAAGGTTGTACCGTTTCGTTACCGCCTTGTTGCCAAATTTTTTGGCACTCAAAGGGCAGGAGTGCTTGTTTCTACATCGTTCAGACAGCCTGCGACATTTTGCGCAGTTAGTAAAAAGATTGAGCAATCCCTAAAAGCCATTCACCTATCGAACAAGCTGATAGCATGTTGCGCGAGCAGCACCGATTTTCAGCACTGCACCTTCCTTCACCATCTTCTGCAGGGTTCGCTCGATAGTGCGCGTGCTAAGCATAGGGCATGATCTTTCTATTTCGCGTTTCGAAATAGGCACGATTGCCTTTGCCAAACAATTCCGAATTAGATCTTCATTGCTATTTGAAGCATTAACGATGCTGAGCTTTTCATCGAGCTCCCGATAGCAGGAAAGCACAATGCCCAGGAAATAGGTAACGAATGGCAGGTAGTCGTTTTCGCGCACGGCCCAACCCGCGGAACTTTCCCGCAAAACCTCATAATAGGTTTGCTTGGTGCATTCGATTTTCCCTTCAAGTGAACTATATTTTCCAACCAAATAACCGTTTTGGTACAGCAACAAAAGCATAAAAAGCCTGCTCATACGACCATTTCCATCCACGAATGGGTGGATGCTCACGAAGTCGAACACAAACTGAGCAACGCAAAGCAGCGGGCTGAACACCCCCTGCCTAAGTGATTCGTTATACGTTTGGCAAAGAGACTCTACAGCTTCTGGTGTAGCAGCCGCACTGGTAGGCTCGAAACGCGTTTGGAGCCTACCATCGGGCAAACGCTCAACGATAGCGTTGTCGGAATCTTTCCACCTACCGGCAAACGAAGCTTCTTCCATGCTGTACAGATCCCGGTGCAACTGAAGAATGACATTCGGCGTTACCGGAATATGAGCATACCGTTCATGGATAAGATCGAGTACGTAACGATATCCTGCAATTTCACATTCGTTACGATTTTGGGGCTCGACCTCTCCTGCCGCCAACGCTTCCAAACGAGCATCAGTGGTTTCAATGCCTTCGATTTTGTTCGAGGAGCCAATGCTTTGCACGCGAGCCACAGCTGCTAGCTTTTCGAATGATTCAGGCTTCAAAGCCTGGTACAGTTCTTGCTTGCCTTTGTGTTCGTGGATAGCGGCAACCGCGCCCATCGTTACGGGCGTGCATATGCTTGGCAGCGAAATGCTGTAGTCGAAGTTCATGCGAATATCCTAGCCATGAGGTAAGTATCTTAGCCATTTTATCGTATTTGGCTAAGATACTTACCAAAATAGCGAGATACTACAACAGTGCTATTTCCTTCGGGAGCGGGGTGCGAGCATGTTCGCCCTCCCAAATATGGCGATCGATGAAATCGAGGATGACGTTAACCTCATCGTCCGTTTTCATTTCCGCGGCACCATGATCGGCGTTCGGGAAGAGTTTCAGTTCTGCGTGCCCTTCTCCGCATTTTTCGTTGATCATGCGCACCATGGAAACCGATTGCGTATAGGGGATGATGCGATCCTGCACCCCTTGGAGGAAATACGCTGGCGGGAAATTCTCGTTTACGAACTTAATGGGGCTGGCTGTCGCTGCGATTTCCGGGTTGTCCATACAACTTACGCCCATAAGCTGGTTGTGCATTTTGCCCATACCCTTTTCGCCCGTATCGCCGCGGACGGTGTTGCCGTCGGTTGCGGCCGCTTGGTCTTCGGCGGTAGTGCGATCGCACAGATCCAATTGATACATATCGGTGGGCGGATATACCGCTACCAAACACTGCACAGCGTCGGATTGGTCGAGGTTGCCGTAACGACGTCCATTCATTACAGGGCGACCGGCGAGCGCCGCCACCATGTAGGCAAGATGCCCACCTGCAGAATTGCCCATGATGGCGATGTTTTCAGCATTCAGATTGTATTCGGCCGCATGTGCGCACAAAAAACGAATAGCCGCGCGAACATCCTCAAGCGGTTCGGGCCAGTGAACATCGGGCACCAAGCGATACTCGATGCAGGCAACGGCATATCCCTGCGAAGGAAACTTGAATACTCCCGGCATAGTGTTTTCGCGCTTGTCGCCCGAAACCCATCCGCCACCGTGCACGAACACAATGAGCGGAAATGGACCTTCCCCTTCATTTGGAAGCCAGATATCCATCACCTGACGAGGATCCTCGTCGGCATACGGAACATCCAAAAAATGGCGCGCGAACTGCGCTGGATCGATCTCCCTAAAACTCCCCACGGCAAGCCCCCTTACATGCATGAAAAAAGCGAGCACAAACATGCTCGCTTTTTAGTTTATAGCAGCTCTCTTGCAATGCAGGCATCTTGCTAATGCCAAAAGCCGGAGCGCAGACAGGCAGCTAGATCATATAGTAGCGATCCAGGAACTTCAGAAGGTCTTCGCCTTCTTCTCTTGACTCCACCATGAACAGCCATTCCTTTTCGTCGTAGTCGAGGATATCCAACGCCCAAAGATCCTTGTTGCCCCGCGCTGTTATTGCGGCCAAGAAGCCAATCGCCAAAGGATGGAACGAAAACAGCGTTGCAACAGAACCGAAAAACGCACCTTTCCTCAAAGCGTCTTCACCCGCTTCTTCCCCGTTTTTGAAAAGAGTGCAGTTGCGCACACGAATGCGCTCCATGGGCTTGGCGAACAGGTCTGTCTCTTGGACGCGCTCGACGCCATGACGCGACAAGCGAAGGTAATGCCGGTAGCCCTCCAGGGGTTCCCCGTTAGCGCCAACCGTTATTTGCCTTACAGCGACGTAGCGCTTTTCGACGTAGAATGCGTCGATTTCGCAATCTCGGTATTGAGGCTCGGGAATGGGGCGAGGCTCTTCGTGGTGATCTTCGAAGGATTTTTGCTCTCCCTCGTTACCCTCGGGAGCCATCGCCTTTATGGCACCGTCAACAGCACCAGCGGCAACCTTTGCAGCATTGTTCGCAATGTCGCCAACGCCTTTGGCAACATCGCCAACGCCCTTAGCAACATCACCAACAAATGCGAATGGATCAAAGCCTGACATTATTGCGTCCTTTTAATCATTTGCTTGACCAGCGGGAACTTCAAACCCGTTATCAATTTCAAGAAAATCATCAATGTTCTTTCCCGCAAGAAGAGCATCGATTCGCATTTCTTTTTCGACAATAAAGCGTTTGTGGTAGAACAAATCCGCATACTTCAAAATAGTGTTCATCTGAGCGGTATCGAATGCGGCACCAAGGACACCACCTACAACCGGAACCGCCTTCGAAACCACATCTTTCGATAGCTGCTTTCCGATTTTCTCAAAAACGCTTTTGAAAACACCGACCTCGAGGCCCTTCTTTCCGGTATTTTCAAGAGTCTTCTTTACTCCTGCATTTCCCATTGCGCGAATCTGGGCAACAACCAAGCATGCACCACCCCTCTTCGCCATTTCGGCCCATCCTTTATTGATCGTTTGCTTAACCGTGGCGATTTCACCTAGCATCATGAGCTTGGTTATTTGAGCCGACACAGCCCCATCGGGCTTATCTCCAGCATCAAGAGACTGGCCGACGCTCATAGCTCCATGAAAACTTCACCCGCAAGCTCCAGCTCAGCTGGGTCATTTTTAACATCGTACCCATAGAACATCGCCACCGATTGAACAGCACGATAGAACAGAAATGTACTCAGAACCAGGTTAAATGGAATGCCTGGCAGGCCAGGAGCTCCGGTGGCTGCGCCTTCGGCAAGTGCAAGTGCTAAATGCTGTTTCCTCTGTTCGCGAGCAATCGACGAAAGGTCGTAGCTGCGCAAAAAGCGAACTTCCTCAACCGTTGAAATCTGAACCCCTTCGAGGGCCCTATTAATTTCGGAAACAACATATTCTTCGCTTACGCTAATTTTGCTTGCCGAGTCTCCAACTTTGCTAAATGCATCTGAAATAATCCCCATCGACTCGTTATATAGATCGTCTTTTCCGATTACGGCGATGGCTTTCGAGGTGCCCTGGATTACCACATCTCCGGCCTTTTGTGCCAACATCGCTACAGGATTTGGCTTAATAAGGCTTTCGAACTGAGCTGTCAGCATATCAAGCTCAGCTATTTCTTTTTCATCAACAACAGGACTTGGCGCCAAATAAGCGCCCCCGTCGTCCTTGATGGACGAAGCGTACGTCTTGCCCGTTGAGCCTCCGAAAGCCATAAACGCATCTTCGGCAACGCTTGATGCTGTTTTTGCCACCGCATTTGCGGCATCACCGGCGGCTTTTCCCGCTACGTTTGCAACGTGCCCAGCAACTTTTCCCGCATCATGCGCGGCCTTTCTGGCAGCATTCGCAGCATCACCGGCGGCTTTTCCTGCTACGTTTGCTACGCCTCCAGCAACCTTCCCTGCATCATTTGCTGCTTTTGCTGCGGCATTTACCGCACCACCAGCCGTATCGGCTGCCGCCTTGGCTGCACCAGCCACAAAACCACCAACCATATCAAATGGATTCTTGCCCATTGAATTCACTCCTAAATTGCAAATAATGCGCAGGCCCCAACATTCGCTAAGCACCTGGTCAAATCACAAAACTACCGCTACACCCATTCAACGGTGTATTCTTCGCCCATTTCCGATCCGACGTTCTTTACATAGCCCTCAATAACTTGCTTCGCACGTTCACGAGACTGAGCCATCATCGCGCTGTTCTTCTGAGCGGCTTCTTCCATGTCCTTTTGGGCAGCAGCGAAAGCGGCAGTCCTCTCCTCTGCGGTCACATCAGTAATTGGCCCTCTATCAATTAATGGGTCGCCAATAGAGTCCTTGTCGACATTTACATTAAGAATCTTGGCGTCAGGAACATGAACTCGAACTTTTCCTTCTGCATCTGGCTCGCTTATTGTGACCTGGCTAACATCGACACCCACTTCAACGATGCCGTCATATTCGACCCACACCTTCTTGTAGCCAATATCAAACAAACCGCCGTCCTGCTCGGCTTTTGCAACATTATGGTAATAGCATTTCAACGTTGCCAACTCCGCTACCGATTGGACTCCCGAAAAGTCGGCGGATTTCTGCTCCTGAGACGAGCAGCCAGCAAGAACAAAAGAACTCAAAGCCAGCGTCAATGCACACGTAGCGCCAATCATTGTTTTCTTCACCGCTGCCCCCTATTTACTCTCTACCCATGCAATTGAATAACCCTTGCCCTTGACCAGAGGAAGGGTAAGCGCCTCGACGACGGATTTCATATTGTCCTCTGCAGTCTGGTAAAACTTGTCCGAATTGCTTGCTTCGTTCTTTGCATCGGCTTCGCACAGATCAAGAACTTCTTTCATGCCCGCATCTGGATTTTTAGGCATGTAGCTCAATGAATTCACGTCAACCGCTACGCTGTTCACGGCAATCTCAGGCAAACGTGGGACAACAACCTTGTTCGATTGGTCGATGTCGAAATCGATATCGCTCATTTTTACGCCAACTTTTACCGTTGCGTCATACGCAACGCGATATTCAACCTCGTCGCTATTATCCTTATGTTTTTCGGCAATACCGTTATATACAAACTCAGCAGAGGAAAGGTTTTCAATGCTTACCGCTTTCTTTAGCTGGGTCGACGTTACGTAATCTTCACCCGTAAGCATGCCACGGGCCTGAGGCACTGTGGCAAATACAATGCCAGCGACAAAGGCAATAAGGATCAGGACGATAACCAGCTTTGGCAGCCAATGCTTCTTCTTTTCGCCCCTCTCATCACTCTTGTCGAGCTTCTCTTCGAAAAGCTCCTCCACTTCTTCCCGCTCGATCACTCGCGCCTCCATTTCTCCGTTGCTTTTCCTATCACATTATTCGAAATGCCCATCGTCCCTGTTGAGACGATGGGCATCAACGGTCATCGGCCATGCATAGTCCGCCACGAGCCCTTTAATCCAAGCGAATCAGGCTCTCTTTAATTTCTTCAGCAATTAACTTTTGATTAGAAGCAGTAAGCAAATTCGAGGTTCGGACAACACACGTTCCAAGAACTTCATGAGAGCCAGACGCAAGGATGGTGCCGTCGAAGGAACCAAGGTAGGAATTTCTCTTTTCCGCATCCTCTGCAGTCGAATACACCTCAACACAACCGCCCCCCTCGGTTCCAGCATTCACGATTCCGCTTCCATCGGAGTACACTTTCGAGCGGTCAACCAAGTCGGAAGAGAAGAAGACGGCAGCGGTATATCCACCTGGCTTATTAAGCTGTCTGTTTGGATCGTTTGCCTCAGTTGCGGCTTCTACCCCTGTAACGTTCGAAAGGCCCGTGATTCGCTGAACGACAAATGCTTCCGAAGGGGCAGTAACTTGCTTCAGTTGCGCGATACTGTCTGCGAATGCAGTTTTAGTTTCATTAAGAGCTTTAAGCTGGTCATCATAATGGCCCATCTCGTTTATTTGCTCTGCTTTGCTCGCTATTTCCTCGGTCGCAAAAGGCATTTCGGGAACCGACTCTTTAACCGCCTGAGCCTGACCAATGACGTTGCTTGCCGTTTCATACAACGACTCATCAAGCGGCTTATCGCTTCCCGACTGAAGGTTTTGAAGCTCCTCTATCGCGGAATCGACTTCTGCGTTTCGGCTTTCAAGCCCGCTTGCAGCATTATTGAAGGAATCTACCGCTCTTTGATGAGGTACGAACCAAACAACTCCTCCGATAATTAGGGCAAGCGCAACAACGAGCACTGCTGCAATTCCAAACTTCTTTTTCTTTCCTTTTTCCATATCGGTTTCTCCTATTTCTCACAATCAAAACTAAGCTTTCGCTGCCAGCGCCACGCTTAACGCTTCGTCAATGAATTCGTAGGATCCTGGACCAAGCCACAGTTCAAGGGTTGGTTCCATACTGGGCGAATCGAGCACTTCACCGAGCGCCCTTGCCACGCCAGCCTGCGTCGATCCTTCAACAAGCCAGGCAGTGCGTTCGAATTCTTCGCGAAGAAATCCCCGCACACATTCCGCATCGGGCTTTTCTCCTTTGTCCAGCCATTTCCTAATGCTCTTTTCGAGCTTGCCAACCTCACCAGCGCTTATCAAAACGCATCGCTGAAGCAAGGCAAAATACGCATTAGCATCCGATTTTTCCTGAGCGCTTGCGGCATCAACAACGGCTCTCATCACATACGAGCGAACCAGCTTGCGCAGTGGCGCCCTGCCTTTCATCGCAGCCACCAATAACCTTCCGCAAGCAATTTGCCGCTCCAGCTCATCGCGCCGATCGAGCATGAGAGAAACCTGATCTTCGAGCTTCGCGCAACCGCTTTCACTCGCATCGGAGCGTTCGAACACCTTCTTGATTTCGACCAGGCTCAGGCCACGCTCTTTGTGGCACTTCACCACAAACAACGTCGCAACATCTTCAAGGCTGTAGTTGCGCCTTCCCCACGAGCTGTCCTTTGGCTGCAAGATGGCAACGCCGCCGCGCCCTTTGTAGCACGCTCTCTGGATATCGCGCCTCGATAGCCCAATAAGCTTTTCAACCTGGGAAATCTTCCATTCTGCTTTTGACATTTCAGGTTCTCTCACCTCCCCGTCTCTACAAAAGCTGTTCAACTGTTGAACAGCAAGCACAAACCATCCTTCCGCGCGACAAGCGGAAGCTGTGACTTGGCAAAGAGGGGTGTTCCCTGTCCGATTTTTCATTCTTGCCTCCATAACAACGGGAATACGTGCGACAGGGGCATGCCCCGTCGTTATAGGGCATGTAAAAATTGCGAGGGAAGCAGCGGAATGGACACCGAGAGCAACACATCGGGACCATTGCGAAAAAAGGAGAGATAAAAAGAGGGGCAACGATCAAAACCCAGCTCAAGCATTTGGTCTGAAAAGCAAAATGGCAGCGCATAATAGACAGAACGAAAAGAGGCGAAACCAGAAAGGCGCATAAGCAAAGCATGGAGCAACCCAAAGCCCAAACGCCGGAACAGCGCAAAGCCACACCTTTGCTAGCAAGCTGCGTAATTTTCCTGGTTGCGCTGAATCTGCGCCCCGCCATCGTTGCAGTGGGCCCTTTGCTTTCTAGCATCGGAGCCACATTCGGCTGGGGCGAATCGATACAGGGGCTGCTTGGATCCCTGCCTCTTCTGGCCTTTGCATTGTTCAGCATGATTGTCGGCGCGCTGACCGCAAAACTCGACAGCAACAAGGTGCTGCTCTGGGCGCTTATCGCTCTTGCCGTTGGATGCATAGTGCGTTCACTCTCTGGCGAGTGCATGGTATGGCTAGGCACCCTAGTGATTGGCGCGTCCATTGCCGTAGGCAACGTGCTGGCGCCCGCCATCGTAAAGCGAGACTTTATCGATAACGTCTCATTTGCAACCGGGGCCTATTCCGCCTGCGTTACTGCGGGCTCAGCACTTGCTGGCCTAACCGCCTCAGCGGCCGCCGACGCCTTTGGAGGCTGGCAACCCGCATTGGCATCCTGGGCAATTCCTGCACTGCTTGCGGCATTCCTGTGGCTGCTGCGCACAAAACTCGCCAAGAACGCCGATAACATTCGGACCGACGGAAAAAGAGACGTCGCCGAAACGCACCTTGAACAACAGCTCGAAAGCACAGAGGATCCCCGCCCTAACAGAGAAAACGCACAGGCAAAATCTCCGCTTCGCGCGTTACTGAAAAGACCATCAACCTGGCTTGTCACGCTCTTCATGGGGCTTCAATCTGCAGCGTTCTACACCTTCTGCAATTGGCTACCCAGCATTGCTGGAGCTGCTGGCTTTTCTTCCGGCGAAGCAGGCGTGCACCTCTTTATATTTCAGGCGCTCGGCATTGTATCGGGGCTTCTAATCCCGCGCTTCATGTACCTCCGCGGCAATCAAGTATGCGCAGGGCTCCTGGCAAGCGCGCCGCTGCTAGTCGCTGCATTGGGATGGCTCCTGAACCCGCACCTTCCCCTTCTCTGGAGCATTTTTGGGGGAATGGGGCAAGGAGCTTCGCTGGTGGTGGCGCTCACCCTTATCTCTCTGCGCGGAAGAACCCACGCCGAAACGGTTGCCCTCTCGGGTTTTGCTCAATCGCTTGGCTATCTTCTTGCCGCATGCGGACCCTTTGCGTTCGGCGCACTTACGGAAACAACGCAGGGATTCGAAGCACCCTTGGTATTTATGGCAGCCCTTGCCACGGCTCAATGCGCACTATCGTTTTTCGCGGGGCGAATTCCCAAAGATCAGTAACATTCGATATTGCTTTAACCGCAAAATACCAGGCATGCCGAACAACGCAAAGCTCGATCGTTGCGCATAGGGCGCCTGCACCATCGATCCCCGCCAGCCGCAGACCAGAAGGCAATTGCAGACATCCACCAGTTGGCAGCTCCCTAAAAAGGGCAAAAGAAAAGCCGCCCCCTGCGTTGCGGTGAATCACATCCTCACACAGGAGGAAACAATTCGATGCAACGTAGAGGACGGCTTGTGCTGTTCGGATACGTCAGCTTAGGCCCAGCAAAAGAAAACTGAGCATGCAGGGTTTACAGAGCGCGGATCTTTTCAGCCAGCCAGTTTGCCCACTCTTCCACGCCATCGCCGCTTGTAGCGGAAATGGGGAAAATGGGAGCCTGAGGGTTCAGGTTGGCAATATGACTGTAGAACAGGTCCTTGTCGAACGTGAACACGGGCAAGGTGTCAACCTTGTTCAGCACGATGGCGGAAGCGGCCTGGAAAACGCCTGGGTACTTCAACGGCTTGTCATCACCTTCGGGCACCGAAAGGATCATCGCCTTCATGTTTTCGCCCAGGTCAAAATCGGTTGGGCACACCAAATTGCCCACATTCTCGATGATGATAAGGTCGAGCTTGTCCAAGTCGAGCACATCAACCGCACGGCGGATCATGTCGCTTTCCAGGTGGCATGCCCCACCCGTGTTGATCTGCACAGCGGCAATGCCCTGGGCTTTGATCTTCTCGGAATCAACCGAAGAGGCAATGTCTCCTTCGATAACCGCAATATTGAATTCATCACGCAATGCCTCGATGGTGGCAAGAATGGTCGAGGTTTTGCCGGAGCCGGGCGATGCAAGCAGATCGAGCACGAACACCTTCTTTTCGGCAAACAGCTCACGATTGCTCTTTGCGAGCTTGTCGTTCTTGTCAAGGATGGGTTGTTTCATATCGATCTGCATTGGTTGCCTCCATGTTCTTTGGGGAGTTACCTACTGAATGGTAAAGCGTCGTACCGACGCCAGTTTGTCAGTGCTCGTTTGATTGAAGCTACGACTCCTCGGCGGAGTCATCTTCATCGGGAATATCGACCTCGATTGAGTCGATCTGCATTTCTTTGCCAGCAATAAGCTGCGTAAACCCACTTCCGCACTGGGGGCACGTTACGTGGTAGCGGTCGTGTTCAAATTCGTTTCCGCACTCCAGGCAAACGCTTACCGGCTGGATCATATTGATCTTAAAGTCGGCGCCTTCGCACATGGTACCTTCCGAAAGCGCCTCGAAGGCGAAGCGAAGGGCGTCTTCCACGGCTTCGGTCATCACACCCACGGAAAGATCAATTTCCAAAACCTTGGTGGCGCCGGCGTTGCGAGCCGCTTCCTCGACCGACTCCATAACGCCTGTCATAATGCCTAGCTCGTGCATGGCTACTTGCCTTCGCTCTCTTCTTCGCCCCACAGATGCTCACGATAGCGCTGCTTCAAGTCTTTAAGCTCAGCACGAGCTTCCTGGGCTTCAAGCTCTTCGGCCTTTTCCGCTTCTTCCTTGCGCTTGATGCGACGGCTGAGGCCAACGCGCGCGGCAAGCAGACTGATCTCGTACAAAACCACCATCGCGGCGAACATAAGGCCCATGGTTACAGGAGAAGCATCGGGCGTTACCGCTGCGGAGAACACCAGCAGGACGATATATACCGTACGCCAGCTCGCACGCAATTTCTTATAGGGCACTACACCGAACATTACCAGGTAAAACACCACCAGGGGCATTTCAAAGCCAACGCCGAAGCCCAGCTCGAACTTGATAATGATGTCTACCCACTGGCCAGCTTCGGGAAGAATGGTCGCAAAGCCCGATGCCTGGTCGGTGAGCCACTGAAAGGCGGGGTTCAGGATAATGCAGTAGCAAAATACCGTACCGATGATGAACAGGGCCAGAGCGGCGATAAACGTAGGCAGGAACCATTTACGCTCACGCGGCTTCAACGCCGGCAGGAAAAACGCCAAGATCTGCCACAGCGTGATGGGGGCAGTTGCAACTACAGCGGTCCACAATGCCACGGTAATGCGCACCGAAAAAGCGTCGAAAGCGCCCAAGACATTGAGCATCACGTCGCCGTTGCCATCAGTGGGCATGAACTCGGCCACGGGAGCCAGCAAGAATTGAACTACGGTACCCGTAGAGAGGTAGAAAACGCAGGTTGCCGCAATGAGGCAAACAATCACGCGCACAAGGCGCATGCGCAATTCGCCCAAATGCTCCATGAGCGACATGCGCGCCGGTCCGATTGCCATACGCTATTCGCCCCCTTCCGTTACCGCTGCTTCCTTTTGCGCAGCACGAGGAGCGGGCTTCACTGGCTTGGTGCCAAACAGCTCGTCGGGGGTAAAAGCCGGTGCCGGCTTTACCGATGGCGCGGGCTTGGGTGCAGATTCCGCATGATCGGCTGCCTTTGACGCAGCCTCTTCGGACTTGCCCTCCGCAGCTTTTTCAAGCTCTTCGGCCTTTTTTGCCGCCTCCGCCTTCATGGCGGTGCGGTTAGCGTCGATCTGCTGGCGCTTCAAACGCTCGGCACGCTCTTTGTCGTAGCGAGCCTTGCGCTCAGCAAACGATTCCTGGGTTGCATGCGGTGCCGGCTTCGAGCCTGACCCAGACGCGGCCTTTTTACCCGCATCAGGATCCAAAACCTCGTCGTTGATAACCGCCTTCATTTCTTCCTGCGCCTGCTTGAATTTGTTGAGCGCAACACCCAACGTTTTTGCCATTTCAGGCAACTTGTCGGGGCCAAAAATCAAGAACGCGAACAGCAGGATTATGAATAGCTCAAATCCGCCAATGCCGAACAACTGGTACTTCCTTATCTCTTCAGCGCTACCAAACCGCATAACGGCAGGCGGCGCTTAGTGGTTTTGCCGCTTGGACCCTTATTGGTTTCCGCCAAGGAACATAAGGCCCATGGTGGGAAGAGAAAGGGCCAAGATCAAAATCACGCACACCGCAATAACGAATATGCGCTTGAGAAGCTCATCGCGCTTCTTCTTTTCTTCGGCAAGACGCTGACGCTCGAGGGCACGCTCTTCGCGCTCCTTCAGCTGCTTTGCCGTCATCTTCTGCTTTTTACCGTTAGCCATTGAATCTCTTTCCGTAAGCGTGTGGTCACCTTAACGCACGGCACGCAAAACAAGCCCCTCTTTTCGACAAGAGGGGCTTACTGGTGCCAATAGGTATTAAGAGCGAAGGCGACCGCGAATCTCAAGTACGTGCGCGATGTTCTTCGCTACTTCACCGGCAACGTGCAGGCGTCCACGTTCGTAGAGGACCTTGCCATCTACCATGGTCATGGAAACATCGCCATTGCCCACAGAGCCCAAAAGGGCAGAAACGGGGTCTGACGTGGGAGTAGAATGCGAACCAGACAGGTCTACCGCAACGATGTCGGCGCGTTTGCCAACCTCAAGCGAACCAACCTTGTCGTCGATGCGCAGCGCCTGGGCGGCACGCAAGGTACCCATTTCCATAAGCGTGCGGGAATCAAGGAATTCGCCGGTAACAGCGCGCTGAATGAGCAGCTCCATGCGCATTTCGCTAAAGATGTCCATCGTGTCGATAGAAGCCGGAGCGCCAGTACCCAAACCCACACGCATACCAGAGCGCAGGTACTCGCTCACAGGAGCAACGCCCATGCCCAGCTGGGCATTCAAGCTGGGGCATGCGCATACGGCAACGTCGTATTCCTTCAAGTGCCTGATGTCTTCGTCGTTTACGCGTACGCCATAGACGACCATCACGTTCTCCGCCTCGAACAAACCCCAGTTCAACACGTAGTTAACAGGAGTTGCGGAAGTGGGAAGCCATGGCGGAACCTCCATGAAGCCCTGCATTCCCAGATCCTCATCCAAGCCAGAGGGGGCGCCGTACTTCACAAAGCGGTACTCTTCGCTACTGCCCGCCAAATCCATTGCGATAGGCAGATCACCGTTATCGGAGGCGTACTTCACCACGCTGCGATACAGCTCGGGATGGCATTCGTACACCGGATCTGGCGCAACGCCCAGGGTGATACGATCGGGGTCGATGGTCTGCGACCATTTTTCCAGGTCGCTATCGGCCTTCTTGATGGCGTAGTTAACCAAGCGCTTGTCGATTGCCCCTGCTTCGCGATAGAACATACCGCGCAAACCGAGCTTTTGAGCAGCGGAAACGCAAGCACCCGTAGATGTGATGTCAGCAACGGTGGTAACGCCCGAAGAAAGCGCCTCAAGACCGCCCAGGAATGCAGAGTCAAATGCCTCTGCATAGGAAATGCGCTTACGCAACGCAGCGATTTCCTTACGCCACTGAACAAAGGGCAGGTCGTGCACCAAACCGCGGAACACAGCGTCTTCCATGCGTGCATGCAGGTCGATAAAACCGGGGGTAAGCGCAGCCATGCCGAAGTCTTTTACCTCTTCGTTGGGGTAGCGCAAGCGCATCATTTCTGCATCGCCGATGTCGGCGATAGCACCATCTTTAATGAAAACCGCACCGTGCTCGATGGGCTCGGATGAAACCGGAACAACGTATTCAGCGATCAGTAGCATGCGCATCCTCCCGATAGAGTAATTCTTTGCAATGATAGCATTGCGGCGTTTATATCTTGCCGTTTTTCACAGACCCCTAACGAGCCAGATACGCAAGCGTGCCGTTCTTGTCTATAATCAGCTAACGCAGACGGCAATACTCGTACCTAAGGACGCGATAGCGCATGAGCAACACCCCTCAAACGCCCGAAAAGCAAGCAGACCACTCTATTGACACCGCCACGGGTCAGGAGGCCCCTGCTGAGATTTCTTCTGCTCGCGTGAAGAAAATCTTCACCGATATCGCTTGGAAGTACGAGCGTTTCAACAAGCTCTCCAGCTTCGGCCAATACCGCAGCTGGCTGCGCACGCTTATCGACAAATCGCCCATCACCGACCAAACGCTGATGCTGGATATCGCCGGCGGTACAGGCGATGTGACGTTTACGGCATGCGACCGAGAGCAACCCAAGCACATCATTCTTTCCGATTACACGCCCGCCATGCTCGAAGTGGCCCAAAGCCGACTTGACGCAGGCGAGGCAAACGGTGTTCCCGTTGAGCTTGCCGTAGTTGACGGGCAGGACATCCCCTACGAAGACGAGTCTTTCGACGTAATCACCATGTCGTATGGCATTCGCAATATGCCCGAACGCGAACGTGCGCTTTCTGAAATGTATCGCGTGCTGAAGCCAGGCGGCGCGCTGTGCGTACTGGAGTTCTCAACCCCACCCAACCCCCTTATGCGCTTGGGTTACAACCTGTATTTGCGCTGGGGCATTCCCGCCTGGGGAAAGATCGTCACAGGCGACGCTTCGGGCTTTGTGTACCTGGCGAAGTCGATCAAGGCTTTTCCCGATCAAAAGGGCTTCACACGCATGCTGAAGGATGCGGGTTTTTCCCGCGTCGAATACACCAATGTAACGTTTGGCGTTGCCGCCGTTCATATCGCGTACAAGGAATAGCAGGCAACACGCCCGCATATGGTGCGCTATGCTCGTGGCTTTCCTACGCGGCATCGCCCTTCACCCGAACGCCCCACATACGGCGCGCCATACAACAACCCGAGCCTCTGGCCTGTATCGTTTCTTTCGGACGCGCATGCTAAAAGAGCCATTCCCTCAGAACGCATGCCAACGACAACGAGAGGACGGCGGACATGGCAAACCCAGCCGCCAAGCACGCCAAGCAATCCGGCGCCCCTGCACATAGTGCGCTGTAGCCAGAGCTACTCGATGACGTAGGCAGCCACGATTTCGGCGTAGTAGGCCGTGTGTTTGTTGGGGCCACCCAGCGCTTCATCGACGGGATACCACTTTTCCGCATCAGCAGCATCAAGATTGGCAAGGTCCTGTTCCTGTTTGAACAGGACGCGGCACTCCAGCGTAAGGGGAAGTTCGCGAATGCCTGGCACATTTACCTCTTCGGGCTCTTCAAGCGTGAGTCCCAGCTCGGCAATCTTGTCCATATCACGGCCCGACTTCGCGCCGCATACCGCAGTAATCTTCTTGTCAAACTCGCCCATAGGCAAGTTCACCGTGAACTCGCCCGTAGCATCCAGGAATTCCTTGGTGAAACGACTTTCGCGCACGTAGGTAATAAACAGGGGCTTTCCCCATTCAATAGCCATGCCGCCCCAGCTGATGGTCATGGTGTTAACCTGACCATCTTTCTTGGTGGTAAGCAAGACGGCATCGTTTACCTTCTTCATGATTTCGCCAGCGTGTTCAATTGCATCGATAGAGCGCTTCATACCAATCTCCTTTACGCGTGTTTTCGCGATCGATTATACCGAAGAGGACGCCGAGGCTGCGAACACGTTGCGTTCCCCGTATGCAGCGGGCAGTCCCGAGCCCCGGCTAATACGTCCCGCCAACCAGGACTCGAGAAACAGGATCTAGTACGCCTCGTCGAGCGGAGCGTGGGCTTTCACATCACAATCCAAGCCAAAGAACTTGCCCTGCTTATAGCGATCGAGCGCCACCAGGGCAATCATGGCAGCATTGTCCGTGCAAGCGGAAAGCGGCGGCATGGTTAGGCGCACGCCAAGCTGATGGCACATAGCCTCGTAAGCGTGACGCAGTTCAGGGTTGGCGGCAACGCCACCGCCCAGGCAGAACTCTTTTGCACCCGTCTGGCGAAGCGCCGTGCGAGCCTTGGCCACTTGAACATCGATAACTGCAGCCTGAAAGCTTGCCGCCACATCAGCCTGATTGATCTCACGGCCCGCCTGTTGCTCTTTCTGCAAGTAGGTCATAACCGAGGTCTTTAAGCCCGAAAGAGAAAATTGCAAATCGCCCGAATGCATCAGCGCGCGAGGGAAGCGAACAGCCTTAGGGTTGCCCTTTTCGGCCAAAGCGGAAATGAGCGGGCCGCCAGGGTACCCCAGCCCCATCGCCTTTGCCACCTTGTCGAAGGCCTCTCCTACCGCATCGTCGAGCGTTGAACCCATGGTTTCATAGCTGCCCCAATCTTTCACATGCACCAACATGGTGTGGCCGCCCGAAACGAGCGAAACCACCATGGGCGGCTTGATGTCAGGGCAGGCGATCTTGTTCGCGTACAGATGACCCTCCAGGTGGTTCACGCCGATAAGCGGCACATCGCAAGCCCAGGCCAAACCCTTTGCGAATGCCGCACCCACAACCAAGGCACCAACCAAACCAGGCGCATAGGTTACCGAGACAGCGGCCAAATCGCCCCAAGAAAGATCGGCCCTGCCTGTACGCTCGCGCGCTTGGGCCAAGCACTCGATCACCACTCCACCGATAGCTTCAATGTGCTTGCGGCTGGCAATTTCAGGCACTACCCCGCCGAAACGGGAATGGAAATCAATCTGAGAAGCAACCACATCAGCAACAATGGTTCCCGCTTCGTCGATAAGCGCTGCTGCCGTTTCGTCGCACGAAGATTCGATAGCCAAGATGAGCTTGCCTTCAAGTGGCACGCGATCTCCCGCAGCTTCGCCCGCGTGTGCAGCTGCAGCATTCAAACGCAACTCCATACCAGCAACATCGTGCTCGGAAAGAGGAAGCGGGCCTTCATAGATGCAAGCGTTTTCCCCATCGGAATAATAACGTGGGCGAATACCGATTTCCTTCAAGCCCAAACGCTCATAGAAGGCATGAGCGCCCGTATTCGACGCACGGACTTCAAGGGTCATTTCCTTTGCACCCAAATCACGCGCGTCAAGGGCAATGCGTGCCAAAAGCTCTTGTGCAATGCCCTGACGCCTATAAGCCGGATCGGACGCCACCTTCAGCAACTGCACCTGACCATCGTTTATCCAGCCACCGGCATAACCCACCAGCTTCGCTTCGCCAACGTTCACCGTGCGCTTGCGCGTATCGGCAACCTCAAACGCCGCCCACCACGTGCGGTCGGGACGAGGCAGTTCGTCGAGCACCTGTGCCTCGCTCCAGGCATCCGTGCCCATAACCTGCGACTCCATGGCGGCAACCGCAGGCACCCATGCCGCTTCGAGCGGCTGATAGCGAATCACCGATCCGCCCTGCACACCCGACTCAAGGTCCTTCGCCTCAACGGCGTTGGCTTCGGCATCCTGCTTGGCAAATTTGATGCGCTCATGCTCTTCAGCGTCGGAAAGGCGCGTGTACACGGGAAGAAGCGTGCAAGGGTCGCCCAACACACCACCGTCGGGATCGAACGTCCCCTCCGCCCAAGCCTCCTGCGCCGCAAGAAGAAGGCCGGCGCCTGTTGGGTAGCGCTCTTCTTCGCCCGCAATGTTGCCGTGGCCTTCGCACAGAGCGGAGTATTTCTTCAGCGCATCACCCACGATGCGCTGATCGCTTCCGCTTCCCAGCCACTCGGGCAAGGCAGCTGCCTTCATGACAGTATCGGAGTTCAGACGCTCGATACCGCTATCGGTTACGTGATAGCGAACAGGATAGACTTCTTTGCGCATCGCATCGCCCAATACCACCACCGATCCGCGCGCCCCATTGGCCCACTGCTGCCATGCCTGAGCGTCTGAGGTGGAAACGCCGAACAGCGGCACGCCAAGACCGATGGCAACGCCTTTGGCGCTCGCAAGGCAGATGCGCACGCCAGTAAACGAGCCGGGACCACGGCCGCACACTACGCACGCAACTTCACCGCGCGAAATGCCCATATCCGCCAACAAGGCATCGATTTCAGGCAAAAGCTTAACGTTCGATGCGCGAAACGCACCGACCTCGCGCGAAGCGATGCAGTCAATGGTTTTCTTGGCACGATCGAGAAGACCTATTCCCAAGGAAATCATTTCATTTGCCGTGTCGAAAGCAACTACGTAGTTGTTCATGCGAATCCTGTTCTTATTGCATTGCGGCCGCCGATGCCATCTCCGTAAAAGCAACGGGGGCGGCACGGGATGGGCAAGCGACGTTTAATGCCTGTTTTCTTTCGCTAGCTATCCTAGCGCATGCCCCTGAAAACAGAAAAACCAGACGCAATCCTTCCGAAAAGAACGCGCCTGGCAAAAAGCTAAGCCAACGCAGCCCGCCAACTCTGAAGCATTGATTCTGCCAATCCGTGGGCACATGCCCGAATTGCCCGAACGTTTTCGCCCTCGACGGCAAGATACACCTCGAGCCTATCTTCTGGCATTTCTTCGGGAAATTTCGAAGCCCACTCGATGCAGGAAACGCCATCGCCTTCGACGTATTCGTAAAATGCCAAGTCTTCCAATTGATAAGGGGAATCAAGGCGATACAGATCAAAATGATACAGGGGAAGACGCCCATCGGTGTATTCAACCACCAAGTTGAAGGTGGGGCTCGTTACCGCCTGCGCAACGCCCAAGGCAGCTGCCAGCCCCTGGGTAAAGTGCGTTTTTCCCGCCCCCAGATCTCCGTCGAGTGTCACAACAGCACCTGCATCAAGCACGCCAGCCAGTGCCGCTGCGCAAGCTTGCGTTTCCTCTACCGAAGAGGTACGTGCTATTTCAACCCATTTGCCGGACATAAAGATTCCCTTCGGAAAAGCAGGATCTAACAAGAGCGCTCAATGAGGAACAACCCCATTGAGCGCTTTGGCGCCTTGGCGCCCATGCATTCATTTAACGACAAGCAGAATTACCTGATGGTCTTTTCTGCAGCCGAAACCGTATGCTCCATGGTGATAGAAGTGGTAACAGAACCGAGACCACCTGGGACCGGAGTGATGGCATCGACAACGGGCTCGACCGATTCATAGTCGACATCGCCGCACAGGTTGCCGTCCTTGTCAAAGTTGATACCAACGTCCAAAACCGTCTGGCCTTCGCGGAAGCACGATGCATCAAAGGCACGTGCGCGGCCCGTTGCGCAAATAACGATGTCTGCCGTGCGCATGATCTTGGGCAGGTCCTCCGTGCGGGAATGGCAGATGGTCACGCTGGCATTGCGACGAAGCAGCAGCATGGCAACAGGTTTGCCCACCACAAGACTGCGACCAACAACAACTACGTGCTTGCCCTCTACAGGAATATCGTAAAAATCAAGCGCCCTTACGCAGGCTTCTGCGGTGCTAGGAGCAAAGCCTTCCTTGGCATCGGTAAACACCGCACCAAGCGATGCGGTGGAAACGCCGTCGATATCCTTCGCCATGGCAAGCTCATCGCAAACAAGCTTGTCTTCCATCTCAGAGGGAAGAGGGCGGAACACCAAGCAACCATGAATGTTTGAATCGGCGTTGATGCGGCGAATTTGCAGGAGCAGTTTTTCCTGGGAAACCTTTTCATCGAGCTCGAACACACGTGTGGTCAGACCCAAAGCCTTTGCGCGCTTACAAGCAGTGCGCTCGTAGCTCAGGTCGTCGGGGCGGGACCCTACGCGAACGATAGCAAGTGTAGGTTCGATGCCCAAGATCTTCAGACGCTCGACACGATAAGCAAGATCGGCGGCAATCGCATCAGTAACTGGTTTCGATTTCAAAATGCGGGTCATACTTATCTGAGTCCCTCCAACACAAATACGTAAATATCATCGGCACGCTTGCCCCATTCAATAATGAGACATTCTGTTTCGTCAGTGTAACGCTTCGCAAGCTTGCGATCCTCGAGCATTTTGGCATTGACGAAGATGTTCAGGGCAGCACCCTTTAGTGCCCCTTTCGCAAAGGAAACACCCGTGGCAACATCGGAAAGCGCCATCTTTGAGCCATTATGAGCCATAAAATCGGAAAGATCGATAACGCGAGCACATGCTTTCATGATCGACAGGGGCACTTCGATGGCATCGATGAGCGCCTTCTGCATTGCTTTGGTACGCTGCGCCTTTTCTTCTTCGGTAGCGCGGGGCATTTTATAGCATGCCGCCAAAGGGGCAAATGCCTCAGAGTCCTTCTTCGACAAGGCAAGGAGCTCTTCGCGCACCCGCTGAAGCTGCGATAGGCATTCCTTCACCTGGTCTTCCACGTCGGCATAGCTTTTCTTGCCAACCGTCAGGTTTCCCACCATGGAATTCAACGCCGACCCCAAAGCTCCCACGTATGCGGCGGCGGCACCGCCACCAGGGGTTGGGGTGCCAGCGGCAACCTCGTCAATTAATGTCCACTCGCTCAAGATGTTTCCTAATCGTTTATTACCTATGACAACGATACGGGCCAGCGCACCTGCGCCAGCCCGATAATACCTTGCTAGTATTTCCAGCTATTTTCTAGCAGCCTAGAACAAGCCAGAGATCTTGCCCGTTTCATCAACGTCGATCTTAAAGGCAGCAGGAGCCTTGCCCAAGCCCGGCATGGTCATGACATTACCGGTAAGGGCAACAACGAAACCAGCGCCTGCAGATACCTTAACCTGACGAACCGTGATGCGGAAATTGCGCGGAGCACCAAGCAGTGCAGCATCGTCGGAGAAGCTGTACTGGGTTTTCGCCATGCAAACCGGCATAGATCCAAAGCCCAATTCTTCAAGCTGCTTGATTTCCTTCTTTGCAGCAGGAGCAAAGTCTACCCCATCTGCATGGTAAATGCGCTTGGCAACTGCCTCAATCTTTTCCGCGAGACCCATATTATCTTCGTAGGTGAAGGTCAGAGAGCTTTCCTGCTCACACAGACGCATAACTTCCTCAGCCAACTCTACGCCGCCTTCGCCGCCTTTTGCCCAAACCTGGGAAAGGGCAACGTTGACACCGAGCTCCTGGCACTTGGCGCGAACCAGATCGATTTCTGCCTGAGTATCAGTGGGGAATTCGTTGATAGCAACAACGCACGGGAGGCCGAACACCTGAGTAATGTTTTCCACGTGCTGAAGCAGGTTGGGAAGACCCTTTTCCAGCGCTTCGAGGTTTTCCTCGTTCAGGTCGGCCTTGGCAACGCCGCCATGGTTCTTCAGCGCACGAACCGTGGCAACTACTACAACAGCATCAGGCTTCAAGCCCGCAAGACGACACTTGATGTCCAGGAACTTCTCGGCTCCCAGGTCGGCACCGAAACCGGCTTCAGTTACCGCATAGTCGCCCAGAGCAAGAGCCATGTTGGTTGCCATGATGGAATTGCAGCCATGTGCGATGTTGGCGAAAGGACCGCCGTGCACGAATGCGGGGGTTCCTTCGAGCGTCTGAACCAAATTGGGCTTCAGCGCATCCTTCAAAAGCGCAGCCATAGCGCCTTCAGCATGAAGGTCATGGGCGGTAACAGGCTTATCGTCGCGGGTGTAGCCAACAACGATGCGGCCCAAGCGCGCCTTCAGGTCGGTGATGGAGGTTGCCAAGCAGAAGATGGCCATGACCTCGGAAGCAACCGTAATATCGAAGCCGTCTTCACGGGGAACGCCATTGGCTTTGCCGCCCAAGCCACACACGATGTTGCGCAGCTGACGGTCGTTCATGTCAACAACACGCTTCCACGTAATGCGGCGAACGTCGATGCCAAGCTCGTTGCCATTGTGGATATGGGCATCGAGCAGAGCAGCGAGCAGATTGTTTGCCGCGCCAATAGCATGGAAGTCGCCTGTGAAATGCAGGTTGATTTCTTCCATGGGGATTACCTGGGAATAGCCACCGCCTGCGGCGCCACCCTTGATGCCGAACACCGGTCCCAGGCTGGGCTCGCGCAAGGCGATTACCGTCTTCTTGCCCAAGCGGGAAAGAGCATCGCCCAAGCCTACCGTCGTGGTGGTTTTACCTTCGCCGGCAGCGGTGGGGTTGATTGCAGTAACCAGCACCAACTTACCAGGCTTGTGATCTTCGTTGCGGAGCAGGTTGTAGTCAACCTTTGCCTTGGTCTTGCCGTAGCACTCGAGGTACTCTTCAGAGATACCTGCCTTTTCAGCGATTTCGGTAATGGGGCGAGGCGTTGCCGCCTGCGCAATTTCGATATCTGTCAGCATAAACAGTTCGCTTCCTCTTCTTGGCTTATTGCTCTGTCCTACTGGGTTTTACTGGGCGATCTCATCGTAGATCATACGCAAACCCTGCAAAGTGAGTTCGAGGTTGATTTCGGCGATGTGCTTCGATGCGGGGGCGATGCGGTGCGCCAAACCACCGGTTGCCACTACCTTGGCTTCGTAGCCCAGCTGATCGAAGACGCGCTCGACCAAGCCGTCAACGCGAGCAGCCTCACCGTACACCACGCCAACCTTAAGCGCATCGGCGGTATTGGTTCCGATTGCCGTGCCGGGGTCTTCCAATTCTACGGAACGCAACAACGCTGCGCGGGAAAGCAGACTGCGCATGGACGAATCGACGCCAGGGGCAATAATGCCGCCCACAAACGTGCCTGTCTTATCGATGATCTCGATATTGGTAGCAGTACCGAAATCGACCACGATGACAGGCGAACCGTACAGGCATTTCGCAGCAGCGGCATCTGCCACGCGGTCGGCACCCAATTCAGCGAACTTTTCCTGGTCCATGTTGATAAGATGCCCCACGGTTTGAGCGGAGATCACAAGCAGCTGAACGCAGAACGAGCGATAGCATGCCTTTTCCCAATTATGGGTAAGAGCGGGAACCACCGAGGCAAGAATGGCGCCATCGATGCACTTGGGATCAACACCTTCGGCCTCCATCAGAACATGCAGTTTGATTCGGAGCTCATCACTGGTGTGATCTACGTTGGTAGCCACACGCCACATATGAACCAAGTGCTCACCATCGTATACACCGAGCACGGTTTGGGTATTTCCCACGTCAATCGCAAGTAACATGTTTCTGACAATCCCTTCAGGTTTAAGCGATACGAGCGAATGCTACCATACTATCGATTTTGGACGGCAGTCCCTTAGCCGTAACCGTAATTAACGCATCCGCAGAAGGTGGCGCAATGGAAAATCCCGCTCGCATACTCATCGTAGACGATGAGCCTTCCATCACTGAATTCGTAAGCTATGCCATGCAGAAGGAAGGCTACCTCACCGAAGTGGCTTCCAACGGCGAAGAAGCGCTTGAGAAAATCGAAAGCGACCACTTCGATCTGTTCATTTTGGACATCATGCTGCCCGGTATCGACGGATACGAACTGTGCCGCCGCATCCGCGCGAAGATGACTACGCCTATCCTGTTCCTTTCTGCACGTGACAGCGAACTGAACAAAGTCGTAGGACTCGAGCTTGGAGCCGACGACTATCTTGCAAAGCCCTTCGGCGTGCGCGAGCTTCTTGCACGCACCCGCGCCCTTCTGCGTCGCAGCCAAGGCCTGGAAAACGCGCAGCCCTCGAATGAGGTAACGGCAAGCGGCATCACCTTGAACGAAGACACGCACGTCGCCCAAGGAGAAAAAGGGCCCATCGACCTTACCCCGCGCGAATTCGAGCTGCTGAGCTGCCTTATGCACAATGCCGGCAAGGTGGTTTCCCGCGAAGACCTTCTTCACGATGCGTGGGGATGGGAGTTCATCACGGAAACGAAAACAGTCGACACTCACATCAAGCGTCTTCGCGATAAGATTGAGGCAGCCGGGTACGATCCGAAGCTTGTTGAAACGGTGCGCGGATACGGCTATCGCTTCAAGAAATAAGGGGCGTTTGCAGACCGGCGCATGCGCTATCTGCCGCTTCGCCGGCGTCGAGGTGCTGAGCAGCCTGCAGGCTTGCAGGCTGACGCATACGATATCTGCCGCTTCGAGGGGATTCAATGAGGCTGTTTACCAATATTTCTTTTCTCACCGCTTTGCTGGCTATTTTCGGCTGCTCTGTTACGGCTGCCATTGCCGTGCTGGCATTCGGCTGTTCGCACTTCATCTTGGCATTTATCGTCCCTGTTTCCTGCCTCTGCTATTTCTTGAGCTTGCTTATTGCGCATTTCATCGCCCAACCGCTCACTGAATTGGCACAGAAAACGCGCGCCTACCGCGAAGGCGACAAGAGCATCGTGTTCGAGCCCACAGGCGCACTGTACGAAGCCGACCAATTGTCCGAAGATTTCCGCGAGCTGAACCGCGCCTACGAGGCAAAGCTCGACGAGCTTTCCAAAGTGCAGGACCGTCAGGATTCTTTCGTGAGCGATGTTGCCCACGAATTCCGCACGCCCCTCACCGCCATCAGCGGCAATGCCGAATTGATGCTCGACCCCGATATGCCCCAGTCAACACGCGAGCATTTCTGCGAGATCATCCTGAGCGAGTCGGAACGTCTGAAAAAGCTCACCAATTCGCTCTTGGCGCTGCAGCACGCAAAAGAAGGCGTTCCCGCAGCGGCCCTGAAGCGCTTAGATATCGCACCCGTTGCCCAAGAAGTCATCGAAATGCTTGAGCCCATCGCCCAAGACAAGAACGTCACCTTGAGCGTAGAGGGCGCTGCCCCGGATATCTTGGGCAACACCGATCGTCTCAAACAGGCCATCATCAACTTGGTCGATAATGCCATTCGTCACGTCGAAGAGGGCGGCCATGTCCGCGTCTTGCTTTCCGGCGTAAACAACCAGGCGATAGTTGCCGTGAAAGACGATGGCTGTGGCATCGAAGATGACCCTTCCCTCCTGTTCAAGCGCTTCTATCGCAGCGATACCTCGCGTGCACGCAACAGCGGAGGCGCAGGCCTTGGACTGGCCATTGTGAAGGAGATTGTTGAGAGCTTCGACGGCACGGTAACCGCATTCAACGCCCCCGAAGGCGGCGCCGTGTTCGTGATGGCGTTCCCCGCCCTGTAGCTTTCCGTTGCCGCACCGATGCGCCCTTTTGGGAATGCATCGCGACGAAATAGTGCCATGACTTGCCGCTTAGGAATGCACTACGGCTAGGTCTTGCCAAGGAGAGCGCCTTTCGACGGCGCGCGGTTTTTTCTTGCCGCGCTGGCATTCCCGCGCAAAAGGCGAACCACAGCGTCGGTACCCCCACATAAGGGACGAGCCGCAGCGCTTGCACCTTCGCGTAGAGGGCGAACGGCGACGCTTGCGCTCCACATAAAGGACGTGCCACAGCGCTTGCGCCCTCACGTAGGGGACACGCCAATACCCCAGTGAAGGTCGAGCCGTGATGCCGGTCGCGCCCTGAGCTCCCGCACAGGCAGGAATCGCAAAGCTCCCGCACGAAAGACAAGTCGAAAAAGAGTGGCAAGATTTGCCTACTGTGCATGATTTGAGGGATGCGGACGGAAAAGAGGGTCTTCGTGGCAAGATACTCGCGAAATGCATTCCCCGACGGCATTTTGCAGAGCATTTTGCATACATGGAGAGCATATCTTGCCAAAATCAGCTGATTTTGGATGCATGGCGGCGATATCTTGCCATGAAAGGGCGTTTTTCCTGTCCAGGGCCCCTTCGGGAATGCATCGCGACGAGATATTGCCATGACTTGCCGCTCAAGAATACACTACGGCTAAATCTCGCCAAGGAAGGCGCCTTCCGGCAGCACGCGAATACACAACGGCGGTTTCTTGCCAGGCTTCACCCGATGCTTACGCACAAAAAGGGGTTGTAGGACAAAGGTTGCAGGACAAAGGCTGTAGTACAAAAAAAGAGGACCGCATGATGCGATCCTCCTACCTAGTGGTCGATCAGGCCCAGCTCGATGCCCAGGTCGAACTGGGCCAGTCCGATATCCAGATCGAACAGTGCCAGTCCGATGCCAAGGTCGAACTAGACCTGTCAGATACCCGGATTGATCGAAGCCAGTTCGACATCCGGGTTCGTCAAAGTCAATCCGATATCCGCAATACAACTTCGATAGCTACGCCCGAGTGTTTAGATGAAACGACAACCTCACGGGCCGCAATGCAGCTTCGGCCGTAATACAGCTTCGATAGCTACACCTGCAAACCTAGCGAGCAACCACAGCGCTTACCGCCTGGGCAATCAGCACAGCGGCAACCATCTTCATCACGTCAATCAGAACGAAAGGCGCTACTGCAGCGGCAAAAGCAGCCTCGGCGCTGAGATGACCCGCCACCATGAGCCATGCCCAACCAAACACATAGAGAACCGCCAGGAACACCACGCCCATAACCACGTTGCGTGCAAGAACGCCAGCGGCAATGTGGGTACCAAAGAATGATTTCTGCTCTTCGGAAGCAAACAAGGGGGTGCGCTTCAGCAGAGCAGCAACGGCGATAGCAACCACGGCGGCAACAAAGAAGCCAACGATGAAACCACCCGTGGGACCCATCAATGCAGCCAAACCACCCTTAAAGGAAGAGAACACCGGAAGACCCAGACCACCAAGAACGATATAGCCGCCAATTGCGACCAGCGCCTGCTTAGTGGGCAAGGCGAACAGCACAAACATTACGGCCAGCGTCTGCAAGGTAAAGGGAACCGGTCCAAAGGGAATCGTAACCCATGCCGCAACCGCCATAAGAGCGATGGACAAGCCGCAAAACGCGACGGAACGAGCACGAGCGGTGGAGTGCTGCGTCATTGCTTCGGACATTTATTTATTCCTTCCTCGATTTGAACAGGCGCATACTGTGCCATGATCGGGCAGTATAACGCACTTTTTCAAATTACGTTAATACATAAATCAGTATGATTTGTTGCCTTTTAAAAATAATCAGGCGTTTTCCAAACCAATTCAATTCGGTGCAGTTTCGCGCTAGACACCATGCGGCACAAAATTGTGGCATGGATGCAACTGGACCCTTCGATGCAGTTTGGCTTTAGCGGCAACGCAACACAAGCGGCCGAAGTTCAACGTTAACGGGCATTTAATACAAACACCCACGGATGTTTTGCGAATCACGGCCGCCGCTCGTCTACGGGCAGTCGGCGATAGCTCCTTCGAGCGTGCGTCCTGTCGCGAACAGCCCCGCTCGCCTACGGGCAGTCATCCTCTGCATCGTGCTTTTTGGCGCTACGCATGATACCTGCCGCTCGCCTACGGGCAGTCGGTAATAATCCTCTTCGAGTGTGCACCCTTTTGCGAACAGCCACCGCTTGCCGACGGGCAGCTGAACAGCCGCCGCTCGTTTACGGGCAGCCATGCTCTCCATCACGTTCTTCGGTGCTACGCATGACGACCTTCACTGGCATACACGCCGCCAACCAGCCCACAAGCGATGCCACATGGAGCTCGAACGACGTCTACACGCCTACGATTGCTTTGCTCCCTTGCCAAAACGAGACGTTTCCTCCCCTGTCTCAACGCGCCTCAAGCGGCGCATCTCGAATGTAAGGAATGCCGCCGCGGTAACAACAGACAGACAATCGGAAATCGGCACCGCAAAATACAAAGCATCCAAACCGGTAAGCGTAGACACCAGCATGGGCAGCACGATGGGCAGCACGATATACAAGGGAATAAGGAACAGAACCTGACGAGTAAGAGAAAGGATGATAGATTTCATCGGCTGTCCCGTTGCCTGGAAGTAGTTGCCCACCACAATTTGGAAGCCAACAACCGGGAGCACAAGCAACTGAATCTTCAGCGCAAAAGCGGTGAAGTCACGCAGGCCATCAGCACGAATACCGAAGAAGCTTACGATATCGCCCGAGAACAGCATAATCATGATCCACATGCAGGTACCGATAACCGTGGCCATTAGGATGCCAAAACGCACGGTTTCGCGCACGCGCGAGATAAGTCCCGCTCCGTAGTTGAATCCCAGCAGCGGCTGAATCGCCACTGCAGTACCGATAAGGGGCAGCACGGTAAACATGGCGCAACGCTGTACAACGCCGATAGACGCCAGCGCGGCCTCGGCGCCCAAGGGGCTTTGCGCACCATAGAACACCAACAGATAGTTAACAAGGAAATTGATGACCGACATAGCCATCTGCATGATGAAGCTGGCAGCGCCCAAAGAGAAAATGAATCCTACCACTTCGGCGTCGAGCTTCAAGTTGCGTGCGTACAGCTTGAATGCAACGTTCTTGGTAAACAGGAAGTACCACAATACTGAAACGCAGGAAACGCCCTGACCGAGCACGGTTGCCAGCGCGCTGCCCACAACGCCCCATCCGAAAACCAACACAAACAGGTAGTTCAGAATGATGCAGGAAAACGTGCCGATAACCATGGTAAGCAAGGCGCGGTTTGGCGCACCTGCCGTACGGATGAAATTATTCACACCCATGCCGATGATTTGGAAGATAACACCGAAAGCGATGATCTGGATAAACGAGTAGGTGTAATCGTGGATTTCAGGCGTAGCGCTCGAAAGCGAAAGGAGCGCCTCCATGCAGGGCGGAATGCAGGCGATTATCGCCACCACAATCGCAATGATGATGCCAAGACACACCGTATTGCCAAGGCTCTTCTCTGCAGCCTGCTTGTTGCCTTCGCCCAAACGCAATGCAGCAAGCGCATTGCCACCGTTGCCGATGAGCATGCCCAACGCCATAAAGATGGTCATCAGTGGCATGGCGGCAGTTGCCACCGAAAGGCCAATCTCGCCCATGGCCTGGCCAAGGAAAATAGAGTCGATTACGTTGTAGGCACCGTTAACCAGCATGCCCACGATAGAGGGAATGGCAAATTCCAATACCAATTTCGGAATGGGGCCCGTTCCCATACGCGCAGTACGCTCGTTGCCTTTAGCAGCTGCTCCCCCAGCAACATGCTTGCGCATAGTGCCCTCTTCGAAATGTGCCCCCTGATGCTCTTTTTGTTCTCCCCGAATCTGTTCTTCGGCCATACGGGCTCGATACCTTTCGCTCATGTTTCATTATTGTTCCAGACCGCCTGCATCAACGCACGCAGCCAATCAGTTGCTCTGCCTATTCTGATAACGCAGCTTAAATACCGCCATATCCCCTAGGCAAAATGCATGTATTTATCAAATGTGTGTCATGTTGACCGCCTAGTCAGCAAGCGGCTTGCCATGAGGGAAAATACAGGTTTGCACACAAGAAAGGACTGCCGTGAGCATTGTCGAAATCGTCATACTTGGCCTAGCACTCTCCATGGATGCGTTTGCCGTTACCATCTCCAACAGCTTTGCTTATCCTAACATCTCACGCGCCCGCAGCTTTTCCATGCCCCTTGCTTTCGGCTTTTTCCAGTTCCTCATGCCCGTTGTAGGGTTTGTCCTGGGTCAGCTGGTAAGCGATTTCATCACCCAATATGCTGGCATCATTACCTTTGTGATCTTGGGATTCATCGGCGGGAAGATGATCTGGGACGCCTTCCGTGAAGAAGAGGGTGAAGAGGCATCCGAACAAACACTCACCATGCCCGTACTGCTGTTCCAGGCAGTTGCCACCAGCATTGATGCCCTGGCCGTTGGCGTAAGCTTTGCCGCCCTGGAAGTAAACGTACTCACCTCTTCGGGCATCATCGGTATCACTACGGCACTTACCTGCATCGTTGCCCTCATTATCGGCAAGCGCTTCGGTAACGCGCTCGGCGAAAAGGCCACCATCATTGGCGGTGCCGTGCTCGTTCTTATTGGCTTAAAGTCTCTGCTGTTTTAAGCCAACAGCTCCAGGCTAACTTTGAAACGATGTCACATGCACTTCGCCCGAGCTCATGGGGACAATCGCCCCATCATCGTTTTCAACGAGCAAGCGCCCTAAGCCATCGACGCCACGAATTATCCCCTTGATGGTCTCATCCCCATTGATAAGCGCAAGGGATGCCCGCTTATCGCGATAAGCAAAGCGCTGGCTGTACTCATCGATAAAAGCCGAGAAGCCTTCCTGAAGCCAGCGCCCGTAGCGGCTCTCCATCGCTTCAAGCATGCTTTCAACCAACTGGGTCATGACGGAACGCTGTTCTGAGGAAAGGCCCGCCTCCACAACGCCATCTTGCAGATACGCCAAGGAATACTTCCCCTCAACTTCGCGTTTGGCGAAAGGCTCATACACATTGACTCCCACACCAACGCACACACCGCCAGCTAAAGCCTCAAGCGAAATGCCTGCGAGTTTCCCCTCTGGGCAAAGCACATCATTGGGCCATTTGATAAGCGGGTTACAGCCTGGACGCACCTGCTCAAGCGCATCGGCTACCGCCAATGAGGCCACCAAACTCAAAGTAGGAAGCATTTGCGGCGGCACGTTAGGTCGCAATGCGAATGAAGTGTATACGCCACCCAAAGGGCTGGTCCAAACCCTTCCTTGACGTCCATAGCCGCCTTCTTGCTCCAGGGCCGTTGCACAATACCCCTCAGGCACACCCTGACGAAGAGCTTCTTTCACGAGCTCGTTCGTCGAACGGACACATGCATGGGCGTGCAAATCCCAAAAAGTAGAAACGGCCGGACGCAAAGGCGCCACCGAAGGGGCGCCTGTTACAACACGGCCGCAAGTTTGATGTTCGGACTGGCTTAGCACTTCCACGCCTTGCCCACCGTTACGGTATCAAGCGTGACCTTCGTACCATCGGAAAGCTCATGGTTGGGAGCAATCTCAAGCAGCGGCTTTACCACGAAATCACGTTCGGTAAGGAGCGGATGGGGCAAAGTCAGTACTTCCAAGTCGGACACATAGCCCTGGTAATCAAGAATATCCAGATCACACGTGCGCGGGCCGTTCTTCTTTTCACGGATGCGGCCCAGCCTGTCTTCGATGATATTCAGATAGCGCAGGAGCTCTTGCGGGGGCAAGCCCGTGCGCAAGACAAGCACCGCATTAACGAATGAGTCCTGGTCTTCCACATAAGCAGGCTCGCTTTCGTAGAAGCTGGAAACATCGATGATCTGAGAATCAGGCAACAGGCACATATCGGTGATAGCCTGGCTGAGCATTGCCTTCTTGCCCTCGAGCTCCTCGCCCTCATCGGCAACCAAAGCAACATTGCAGCCAAGGCCGATAAACGCATAGGGTCGCAGGTTTTCCTTCAGCGACTCTTCGGTTAGTGCCACGTTATGGGTTCGGATTACCGAAGCGCCCAATTCGCATGCCATCAGCGCCTCTGCAGCAGATGCGGCATCGCGCTCCTTGGGGTCGTCAATGTCATAGGCGTAGCCGATGTAGCTCTTTCGGGAAACGGCAACCATTGTGGGATACCCCAGATGCACTAGCTCCTGGAAGTTACGCATAAGCTCGATAGTCTGCTTGGCAGTTTTGCCAAAGCCAGGGCCAGGATCAAGGCAAATTCGATCGTGGGCAATGCCGGCCCCCTCAAGCTCAGCAGCTCGCCTGGAGAGGTATTCGCATACCTCCGCCACCACATCATCGTATTGAGGCTCGTCCTGCATGGTGCGAGGGTCGTCGCCCAGCATATGCATTACCACCAAGCCGGCATCGCATCCCTTGGCAACCTCAACCATGGCAGGATCGCGGAAACCCGTTACATCGTTAATAATGCTTGCGCCCGCTTCAACTGCCGCCTTTGCCACCTCGGCATGGCGAGTATCGATGCTTACGCATATATCCTTTTCAGCCAGCTGCTTCACTACCTCGATAGTGCGAGAAAGCTCTTCTTCGACAGAGACGGGATTTGCACCAGGGCGCGTTGACTCACCGCCCACATCGATGATGAGAGCGCCCTCTTCAACCATTTTCTGGGCGGCAGCTACCGCTTCTTCGACGTTGGCATACGAACCACCATCGGAAAAGGAATCGGGGGTCACATTCAAAATGCCCATGATAACGGGAGTGCGGGAATCAAAGGGAAAGCGTCCACAGCGCCAAATCATTGTTTTGCTCCTTATAAACCACGCCCCAGGCCGTATGGCCCGGGGCGTTGCTAACCATTACTGTTGGTTGCCCGATTCGGGACCCGACGCTCCCCCATCAGGGGCTTCAGGCTTTGCGAGTGTTGCCTCGCTTGCTGCGGAGGTCGGCTGATCCTGCTGTGCAGCAACATCGGCGGGGGCATCTTCGGCAGTTTCAAGCTCTGGCTTTTTGCCTTCAGCTTCCTTAGCCTGCTCTTCCTGCAGGTACTCTGCCCAACGGTTGTTGAGCAGTGCCTGACAAGCATCACCGTCAATCGTTTCGCGCTCAAGCAAAACGGTAGCCATAAGGTCCATCTGGTCGCGCTTGGAGGAAAGAATTTCCACCGCACGATCGTGGGCTTCCTTCATGATGCGAGCAACCTCGTCGTCGATGCGACGAGCCGTATCGTCGGAGTAATCCTGCGTGTTGCCATAATCGCGGCCCAAGAACACTTCGTGATTGGGCTGGCCGAACACCTGCACGCCCAAGTCGGAGCTCATGCCGTAATTGGTAACCATAGCGCGAGCCATCTTCGTTGCGCGCTCAAGGTCGTTGGAAGCGCCCGTGGTGATGTCGTCGCAGAACAGCTCTTCGGCAACACGACCACCAAGGAACACGGCCAGCTCGTCACGCATTTCGTTGCGGCTGTTGAGCACCTTGTCTTCGTCAGGGATGGAAAGCGTGTAACCCAAGGCGCGACCACGAGAGATGATCGAGATCTTATGAACGGGGTCGGCGCCTTCAAGCATGTGGCCAACCAAAGCATGACCCGATTCATGGTACGCGATGGTCTTGCGCGTACGTTCGTCGAGAACACGACCCTTGCGTTCAGGACCAGCGATAACACGCTCCATGGAGTCCTGAACTTCCTTGTTGGTGATGATGTGCTTGTTGCGACGAGCCGTAAGAATTGCCGACTCGTTGAGCAAGTTGGACAGATCGGCACCCGTGAAGCCAGGGGTGAGCTTAGCGATGCTGGCAAGGTCGACATCATCGGCCAGGGGCTTGTTGGCAGCGTGAACGTTCAGGATCTTTTCACGACCCTTTACGTCAGGAGCGTCAACGACGATCTGGCGGTCGAAGCGGCCCGGGCGAAGCAGGGCCGGGTCAAGAACGTCGGCACGGTTGGTTGCAGCAATAAGGACAACGGAATCGTTGGCCTCGAAGCCGTCCATTTCAACAAGCAGCTGGTTCAAGGTCTGCTCACGTTCGTCGTGGCCACCACCCAAGCCAGCGCCACGCTGACGGCCAACGGCGTCGATTTCGTCGATGAAGATGATCGAAGGAGAAGCTTCCTTTGCCTGCTTGAACAGGTCACGCACACGGGAAGCACCCACGCCTACGAACATTTCCACGAAGTCGGAACCGGAGATGCTGAAGAACGGAACGCCCGCTTCACCGGCAACGGCACGCGCAAGCAGGGTTTTACCAGTACCCGGAGGGCCCACCAAAAGGCAACCGCGAGGAATCTTTGCACCAAGAGACTGATACTTTGCAGGGTTTTCCAGGAAGTCCTTGATCTCCTGCATTTCCTCAACCGCTTCATCAACACCGGCAACGTCGGAGAAGTGAACGTCGGGATGCTCCTCAACGCTTTTCTTCACCTTTGCCTTGCCAAACGACATCTGCGAATTGTTTGCCTTGTTCATCTGGGAGAAGAAGAACAGCAGAAGGCCGGCAATGATCAAAATGGGCAGAATCGATGCCAGGATGGAACCCCAAGGCGATGCCAAGCGCACGCTGTACTGAATGGAAGGATGCGCCGCCATAAGCTGACCCAGCGAATCGGAGCCAACCCATGTGCAGGTGTAGTTATGCTCGGAGCCAAGTTTGGAGGCAGCAAGCTCCTGCGTCTGCACGATGGTGGGACGAGCGCCCGTGGTGCTTGCCATGCCGGAGTTCAACGCGTTGAATGCGGTGTTGAACGCATCCGTTGTGGCCTCGCCTGCCGTAGCGGCAGGGTAGTAGGTACCCGTGATGGTATAGGAGCCGGTGTCGTAAACAGCAGTGTTCACACGGCCCTGCTCGACAGCCTGGGTAAACTCAGACGTTACCAGTTCGTCGGTCTGGGTAATACCGTTCGTTGCTGTCATGGTGCGGGTCATCATCACGGCAAAGAAAATACCAACGGCCAAGAACACAACCAGCGTAACGATATTGGAGCGATTGGGCTGCTTGGGCAAGGGGGGCTTGCTGTGATTAGGCTTCTTTTGATTGGGTGTTTGTGCCATAGGTTATTAGTTCCTTATGTTCTTCGATCGAACCAACGGACGTTATTCCTGAGTTGCTTCGGGCTTCAACACGCCGATGCAGGAAAGATTGCGATAACGCTCGGCGTAGTCGAGGCCATAGCCAACAATAAATTCATCGGGACATTCGAAGCCAATGTACTTGCACTTGATATCTGCCTGATTGGGAGTGTCCTTGCGAAGAAGCGTTGCCACTTCGATGGAAGCAGGGTTGCGCGACTCAAGGTTCTTAATGAGGTAGCGCAGGGTAAGGCCACTGTCCAGGATGTCTTCAGCGATAAGCACGTGACGGCCTTCGATCTGGCTGGAGAGGTCTTTGATAATACGAACCACGCCGGAGCTCTTCATGCCGTTGCCGTAAGAAGAAATGGCCATGTAGTCCATTTCAACCGGCAGGTGGATTTCGCGAACCAAGTCAGCCATGAAGATAGCCGCTCCTCGCAGCACCGAAATCACCACGATGCTTTTACCTGCATAATCTTCGGTAATCTGTGCGCCCATTTCCTTTACACGCGTACGAATCTCATCCTCGGAAAAAAGGATGCGCTCAAGATTGGGATGCTTCTCCACGAAAGCCTCTTTTCCCACCGCTAGGTGGAGTAAATACGGGTATAGACAGTATTTCAGTGTAACAAAAGCTTTCCTAAGCACATTTGCGGAAAGGTGCCTGTGGCTGTTTTGCAATAAATCTTCACTGTACTAAAGCGCCGCCACCCCTCTTGGAGGGAATGGCGGCGCGCAAGCTATGCATCAACTGCGATTATTCTTTTGGCTTAACCTCGGCTTCGATGGTTTCCTGCATGATTTCAGGGAAGTTCTTCAGAAGCGTATCGACGGGCAAGCCGACAATGTTGTTGAAGTCGCCGTCGTAGCTTTCCACCAACCTGCGGCCCTTGCCCTGAATGGCATAGGCACCTGCCTTATCGATGGTTTCGCCCGTGGCAACATAAGCGTTGATATCTTCGGTCGAAAGCTCTTTGAAGGTAACCGTGCTGGTTTCGGAGAACGAGCGGAAGGCCAACGAAACATTGCCGTCGCCGCCTTTTTCCTCCGACTCGTTGAGCATAACGAGCCACACGGAAACACCCGTGATCACTTCATGCGTTCGACCCGAAAGACGGCCCAACATCTCGCGTGCATGGTCTGCGCTGTAGGGTTTACCCAGCATCTCCCCATCGAGCACCACCGTGGTATCGGCGCCGATAACGATGCCTAAGCCCACAGGGTTTTCAGCCAAAATGTCCTGGATAACCGAACCCGCTTTGCGCTCTGCAAGCTTCTTTACCGCTTCAGAGGGCTGCGAGCGTTGATCTGCATCGAGCGATTCGTCTACTTCGGTGGAGCCGGTATACACCGTAAACTTAACGCCCGCTTCTTCGAGCAGCTGCTTTCGACGAGGGCTGTTCGAAGCCAGAATGACATTTACGGGAATAGTAGTTGTATCAGGCATGTAATTCTCCTTTTAGGCCAATTGGTCACATAGGGTTGGCCGGTACTCTTAATCGCAGTTGGCGCAATTTCGGGCAATTTCAGGCAAGCGATACACTTCAACGCCCGAACGCTCGTTATGCGCGGTTGGGCTTCCGGCGTGCACGGAATACGGCCATCGGCTCTACCAAAACGCCTTGCTTGTTAGCGCTTACCGCCAAATTCCCCTGTACATTGGTAACAAAACCGCTGATGGGAGCGCCTTCCTCATCGAACGCAGAAAGGATCGCCTCAACCGACGCCGATTCAATGCGTCCCTCGCTTCCGATAAACGCCTCGAGCACCGCCATCACCATACGACGCTGCAGCGGACGCGCAACCGCACCGAAAGAAGGAAGCAAGCGACATCCATCGAACGAGCCTTCCCCGTCACCGCCAATCCACTCCAAGTTACTCTCAGTTGCCTCGCTCGCCAAAGAATCAAGGAAATCGTCTTCGTCGGCAATGAGGTTCATGGTGCGACAGAGCGTATCGAGCAGCTGCCCGTTGCGCTCCTTCGCCTTCGGGATTATCTCATGGCGCACAAATGCGCGGAACCTATCGGTGTGGGCGTTGGTGGCATCTTCGCGCCAACGGTTCCCTTCTTCGTCAAACACTGCCTCGTCAGCGGGAATATCGTTCATAAAATCGCGTAGCGCCTGACGAGATACGTCCAACAGAGGACGTACCACCGGCCCGTTGGCGTACAGCATGGAGCGAAAACCGCCAGGGCCCGTGCCTACGATGGATCGCATGTAGAAGTTTTCCACCCTGTCGTCTTGGGTGTGCGCAGTAACAATGCGTCCTTCCGAAACGGGAATCATCACGTGACGGCACAGACTTTCGAGGGCTTCATGCGCTGCCAGATAGCGCTCATTTCGGCCGATAGCTTCTTCGTTGCCGCCGGTCGCCTTGGCCAAAGCCGCCACGTCAATCTCGCACGAGAAGAACGGGATTTCCAAACGAGCAGCGAGCTTTTCCACGAACCTCTGATCGGCATAGGCGTCTTCACCTCGAAGAAGGTGGTTGACGTGTAAGATGGCTGGCTGTCCCACAAGTCCGCGTTTGTAAAGATCGCTGATAAGGTATGCCAATGCCGTCGAATCAGATCCACCCGAAACCATGGCGATTACGGGAGTTGCAGCACTGAACAGGCCCTGGGTACGAATAGTCTTTTCTATTGCGTCTATCATCAAGGGCTTTCCTTCCAATTCCTACCCGAGGGAAACAAAGAGGCAGCGCGCCTTGCGCTGCCGTAAGATGCTTTGCTAGCGTGTTTATTGTAAATGATGCCTACAAGGGAAATGGAGCTTTGCCATGCAGTTCATCTTGCGCACAATTGCGATTTTCATTGCGGTCGGCGTTGCCGTCTGGCTTGTTCCCGGCATCGACATCGTTGGAGCGGGAAGCTCGTGGGGCTCCATTGCCGTAATGGCGCTCATCATTGCCCTCTTGAACATGACCATAAAGCCTTTCCTCCAGCTTATCGGCCTCCCTATAACCGTGCTTTCGCTGGGCGTGTTCTACCTGGTAATCAATACCATTCTTCTGTATGTTGCCGCCTCTATGGGCAATGCGTTGTTCGGTGCTGGATTCGTTATTGATTCGTTTGGATCAGGATTTGTTGCCTCCATCGTTATCTCCATCGTCTCTGGCATCATGAATTCCATCTTAGGAACCGATTAATTCAAGTAATGGAACCTTTCCTGTTCCATTTAAATCAAAAACAGGCCTTTGCCCCAAAACGTTAGATACCTCTTCTGCGATTTGGCATAATGAAAGCTTACTGAAGCCACAGCTGAGAAAGGGGAATCATGGCAAACTCACGCACCAAAACGCGCGCGAAAAGCCAGGAGACCCGCAATAATATTATTGCCGTTGCCATTGGGCTTTTCCGCGCCAAAGGCTATACGCGCACCTCCATGAGCGAAATCGCTCGTCAAGCCGGAGTTGATCCTTCGTCTTTCTACTACTATTTCGCTTCGAAAGAAGCGCTTATTGAAAGCATTCTTAATCCTAACGAGGCCATCCCCACCGCCGAAGAGCTTGAAGCGCATAGTTCAAATCGCGCAGCGCAGCTTTACGCCCTTATCGCTTTCGACATCGTGCATAAATGCGAACTTCCCTTTGATTTTTGGGAACTAGAGACCATCGCAAACGAAAACCCTTCCGGGTTTGAGGTTTTCTTCGACCGTTATCGCAAGCTCTACCGAACGCTGATTGCCATCATCGAGCGCGGCATCGAAGAAGGTGCTTTTTTCGAACGCCCCGCAGATGAGCAAACGGTCGTCATCCTGTCCACCAACGAAGGCCTGCAGCACCATTACCACGCAAAGCATCGCAAAGAGCTGATCCTGGAAGCGTCCGGATATTCGGTTCGTGATTACATGCCGGAAGACATCGCCTCCATGACAGGAGAATCCATTCTGCCCTCCCTGATGAAAAACCCTTCCGAGCTCGAAGGTGCCATCATCGAAGGTCGACGTCTCTACTACAAGCTGGAAAACGAGCTGGGCAAGCAATAGCGCACTGCCCAACGTTCTCTTCAAGCAGCAGGAGTCGATACCGCTCCAGCGAAAAGGCCCCGTTAAAGCGCGATTTGCGACATCCGCCTAGTGGGCGAATCCGCACGGTCCAACCACTAGGCGCGCGTCCCCCACGGAATCCACCACACGGGAGAAACCCACACTTGCGGCATTTCGCTAACCCAAGTTGCCTTCCTGCTATAAACGGGATGGGCAAAAGCTAGCCTACAACAAGATTTCCCTCACGAACGGCAACGCTCTCGAGCGTCGGTGCCGCCAATCGAGCCCGTTTCTCCACTTCAACTTGAGGCACACCATGTGCCTCGTCGTAGAGGCCGAATACGGGATAGCCTGCCCTCGCAAGGGTGTCCATAGCATATAGGGCATCCTCAAACCCCCAGGTAAGAGCCCTTTCCGTTCCCATAGCCTCACGAGCGCGGTCGTACACTGCGGGCTCGCGCTTCGAAGCGCCCACTTCCTCAACCGAAACGATAGCGCTGAAATAATCGGCGATGCCTGTCGCCCTAGCGCCCGCCCATAGAAACTGCGGCTTGCTGGAAGAGGCCATGCTCATCTTCACATCGTTTCGCGCACACGATTCCAGAATAGCCTCGGCACCAGGCATAAGATGGGCGCGCTCGTAGTAAGACATCATGTACTCGTCCATAATGCCCATAACCGCTTCCATGCTCGATGCAAGTCCATACTGCTCATGGAAGTAACGCGCTACTTCGGGGATGGTGAATGTAGTGAACATCTTGTGCTCTTCAGGCGTTACCGTAACGCCCGCCAATCGGGACACCTCATCCTCTAAGCCGCGCCAAGCGCCCAGGGAATCAAGAAGGGTGCCATCACAATCGAAGATGGCACCCTTAATGGGATCGAGCTCCCTATTCATAGTCACGCTTAAGTGCCGCAAAGGCAGGCATGGAATTGCGGATAACATCAGCGGGGACGCAGTAGCTTACGCGCACCCAGCCGCCAACGCCAAAGCTGTCGGAAGGAACCAGCAACAGCTCGTGTTCCTTCGCCTTGTCAGAAAACGCCTGAGCATCGGGCTCTAAAGCCTGCATCCACAGATAGAAGGCTCCATCGGGGGCAATGTAGTGATAGCCCAGCTCATCGAGGCCTTGAGTGAGCAGCTCGCGATTAGCGGCATAGGCAGATGCGTTCACCGGCTCATCGACACATGCGGCAATCACGCGCTGGAAGAACACGGGAGCGCAAATATAGCCCAATGCGCGACCTGCGCCAGCAACGGCAAACATCACTCGTTCAGATTCTTCAACTTCGTTGGGGACCAAAACATAACCGATGCGGTCGCCCGGAAGGGAAAGGGACTTCGACCAGGAATAGCACACCAAAGTGTTGTCGTAGATGGAGGGAACCCAGGAAACTTCCGGCCCATATGCAAGCTCGCGATACGGCTCGTCGGAAATCAGGAACAGCGAGCTGCCGAATTCCTTGCGCTTCGTGCGCAGCACCTCGGCCAAGCCTTCAAGGGTTTCGCGCGTATAGACCACGCCTACTGGGTTGTTGGGCGAATTGATAATGACAGCACGAGTGCGTTCGTTGATAGCCGCCGCAAGTGCGTCTAAGTCGATTTGGAAGTTGTCCTTGCGTGCAGGAACCTCTACGCAGGTACCGCCGTCAGCCTCAATCCAAACACGATACTCGGGGAAATAAGGCGAGATAACGATGATTTCGTCACCAGGATCGACAATAACCGCCTTGATGCAGCAAGAAAGGCAGGAAGCAGCGCCTGTGGTGAGGTAGAAGTTCTTGGCAGCGTAATCGGTGCCAAAACGGCGATTAAGATTGTCTGCAATCGCCGTTTTTGTTTCTTCCAAGCCGGAAGCGGGAGAATACGCGTGCAGCTGAGCAGGGGGCATGTCAGCCAACTCATGCATGGTTTTTGCAACTTTGTCAGGAGCCGGGACGCTGGGGTTACCGATGCTGAAATCGAAAACCTTGTCTTCGCCAATCTGAGCCTTTCGCTCAAGACCGTACGCGAAAAGCTCGCGGATTGCAGAAGGGGCGTTGCCCAAACCGTACATGGTTTCATTGATCATGGTATTTAATCCTCCTAACATGAGCCAGAAACTGGCTAAGAGGTTATTATGCTCCCGCATTGGCACACACTGCAAGAAATCCCGCTCTACGGAATGCTTATAGCTAGTTAAAGGAAACTGATGGAAGGCCAGAAAAAATAATTCCGCAGAGGGATTATGAATAATTCGTTTCTGATGACGAATTCTCTGGTTTTAGGTATAATGCAGTTCTGCGCCCGAGTGGCGGAACGGCAGACGCGGCGGTCTCAAAAACCGTTGTCGAAAGACGTGCGGGTTCAAATCCCGCCTCGGGCACCACTTCGCATGATAAAGGCTTGCTTTTAGCAAGCCTTTTTTGTTTTCCGCGATCAAGCCTCCCCCCACCCATAGCCATCCTCGGAATGCAAGTAAATGTGCCTCGGAGCAATTTGGCCGACAGAGTCGTTCTGGGGCCTCAAAAACAAAAATGCGGCCCAAAATGTAACTTTTTTGCGATTAGGGATTGCCGCGGGGCGCCAAAACGCGGATTTCAGCCAAAAAACGCAGCGAATCGGCCGCAAAACGGCTCATTTCCGCTTTGCGAAGGCAGAAGGGAGTCCCTAATCGCAAAAAAGTTGCAAAAGCACTCGGATTTTTGTTTTTGCAACATGCAAATCGCCGCAACAGAGCAAATCCCGCGAATTCGTAGTGGGCAAATCGCATAACGGGGCGGATTCTGCCGATTCGCAATGGGCAAATCGCCGCAATGGGGCGGATTCCGCCGATTCGTGATGGCTGATCTCCGCAATAGGGCAGATTCCGCAGATCCCATGCCTACAGAACCAGCAGAAGCCAACAGGGCCATACCAAAGCCGGGGCGAAGGGAAAGGTTTTGCTCTTCTTTGTGATCAGCCAAATCAAGGCAAGAGCAATACCCATCAATGCAACAAGCAGAACGTAGCTATCCAGATTGCCAAGGTCCACAAACAGGCAACATGCAGCCAATAGCAGCACGTCTCCCCCTCCTAGGGAAGCGTTGCACGAAAGCTTAGATACCAGCTGCCCCAACGCCCAAAACAATGCTGCGGCAATACATGACACCAAAATCGAAACGCCTAAAGTGGCAAATCCCCATTGATGCGCTTGCAAACCAAATTCATCAGGATATAGAGAAAGAGCTCCAGCAAAGATGCGCAGCGACACCAACAGCAGCAGATCTTCCCCATACACCAATCGATAGCGCACATCACGTATCGTTATAAGAACGAACAAGCAAAATATAGCGATTAGCAACGCAATCACAGCTCACCCTCCAACGCGACCCACGTTGGGGAAACTATGGCAGAGGAAACTTCTTGTTCACCTGCAATTTCATTGTTGAGCATAAAGCTATTGCCATATTCGCAAGAGTTTTTCTTCCCCTTCGCACCCTTTTCGCGTTTCTTTGGTAGCGAGCCTGGATAAAGTTCGCGTTGAACGCGTCTAGCAGCCCAAACCAAAATAGATATTAGGGCAGGTACTGTTTTCCCGCCCGGGCATAACACGCAAAGAAAGGTCCTGCTTGCGAAGTTGGTTGCAAGCAGGACCTTGTTTGTCGGGCGGGAAAACGGTACCTGTCCCTATATTCCCAGTTCGCCAGTAAGTCAACGAGCGCCGTCCTGGCGAGTACGGGAGAATTAAAAAAGGGCAAGACATTGGCCTTCGTGCCATGCCTTGCCCTTTGAGATTTCCCTGTGCGCCAGAACGGCGTGCAGCGTTATTGCTCCTCTTAGAGTGCGAAAGTCTTTTCGCCGCGGAATACAGCCTCAGCGTCTTCAACGCTCCAGTCGCCCAGAGTGATAGCGGAAATAGCGTTGCACAGACGGATTGCCTCTTCGGTGGAACGCATATGGATGTTACGGCCCGTAGCGTTACCGCAAGCACCACCGATGTGGATCTGGTTGTGCAGCTCGGTAAGGAATACGTTAGCGTCTGCCTTGGAACCGCCAGCGCATACCAGGCCCGTACGACCAGCAGCCTTGGAAGCGATAGCAAGACCCTCTGCAGAGGTCTGGCCCTCAACTTCATGAGGAGGGTTAACCTTTACAAAGTCTGCACCGAGACACAGAGCAACACCAGCTGCGCCAGCGATCAGATCGGGATCCTTTTCGTCAGCAACAGCCTTGCCGCGGGGGTAGATCCACAGCACAACCAGCAAACCAGCAGCATGAGCCTCTGCGATAAGCTCGCCAGCTTCAGCCATCATGGTGGACTCGTACTCGGAGCCCAGGTAGATGGTGTAGCCAAGGCCAACGATGTTCACGCCAGCTTCGCGCATAGCCAGAACAGCTTCCAAATCATAGAGTTGGGGGCTATAGGGATCGTCCTGAGAACCCTTAACCAGGTTGGTCTTGGAGTTCATCTTGATAAGGTAGTTGATCTCCGGATAGTCGGGAGCATACTGAGCAACAAGACCACGCTGACCAGCAAGAACACCGATGGTTCCCTGAGAACCGATCTCGAAAAGATGCTCGGGCTCGGCATCGGAGATGTCGATTCCCTCGCCGTAGAAGTCCTTGTTCAGGTGCTCAACCTTCTGGTCGCAAGCAAAAAGCATCAGGCGGCCCGTACCACGGGTTGCCTTCATGTAGTTGTCAATGTACGTCTCACGAGCTTCAGGCATAACGTCCGCAGGGACTTTAACCTGATCACGGGTGATGGTGGGCATAATGTTCCTCCTTAAAGGCATGAATACACACGATGTCGCTATTATATCGTGCTATCGACGCAGACATAGCGACATCGCACGATAAACCCCATAGGCAACATCTTCCAATCAAAAAGCTTCGCAAATATGAACGAACTCTCACTCATTTCTCGCCGTACAAGAAACAGAAGGCCGCTCAGCGAAGCCTAAAGGGCTAAAACCATTCACGTTTGCCATACACGTATATTTGCTCGAACTCACTCTGGCTTTTCGAGAAATAAGCAATAGCTTCTATCGCCGAGACAATCCAAACAACCCCCGTGGCTATTCCGAAGGTGAAAAGCCCACCGATAACAGTGAGGGCGAGCAACGTGAAACCTTGGGCATTGTAGCCCAAATAGAACTTATGAACGCCGAAAACACCAAGGAGCAGAGCCAGAAACCCAGCTGCCACATGGTCACGCGAAGCAAGAGGCGCCGCATAGTGCGGCTGCACGGGGGAAGCGCGAAACGCTTCGGCGGACTGGGCAGAGCTCCCCGACGACTGTGTGGCAGAGCCCCCTGGTTGCGATTCCGAAGAATACGCAATTGGCTCCTGTTCCCTGCCGGCCATGCTACTCTGCTCTCTTTTCGTCTTCCTGCTGAAGGGATTCGCGCAAGGTTTTCTCTATCTGCTCTTCTTCGCGTTCCTTATCCATCTTATGAAGCGCACGCTGGGTACCCAGCACACACATAATCCTGTCACGGAAAATAATGCCCAGGATCATGAGCACGGCAGCAATGCCGAAAATGATGAGACTCGTGGTAATATCGCCCTCCGCCAAACCGGCAGCGGCATACGTGGAGATAATAACGCCGGGAATTCGCCCCACGGTCGAAAGGACCAGGAACGCGCGCATGCGCATATTGGTAAGGGGAATCAGATACGTGAACACGTCTTTCGGCATGCCAGGAATAAGAAAGAGCACGAACACGATAAGGTTCAATTTTCCCGAGCGCTCAAACTCGTAGAACTTCACCAAATGCTTTTCGTCCACCATGGCCCGAACAAAGGGAGCTCCCAGCTTGTGAACCAACATGTAGATAAGAGAGCTGGAAATGACGCAGCCAAGCAATATGATGAGCGTGCCGAACAGGGGGCCATAGAGCATGCCCGCAGCAACCTGCACCACTTCGCCGGGGATGAATGCAACGATGATCTGCAGCAGCTGGAGGCCGAGCAAGATGAAAACGCCCACAGGACCCTTGCTCTGAATGCTCTCGATCATTTGATCAAGGCCGTCGGGTTCGAAAATAAGAGAGAGGCTTGGCCACAACGCAGCCACAACGCCAAACACCAGAGCAATAAAAAACACCAAGCCAACAAGCTTGAACAGATCGCTCTTCTTAATTTCGTGTCCGAATACGGAAACGGTTTCCTTGGAAACGCCGCCCATTATTCCTCGCTATCCTCGCCATTGCGAGCTCGACGATACTCTTCTTTGAAATTCGAGAACATGCCCTTGGTTTTGGAAAGCTGAACGCCCAGCTTGTAAGCGCCGTCGTTAACCGCTTCGCCTGCCTTATGGGCTGCTTGGGACGCAGCCGGCTTAACCTTGTTAACCGCTTTGGCGGCCTTGTCGTTTACCACAGCACTTGCCGAACCGGCCTTTTCCGCCAGGCCGCCTTCGGGCGCCATATCGAGTACTTCAGGCGAAACGATGATGGCACCACGAAGGAAATCTTCGCCATCTTCATTGTTGAGCCTATCGCCGACCCCCAATTTGAAACCTTTCACCAGAGAAGCAGGGATATCGGTGTAGCCCAGCAGGATATCGGCAGTTTTGCCCCTATCGACCGAAACGATCTTAACGGCACCATCGGCGCTGGCAAAACGAACATCGCCCACGAACCCGCAACGATCGCCCGCTTCGGTTAGAAGCGGGAGACCCTGCCACATAATGCACTCATCCCAGGAAACGCCCAGATGCTTGCAGGCAGCCTTGCCAACAGAAGAGCTTTTAGGGTCGATAAGAATATGGCCTTCTTCGATTTCGAAGCCATCGAGAGTCACAAAGAGGTCGGACCTGTGGGCCATAAGCGCAATATCGGGACGCTTTACCGTGAATCCGACCACGCGACGTGCCTTCGGATGAAATACGAAATGGTGCACCTTGCCCACACGCTTAGAAGACTTTCCCTTCTTCCCCGGCTCGTAAACCGGCACACCGCGAAGCTCGCTGATAAGATATTCGCTTTTCTTCACCGAGCATTCCTTTCGCGTATAACCCGCAGGTATAAAGAACGGCGGTGCAAACCGCCGTTCCCGCAGTCCCGAAGGACCGCATGTTCTTGTTCTACAGTAATCGCAAATCCTTGCAGCAAACGAAGCGTCACCGAACCGTGTACTACTTGTCGGAAGGACGGACCTTTTCGGCCACTGCGGCAGCTGCATGCTGAGCAGTACCGGCAGCTTCCTTGGCAGCATCGGCTGCGGTTGCAGCAGCACCCTGAACAGCCTCGGCAGCATGCTGAGCAGCGCCCGTAGCGGTTTCCTTTGCAACTGCAGCGGCATCGAGCACAGCAGGAACCTTGTCTACCGCAGCATCACGCGCAGCTTCAGCGTTCTTGGCAACCTGGGTTGCAATACGCTCGCGAGCAGCATCGATCTTCTGACGAAGCTCGTCGCCGTTGGTGTCGAACGCCTGAACCGGCGCTGGAGCAAACTTCTGAACGCGATCGGAAACAACCTTGCGAGCCTCAGCGCCGTTGTCTACCACGGTATTGATTACTTTGGTGGAGGTGGATGCAGCAGCTTCCACAAACTGACCAGCCTTTTCCTGCAGCTGAGACGGGCAGGAAACAGTGCCGCACTTTTCGTTTGCGACTTCGCTCAAAAGCGCACGGTTTTCCGCGCCGGAACGGGGCGAAAGAAGCAGGCCTGCTACAGCGCCAACAGCGCCACCGATAAGAAATGTTGCGAACTTGCCCATATAGAACACCTTCCCCAAAAGATTGGTTGCAATACCGTCATTATAAAGGCGCTGCCAGCCTTCAGGCAGCAGAACCGTTCACCCGGCGCTCTTGTTGCCGAGGTGAAATATAGATTACGCCGTTACTCCTCTATCAACCGGTCAAGCACAGCAGGAACGGAAAGCCCCGACGCCTCGCAAGCAGCGGAGAACACAGACCGTTTGGCCAAGCTCGGGGTTACGTTAACTTCAAGAACCTGCGCTTGAGCGCCGTCCCAGATAAGGTCGACGCATCCGTAGCCCTCCATGCCGAACGCGCGGTAAACCTCAAGCGCCGCGCGCTCGATTTCCGAGCGGATGGCCTGAGCCGTTGATTCGTCATGGGAAAGCGACTCCAAGCGTACAGGCGCATAGAAATCGACCGCATCGCTGCCTAGACGAGCATCGGTAAGATAAAGCCCCTTGCGCGGGACGATTTCAACAGGCGGCAGAGCGTGGGCGTCCCAACCGGACCCCAAAATGCACACTGAAAGCTCAACGCCCTCAACCCACTGCTGAACGATCACCTTATCGTCAAAAGTGAACGCATCGCGAAGAGCATCGCGCAATTCCTCTTTGTCGTTTGCCTTGTGCACGCCATAGGCAAGGCCCTCGCATGCAGGCTTTACCGCCAAAGGATAACCGCCGGGAATGCGGTCCTCGAACAGATCGACGGCGCCAAATGCGCCCAGTTCGTCAAACGCAACCTTCGAAAAGCAGAAGCCCTGCGGCCATGAAGCTACGGTTTGCTCGCCGGAGAAATCGCACGCTGCCTGCATATGGGCAGAAAGCAAGCTTTTGTCAGCAACCGATCGACACACCTCGGAGCCAGAACCCACATAGGGAATGCCCAAGAAATCCAGCAAGCTCTGCAAGGTACCGTCTTCGCCCATTTTGCCCGCCACTGCAACGATGCAGGCATCGGGGCGTTCGGCTCGAAGCGTTGCTACCAAGTCTTCCGACACGTCGATGGCAACGGGAGTATGCTCGGCCTCTTCCAAGGCGGCAATGATACGCTTGCCATTTTCCAATGAGGCGTCTCGCTCAGCAGAAGAGCCTCCCATAAGTACCGCGATTTTCATTTTCGTCCTTTCAACAGGCCGATTGGAAACCCACCAGCAGCAGGCCCCATAGGCGCGATGCGAACTTCGATGTATCTTCTTGCCCAACAGGCAAAACGAGCCTTCACCAATGGAGCAAGAAACGAAGCGCATAAAGCTTCCGGAACCAGAGCCACAGCAGCGAAGAGCGTGCGGACAGAACATTCGCAGATGCCCCAGCCATCAGCTCCAACATGCGCTTCACTTTATTATCTTAAAGGAGAAATGGGGCCAATATCAGCCACGTTGGCCGATAAGCACGCCATTTAAGAATGCGAGTGATCGATTGAGCGCATCGAGCGCCACCAAATCGTCCTCGTAGGAAAAAGCAACATGCGCCACAAGATCATCCCCTGCGCTCCATTGCGTTGTGCCCGTAAAGACCCTATTGGGGTCTTTTGCGGCACGCGTTTGAGCATCGATAATCAAATGCTCAAGAAGATGCGGAGTGGAGGTGCTCCTCATCACCGAAGCAAATACCGGGCCTACGCTATTACGACACGCGTGCCGCCCAAGCGTTGGTACGCGGCCCAAGCACTCCGCTATCAGGTCGGAGTCCGTTTGCGCATAGCGCCCAGCTGCCACCGCCACTTCAACTTCCACCCTATCGGGGCGCACGCGCACCCGTAAAGCACGAAGGGGCAGCTCCTCAGAGCACGCCCCCTCGTTCGACCCCGACCGGCACATTACTGTTTCACCAGTTTGGTCGAGGCTTTTCCCTGTTCGCTATCAGGGTTTTCTTCGGTGATGACAAGCGTATCTCGCTCTGGCGAAAACGCATACGAGCCTGAGCCTGTGTATTTGCCGAATGAAAAGCTGATGGTCTTGTTGAACGTATCAAGAGAATACGAATACGAGACGTCGTCGCTCATCTTGATCTCGGAATCGGTAACGGTGATGGTTGCGCTGCTACCGTCGATAACCCACGTTCCCTGGATATCGGCCGCATCGTCGTAGCGGAGCCACTGGTTCCATGAAAGCAGCCCCGTGGCGATTGCCAGCACCGCAACGATGGAGCAGCCAATTATGACAAAGCGTCGTGAAAGACGGCGCTTGCGGCTCTTCGCCTTGGCGCTCATGCGAGGCGTTCCCGTCTTCTCGGAAACCGAATCGGTTTCCACGTTTAGGGAGGGCTTTGCCTTCTTGCCCTCGGGAATAGAAGGACGCGGCATGGGATGTGCCGCGCCCTTCGAAGAATCTTGAAGCAAGCCTTCGGGTTTGCCCGCGGAAACGCTAGGTGCCGAAGCGTTTGAGGCCTTCGTTTTGCGCCCTACTACTGAGGGACGCTTGCTTGTGTTCTTTTCTGCCATGCCTTCGGGCTATCCTTTAGCGGATAACCTCAATACCGCCCATGTAGGGAACCAGAACATCAGGCACCTTGATGGAGCCATCTGCCTGCTGATAGTTCTCGATAACGGCAGCCATGGTGCGGCCAACCGCCAAGCCAGAGCCATTGAGCGTGTGAACAAGGCGCGAACCCTTGAAGTTTTCAGGGTCGCGATACTTGATGTTGGCGCGACGTGCCTGGAAATCCTCGCAGTTGGAGCAGGAGGAAATTTCCTTGTAGGCGTTGTAGGAAGGCAACCAAACTTCCAGGTCGTAGGTCTTGGCGGCAGAGAATCCGATGTCGCCGGTGCAAAGGCTGATTACGCGATAAGGCAGACCCAAAAGCTGCAGAATGTTCTCGGCATCAGCAACCATGGACTCCAGATCGTCGTAGCTTTCTTCGGGCTTTGCGTACTTAACCATTTCCACCTTGTCGAACTGGTGCACGCGGATAAGGCCGCGGGTGTCGCGTCCAGCAGAACCAGCCTCTTCACGGAAGCAAGGCGTGAAGGCGCAGTACTTCAGGGGCAATTCGCTTGCCTCAAGCACTTCGCCAGAATGGATATTGGTGAGCTGCACCTCTGCCGTAGGAATGAGGTACATACCTTCACGGGTTTTGAACAGGTCGTCTTCGAACTTAGGAAGCTGGCCGGTACCAGTAAGCGTGGTGGCATTGGCCATAGCCGGGCACCACCATTCCTTGTAACCACGGGAGGTGTGCGTGTCGGCCATGAAGTTGATGAGCGCACGCTCAAGACGAGCGCCCAAGCCGCCCAGCAGCACAAAACGGCTACCTGCGAGCTTTACGGCACGCTCGGCGTCGATGATGCCGAGCTCTGCGCCCAAGTCCCAATGAGGCTTCATTTCGAAGCCTTCAGCCTCGAAGTTACGCGGGGTGCCCCAGCGACGAACCTCGGGGTTGTCGTTTTCGTCTTTGCCAACCGGGGTGGAATCAGCCGGCATGTTCGGCGTGGACATGAGCATATCGCGCAGGCCTTCGTCAGCTGCAGCGCGCTCAGCGCTGAACTGAGCGATCTGGTTCTTGAGCTCGGAAACCTCAGCCTTAGCAGCCTCAGCTTCTTCCTTCTTGCCTTCGCCCATCAACTTGCCGATGGACTTGGAGATAGCATTGCGCTTTGCCTGAAGCTCTTCTTCCTTAGCAATTGAAGCACGACGTGACTCGTCCAATTCCTGGAAGCGCGCAGAATCCCACGTATGATTGCGATTCTGCATCGCAGTAGCGACTTCATCAAGATGTTCGCGGACGAACCGAATGTCTAGCATGACTGCCCTTTCGACGTGCTTTATACGGTATGTTTCCGTTTGAAAACAGTAGCGCTAGTATACTCTTATTCACCTAGCACGCGCAGGCGGCTTACCCGTTCGCGCAATGAACAAATCCGTGAGAGGAACCCATGGACTTCGCCGAGCTCTATCATTTCCTGTTTGAAACCATCGAAGGCATCGGCTGCCTTATTGTGGCATGCCTGGTTCTTACCACCATCATTGCTGCCATTTTGGAATACCGCACACGCAAAACCTTCAAAGATCGCGGCGAAAAGGATACCGATACGGAGTTTTTCGACGAGGATTAGCGCCCCCAGTCCGACGCCAAAAGATTTTCTAGCTATCCCCCAGCATGGGCGGCATAGCGCGCAGGAACAGGAATCCAACAATAAACAGCAGGGCAATGGACAGCACGCCCAGCGAAGAGCTTCCCGTAAGTTGGGTAAAGGCGCTTACCAAGAAGGTACCCATAACGGCAGCATACTTGCCGAAGATGTCGAAGAACCCGTAGTACTCGTTGGCGCGCTCCTTCGGAATGAGCTTGCCGTATTCCGAACGCGAAAGCGCCTGGATGCCACCCTGGAACAGGCCAACGCAAATTGCCAGGATCCAGAATTCCACCGCGCTCTTCAAGAAGAACGCCGCGAACAGCACAATAAAGAAGTACGCAAGTACGCCCACTTTCAGCATGCGCTTGGTTCCAAAGCGTTTCGCCAAATTGCCATAAGCGATTGCAGAAGGAAACGCCACAAACTGGGTTACCAACAACGCCAACACCAGCTGCGTCGAGTCGATGCCCAAATCGGTGCCGTAGCTAGTGGACATCTTGATTACCGTATGCACGCCGTCGATATAGAAGAAAAACGCCAGCATGAAGAACAACAGGCGCTTGTCCTTTACAATGCTCTTCACCGTTCCCTTCAAGCCAGAAATAGTGGTGCGCAGCACATGGTCAGAACGCTTTTTGCCGTGCAACTGCTTCACGTTCTTGGCAACGGGCACCGTAAAGACCACCCACCATGCGGCGGTGATGATGAACGCGATTTTCATGCCAAGCTTCGCATCGATGCCAAAGCTCGATCCCCCCAGAACCACTGCCAAGCATGCTATGAACGGGATGCACGAGCCGATGTAGCCCCAAGCGTAACCGTGGGAAGAAACCTTGTCGTAGCGCTCTTCAGTGGTGGCGTCCACCAGGAAAGCGTCGTAGAACACCATTGAGCCGTTCAGCATAATGGCGGCAATTACATATACAACCAAAAAAGCAAGCGCATGCTCGGGGATGCCCAATGCAGCACAGGCAACCGCGCCGGTACCCGCAAAGCCAACCAAAAACTTCTTCTTGTTGCCTGCCAAGTCGGCAAGGCTGCCCAGCACGGGCATGAGTAGGGCAAGAACCAACGAAGCAACCGTTTCCGCATAGCCCCAAGCAACCACCACCGAAGAACCCGGGTCGGCGATAGAGGCAAAATACACGGGAATCAGCGCCGTGGAAAGCATGACGAAGGCCGAATTGCCCACATCGTAAAGAACCCAGCTCAGCTCTTTTTTAGTGAGCCCAAACGCCATAATCGTTACCCTTTCGTCCTTGAACGCACGCCCGTTTGGACGCATCATAAAACGCACACCAGTATACGGTGCATGTATACGGGATATCTAAAATATCCGTAAAGAAACGAAGGGGTATATATGCCAGCGATTATCACTCACGATCAATTCGGTCGCAAAGCTCTTGCCAAAGCGGCCGCTGGCGTTGTTTCCAATGAATGCGAACGCAATGCCTTTTTGCTGGGAAACCAGGGGCCCGACCCGCTGTTTTACTGTGTAGCAAACCCCACTACCGCCAAATACCACAAGCTGGGAAACCTGATGCATCACGCCGATCCCAGCGCGTTGCTGTTTTCGCTCGCTCAGAGCCTGGTCTACCTGCCGGAAGCCGCCCACCCTTTGGCGAAGGCCTATATCGCAGGCTTTCTTTGCCATTACCTACTCGACCGAGCCGAGCATCCTCTGGTATACGCGCAGCAGTATGCTCTGTGCGATGCCGGCATCGATGGGCTGAGTGACAAGGATGGGTCAGAAGTGCACGCCATCATCGAAAGCGATTTGGATGAAATGGTGCTCTGGACTTGCGAAGGCAAAACCGTCGCCTCGTTCAACCCGCACAAGGAAATCCTGAAAGCCGATAGGCAAACGCTTGCCATCATTTCCTACCTGGTTAGCATGGCGGTGCACGATGCTTACGACAAAGAGGTAAGCCCTGATCTGTTCACGAAAAGCGTTTTGGGATTCCGCCGCATACAGCATGTGTTCCATTCGCCGCGCGGCATCAAGCGCACCGCGCTGGGTAATATCGAGCGCAAGTTCCGCAAGCATTCGTTCGTGCAAGCCATGAGCCACCGCGCCGTTGAGCTAACCGCCAGCGAATTCGACAACCATCAGCGCGCTGCGTGGATCAATCCCTTTACAAAGACGGTGAGCACCGCCAGCTTCCAGGACCTATTCAACCAGGCACTTGAGCAAGCAACCGAGTACATTCCCCAAATTGTTTCCGGCAACTTCACCATGGAACAAGCCCGCGAGCTTACACAGGGGCTGAATTTTTCGGGAGAGCAGGTAGAGCGGTAGCGATTTGAAATAGAGCTGCCCTTTGCCTCGCCATATTACCCAACGAGCATTTCGAGCAGCTTGGGCGATGGTGAACACGCCCTCAGATTCGGTAGGTTCAATGATCGATGATACGTGGTCTCTGTTCTTCATGCGCCAATTGTTGGCTATTTCCCAACAAATGCAACATTTAGAAGTCGAAACAACGATGCCCGTAACAATGAGCGGCACCGCAGGATATTGGGCAGCGCATTGCACTAAACGAGCGTTATTCCCGCTCAATCGCAAAAGCGCGAATCGCCGTAAAACCGCGTTGCGTTTCGTTTGTTCCCATGTCGCCGAATGACCGCAGTGGACAAATAAGGTTTACCTGTTTTGTGCCCACGATTTCGGCGATTGTCAAAAACTAACCTGCTCACAAGCAACTTGCGAGCTCACATCCAAGAGCTAATGGAACCACTTATAGAGCTTTCCTGCCTCAAGCTCTTTACAATGGTTTCAGTGCATCCAAGCTTGCATCCAACCCACTGAAGGGCTACTGCTTTACATGCAACCATCACCTTAAACAAGTTATCAGAAGCAAGACACTCTTCTCTTGATATGCCATCGCGACTAAAGTCCGGGTGTTTAATTGCGTTGTATGCGTTAGCGATATCGTTAGAGATTTTTTCGGCATCTGCGAACAGGCTTTTATCGCAGTCGCATAGTATTTGCTGAATCCTCTTCGAAACCGTGCGGCCCTTACATTCCATCGAGCTCTCAGCGATAACCGAGCCAAGCTCTTCGAAGGCTGTTCCAAACAGCATGATTTGGCTCTCCAGCGTTAGATACTCATGCATTCGAGCTATATAGGTTATTTCATCGAGAGGAGTACGATATGACTGCTTTATTTCAAACCATTTCCGCAAACCATCGGCGCCAATGTCTTTGAAACATATTAGCCAAGGCTTCTGCTTTTTCGGCTCTCTCCAAGGCTCGTAGTTCTTGGTAATTAGCTGACAGAAGTATGGCCCATAATTATTGCCTTCAGCATCTGTTTCGAGATCGTCCTCTACATGGACCAATACAGATTTGAAGCCAATGTTTCTCCAGGCGATCAAAGATAGAAACCCCGTGAAATCGAGGTGATATTTTATCTGGTCTGCATAGTCAGTTTTCTCATTTGTTTCGCTCTCGAAACTTACGGTGCCCTTAAGGACAATTTGATGTTCTGAGCCATGATGGGTGGTGGATGAGCCGCTTGGGACAAGGGACAGCGTGACACCACCATCTTTTTCATACACTAGAATTGGGTCGAAGTCCTCGAAGCCGGCTTGAAAAGACTTGACTGCGCTGACGGAACCATCTTTGCGCTCGAACGTCATGCTTAGCGTTGATAGGCCTGTCCAACTCGTTAGCTCTGGAACGTAGGTTCGGATTTTGTTTACATGGGCATAATCGATGCCTTGTTTGCCCTTGACAACAAAATCTGGGACAAGAATTCCGTGTCCGCGAAATATTCCGCTCGTTGTTGATCTGCGGGTAATCCTTGGATTTACCAGGCAATATGTGTCATTGCTAAGGACGCTTTCCACCCAGATTAAACTTGGCAGCTCTTTACGGTTTGTTGAATCGAAATCAAACAGCATATTAGATCCAACGAACCATTCAGAAATCTCGTCAGGGCTTCCTTTGAATGGCACGACAACTTCCAACTTGTTGTCGTTTTCCCGGAGCAAGCAAGATCTGTCATATATCTTCTGGTCCGTATAGCCAAGCCAACCAAGCAGATAACTTGCGCCATCTTTCGTGTAGTCAGAAAGGTCCATCCAATCCTACCTCCCAGTCAAAAGGTCCTTGTCGCATAAGATATTCAGCAAGCCGAGTCTTCTGAGATAGCTAATCCTCAGCCTTGCTCGCTTCATCGCTGGCGGGACCTATGAATAGCACCTCGTCGCCATTCAGGACCATTGACTCTGCCTGGTTGTACATGAAATTGATTTCATCCAGCGTTTCAAGCTGGGCATCGGCGGTAGCACGAACCTTGCTATCGCACATAATGGCGTCTACCAATTCTGCTCGTTTCTCTTCGGTGTTCTCCTTTGCCTTCAGTCGCATGCGTACCGGGTTGACCCTGGCCAAATTCGCACCGGCTTCAAAGGCAACGTTTGCAAGAGGATTGGTACCCTTATAGGCCTTTTCTGCGGCATCCGCCAAGGCAAGCGGAGCCCCGCCAACACCAAGCGCCTTCTTGTTGAGTGCAGAATAGGCAGCACCTCGGACATTGCTGTATTCCTCCTGAAGGCGCAGAAGGTCGTTACGCTCATCGGTGATTCTCTTCTCGCTGAAATCATCATCGTAGCGCATGCTCATCTGGCCGACGGCGGCACATAACTGGAAGGCGCCAGCCGATCGTTTCTCCATTTCCTGAAGCCTATCGGAGTATCGAAGAATCTTATCCTTATTGGGCTTTCTGTCGAGGGTGATCTCTTTCTGCAGGTCACACATGGAGTCAAGCTGGAATCGCCATATTTCCTTCGAATCGCGCAGAGACTGCTCGATTCCTATTAGAGCAGCTTGTTTCTTCTCTGGACTCGCCAAATACTCCTCGAAACGCTGGGAATATCTCTGCAGCATCTCAAAAGAGCTCAACAGCTTCGCATCGCGCTCAAGTTGGAGCTCTCGCTTGATGGCGTCAATACCACCCTCAATGCCTTTGAGCTGGTCAGAGATTTGAGCCATGTATGCAGCTCCGACTGCGACAGCGGCGCCCTGCATTGCTAGGTTGGCGACAGCCGTCGGCTGCAAGGTTGCCTGCTTTATGCCAGCCATGTCGTTAAACCTGCCATCCTTGAAGCTGGATAGCAGGTTCCAGCCGTCGCTTTTGCGAACGCAGAGATCGCCCCAAGTCACTCCTTCGGGAAACTTTACGATTGCCATTCCGTATTGCGCTGCAGCATCGGCTCCCGCCGTCGCTACCGGGATAAGAGCATCTACAAAACCAGCCATCTTACCAGCAATGGGTTTCGAAATGACCTTGCCCTCTCCGCTCATAAGTGAAACAAGCTCACCATGGTCCATAATGCTCAATTCGGCTTCGTCGGTCTTTGAGATTTCAGCCTCTGTAGGTTCTGGCTCTTCTCTCGAGCCGCCCTTTAACCAATTCAAGAATCTCATGGCGTGCAACCAGCTTTCAAAAAATCGAAGTTTATGACTCTATGGATCGATAACCACGAGGACTTCATTCCCATGCGTTTTACTCAGATCCGTTTCGGTGCCTCTTGGATTAGTCGGGGTTTCCGCTGAATCATAAACAAAGTACACGATGAAATCACAGCATGTATCACAGACCTCATCTTTGCAGATATACACAATTCCCCTCCAACGATACATCAGCCCCGTAAATGCAAAGCGGTAAAAGACGAGATCGCCCCGTTACTCCCCTTCAGCAGCAAAGGCGCGCGAGGGCGCGGCGGTGCAGGTGAGTACTACGGCAACCACCAAAGCGGCAATTACTGGCACTAAGGCAAGCGGGTTGGCAAGCAAGGTGGTTCCAGCCGAATCGGCCAACGAGCCAGCCACAATGGCGCCTATTTCCAACGCTCCGGCAAATATCATGCCCAACGTGCAGAAAGCGCGATTACCCGTACCGCACAAAGCAGATGAAACAGCGGCAGCGGCAACCCAAGCCGCCAAGGTTATCCACGTCGAAGGCAACACAAGCAAGGCAGCAACCAAATCTTGGACGTTGCCAGCAAGGGGAATCAGGGCATAGGAAACCGCATCCCAGCCCGAAAGAGCATGCGACCCCAAGCCTGAAAGCACTAGGGCAAGAACGCCAGCAAACAATGCAGCTGCCGCCGCGTCGCGAGGACGCAGCAAATAACCAGCCGCAAAGGGGGCAAGCGGCGCAAATCCGAACGATCCGATAAGAGCCGGAAGCAAACCAACATTAGCAGCTTCATGCGAATGACGAGCAGTGAAATACCACCAGCATGCCGCTGCAGCCATAAAGGCAACGCCCAGAACCGGAGAACCGAACACGCACAGCGAAACACCCAACGCTTCGCAGGCAAACAGGGCACCAACAGAAGGCAGCAAGGCGGAAAGCAAAGCGAATGCCGCCAAAATGCCCCACGATATAGGATTGCTCCATGCATCAGGAGCCGCAACGGAATTGAGCGTCAAGAAACCCAGAACCGCTGCACTCGCCGCTGCCCAAACGCGGGCAAACACCGATTTCATACGTGGCGTGGGACGCCAAAGCTCGCGCGGCTCCTCTAGCAGTTCCGGCTCAAATTCATCGGGTTCCTCTTCCGAAGTTTCCTCAAGCTCATCTCCCACCAGGCGCTTTAGTTTGTTGGCGCCTTTACGCGGCCCGCCCAAGCAAGGCTGCATTTGGTCGGCGAACTCTTTTATCGATACATAACGCTCATCGGGGTCGGGCGAAAGAGCGCAGAACATCACATCGTCTATTGCGGGGTCAAGCCCTTCCATGCACAGGGAGGGAATAACCAGTTCAGCATCGTAGATTGCATCTTCGGCTTCAGGGATACTGTTTGCCAAAAACGGATTAGCACCCGAAATCATTTCATAAGCCAAGCTCGCAAGAGCCCATTCGTCGCAACGCTCGCTCAGATTGCGCTGTTCCATCTGCTCGGGCGGCATATAGCCGATCGTGCCACCCTCTGCGGCGCCATAACCGGCCTCCCCAGCCAATCGCGCCAGGCCGAAATCGGTCACCTTAACGTGCCCCTGTTTATCGATCAGCACATTTTCGGGCTTGATATCGAGATGAAGCACTTGATGGGCATGAGCAACCTGAAGTGCCTTTGCCACTGCCTTGAATACGGCGGAAACAATATCGGGATCCACTTCGTCGGGGTACGTGTGCAGCACTTCGGCAAGAGTCATGCCGTCGACATACTCCAAAATGAGATACGCCATGCCATCTTGCACTTCAAAGTCGTACACCTGAACGATGGAAGAATCCGAAAGCTTCGCTGCAGTACGAGCCTCTTCCAGCCCGGGCACCGCAGAAGTGTCGATGGTGCCCTTCCCCAAAAGAACGCTTCCGCCCTCAGGGAACATTTCAGCGGCCTCTTCAAGGGGCATGCACTTGATGGCAACTCGGCGCTGAATGCGCGTGTCCCACGCAACTTTCACCGAGGCAAAGCCACCGTGACCAGCCTCCCCTTCCAAACGATAACGCCCCAACAACAGGTTTTCCTGGCTGGACGGCTGCTCGATATTTTGCGGCTGCGCATCATGCACCAGCCGATCATCGCGCGACAGCGCATCGGCACCCGCAGCATCGGCAACATCGCGGCTCAAGGGCGCAGAAAGCCGGGCTGGCAAGGTAAGCCAGCCAACGCGGCGTGTTTCTGGTGTTTTGCCCTCGGGCTTTTGCAAACGCTATTCCTTGAAATTCTTTACAAAATGCTTAATCAAGGCGGCAGACGTTGGCGTGCAACGTTCGCCTCCCATACGCGGCTCAGCGAGCGGCATACCCTCTAGGATAGCGGCAGTTGCGGGAGCAGGCAGCGAAAGCACACCATGAGCGCATTCGATTTCGCCTTCGCCGGGCTGGATGGGGGTAGCCACAACCTCTTCAGGGGCAAGCACATAGAATTCTGCGCAAATAGCCAGCGCGTTGCGGATGCCGCCCGCCTTCCCCACTTCATGGAAATGGGTCTGGGACACATCACACCCATGAATCTTCGCCTCGGCAGCCGCAAGAATGGCATACACGCTGCGCAGATCGTCTTTAACCTGATCGGGGGCATCGAGCGCATCGATAGTCTTATTGATCTCGCCGATGTCGTGGTGATGCTTTTCAGGCACTTCGGCGCGTTCGATTATCTCGTAGAAACGCTTGTGCTGCGCTTCGTTCATTGCGTTGAAGAGGGTGTCGAAGATCTGGCCGCGCGTGGCGTTTTCGGTGAAGTCGAAGGAAAGCACCATATTCGCTCCTTACTGCTGTGCGGGCGCTGCGCCCGGAAGATGATTGATGAGATGGGCCTGGAAACCGGCTCCGAAGCCATTGTCTATATTGACAACGCTCGTTCCGCTTGCACAGGAATTGAGCATGGAAAGCAGGGCCGACAAGCCACCGAATGAGGCCCCGTAGCCCACACTGGTGGGCACCGCGATAACCGGGCATGAAGCCATACCGCCCACCACACTGGCAAGGGCGCCTTCCATGCCAGCAACAGTGATGATAACCTGCGCCTGCATGATGTCGTCCATGTGCGCAAGCAGGCGATGAAGCCCCGCAACTCCCACATCGTAGAGACGCTGCACCTGGTTGCCCAGGGCTTCGGCGGTAAGCGCCGCTTCCTCAGCAGCATACATGTCGCTGGTGCCAGCAGCGGCTACCACGATAGTGCCATTGCCCGTCGGTTCGGGCATGCGTCCAAGCAACCCCACGCGCGGAATGTCGAAGTAGGTGAATTCATCGGCGAAGTGGCTGGCCATAAGGCTTACCGTTTCGGGCTTCATACGGGTGATAAGCACCGTTTCGGCGCCACCCTGTTGCAAAGACCCCGCGATACCGCGAATCTGATCAGGGGTTTTCCCTTCGCCATAGATAACCTCGGTGGCATTTTGGCGCAGGGCGCGATGATGATCAACCTTGGCATACCCCAAGTCGGTAAAGGGCTCCTTCTTCAAGGAAAGCAACGCTTCAGCAGGCGTGGTTTCACCTGCGGCAACGCTTTCCAGGATCTTCTCTATAGCATCGGATTCCATGCACCCCTCCGATCAAATGGGAATATAGGGACAGGTCCCATTTTCCCACTTATTCATTACAGCGTAACGACGCATTGTTGTTCGACAGCATGGTATCATAAGCGACACCGCGTCACTAATTTTGCAAAGTGCGAGAATAGGGACAGGTCCCATTTTCCCACCCAGGGATGGCACTAAAAGAAAAGCCCTGCTTGCGATATCAATCGCAAGCAGGGCTCTGTTCGTTAAGCGGGAAAACGGCACCTGTCCCTATTCTCCCAGCAGTTCGTCGACCTTCGGGAGCCACTCGCTGATGGCGATATGCTGCGGGCATATCTCTTCGCACGATCCGCAGCTTGTGCACGAATCAGCACGACGACCATAGCTGGTAACCTCATTTTGGTAGAAATCCTTCGCCAGCTCCATATCGTCATACAGCGTACCCATGTTGTAGGCGCGGAAGTTATACGGGATAGCAATCTTGTTCGGGCACATATCCACGCAGTAGTTGCAACCGGTGCAGGGAATTGCAGCGCGCGAATCGAGAGCGGCTTTTGCCTGGTCAAGAACCTTGTGTTCTTCGTCAGAAAGCATGCCCGGATGCGCGTTCTGCATATACCCGATGTTTTGCTGAAGTTGCTCGGGCGTACTCATGCCCGAAAGAACGCAAGATACTTCAGGCATATCCCAGAGCCAATCAAAAGCCCATTCAACATTGCTGTGCTTGATGCCCGACCCATCGAACACCGCCTGGGCGTTTTTCGGCAAATCAACCAGCAGCCCACCGCGCAACGGCTCCATAACCACTACAGCCATACCGCGCTCGGCTGCCATCTTCATGCCCTTGATGCCTGCCTGATAATCGCGGTCGTAGTAATTCAGCTGGATTTGGCAGAAATCCCAGTCGGCAGCATTCAGGATCTCTTCGAACAGCTCCAGATCGTCATGGAAGGAAAAACCTATATTGTGCACCTTCCCGCTGGCTTTGGCGCGCTTCATGCCGTCGATTGCATTGTTACGTACCGTCTTTTTCCAACTACCGCCATTCATCGAGTGCAGGAGATAATTGTCGACATAATCAAGGCCCAGACGGTCGAGCTGTTCATCGAGGAAGCGATCAAAATCTTCAGGCGATTTATAAAGCCATGCGGGCGATTTGGTGGCCACGTATACCTTTTCGCGATAGCCGTCCTTAAGGGCCTCACCCAAAATTCGTTCCGAATAGCCGCTTACGTAGTTATAAGCCGTATCGAAGTAATTGACCCCACCGTCGATGGCCGCACGGATCATCGCTATCGATGTATCGACATCGACCTGATCGATGGTGTTGCTGTTTACCGTTTTGCCGCCATCTTTCATGGGAAGGCGCATAACGCCAAAACCCAAAGGCGAAACCTTCATGCCCGTATTGCCGAAAGCACGCAATTCCATGACACCCCTCCTGTCTTCGTTGGCTACGACGCTTTGTCCCCTATGCCGCGTAAAGCCAACGTGCTTTGATTCAGTTGAGTTCAGGGTATCGCAAAACTACGCGCACGTAAAAAGGCCTCCTGGAGTTTTCCGGGAGGCCTTTGGTCACGCTGCGTAAAAAACGCTTACACGTTGAACTTGAAGTGCATTACATCGCCATCTTGCACGACGTAATCTTTTCCTTCCTGGCGAAGCTTGCCGGCATCGCGACAACCCTTTTCACCGCCAAGGGCAACGTAGTCTTCATATGAAGCGGTTTCTGCTTTGATGAAGCCGCGCTCGAAATCAGAATGGATAACGCCAGCAGCCTGGGGAGCCTTCGCGCCAACGGGAATGGTCCAAGCGCGCGTTTCGGTTTCACCGCTGGTGAAATAGCTCTGAAGACCCAGCAGCTTGTACGCCTCGCGAATAAGGCGGGAAAGGCCCGACTCGTCCAAGCCAAGCTCTTCCATGAAAATGGCAGCCTCTTCAGCATCAAGCTCGGCCAAGTCGGCTTCGATCTTCGCGCTGATGGGCACGGGCTGCTGCCCGTCGATTTCGGGAAGTTCGGCATTAACCTTGTCTTCGTCCACATTGGCGATGTAGAGCATGGGCTTCATGGTAAGCAGGCACAGCTCGCGAATAGCATCCTGCTCTTCTTCGGAAAGGTCGAGCTGCAAAGCGCGCTTGCCTTCGTTCAGGCCCTCGAGTACTTTCTGGGCAACCTCGAAATTGATGGCCTTTTCCTTATAGCGCTTACCTTCTTTCTCCAAGCGAGGCAGCGCCTTTTCGATGGTGGCGATATCGGCAAGGATCAGTTCGGTTTTGATGGTTTCAACGTCGCTCTGCGGGTCAACCTTCTTGGATACGTGCTCTACGTTCGGATCGCTGAAGAAGCGAACCACTTCACAGATAGCGTCCGTTTCGCGGATATTCGCCAAGAATTTGTTGCCCAAACCTTCGCCCCGAGAAGCACCGGCAACCAAACCTGCAATATCAACGAATTCCACCGTTGCAGGGATGATCTTCGCCGGGTGGTCGATGGCGGCAAGGCCGTCAAGGCGCTTATCGGGAACGGGAACCAAGCCAACATTGGGCTCGATGGTTGCAAAAGGATAGTTTGCAGCAAATCCGCTCTTCTTCGTAAGGGCGGTGAACAGAGAAGACTTGCCAACGTTCGGCAGGCCAACAATGCCAATGGAAAGGGACACGTTTGCTCCTTGATAGGGTTCTCATTTTTGTACGCATTCCATCATACCACCCAAAAAGAGAACACCCGAAAGGGGCATAAGTCGTGCAGCCTCAACGGCTGGGAATATAGGGACAGGTCCCATTTTCCCAGTTTTCGGGACAGGCACCGTTTTCCCAGCCAGAAATGGCGCACAAAGAAAAAGCCCTGCTTGCGATATTAATCGCAAGCAGGGCTCTGTTTATCAGGCAGGAAAACGGCACCTGCCCCTATGTTCCCGCTTCCGGAAACAAGGCGAGGGCAATGCGGGAAGGGCCGCCGATTCCCAAAGTGGGGAAATGGGACCTGTCCCCATATTCCCACTTACATGCTGAAGAAGCCGAAAGTCTGTGCCACGTAGGCAACCAGGATAACCACCAACGCAACGGGAGCAAGGTACTTGATCATGAAGACCCAAACCTTACGCAGCCTGAACCGAGAGGAAAGCATAACTTCTTCTTCGATCATCTTCGGACCAACAATCCAGCCAATGAAGATGCAGGTCAGTAATGCCACGATAGGCATCATTACCGAATTGGAGATGAAGTCGAGGAAGTCGAGGATGGAGGTTCCTTCGCCCAGGGGCTGAATGAACGAAAGGGAGCTGTATCCCAGAGTAACGAGGAGGCCCATAAGCGTAGTCCACACGATTACCGTAGCGAGGGCTTTACCGCGAGAGCAATGGGTTGCGTCCTGAATAATGGAAGTGCAGGTTTCCACTAAAGAAAGAGCGCTAGTAAGTGCAGCAAACAAAACCAAGACGAAGAAGCCGACACCCACAACGGGGGCAAAGCTGCCCATGCCTTCAAATACCTGAGGCAAAATGATGAACATAAGAGAGGGGCCAGAGTTTTGGGCAACTGCTTCGCCAGAGCCCATAGCAGCAAACGTTGCAGGGATGATCATGAAACCAGCGAGGAGCGAAACGCCGAACGTCGAGCCCGCAATCTGGGCAACGCTGGAAGTAAGCTTGGTTGCCTTATCGAGGTAGGAACCGTAGGTAACCATAATGCCCATTGCCAACGAAAGCGTGAAGAAAGTCTGACCCAACGCCGCAATTACCAACTCGGGAGAGAACTTGTTGAAGTCAGGAACAAGGTAGAAGGCAAGGCCGTCGATTGCCCCAGGCATGGTAAGCGCGTACACCGCAAGAACTGCCGCCACGACGATAAGCGCGGGCATCATGATGAAGTTTGCCTTTTCAAGACCGTTATTAACGCCCAGGCCCACGATGAAATAGGTGATGACCATGAAGATAAGCATGAACAGAATGCTTTCAGGGCCATTGCTGATGAAGTTCGTGAAATAGGTGCCACCATCAACAAGAGCACCCGCTTCGCCACCTGCATATGCTGCAAGGTACTTCGTTACCCAGCCACCGATTACGCAGTAGTACGGCACGATGATGAACGGCACGGCAGACATAAGAACGCCGATGAACGCAAACTTCTTGCCGAACGCCTTGAAGGCACCGATAGCGCTCTGTCCCGTTTTACGACCAAGAGCATTTTCCAAAAGCAGCAAAGAAATGCCGATGGTGAATACCAAGACCAAATACACAAACAGGAACATGCCGCCGCCGTACTTGGCTGCCAAATACGGGAAGCGCCACATCGCTCCCAGGCCAACAGCTGATGCTGCCGCCGAAAGAACAAACGCCAGTTTGCCCGACCAGGAGGCTCGACCGGCCAACTGAGCAGACTCGGTTGAGGTTGACATACACTCTCCTTCTATCCCGCGCATGCGGGAAGTCATACATGGGCTTTACGCCCACTAGGCGCCGCTATGCGCCTTAGACACTTATGAAACATGATTGTAATAGTGGCTACTATAGCGTAAACGCTTATAGAGATTTTGAGAGAAGGACGGGCGGCGTCCTTGGCACATTAACGGCGCCATGCAATGGCGCCTTACCGCCCTCTCGTCAGAACGTTCACTTCAGTGGGTCATGCACGCGCTCACCTTCGTAACTAACGTTCCAAAACACCAAGCCCTGCGCCGGCGCGTTTTCGCCCGCCGCCGCACGATTGCGCGCCTCGAGCACCTCCGCGATCCATTCTGGCTTGCGCCGTCCAAGGCCAACTGCCACCAACGTACCCACAATGGTGCGCACCATCGAGTGGAGAAAGGCATTGCCCTTCACCGTGATAACCACCAGGTTTTCACCCCACGCATCTTCGCGCGACACGTCGATGCTGAACACATTGCGCATGGTTGACTTGCCTTCAGCGGATGCCGCCATGCAGAAGCTCTTGAAGTCGTGTTCGCCTATCAAGTAAGCAGCCGCTGCACGCATTGCCTCAAGATCGAGCTCTTTGGGAATATGCCAACAGAACCCCTTCATCAAAAGAGGCTTGTAAGCATCGGTGCAGATGAAGTACTTGTATTCGCGCATCGTGCAGGAAAAGCGCGCCGAGAAATCGTTTGCCTGGCGGCGCACCGACTTAATCGAAATATCCTCATGGGTCAGAGCATTTAGGGATCGCAGCAATTTGAACTCACTGCGACATGCAAGTTCTTCTTCCGAAAGAGAGAAGCTCACCACCTGACCACGCGCATGCACGCCTGAATCAGTGCGTCCCGCGCATACCGTTTCGATAGGGCGACGGAACACCAGCCCAAGCGCCTCTTCGATGCTCCCCTGAACCGTAAGTTGACCAGGCTGACGCGCAAAACCGGCAAAGGGCTCTCCGTTGTACGAAACCAAGAGGGAAAGGATTACCTCGCCCTTCCCCTCTTCGGCTGCCTGCTGTGTCGCATTGCCGTTGTTACCGGGTTCCACTAAGAAGCCCTCCAAACCGTGCGTCCGAACAAGTCGTACAGGTGCGCCTTCAAATGCTGGTTGCCCGAATCAGCCGTCATGGGCAGCTCGGCGCGCATGCGGCGTCCGTCGGCCTGACGTACATAAAGCACTACCGGGTCTTTTCCTGGGTGATCTTTCAGGATGCGCATCAGCTTATCGGACGTCACCGAATCAAGCTCACGCGTCGCGATGCTCAACTCAAGCTGAAGCGGGGCAACATTGGCGTCTTCGTCGGAAAGCTCCAGAAGAGCAGCTTCGTACACGATGATCTGACTGCCACGATCGCTCACTTCAAACTTGCCCTTGCAGGTGATAATCGCATCTTCCTGAATGGCTTCCTTGAACTTGTCGTAGTTGAAGCAAACGCATTCAACATGCCCCGAGGTGTCTTCAAGCGTGAAGCTCGCCATCAGCGTGCCGCGTTTGGTTCGACGAACATTCGTCTCGGAAACCATTCCCGCGAACGTTGCCGACTTAATGCCCTGCTCTCGCTCGCTCAATTCGCCCAAGGTGTATTTCATGGTGCGCGAAAGGTAATTCTCGTAGCGACGCAACGGATGGTCGGAAACGTACATCTTCAAGATGTCCTTCTCGAAGGCGAGCAAGGTCTTCTTGTCCCACTCCACACCATCGGGCTCGGGGATATCATCCTTGAAGCTTTCGTCTACATCCGAGAACATGCTGAACATATCAAGCTGACCAGCCGCTTTGTCCTTCTGGCGCTTTGCTGCGCTTTCAAGGAGGGGCGTCTCGTCGATAAAATACATCAGCTGCTTGCGCGTATAGCCAGTAGAATCGAACGCTCCCGATTTCACCAATGCCTCGAGCGTCTTGCGGTTATATGCCGAAGAGTCGACGCGGTTCACGAAATCATGCAACGAGGTAAACTCGCCGTTCTTCTCTCGCTCATCGATGATGCACTGAGCCACCTTTTCGCCTACGCCGCGAACGCCCGCCAAGCCAAAACGGATCCCCTCTTCAAGCGGGGTGAACTCCAGATTGGACGAGTTAACGTCAGGAGGCAAAACGGGAATGCCGCTGCGGTTGCAGCTCGCAATGTACTTGATCAGGCGATCGTTGTTGCCCATGTAGCTGGACAGCACGGCAGCCATGTACTCATTCGGATAATGCGCCTTCAGATATGCCGTACGCATAACGAGCAGTGCATATGCCGCAGAGTGCGATTTATTGAACGCGTACTTTGCGAACTTCTCGGCGTCTTCCCAAATCTCTTTGGCGATGTCGAGCGAATAGCCGTTTTCTACTGCGCCATTGTTCCAGTCTTCTTGAAGCTCGCGCATAACATCGAGCTTCTTCTTACCCATTGCCTTACGCAGCTTGTCTGCCTTACCAGCAGAAAAACCACTCATGACCATGGACACCTGCATGATCTGTTCCTGGTACACCATGGTGCCGTAGGTTTCTTCCAGGATAGGACGCAGACGATCGTCGTAATAGTGAACGGGGCTCTTGCCTTGTACAACCTTTACGTAGTCTTCGACCATGCCTGACTCAAGCGGGCCCGGGCGGTTAAGAGCAATAGAAGCCACAACGTCAGAGAAGCGCTCTGGCGGAATCTGAGCGAACAGGCTCACATACAACGCGCCTTCAACCTGGAACAAACCATCCATGTTGAGAGGCATTCCGTTTTTGCGAAGCTCGCCACGCATCAGGGCAAACGCGCGATCATCTTCAATGGGAATTTCTTCCGGAAGAAGCTTTTCGCCCGTGGTTGCCTCGATGTTGTTACAGGCACGCGAAAGCACGCCCAAGGTACGCAGGCCAAGGAAGTCCATCTTGAGCAGGCCCAGGTCGGGCGTGTAATGGCCGTCATACTGGGTGATGATGCCGCCGCCCTTGGTATCGCGCTTCATGGGAACATGATCGCTCATGGGGTCGCGGCAGATGATAGTTGCGCACGCATGCACACCTTCACCGCGCACATGGCCCTCGATGGACTTCGCGGCGTCTATAACGCGCTTAACGTCTTCTTCGGTATCGTAGGCTTTTTTCAAATCGGGGTTTGTCTCAAGCGCACCATCGATGGTGATGCCCAGCTCGCCGCCGATAAGCTTGCAGATGCGGTCACCCACAGCATAGGGGTAGTCCAGAACACGCGCAGCATCGCGCACAGCGTTCTTCGCCTGCAACTTGCCGAACGTGATAACGCCCGCAACATGATCTTCGCCGTAGAATTCGCGAATATGCTCGATAACGTCCTGACGATGCTGATCGTCGAAGTCGACGTCGATATCGGGCATCTCAACACGTTCGGGGTTGAGGAAGCGTTCGAACATCAAGCCGTTCTTGATAGGGTCGAGGTCAGTGATACCCATAGCGTACGTGCAAAGCGATCCTGCTGCAGAACCACGACCGGGACCTACGCCGATGCCATTTTCACGAGCCCAGCGGATATACTCCTGAACGATAAGGAAGTAAGCGGGGAAGCCCTGCTGAATGATGATGTCGGCTTCGTATTCGTACTGTTCCAGAACCGACTTTTCCTTGCCAGTGTTGTCGGCAATAACGACATTGCGCCAATCGGGCCCATAGCGACGCTCGAGGCCCTTCTCGATCTCTTCGCGGAAGAGCATTTCTTCGGTATAGCCTTCGGGCAGCGGAAAACGCGGGAGGATTTCGTCTCGTTCCAGTTCCACATTGCACTTTTCGGCGAGCAGAACTGTGTTGTCACACGCCTCAGGGAAGTCTTTCAGCGCTTGGCGCATCTCTTCTTCAGTCTTCATGTAGAACTGGTCGTTCGGGAACTTGAAGCGCTTTTCCTGAGTGATCGTGGCGTTGGTGCCGATGCAGAGCATAACGTCCTGCGCCATTGCGTCTTCCTGCGTAAGGTAATGGAAGTCGTTGGTGGCAATAGTTTGCAGGCCTAGTTCGCGAGCAAGCTGGGTAAGCTTGCAGTTCATTTCGTACTGGGACATGCCCGCATTGGTGGTGATGCCCTGATCCTGAAGCTCGATATAAAAATCGCCCGGCTCGTAGAGTGCAGCAAATTTCTGCGCCCACTCCTTGGCCTCGGCAAACGCCCCGTCATCGATGCAGCGAGGAATAATACCTGCGATGCACGCACTGGTAGCGATAATGCCTTCAGAATACTTCTGGAGCATCTCGAATGTTGTGCGCGGACGATAATAGAAATTGTCTACGTGCGATTCGCTGACCAGCTTCAACAGGTTGTGGTAACCCGTATTGTTCTTTGCCAGAAGGATCATGTGATGAAGCTTTTGCTTTTGCTTCTTCAGTTCGCTGTCGGTGGTGAAGTAGATCTCACAGCCAAAAATAGGCTTAACCCACTTGCCGGTTTCTTTTTTGATCTTGCGGCAAGCTTCGTCGAGCTCCGGAACGCCAGACATAACACCATGATCGGTGATAGCCACGGCTGGCATATCCAAATCGGCTGCGCGCTTAACCATGTCGTAGATGTGGGTAGCACCGTCTAGCAAAGAATACTCAGTGTGGCAGTGTAGATGAGCAAATGCCATGTACGTCTCCTATGCTGTGCGCGAATGCGCAACCTCGAAATACTTATCGTTCTTTATTGTGCCATCGAATGCCAAAAATGGCAGACTTGCAATCAAAACAACAGTTCTTGTTCGATTAACGCGCAAGGATAGGGAAACGGGAAAGTCCTCAGGGCCGAAATGGCAGAAACGCGAGAGAACACAAGCACGCGAAAGCGCACCCGCGCGAGGGGGCACAAGCACGCAAAGGCGCACCCGCGCGAGAAGGCGCCCCCCCCCACGAGAGTGTACACCCGCGCGAGAAGGCACACCCACGAGAAGGCGCACTCGCGCGCCGAGAGCTTAATCCTGGGATGCGGGCCCGCCTTCGCTGGTTGAGGCTCGCTGCTTCTGGGGGGGGATGGCTGCAGCATCATTTCGCCAACGCGCATCCCGAAGCGTTCGGCGACGGTTGCCGCGCTATTTCACTAATGCAAATCTCAGAGGTCGCGATGGCTGCCGCTGTATTCCGCTAAGGCACATCTCAAAGTGCTCAGCGATGAGAAAAATTCTTCGTGACGCATTCTCCACTGATCGACAATGACAAGATCTCCCCCGCGATGCGTTCTCCGCTGGGCAGCGATGGCAAGATTTCTCCGTGATGCGTTCTCCACTGGTCGGCAATGGCAAGATATTCGCCTAAAGCTTTCCCCGTCATCCAACCGTGGCATGATTTTCACTTGATGCATCCCCAAAGGAGCCTCGGACAGAAAAAGCGCCCCTTCATGGCAACATATCGCCACTATGTATCCAAAATGAGATGGCTTTGGCAAGATTCGCGCGCGGTGTATCCAAAAAGCCCCGCAAACCGCTGTTTGGGAATACACTGCGTAAAATTCTTGCCAGGAAGGGCCCCTAATCCCGTCCGAGGCCTTCAAATCATACATAGCGGGCATATCTTGCCATCCTGACTCGCCGAAATGCGCAAATCGCCAACGCCAGAATGCCCATTCCTGACACCAATTACGGTCTGAGATGAGCCGCCGATGAACTTCAGTGGCGAGCACTCGGCGCAACGCCTACGGTACGGGCAAGCCCCGAGGGGCCGCCGATCGGGTGCCTCTGGATGGGCGTCTGACCCCGCCGATAAGGAGCCCCTCGGATGGGCGTCTGCCCCGCCGATCGGGCGCTTCCGGATGGCCGTCTGCCCCCGCCGATCGGGTGCCCCCCCCGGATGGGCGTCTGCCCCTCCCGATCAAACGGCTTTACCATCCGTTCCATGCCCACACCCGCCCGTGCCCATGCAAACGAAAAAAGGCGACCCCGTAGGGTCGCCTTTCGATTCTGGCACAGATCAGAAAAACCAACTGAAGGTAATCGTGGATGATCCTTACTTGTACAGGTCTTCCTTTTCCTTTGCAGCAAGCTGAACCTTACACCAGCGCAGCTTACGCGTCAGAAGAGAGCGAGAAACGATGCTCGTCTCGCTGAGGTTAGCGATCTTCTCTTCAAGCACAGGAATATCCTTTTTAAGCCTGTCGACGTTGATGCGCTGGATCTGGCGCGTCTTGTCGCAAATAACGATGACGCGGTCCTTCAACACCTGGACATAACCACCCATGATGGCAGCGCTCAAAACTTCGCCGCCCTCCTGCTGGGTGCGGGCCCAGATGACGCCGTCCTTAAGGGCGGATACAAATGGCTCATGGTTTTCCATGATACCCAGTTCACCTTCGGTGCCGGGAACCATGACATTGTAGAGCTCACCTGAGAAGAGCACCTTGTTCTTTGCTACGACATCACACCTGATCACCGACATGACTTACTCCTCTGCCTGAAGCTTCTCGTAGGCTGCGTAAACATCCTCGATAGAGCCGGTAGTGCGGAAGCAAACCTCGGGGATATGGTCACAGTTGCCCTTGAGGATCTCGTCGAAGGAGCGAACGGTGTCCTCCATCTTTACATAGACGCCATCCTGGCCGGTGAACTGCTTAGCAACATGGAAGTTCTGGCCGAGGAACTGCTGCACCTTACGTGCGCGGTTAACGATGACCTTCTGATCTTCCGTGAGCTCGTCCATACCAAGAATTGCGATGATGTCCTGAAGGTCCTTATAGTTCTGCAGGATCTCCTGAACGCCAACAGCAACGCGGTAGTGCTCTTCGCCAACGATCTCGGGATCGAGAGCGCGAGAGCTGGACTCCAGCGGGTCAACAGCAGGATAGATGCCCATTTCGGCGATGGAACGGTTAAGAACCGTCTTAGCGTCGAGGTGGGTAAACGTCGTGGCCGGCGCGGGGTCGGTCAAGTCGTCGGCGGGAACATATACGGCCTGTACGGACGTAATAGAACCGGTCTTGGTAGAGGTAATGCGCTCCTGGAGGTCGCCCATCTCGGTAGCGAGGGTGGGCTGGTAGCCTACTGCGGAAGGCATGCGGCCGAGAAGTGCGGATACCTCAGAACCTGCCTGGGTAAAGCGGAAAATGTTGTCGATAAACAGCAGAACGTCCTGACCCTGGTCACGGAAGTACTCTGCTTCGGTCAGACCGCACAGGCCGACGCGAAGACGAGCTCCCGGAGGCTCATTCATCTGACCGTAAACCAAGCAGGTCTTGTTAATAACACCTGCGTCGGTCATTTCCAGGAACAGGTCGGTACCCTCACGGGTACGCTCGCCAACGCCGGTGAATACGGACGTACCACCATGCTCCTGAGCCAGATTGTTGATGAGCTCCTGAATGATAACGGTCTTACCAACGCCTGCACCGCCGAACAGACCGGTCTTACCACCCTTAATGAAGGGCTGGATAAGGTCGATAACCTTAATGCCGGTTTCGAAGATCTCGGTCTTGTTGACGAGCTCTTCATAAGCGGGAGCGGGACGATGAATGGGTGCCCACTGCTTAACGTCGGGCATGGGCATACCATCAACGGGCTGGCCCATAACGTTCCAGATGCGGCCGAGGGTCTCAGGACCTACGGGCATCTTCATAGGTGCACCAGTGTCCTGTACGGGCAGACCGCGTACCAGGCCGTCGGTAGACGACATGGCAACGGAGCGAACCAGGTCACCAGGGAGGTGCATCTGAACCTCGAGAACGACATCAATGTCGCCCGCGGGGGTAGTAGCTTTCACGGTCAGTGCGTTGTAGATCGCCGGCATATGATCCGGAGCGAACTCAACGTCGACAACAGGGCCAACGATACGGACAATGTGTCCGATGGAACCCTGCGTGGCCGCAGAAGCAGTATTGGTTTCTTCAGCCATTTAGTCCTCCAAAGCTGCGGCGCCACCGACGATCTCGTTGATCTCGGTCGTAATAGCGCCTTGACGTACACGGTTGTAGACACGGTTGAGAGTCTCAATCATGTCATTGGCGTTGTCCGTCGCATTCTTCATAGCATTGCGACGAGCAGCCTGCTCAGCTGCTGCTGAGTCAATGAGCATATAGTAGAAATGACCTGCAATATACTCGGGAAGGAAGTGATCCAAGACATCTTCCTCGCTGGGCTCGTAATCGATAGCACCCGGAAGATCGGGGTTATCGGGAGTCGGCTCGGTGATGCCGCCGCCCTTGACAAATACCTCGCCCTTGGGGAGGAATGCCTTCGGGTTTACCGGCAACAGAGGCTGCTGGATCAGAACCTGCTCACCTGCGTTCTTCGCATGGTTGTAAAGAACGACCACCTCGTCAATTTCGCCAGAGAGGTAATGCTCAATAGCATAGTCAGCCAGGGCATCAGCCTCTTCGACGCGAGGATCAGCGGACAGGTCGCGGAAGGCAAGCACCGTATCGATACCACGATACTTGAAGTAGCCGATCGCTTTCTTGCCACATGCGGCAACAGCGATCTCCTTGCCCTCTGCCTTACGCTCCTTCATGATCTGCTCGGCACGACGAAGCACGCTGGAATTGAAACCGCCAGCCAAACCACGGTCAGAGGCGATGACCACAATAAGGGTCTTCTTAACCTCGTCATGCGGCGTCGCGAGCGGTGCAGTAGTACCGCCCATGCGTGCAATGTTGGCCAGCATCTCCTTCACAGCCTCGCCATAAGGCGTAGCAGCTTCGACACGCTCGGTCGAATGACGGATTTTTGCAGCAGCAACCATCTGCATGGTATGCGTAATCTGCTTCGTCGATTCGACGGACTTGATTCGCCTTTCAATATCGTGAAGGTTGGGCATAGTGACCTACCTTACGCGATGAACTGAGCCTTGAATGCTGGGATAACAGCATTCAGTTCAGCCTCTACTTCGTCGGTGAACTTCTTTGCATCAGCAAGCTTGTCCATAACGCCATTGCCAGAGCGATGCAGGTAGTCGAGCATTTCAGCGCGGAAGCGAACAATGCTCTTAACCGGTACATCATCCAGGAAGCCATGAGCGCCAGCCCAGATAGCAGTTGCCTGGTCTTCAACGGACATCGGGGTGTAACGACCCTGCTTAAGAAGCTCGGTCATTGCAGCACCACGGGTAAGCTGCTGCTGGGTTGCAGCGTCCAGGTCGGAACCGAACTGGGTAAATGCAGCGAGCTCGCGATATGCAGCGAGGTCGAGGCGCAGCGTACCAGCAACGGACTTCATGGACTTCACCTGAGCGGAGCCACCAACGCGGGATACGGAGATACCAACGTTAACAGCAGGACGCTGACCCTGATAGAACAGGTCGGTGGTGAGGTAAATCTGACCGTCGGTAATGGAGATAACGTTCGTAGGAATGAACGCACCAACGTCACCAGCCTGGGTTTCGATGATAGGCAGTGCGGTAAGAGAACCTGCACCGTTTTCATCGGACAGCTTACATGCACGCTCGAGCAGGCGAGAATGCAAGTAGAAGATGTCGCCAGGATATGCTTCGCGTCCGGGAGGACGATGCAGGGTCAGGGACATCTGACGATATGCAACGGCCTGTTTGGTGAGGTCGTCGTAGATGCAGAGTACGTGGCCGCCAGGATTCTCAGCGTTAGCAGGCTTGCCGTCCTCGCCGTTGTACATGAAGTACTCGCCCATTGCAGCACCAACCATAGGAGCCATGTACTGCAGAGGAGCAGGATCGGATGCGGTAGCAGCAACAACGATGGTGTAATCCATAGCGCCAAAGCGCTCGAGGGTCTCAACGATGCCGGATACGGTGGAAGCCTTCTGGCCTACAGCAACGTATACGCAGACCATGCCCTTGCCCTTTTGGTTGATGATGGCATCAACGGCAATAGAGGTCTTACCGGTCTGACGGTCGCCAATGATAAGTTCGCGCTGGCCACGGCCGATCGGAATCATGGAGTCAACTGCGAGGATACCGGTCTGCATCGGCTCTTCAACAGGCTGACGCTCATGAACGCCGGGAGCCTTGAATTCTACCGGGCGGGTAGCAGTGGTCTCAATGGGGCCCTTGCCGTCGATAGGCTGGCCAAGTACGTTAACAACGCGACCAAGCATAGCCTTGCCAACAGGAACCTCAAGAATCTTGCCAGTGGTACGTACCTGGTCGTTTTCCTTAATTGCGGTGACGTCACCGAGGAGTACGGCGCCAACCTCATCTTCTTCGAGGTTCTGCACCAAACCGGAAACGATACGTCCATCGGAAGCGACGAACTCGAGAAGCTCGCCAGACATCGCACCCTTAAGGCCGTCGATACGCGCAATACCGTCGCCAATTTGTACAACCGTGCCGGTCTCGCGAGACTCAACGCTGGTGTTGATGGCGTCGAGCTGCTTGCGCAGTGCGGCGTCGATAGACTGTGCGGTGATTTCAGTCACTAGCATTCACCTCCATCTTTCTTTTTCAGAGCAATGCGAGCCTTGTCGAACTGCGTGCGGACGCTCGCATCGACATAACGGTCGCCAGTGCTCAGGATAATGCCGCCCTGGATCGAGGGATCGATATGCTCAACAAGAACACAGTCACGACCCAGATCAGATTCGGCCTTATTGGTAATTACGGTTCGCAGGTTGTCATCAAGTTCAACAACCGTCGTCACATCAACAACGTTGAAGTTAAGCTTGCTCTCGATGAGATCCTCATACAGAGAAACAACGCGGCGGAACAGCGCTGCGTCGCAGCGAGAAGCCATAACTCCAAGAAGCTCTTTGACCACTGGGTTGTAGCCATCGAAAACGTTGCCTGCAAGCGCCTGGCGCTCTTCAGCAGTGTAAGCCTCGTTGTCCAACGAGAGACGTAAATCGATGTTGGTCGCCATGAACCCAAGGATCTGGCGCATCTGGTTGCGAACCTCAACGACAGCGTCACGACCGCCGGTGGCGTTAGCGCCATCGATGGCAGCGTTGGCGTAGGCTGCAATCGTTTCATTGATGACAAGACGATTAGCCATTTAGACTACCTGCCTCTTTCACGTAGCGCTCGATGAGCTTACGGTGCTCATCGTCGCTGAAATCCTCACCGATCAGGCGAGATGCAACGGCAATAGAAGTATCTGCCATGGTAGCCTGAAGCTCCTTGATGGCGTTTTCCTTCTCCTGCTCGATTTGCGCACGAGCCTTGTCGACAATGGCATCTGCCTCAGCCTGAGCCTTAGCGGTGATCTCCTTTTCGAGAGCATCGCCGGTGAGCTTGGCATTGTTGAGGATCTGCTGAGCCTGGGTTTTTGCACCCTCGAGCTGCTCACGATACTCAGCCAGAAGTCGTTCGCTTTCCTGTCGTGCCTCTTCGGACTTCTCCAAAGAGTTCTTGATCGTTTCCTCACGCTTGTTCAGCATGCCCTCAAACAGAGGCCAACCAAACTTAGCAAGGACGATCCACAAGATGATGAAGGCGACGAGCATGGGGATGAATTCTTCCATCTGGGGAAGAATTGCATTGATTCCTGCTCCTTCGTCAGCGAACGCGCATACCGGGAATGCCGCAGACGCAGCCGCAAATGCGATCATGCCACTTGCGCAGTTACGTACGTGTGCGTTCAATTCGCGTGCCTCCTTCTCTTCTTTCGGTTTCTTCGTTAGTTACTTACTTCGCGAAGTTCTAGCCGATGAAGAAAAGAACCAGGCCGAGCAGTGCGAGTGCCTCAGACATAGCAGCACCGATGAAGAAGTAGCCCATGAGCTGACCCTTCATCTCAGGCTGACGAGCAGCAGACACGCACAGGCCGTAGGTAGCAACGCCGATACCGATGCCAGGGCCGATTGCTGCGAGGCCATAGCCAACGACCTTCAACGCAGCGATTGCGAGAGTGAGTTCCACGATTACCTCCTTTAGTTGGACAAGGGCCTTTCCCTCGTCCCTATTACTTAATCAGCTGAAATTTTTCTTGTACCAGCTGTAGTACACAAGTTAGGTGGCGGCCTCTAAGCCGCCTGCGCCGCTAAGGGCGCAAGCCGAAAACTGTTTCTTCTTATCAGTGAGGGTGGATTGCCATGCCGATGTAGGAAGAAGACAGAATGGTGAATACGTATGCCTGCAAGAAAGCAACGAGGGTTTCGAGCGCATACATGAAGAACAGCAAGAAGAACCATGCGATTGCAGGCAGGCCCGCAACGATGTCCATCTGGAAGATGGCGGTCTGCAGGAAGATGGTGGTTGCCAGAGAGAATACGGCGAGAACCATATGGCCTGCGAGCATATTGCCGTAAAGTCGAACGGCAAGAGTCAGAACGCGGATCACCATGGAGAAGAACTCCAGGAACCAAATGATGGGGGCAATAGGTGCCGGTACGCCCGAAGGGCACAGCGACTTGAAGTAATGGAAGAAGCCAAGCTCCTTCAAGCCCCAGAAGTTGAAGTAGATAAAGGAAATGGCAGCCAGCGCCCAGGTGATGGAGATAGTGCCCATAGCGGCCTTCGCACCAGGGATGAGGCCGATGATGTTGGCGGTAAGGATGAAGAAGAACAGCGTAGCCAGAAAGGGAACGTGCTTCTTGAAGCCTTCACCGATAACGTCGGCGCCAACGCCTTCAGAAATGAAGTTGTAGCCGAACTCGAAGATGTGTGCGAACTTACCGTGAGGTACGAGCGTAAGCTTGCGACCCGCGATAAGAACCAATGCAGCTACCAGAACGAGAGCGACCAGCATGTACAGGACGTACTGGGACACGTTCCAACCCGCAATGGAAAAGACCGTCGTCGAGTCGAACTGAGACGAGAGATGCTGTGCCTCCTCGACGAACTGTGAAAGAGCTTCACCCATCAGGATTCCTTACCTTTCCGTTACTTACTTATTTCTTGCGCTTAGCAAGGACGTTCTTATAAACGACATATGCAGACGTAGACACGATAAGCGCCACGATCTCAGCCACACCAAAGGGAAGAACCACATCGCGCGCAACCATAGCGCACACGATAAGAGCGACGGCGACCACGATGAGCGATACAAACGTACCAGCCAAACCGTACAAACCAGCGCTCATGGCAGAAAGACTCGTGGAGCGGCGTGCAAGGCGCAGGGAAATGAACAAGGGGAGAAACCCAATGATTCCTGCTGCGATTCCTGCTGCTACTGGTGCGAGCATTTCTTCCTTTCTTCCGCGTTCAGGGTCTAAGCCCAATTTTGACCACATGCAGCATAAACGCCATCACGTGGTTGTTACCAGTGTTTCCGATAACGTGCAATAAATTTGGGCGAGTGGTATTTATTCACAAACCCAGCTGAACACAATAGCGCACTAACCCGTTATCCGAAACCTCAATTTGGCAATCTGACGGCCAATACTATTGTTTTGTCCTACATTTTTGTACATTTCAAACTTTTCAAACACGTTCTATAAAGCAAACATGGTCATTTGTGGAAAATACGCTACTCACTTTTTGAAGTCTGTCCGTCAAATATACGAATTTTGATATTTGACTCATTCAAAAGTTCCATAGCAAGTTCATCGGGATACGGATTGCGGTAGATAATCTCACTGATTCCAGCATTTATGAGCATTTTCGCACACACTACACAGGGCTGCGTGGTGATGTAAATAGAAGAACCTTCGATGTCGATGCCGTAACGCGCTGCCTGAAGAAGGGCATTCTGTTCTGCATGCAGGCCGCGGCAGATTTCGTGACGCTGGCCCGAAGGAACACCGAGCTTTTCTCGCAGACATCCGGTAACAGAGCAATGGCGCAGCCCCGTGGGCACACCGTTGTAGCCAGTAGCCAGGATGCGCTTCTCCTTTACGATGATGGCACCCACTGCGCGACGCAAGCACGTTGTGCGCGTGGCAACTTCATCGGCCAAGGTCATAAAGTACTCATCCCATGAAGGGCGCTCTTGTCTGATCATCAAACTCCCTCCCCCGCTCTTAAACCAGTTCGCTTTGAACCGGCGTGCCTTCAGTACGAAAAATGCGATCGCCCGCGTCGCCCAGGCCGGGGACGATGTAAGCATCCTCGTTAAGACCTTCGTCGATAGCGCAGGTAAATAGGCGTACGGAAGGATCATGTTCAAGCACCATCTGCACGCCCTCGGGCGATGCGACGATAACGCATGCCGAAATATCTTTCACGCCGCGCTTGCGCAACGCATCGATTGCCGCGCAAAGGGATCCACCCGTAGCAAGCATGGGATCGACGAGCAGCACCGAACGCTCGGCAATGAAGTCAGGCATCTTCGCATAATATTCGTGGGGTTCGTGAGTTACCTCATCACGATACATGCCCAAATGGGCAACGGGAGCAGTAGGAATCAGGTCCAACATGCCGTCGAGCATGCCAAGGCCTGCACGCAAGATGGGAACAACCACCGGCTCGATGCCCCTGATTGATTCGCATTCGCACGTGGCGATAGGCGTTTTCACCTTGACCGAACACGTTGCTAAGTCCTGGGTGGCTGCATAGCCCTCCAAAAGCGTAATCTCACGCACGGTCTGGCGGAAAAGATAATCGGGCGTATCTTCATTGCGGATCACCGACAGCTTATGCTTAATAAGCGGATGATCGACAACGGTTAGGCGCTCTTCGCTTGCGAAGTCCATGCGTTTCTCCTTACTGCTGCGCACTTCTTCGCTGAACAGTGTATTGCTTTTAGCCGAATCAAAACAGGGAAAAGGCAGGGTTTGCGCACTCATGGCAAGATATCGCCTGAAATAGGTGAGGTGGAATGGCGTGGGAATATAGGGGCTGGCCCCATTTTCCCACCCAACGAGAAGAACCCCGCTTGCGACACATTGCGCAAACGGGGTTCTTTCTTTATGCATTATGACTAGATAGGAAAATGGGACCTGTCCCTATATTCCCATCTACAGCTCGGGATAAAGAGGATGCTTGGCGATAAGGCCCGCAACTTCTTCCTTGATCTGTGCGAGGCGTGCCTCGTCTTCAGCGTTGAATACCGTAGCAGCGATAAGCTGGCCGATGCGATGGAACTCATCAGCATCAAAACCACGCGTGGTGCCCGCTGCCGTACCAACGCGAATGCCGCTGGTTACGAAAGGCGAGCGCTTTTCGTTGGGGATGGTGTTCTTGTTCACCGTCAAGCCCACGGATTCAAGAAGCTTCTCTGCATCCTTGCCGGTAATGTCGGCGGGAGTAAGGTCTACCAAAACCAAGTGATTGTCGGTACCGCCCGATACCAGACGCAGGCCACCTTCTACCATGCCTTCGCCCATGGATGCGCAGTTCTTAACCACGTTTTCCATGTACGTCTTGAACTCGGGCTTCAAAGCCTCACCGAAAGCAACAGCCTTTGCTGCGATGATGTGCATCAAAGGACCGCCCTGCGTACCAGGGAATACCGCGGAATTGATCTTCTTCGCCAGAGCTTCGTCGTTGGTGAGAATGAAACCGCCACGAGGACCGCGAAGGGTCTTATGGCTGGTGGAGGTTACCACGTGAGCATAGGGCACGGGGCTCGGATGCAAACCAGTAGCAACCAGACCGGCAATGTGCGCCATATCGATCATGAGATATGCGCCAACCTCGTCTGCGATTTCGCGCATGCGCTTGAAGTCGATAACGCGAGGATATGCAGAAGCGCCACCCACAATGAGCTTGGGCTTATGCTCCTTGGCAAGACGCTCGATCTCGTCGTAGTCGATAAGCTCGGTTTCGGGGTTAACGCCGTAAGAGACGATGTTGTAATCCTTGCCCGAGAAATTTACGGGAGAACCATGGGTAAGGTGACCACCATGGTCGAGGGAAAGTCCCAGCACGGTGTCGCCCAGGTTGATCAGAGCCTGATAGGCAGCAAGGTTGGCATTAGCGCCGGAATGAGGCTGCACGTTGGCGAACTTGCAGTCGAACAGCTTGCAGGCACGCTCGATGGCCAAATCTTCAACGATATCGACCTTTTCGCAGCCGCCGTAATAGCGCTTGCCAGAATAACCTTCAGCGTACTTGTTGGTAAGCACGGTGCCCATTGCCTGCATTACGGCAGGTGAAGCAATGTTCTCTGATGCGATGAGCTCGATAGTTGAGCGCTGGCGGGAAAGCTCCTGCCCAATTGCGTCTGCTATTTGAGGGTCTTCTGCTGCGAGATAGTCGTAAGACATATGCCGCGCTCCTTTCGAACTGCGCTTAACGCTTTTGTAATGTTCTCAAAGATAGCACAGCGTCATAAGAAAAGGAGCCGTAGCACCGCTCCTGCGGCCCTACGGCTCCTTGTTTTCGACAAATGTTACGTGCGCGAAATGAATCCGCCACGAACCCCTTAGTTACCGAAAGCCTCGGAAGCGGAAATACCGCCACCGAACATGCTGTCAGCAAGTGCCTGCTGGTTGTCGGTGTTGTCCATGTCGAGCTTCCAGTCTTTACCGTCCTTGGTCAAGGTAAAGGTAACTTCGGTTTCTACCGGAGTTGCAGCATCGAGAGCTGCCATGAACGTCTTACCTGCATAAGCATAGATCTCGTCGGTGGTGCTGAAATCCTGGTTCATAGCGTCATCAGCGAAGCTGTCGCCCCAGCTCGTAAGAACAACATAGAGCTGCTTGCTCGTGATCTTGGTGGTTGCCTTGGCGGTATCGCCGTCAACCTTCACATCGCCGATTTCATAAGCGAAGCCGTTTACCCAAGACTTGAACAGGGATTCGCCATCCATGCCCAGCTGCTCAAGCTGCTGTAAGTCAGAACCGCCCATTTCGCCAACAAGTTTAGACGCCTCATCGTCGCTGGGATTGACGAACTGGGAAAGCTCGCCATCGAGTGCCTGCTTCGCCTTCTCCTCTTCGCTCGGGCCACAGCCTACCAGGCCGAGGCACAGAATTGCCGCGAACAGCGCCACGGCTGCCGCCAAAAGCCAATGGCGGGCTTGCGTCTTTGCGTTGTCCATCTTTTCCTCCTTGCATTCGTCTTTCCGCACGAATGCAGAAAGATATCTTTTCAAGCTCAAACGAGCTTGTCCCAAACAGATTTACCCAAAAGGGGCGCTATCGATACGAACGGATCGCGCAATATGTCATATTAGCTGATAAGTGCTTTAATCGAGCGCATTGATCTTTTCAACGCGACCAGCATGACGCCCACCGGCAAATTCCGTGGCGATAAAGGCATCCAGGATGCTTTCGTTGTCTTCCAGGGAAACGAAGCGGCCGGAAAGCGTGATGACATTGGCATCATTGTGCTCGCGGCACAGCACGGCGAAATCGCGGCGAACCACATTGGCTGCGCGGATGCCTTCCATCTTGCCTACCGCCATGGCCATGCCAATACCCGTACCGCACACCAAAACGCCGCGCTCAGCAGCGCCCGACTGCACGTCTTCGCCAACCTTAACGGCGAAATCGGGATAATCTACACGGTTGTCGCTATCGGGACCGCGATCGATAACCTCGTGGCCTTCGCCCTTCAAGTAAGCAGCAAGCTGCTGCTTCTGCTCGAAGCCAGCGTGATCCGATGCGATAGAGATCTTCATGATGCCTTCTCCTTTTCCGCACTAAGGCGGCACACAGACGCAAGGCCGCACAGCCCCGCTATAGATAATCTATCCACATTATACGGAAGAAGCGCGCAAGCTCACCCAGCTTAACGCCGCCGAAACGGAAAAGGGTCGTTGCGGCCGAAGGCTATCGGGAGCGCGTCCTGTCGACGCACTCATGCCAATAGTCGAGCATGCGGGAGCGCGTGCCAGCGCTCACATTCGGCATGAAGGTGTGCTCGATGCCCCGCAAGCTCGCAATTTCTTCGGTGTCACGCCAGAAGCCCGTAGACAAACCGGCCAGATAAGCCGCTCCCAAAGCCGTGCTTTCCACGCATTCAGGACGCTGGATAGCAGCGCCTACGATATCGGCGCAACATTGAAGCATGAAATTGTTGCGGCAGGCGCCACCATCCACCGCCAACGCAGATACGGGAATTCCCGCATCGCGAGCCATACCTTGTAGCACGTCCTGCACCTGGAATGCTTGAGCCTCGAGGCACGCGCGCACCACATGCGCTTTTGTGGCACCGCGCGTCAATCCGTAGATGGCGCCACGCGCGTTAGCGTCCCAATACGGAGCACCCAGCCCCGTAAACGCAGGCACCACGCACACTCCCGCCGAGTCGGGCACACTCATTGCCAATTCCTCGGTCTGGGAAACGTCGTCGATGATCCCCAGGCCATCGCGCAGCCACTGAATAAGGGCGCCTGCCATGAAGACGCTTCCCTCCAACGCGTATTCAAGGCCCTCCGAACCCGGCGCAGAGGCAGCAACCGTGGTTACCAGCCCGTGGGTGGAGGCGCATAGCCGCTGCCCCGTGCTCATAAGCAGGAAGCACCCAGTGCCAAACGTCGCCTTCACCTGACCGGGCTTAAAGCAGCATTGCCCGAACAGCGCCGCCTGCTGGTCGCCCGCCACACCGCGAATCGGAATAGCACCTGCGATTACTGGATGATGCATCATTCCGAAATCGCCCGAAGAAGGGCGAACTTCGGGCAGCATGGACTCAGGAACGCCAAACAGTTGGCACAGCCATTGGTCCCACTGCCCCGTATGTATGTTGAAGAGCATGGTGCGACTAGCATTGGTGGGGTCGGTCGCGTGGACCTCGCCCTGGGTTAAATTCCAGATAAGCCAGGAATCCACCGTGCCGAAAGCCAGTTCGCCGGCTTCGGCGCGTTCACGCGCACCGGGCACCGCATCCAAAATCCAAGCGATTTTCGAAGCGGAGTAGTACGCGTCGGGAATTAGGCCGGTTCTGCGAGTCACTTCTGCAGTGATTTCCGCATCCGAGCAGCATCGCTCCACGATTTCCGTAGTGCGGCGGCATTGCCACACAATGGCATTGTGAATGGGCTCGCCCGTAACGCGATCCCACACAACGGTGGTCTCGCGCTGGTTAGTGATGCCAATACTGTCTATCTGATCCGCCGATACACCTGTTGACACCAGCAATTCCGCCAACACCTTAAGCTGGCTGGAAAGAATGTCTTTCGGAGAATGCTCCACCCAACCCGGCTGCGGGAATAATTGGGGGAAGGAGCTCTGGGACATCCCCTTTATGCGGCCCAGCCTATCTATCAAAACTGCGCGGGAGGACGTCGTCCCCTGATCAAGCGCAATAACATATTCGCCCATAATGGCTGCTCTCCTTGTTCATCGGAGGGTTGAGTGCTTGGTGTTGCTTAGCTTTTGGAAGTTTCGGATTCTGCAGCAGTGCCGCCCGCACCTTCGCCCGCATTCGCATTGCAATCCGCGGTTGCGTTTGCGTTCACCTTTGCATCACGGCCTACGGTTGCACTTGCTCCCGCATTCGAGCCCGCATTATGGCTCGCATCAGTGCATCCACTCGCGCCATAGCCTGCACCTGCACCTGTACCCGCATCGCGGCTCGCGCCTGCGTCCACCTCTTCCTTTGCCGGCGAGTTCGCTTCATCGCTTTCGACGGCAATGGGCCGTGCAACCTCACGTGTACGCACCACGGCATTCATAACCACGCACTCGGTAAACCATTGCTCAACATCGGTGAACACATCAACGCGGCGTGGCTCATTCAGAATCTCATGGCGCATGTTCGGATAGATGATTTCGCGAACATCTTCAACGCCCTGGCTGCGATACAGATCAGCCGCCTCGCGGACACCTTCGCCGCACGCGCCCACAGGGTCTTCCGCGCCAGCCACAAACAGCAGGGGCAAATTTTTCGGCACTGCCGCCGCGCTCTTTTTTGTTACCACTTCTGCGGTAAGGTCGGTGAGCGTTGCATAGGCGCCGGCCGAAAAGGCCTGGCCGGAAAGCGGATCGGCCAAATAGGCATCAACAACAGCAGGATCGGTGGAAATCCAATCTGAATCGGTACGCGCATCTTCGATAGCAGATGAGAACGCGCCGATTGTCAGCGAATCAAGCAGGCGAGAACGATACGTTTCCCCACGCAAGGCGCCAATCACGCGCGAAAGCGTACGACCAAGCAGGGAAAGCACACGAGGTTGATTGCCCGTTCCGCACAGCACGGCGCCTGTAAGGCCCTTCGGGTTACGGGCAATGCAGGCACGCACCACGAAACTTCCCATGGAATGGCCGAACAAGAACAACGGCAGATCACCCGTTTCGCGGCTTGCCTTAAATGCGGCTTCACGTGCACGCAGCACATCGGCAACCAGGATGTCTTTTCCTCCTTGGAGAGGCATGCATCCCAGTTCATCGGCAGAAGAGACGCTTTTTCCGTGACCGATATGGTCGTGCCCAAACACAACATAACCCAGGCCCGCCAAAAAACGGGCAAACGAATCATAGCGCTCGATGTGCTCCGCCATGCCATGGACCAATTGAACTACGCCGCGACGACTGTATACCGGGTCGGGCAGCCACACCATAACGCGCAACCACGACCTGCCGTCGGCGGAAAGCGTGGAGGTTTCTTGCACAAGGGGATAGGTATTACGAGCCATAGCCGTGCCTCCTTTTAGGAAAGCGCGCGAATATCGGCGACGGTGATTGCCCCCTCGCGCACTAACACAGGATGATCGCCCAAAGCGCAGTTAACGATAGTGGAAGCGATGCCGCTTTTCGGCTCTTCGTCGGAAAGCGCTGCACCCACTGCAGCAAATAGTGCTGGATCGATTTCGTTGAAGGCTATGGTGTTCTTCTGCCCCGAAATATTTGCCGAGGTAGTGGCCAAAGGACAGCCTAATTCCCTGATAAGAGCACGGGCTGTTTCATTTGCGGGCATGCGCAAACCTATGGTGCCTTCCTCCGAGCAGAAAGCGGCAGGTACTTCGTCGCTTGCCTTCACAATGATGGTAAGCGGACCAGGCCAAAACGTACGTGCCAGGGCAAAAGCGAAATCGGGAACCATCTTGCCGTAGCGTTCGAGATCTTCGATACCACCCACCAACCAGGCGATAGGCTTTTTCTTTTCGCGATGCTTGATGGCATAAAGGATATCGGGGCTCGGCGCATGCAGCACCGAAACACCCAACCCGAATAGGGTATCGGTAGGGAAAACGATGGGCTGGCCGCTCTTTAGCGCTTCCAGGGCCTCTTCGTGTGTGTGCGCTCCGTGGGGCATTTTCATCAAAGCTTTCATGATTATGGGACGTTTCGCCATGCGGTTTCGCGCGTGGCACTAAGCCTTGTTTCAGGACTTCAATAATACCGCGCCCGCAGCGTGGGGCACAGCATTACTCACGGATAATGGTTCGCTTTCAGCGAATTGTTACCTTGTTTTTCGGTGGCGGTTAAAGGGAAAGAGAGGCTGCGCTCTTCGCGCCCCCAGGCCCAGACGCCGCATTCCTGCGCCGGCAAAGGAGAAGAGCCTGAGCCGCAAGCAGAGTGCTCGCAGAATATCCGACCAGGAAATGAGACGGATCCGATTGGCGCGCAAGCCGAAAACCCACCCGCAACGACCGCCGCCCCAAGCCCGACACCCCTCGCTAACTCCTGGGCTTAAACGACACATGAAAAATAATGCCACCAGGAGCACATGCTCCCGGTGGCATTGAACTGGGATTAAACGTAGCGCTCTGCAATCCTGCTGGCTACCCTCAAGCCATCACAGGCGGCAGACATGATGCCGCCCGCAAAACCAGGACCTTCCCCGCAGGGGTACACGCCGTTGCCGGAAAGCTCTTCAAGATCGGCGCCTTCCTTGGCAAAACGCGCCTGCATATCACGGCCACGACAAATGCGAACCGGCGAAGAAGACCGCGTTTCCGGGGCCGTCATCAGGGCATTCGGGTCATCAAAACCCTTCAGCTTTCGTCCCAGCAGAGGCAACGCCTGCGCTAGCGATTCGGACACGAAAGAAGGGAAGCACTCGGCAATGGGCGCTTCGATCACACCGCGGGCATACGTTGGCGCAGGCTTTGCGCCCTTCACTGGGGCGGAGCCACCCAAAAAGCTTCCCGCTCGCTGGCTTGGCGCTTCGTAGGGCTTTCCGCCGTGTTCTGCCGAAACGCGAAACGCCGCCTGCTCTATTTCACGCTGGAGCTGAACGCCCGCCAGCACATCGCTGCTTCCGAAATCGGTAGGATCGACGTTCACCAGCACTGCCGAATTGGCGTTTTTTCCCGCACGAGCATAACGGCTCATGCCGTTGGTGACGATGCCTCCCTCTTCGCTGGCGGCGGCCACCACTTCCCCACCAGGGCACATGCAGAACGTGTACACGCTGCGGCCCGTAGGCAAATGCACCGCTAGCTTGTATTCGGCAGCGCCCAAGGCGGGATGCTTCGATGCTTTCCCCCATTGAGCCTGATTAATTGCCTGCTGCGAATGCTCTATGCGCACGCCCACCGAAAAGGGCTTCTGCTCCATGGCGAAGCCCTGGTTGCGGCACAGCTCGAACACATCACGCGCCGAATGGCCACACGCCAACACCAATTCGGCAGCGGCAACCTCTTCGCAAGCGCCCGTTTCCATGTTTTCCAACTGCACCGCAGCGAGCTTGCCTTTCGCAAAGCTCCACCCAGAAAGGCGCGTGCCGAAGCGTACTTCACCGCCACGCTCGATTACTTCGTTGCGCATAGCGCTCACGATACCGGGCAAGTTATCGCTACCCAGGTGCGGATGGGCATCGATCAAGATGCTTTCGGGCGCGCCAGCATCAACGAACCAATGCAGCACGTGCTTTGCAAAAGGATTCTTGATATTGGTAGTGAGCTTGCCGTCTGAAAACGTACCTGCTCCGCCTTCGCCGAATTGAATGTTGGAGTTGGGGTTTAAAGCGCCCGTTGCATGGAATGCCGCAATATCTTCAGCGCGCCGTTCCACGTCGAAGCCGCGTTCCACCACCAAGGGGCGGAGCCCACAGCGTGCCAGGTACAGCGCGGCGAAAAGCCCCGCGGGACCCAAGCCCACTACCACAACTCTGCCGCCCTGATTGCGATTGGAATGGGAGCAGTCAGGGCACAAAAGGGGTTCGTATTCTTTTGCCACGCGAACGTTTAGGCCCTTTGGCGCCCTTTTAAGCAGGCGTTGTTCCTGAGCTTGCGGCAATTCGACACGGAACGAAGTGGTGAAATGAACATTGTTCCTTTTGCGCGCATCCACACTTTTGCGCGTCAGAACAGCACTGCAGATATCGCGCTCGGAAACGCCCAAGGCGCGAGCCACTTCCTTCGTTCTCATCTCGGCATTTTCCGGCAGCGCCGCATCCAGCGAAAGACGAATGCCCGAAACCTCTAGCATGGCTGCTCCTTCTTTATCGTTTGCGCGATATCCCTTCCTGAAAGGATGCCGCATGCCCAAGCCCAATGCAGGTTATATCCGCCGCACGGACCGTCAACGTCAAGCGCTTCGCCCAATACGTATAATCCCGGCTGAGCTTTCAGCTCCAACGATTCCGGGCAGACGGATTCGGGAGCTATGCCGCCGCGATGAACCTGACACTGCGCTTCATCGGCGATACCTTGAACCGTTAGGGGGAATGCTTTCATAGTGTGCGCTATGCGACAGCATAATTCTTGCCGCAGCGGCTCGTTAGACCGTGTGCCAGATGCCGCCAACAGGGCAGCGCCCAACTCGGGCAGAACGAACCCTCGGAATAACGTGTGCGCCGGCTGGCCCTGAAGGCGCTCGATACGCGCACGAATTGCGTTTTCGGCTTCGCGGGGTTCCACAGCGGGAAGGAAATCGACTAGAAGCGTTTCACCTGGATTCGCATAGCGAGAAGCGTTGAACACCACAATGCCCGAGATGCCATAGCTACGGAACAGCACTTCCCCCTCTTCGGAAAAGCCACTACTTGGAAGCGAGACACGAACTTGAGAGCGTATACCATCCAGCTCTTCGCCCGATACGTTTTCGGGAAATGCCGTAGCAAGCGGACCAAGCGTTGGATGCCACGGCGCAACAGGAAGTGTTGGGACAACGTCGGTAAGCAGGGATTCCGCGCCGCCGCCACCTGCGGCAACAACCACGCGACCCGCGTGAACCGTTGCCTGCTGCAGCGCCCCGCCAGATTTGCTGACAGCTGCACGTCCGTTGCTTGCAACGGGATGCGACTCTTCGAGAAGGACATCAAACCCATCATGCCCACGGTGAATTTCGAGCGCCTTTACGCAGGGGTGGATATCGACGACATGCGCCGACAGCTCCGCCATAAGAACTTCCAGCACCGATGAGGCTTTATTCGAAAAGGGATACAGCAGCCCGCCGGTTTGGGGGGCTTCCTCCCAAACAAGACCCAACTCTTCGAACCAATCGGTAAGGGGATGGACAGGGTCACCGCCAAGAAAGCCAAAGGCTTGGGACACGAATGCGCTATTCCAATAGCGGCTAACATCTAGCTGCGAATTCGAGAAGTTGCAGCGACCGTTACCGCTGCGCAGAACGGGAGCGCCGATTCGTTTCCCCTGCTCAACCAAAAGAATGCTTGGCAGTGCCGCCCCCGCAGTACGGGCTTCCCGAAGGCACGAAACTGCGCAAGCGAGGCCAGATGCCCCGCCGCCCACGATAGCAACATCGTACGATTCTTTGAAAGCAAACGGCTTACGCTGCTCGGCAGCCTGCCGTTTGCGCTGTGTGTTCTTCTTTTTGCTCATGCATCACATAATACGTGAGCGCATGGCAATTAATCGCTTGAAGAGCGCGGTGCCATGAAAGTCCGAAAGAAGCCTTGCCACCGATTCACACCTGTGCAGTGGTGGTCGGGCTGCCGGCATCGGCTCTTCAGCGGCGGTTGCGCTGCCGGCACCTCCTCCGCTGCGGCGACGGTGCGTTGCCGGCACCTCCTCCGCTGCGGTGGCAGCCGCGTTGCTGGCACCTCCTCTACCGCGGCAGCCGCGTTGCCGGCATCCGATACATATTGAATAATGCGCCTGCCCTTTTTCCCTTGCGCAAAAAAACGACCCCGGGATTAAACCCCAGGGTCGGTTTTGCCTACTTCTTCGATTGCGTGCAGCCCATCCGAGTTCTGAGCTGTTTTGCGCCAGCGTTTTAGCCAAAGCGCCACCCGCTTTTGGGCTTGCTTGAATTGTTCAGCAACGATTCTGCCCGCCCAAGCTAGCAGGTGCAACGTTGTAGAATTTGCCTTCAGTCTGTTCGCTTCGTTTGCAGGAAGGCTTACCTTGGCAGCGCTTACTGGACGTCCGTCTTCCACAGGCCGTGCAAATTGCAGTACTCGTATACGGCAACGGGCTCTTCACCAGGAACGACCGCAAAATCAGCCTTGGGCTCTTCGCCAGGCTGAAGATGCTTCACCTGGAAGCCCTTCGAGGTTTCCAGCACGATCATGGTGATGAAATGAGCTTCCATCATGGGGTGCAGAACGCTACCAACCTCTACATGGATGGTTTCGCCTACCGCGACTACCGGAACATGCTTTTCCGCAGCACCGTCGGTTTCGCCTGCGCGGAGCAGCGTCATTTCTTCACCGCAGCAAGAAAGCGGTGCACCCTGGTCGAACAGCTTAACAGCAACATTTCCGCAATGAGCGCATTTGTAGAATTCGAGTTTCATGATATTCCCCCTTCATTCGGGACGCTGCCGATACATGGGCTCCTCGGCAGCGGGTTAACTTCGATATCTTTATTATGCTACTTTTGTAGTAGCATTTCTAGATGAGAATCGGTGAACGGCAATTAGGCGGCAATCAATCTCTTTATGACAAACGGGGGCCTTCTTGAGGATGCTTGGTTTTCAGCGCATACACCAACAGCGCTATACCCGCCACAATAAGCGGCACCGAAAGCACCTGCCCCATGGTAAGCCAGCCGCCCCAAAGGTAACCGAGTTGGGCATCGGGCTGACGCACAAACTCAATAAGGAAGCGGCAAATGCCATACCCCACCATGAACACACCGAAATACGTGCCACGCGCAAACGGCGGGCGCTTGCGCGACATCACGAAGAGAATCGCAAACAGCAGCACACCTTCCAGCAAAGCCTCGTACAGCTGGCTGGGATGACGTGGCTCTATGCCGGCAGAGCCGCCAAACACAACGCCCCAGGGAAGATCGGTTGGCGCGCCCCACAGTTCGCCGTTGACGAAATTTGCACAACGACCAAAGAAAAGGCCAATAGGAACGCCAATAATTGCCAGGTCAACAAGGGAAAGATAAGGCATGCGAACCATGCGCGCCGCCACAATACCTGCCACAAGCGCGCCGATAAAGCCGCCATGGAAGCTCATTCCCCCGCGCGAAAATTCGAGAATGGCCAACGGATTCGCGGCGTACATATCCCAGTTGTAGAAAAGCACGTAGCCCAGACGACCGCCCACGATAACGCCGATCATGGCGCACAACATAATGATGCAAAGCGAGTCGAAGTCGAAGCGCATCTTCCAGCGCTTGCCAACTACATACATGATGGCAATGACGCAAATGAAGCCCGCCACATAGGCAAGGCCATACCAACGCGCCGAGAAAGGGCCGATGGTAAAGGCCACAGGGTCGAGGCTCTGATAAAGGTTGTTTAGCATGTGTCCCTTTCGCCGTGTTTAGGCAACAAGCGCTGGAAGGTGCGCACTGATTTCTGGCGATTACCCTAGCACACCTTTACCGCTCAACCCCGAGAAGGGCATCAAAACAAAAAGCCGCTCCGGAGAGCGGCTTTCATTTACTTTTCGGCATTCGTCGAAGGCGCATTGCTTAGGAAGAACTCGCAGAAACGGCAGATGTCCTTCACGCTTTGCTCCCTGTCGATATCGCACCTGAACAGCAAATCAAGGTTAGAAGTTACCTTGTGGGTCGGACGTTCGCAGGCTGCAAAATGGCAGTCCGCCGGACACGGCTCACCGGGTACGTTATGAGGGCAGCGCGACTGCATTTCATCGTCGCAACCGCGAAGTTCCCAGCAATGCATAGCGCGCTCCTTAGGATGCGGGTACTACGCGGGTTACGCCAGGAACGCGATCCTTCAAAACGCGCTCAACGCCATGGGCGAGCGTCATCTGGGACATGGGGCAGCCCTTGCAAGCGCCCTGAAGCTCAACGGTAACTACGCCTTCTTCGTCAACGTCTACCAGTTGAACGTCGCCGCCGTCTGCCTGGAGGGAGGGGCGAATGAGCTCGAGCACTGCAGCTACATCGGACTTCTCTACCATACTTTTCTCCTTACATTTACCGGGGCTCGCAGCTGCGAGCCCCGTTTCTGCTTTATTCCTGGGTCATTCTATCATGCACAAAGCGGCCAATTCGCTCGAAATCGGCCACGAGCGCTTCCATGCGTGTGGGGTCATGAAGCGCTGCGGCAGGGTGATATACCGGCGCCACCAAAAAGCGCCCAGTTTGCCTCACGGTCCCGCGCAAATGACTCACCCCCATGTCGGTTTTCAGGATGAACTGGGTGGCAAAATTGCCCATGGTTATGAGTAGCCACGGGCTGATTGTTTGCACTTGTGTACGCAGAAAAGGCGCACACGCTTCGATTTCCGACGCTGAAGGATTGCGGTTCGACGGCGGTCGGCATTTCAACACGTTGGCAATAAATACCTCTTCGCGACGAAGATGAGCATGCCACAAAAGCTCATCGAGCAATTTGCCAGCGGCGCCCACAAAGGGACGCCCCTGCAAATCCTCATTTCTTCCAGGGGCTTCGCCGATAAGCATAATACCTGCGCGCGGATCCCCTTCGCCGAACACCGTATTGGTTCGGCCTTCACACAAGCCGCAGGCATGGCACGCCGCCACTTGCTGGGAAAGCTCGTCGAGGGGAACCGCTTCGATCTTCATGATGCCGCCTAACGGTAATAACGCGGCATACGGTGCGAAAAGCCGATGGTTACCTCATGCTCGATGGTGGCCGCACGCTTCGCCATGGTAGTGATGGAGCAGTCGACCGATGGATGAGGACCAGCGATGATTACTTCGTCGCCGATGTGCGGATCGAGCGTAGGAGCCGAAACGCGCGAGCGGAGATCAACTTCGAACATGCACTGATCCATGCAGATGTTGCCCACCTGATGCACCGCACGATCGTTGAAAGCAAAGTCGATCTTGCCCGAAAGCAAACGGATCAAGCCATCAGCGTACCCAATGGGAACCGTGCAGATTTTCACGCTGCCGGGGCTGCGGTAGTTCATGCCATAGCTCACGCCTTCGCTCATGGGCACCGTCATAACGTTGGTAATGCGCGCATGCACACTCATTGCGGGGCGCAAGTCGATGAGTTTGTGCGTATCGGGCGCAGCCTGATAGCCGTACATGGAAATGCCCAAACGGCACATGTCGAAATGCGTCTTCGGGAAACGGTACGTTGCCGCAGAGTTGTCGCAATGGACGATGCCAGGATCGAAGCCCGCCGCCTCGATGGAACGCATGGCTTCGACAAAGCGCTTGATCTGGATCTGGAAGTCGAGCGTTTCCAAGCTATCCGCCGTAGCGAAATGGGTGAAGCAGCCCTTCAGCTCCAGGGCGCGATGGAAGCTTACCTGATGAAGGAACTCCACCGCACTGTCGTAATGAACACCAATGCGATTCATACCAGAGTTGATAGCCAGATGATACGGAGCCTTCAAGCCCTGAGCATCAGCAGCTTCCGCATAGGCAATAGCGAATTCGGACGTGTATACCGCGGGCATGATGTTGTAGTACAGGAGCAGCGGGATGGCCTGGGCAGGAGGTTCTGCCAGCATCAGGATGGGCTCGCGCAAACCAGCGTTGCGCAACTCGATTCCTTCATCGACCGTAGCAACGCCCAGGTAGGATGCGCCCGCGGCCGTTGCAGCCTTGGCAACCTCTACAGCGCCATGACCATATGCATCGGCCTTGACGACGGCAAGAAGACGGCAGCTGCTGCCCAGCTGCTTTTTGGTCTGAAGCACGTTGTACTGGATAGCGCTTCGGTCAACCTCTACCCACGACCAGCGCCTATCGTATTCAGCGATTGCCTGCACTTCTTCTTTGGAGAGCGTAGGCGTCGGAGTGTCGGCTTCCTTCGGCTCTTTATGTTCGGCGCGAAGGAGAGCATCAAGCGGATTGGTATTCTGCTCTTTGGCTTTGTTCGCAAAGCCAGTAAAGCCATTAGGTAGGTCTTGCACGAAGAGCCCTTCTTTCGTTGTATAGGATAAAGAAGAGTATACCTCGCTACGCAAGAGGCTTGCAGCAATCGTGCTATATAGGCCCTATCGATGCCATCCTGGCGCAAACCGGCCGGGGCGGTGGAGCGGGATCGCTCAGCCGCACAGTAATACTGCCCTTCGTTCTGCACCGCTGCCGCAAGAGGGCTTCGCGTGATCTCCGCAAGATACGACCCATTGCGCTAACCCTCCCACCACGACACCTACCCGCTGCGACACCTCCTTCGCCGCGGCACTGCCAGCTACAGAAATCGCCCCGCTGAGGCAGCCCCTCATTGCAGCACTGCCAGCCGCGGCACCTCCTTCGCCGCGGCACCGCTGGCTGCGACAACTACCTTGCTACAGCGCCGCCGGCTGCGGCAACCGCCCTGTTGCAGCGATCCGCTCGTTTTGAAAACAAAAATCTCGCCCTTTCTGCAACTTTTTTTCGATTGGCAATCCTCGCCCACTCGCAAAAGACGGAAAAAAGCCTCCCAACAGTTAATTTGCTGCACTTTTGAGCCAATATCAGTATTTAAAGAAATCGCAGCAGCCCCTAATCGCAAAAAAGTTGCAGAAAGGGCGAGATTTTTGTTTTTACGCTTCCGAATCGGCACTATTGGATTCAGCGCCATGAAACAACGTGAACAGCTGGCACGCGAAGGCAACGCTGGCGATTGATTTCGATATCCTTCACACCGCTTTCTCATGAAATTAAGAAACGTCTGTCATATTTCCCAACATGGCAATTTTCATCGGACATAAAACCGCCCTGGCATACTGGCGAACTCATGATAGAAATTGGGCGCAACCCATTTCACAAGCAGCGCCACAAGAAAACAACTCCCCTTATTACTCCCAAATAGATACTGGCATCCTCTGGAAATTCAGCATCGACGAAAAGCCTGTATCGATTTTTGTTTCTTGCAAAGCAAACATGAGAAAGTCGCAAAACCTCTCTCCTCGCATTTGGTCGGGAAAACATCCCTCCCGTTCGTTCTACAAGATTGCGCAGGACCTATACATAAGCACACCGGAAGCAACATTTCTTCAACTCGGAAAAGAATCAAGCTTGATACAGCTCATCACCATTGGATATGAGCTATGCGGATCCTACGGACTCAGCGCTCAATCCGACAGCGGCTTCCTCCGAAGGGAGCCGCGCAGTAATCCCCAGCTCATCGAACGCTATCTCGAGAAATGCGACGGAATTCACGGGGTAAAGGCAGCAAAGCGAGCATCGAGCTACATCGCCAAAGGATCCGCCTCCCCGATGGAAAGCTTGCTTTCGATGCTTCTTTGCCTTCCTCCTTCGTTGGGTGGATTTGGCCTGCCTCGCCCGGAGCTTAACTTCCCTATCGAGACCAACGAGGGAGGCATCGTGATGCGTCGATGCGATTTATACTGGCCCGACCAGCGGTTCGCGCTCGAATATGACAGCGACACCTTCCATTCGGACGCAAGCAAGCTTCACCTTGATTCAAGTAGAAGGTCAACCTTGGAAAAGGCAGGAGTCCATGTTGTCTCCGTCACGAAAAACCAGGTTTTTGACAGGGGCCAACTGTTTAACCTTGCAACAATAGTATCGAAAAGACTGGAGAAGCGCCTTTCTCCCACACCCTTCAACTTCTCCCAGAAGCAAGACGAAATCTACCATGCCGCTTTCAAATAACCGCTGATCATTGAGTTGATAAAGGATTTTGACACCGACCAATCCAGCAATGATGCGCTATGTCGAAATAGTTGGGTGGTAGAGTTTTTCGAAGCACGTCATCCTGGAAGACGAAGGCAAGCTCAGGCTTGCATATGCGAGCAAGGAGCAATAAGTGGATGCCACGGAAATGGAACTAGCCGGACAGATAAAGAAACACCGCCAAGCACTGGGCATTTCCCAAGAAGCGCTAGCGGAGAAAATCTACGTTTCGCGCCAGACCATTTCGAATTGGGAAACAGGACGCACGTACCCCGATGTTCAAAGCCTGCTTTTGCTCAGTGTTGCCTTCGATATCTCTATCGACGAGCTGATAAAAGGAGACGTGAAAACCATGGAAGAATCCGTCCGCAAAGCAGACCACAGCCTTATCTGGATGTACGCCGCCGAAATGCTGCTAACCGTTATTGCGATAGTCGCCTTGTTCTTTGCGCTTGACAGCTTTATTGAGAAAAACACCGCACCGGGCTTGGCCTGCCTGCTTGTTTTTGCGGCAACTTTCGCCACCGCTCTTGGGCTTAGCTTCGCCGTAAATAAGACAAAAGTCCGAAACAACATCCTTACCTACCAGGAAATCCTGGCGTTCTGCGCAGGCGAAGAGCCCAACCGCACCTCGCGATACAATGCCTTCGTACGCAAGCATAAATCCGCGCACGATATGCTTTTGGTGATGCTCAGCGCAATCTTTGGCGCCACATTCGTCGTTGTTCTTCGCTTCATATTTTAAGAAACGCTGCGTCGCTTAAATGGCTCGTTGCGGTACCATAGTGAAAAGAAAAACTCCGTTCTAAGGAGCCGCTATGACTGAAGCAAACCTGCAAACAGCAACCAACGGCAGCGTTCGCGTGCCGTTCGATCAGCGCGATGGTGCCACTTCCGACGTGTTCTTCACGCGCGATCTTTCACCTGAAGGCCTGCGCCGCGCGGTTGCCAAAGTAGCCCCACAGCTTACGGGCAAAATTGCCATCAAGCTGCACACTGGCGAAAAGGACGGCCCCAACATCATTCCCTTCAACTGGGTGAAGGATCTCGTCTCCGAAGACCTACCCGATGCCACCATTGTGGAAACCAACACCTACTATGAAGGCGACCGCTACACCACCGAACAGCATCGCGAAACCATCGCCCACAACGGCTGGACATTCTGCCCCGTAGACATCATGGACGAGGAAGGCGTTGCCACCCTGCCCGTTGCCGGCGGCAAGTGGTTTAGCGAGATGCACGTGGGCACCCATATGCTGAACTACGATTCGATGCTCACGCTCACCCACTTCAAGGGTCATACCATGGGCGGCTTCGGCGGATCCAACAAGAACTTGGGCATCGGCTGCGCCGACGGCCGCATCGGCAAAGGCGAAATCCACACCGTGCCTGGCTCCGACAATCTGTGGTCAATCGCCGAAGAAGAGCTGATGGAGCGCATGACCGAATCTACCAAGGCGACTATCGACTTCTTTGGGGACGGCATTGTGTACGTCAATGTTATGCGCAATATGTCGGTCTCCTGCGACTGCGAAGGCACGGGTGCTATGCCTGTCGTCACACCGAATGTGGGCATTCTGGCATCGACCGATATCTGCGCCATCGACTCCGCCTGCGTTGACCTGGTATACGCCATGACCGAAGCGGGGCTCTGCGACAACCACGACCTTGTCGAGCGAATCGAAACGCGCCATGGCCTGCGTCAGCTCTCATATATGCACGAGCTGGGAATGGGCAACTGGAAATATCGCCTGCTCGACCTGGACAACGGCGAAGCGGAAATCGCCCAGGCCGAAGCCGTTGCGCACGTAAAGCCCTTCGAGGGGTAACCGGCTCCAGCGGCCCTCGACGAACAGCCCCAGCAGAACGCGACTTTAACGCCCCGCCACGACAAATACATTCAGGAAAGGCGTGGGCATACGACAAAGAGCGATTTTGCCCCTCCGGCAGCCTGCGTCTCTCGCACTCGAGTGCAAGAGACGCAGGCGCAATACCGCAATGCGGGACAAAAACACAAGAAGGACCCGCAAGCTTTGCGCCTGCGGGCCCTTCGGGATAATCAATCCGATGTTCTAGCGATTGATGTTGTAGAACGCCTTCATGCCAGCGTACTGACCGGAATCGCCCAGCTGCTCTTCAATGCGAAGAAGCTGATTGTACTTGGCAACACGGTCGGAACGGCAAGGAGCACCAGTCTTGATCTGACCAGCATTGGTTGCAACCGCGAGGTCGGCGATGGTAACGTCCTCGGTTTCGCCGGAACGATGGGACATGATGCAAGCATAACCTGCCTGCTTTGCCATCTGTACAGCCTCGAGAGCTTCGGTGAGGGAACCGATCTGGTTAACCTTAACCAGGATTGCGTTAGCACAACCAAGCTCGATGCCCTTAGCAAGACGCTTGGGGTTGGTTACAAACAGGTCGTCGCCAACCAGCTGAACCTTGTCACCGATGCGATCGGTGAGGGCCTTCCAGCCATCCCAGTCTTCCTCGGCCATGCCGTCTTCGATGGAGATGATGGGGTACTTCTGAACCAAAGCCTCCCAGTAGTCAACCATTTCAGCGCTGGTGAGCTCGCGACCTTCGCCAGCCAAAACATACTTACCGGTTTCAGCGTTGTAGAACTCGGTAGAAGCGGGGTCCATCGCGAACATGATGTCGGAACCAGGCTTGTAACCAGCCTTTCCGCATGCCTCAACAATGTACTTGAGGGGCTCTTCGTTGGTGGTGAAGTTGGGAGCGAAGCCGCCTTCGTCGCCAACGCCGCCACCAAGGCCAGCCTCATGCAGAACCTTCTTCAGGGTGTGATAGATTTCTGCGCACCAACGCAGTGCCTCAGCGAAAGAGGTTGCGCCGACGGGCATGATCATGAACTCCTGGAAGTCCACGTTATTGTCTGCATGCTCGCCGCCGTTCAGGATGTTCATCATAGGCGTGGGCAGCATATTGGCATTTGCGCCGCCAACGTACTTGTAAAGAGGAAGCTCTGCAGATTCTGCAGCAGCCTTGGCAACAGCCAAAGAAGCGCCAAGAATGGCGTTTGCGCCGAAGTTGCCCTTGTTTTCGGTGCCGTCAAGCTCAAGCATGATTGCATCGATACCGCGCTGATCGTCGGCTTCCATGCCGATAAGAGCATCGGCGATCTCTTCGTTAACGTGAGCAACAGCCTTCAGCGTGCCCTTGCCCAAGTAACGCTCGGAATCGCCATCGCGAAGCTCCACTGCCTCAAAAGCACCGGTGGATGCACCGGAAGGAACAGCAGCACGACCTGTTGCATAATCGTCGAGAACAACCTCTACCTCTACCGTGGGATTGCCGCGGGAGTCAAGGATCTCACGACCGAACACATCGATGATGGTACCCATGTAATTTCCTCCTTGGAAACGTTTTGTTCAAACACTCGAATGATACCATGTGCCCCGCATTCAACCTGCCCCGCACTGGCAAGCGCAACGTTTACGCCTACAGAATGCACGCGACCACCACCAACAGAGCCGAACATGCCAAAAAAACAACCGCTTGCCGCAGGCCTACGTGAGACTCTTCAAGGCTTGTTCGACGGGCGCTGCCATAGCAGCGCGCCACCATGGAAATGCTTAACGTGTCGGCCCGACGAAACAAGCGCACCACTAAGGGGATGAATACCGTCCGATAGGCAAACAGGCGCTGCCAGACGCTACCGCTTTCCAACTGCGCGCCACGCGCCGTTTGGGCGTTGCGAACCAATGCCAATTCTTCTGCGGTAAGGGGAATAAAGCAAACTGCGAGAGAAAGCATGGTAGCAGCATCATCGACAGGAACGCGAATGGCGCGCAAGGGACGCATCAGCGACGCAAAAGCGCCCGTTAGCGCTTCAGCGGAAGTGGTAAATGAAACCGCAAAGCTCGCCCACAAGATGAGAAAGATGCGAACCGCATAGAACAAGGCAAACATACACCCCTGCGGCACAAACCCAAAAGTTCCCGCCAAGGCAACGGGTTGCCACCCTTCAGCGAAACCCGCGGAAACGCCGCCGAGCCCCGATTCGGCAAGGCTACCGACATCGAAGGCGAATGCATTGCACACCCAGATGAACGCAAGCAATACCGCCAAGGGAATCGAAAGCGCACCCATTCGTGCCAGGGGAATGCGGCCTGCGGCAACCGCCGCCGCAACTACCAGCGAATAAACGCCGAGGCCTCGCCAGGTGTCAACGAAGAACACCCCTACCGAAAACAGCAACAGCAGCACGAGTTTCATGCGCGCATCGGCGCGATGAATGGGGGTATCTCCCTGAATATATATGCGTAATGAAGCTGCCATGGTGTCAGTATGCCATGCGGGACCAATCGCAAGCACGCACAACGGGCTATCGCCGAAAAGAAACTATTGCACGTCATGCAAGCCGCGATTCAACCCCGTAGAGCATGGAATGCAAAGGGCCGCACTGCTAGTGAAAGACAAAGCGCCTTGCCAGCCGCGGGTGCGCCGCATACCACTCTTGACACGGCGGGCGGCTGAATGCCCAAATTGCCCGCTACAGACCTGCCGTATACCACCCGCAAACTTAATGCGCGCGCAATCAGCCGCCACCGCTCTTTCTGAAAGCAGACAGGGCTTGGTGCAAGCACCCCATCACGGGTTGCGGGGTATGCCATAAACCCATCGCCGACGTCCAGTAGCCCGCCGCGTGCGCGCTGTATCATAGCACCGTCCTCACAACGCAATAGCGCCCGTCGGGTAGGTCCCGACGGGCGCTATTCTTGCTCTGAAAAGCTTATGGTTACATCGAATGGGTGCTGTACACTTCTTCGTCTTTCCACAGCACCACTTCGCCAGCCTTGCGCGTTTCGTTCATGTCGATAACGCGCTGGTTCGACGAGCCACAAAAACGCAACGTGATGTCGTGAAGGCTGTCAATATAGGGGCCATCCACCAGCACATCGATCAAACTCAAAAGCTCATCGGTTTCCGCGGTATGGCGAGGTGAAGCGGCATCGATCAAGTCTTCATATATGTCGCCGGTATAGCACCAGATACTTTTCTCGGGGTGCAGCGCCTTTGCCCGTTTTGCCAGGTCGAGCAACCCGCGCTGGTTTTCCGGCTCCATGGGTTCACCGCCCAAAAACGTCAAACCGTCAATGAAGAAATCATCAAGCGTTGCCAGAACCTCATCGGCGACCTCGGCGGTAAATTCCTGACCATAAGAAAAGCTCCAGGTTTCGGGCTGAAAGCAATTCTCGCAATGATGAGAACATCCCGACACGAACAGGGTGGTGCGCACCCCTTCTCCATCAGCGATATCGCGATATTTAATGTTGGCGTAGTTCATGAATTATCCCGTCATACATTCCATTTTCTAGAAAATCGCTTAAGGAAATGCTGCGCCACCCGCTACGGGCAGCGCAACGGTGTTTACAGATGCAAGACGCGGTCACGGATTTCTTCGGTGCGACCCTGGTTCCAGAACTGAGTGCCGATATAGCCGCAGGTACGACGAGCAACGTTGAGCTTCTCCTGATCGCGGTTGCCGCAATGCGGGCACTCCCACACCAGTTTGCCGTCATCTTCGACGATCTGGATCTCGCCGTCGAAGCCGCATTCCTGGCAATAGTCGCTCTTGGTGTTCAATTCCGCGTACATGATGTTGTCGTAGATGTACTGCATCACGCGAACAACGGCCTTCAGGTTGTCCTGCATATCAGGTACTTCCACGTACGAGATTGCTCCACCTGGAGAAAGCTGCTGGAACTGGCTCTCAAATTCGAGCTTCTTGAACGCATCGATCTCTTCGGACACATGAACGTGATAGCTGTTGGTGATATAACCCTTGTCGGTAACACCAGGGATGTTGCCGAAGCGGCGCTGTAGCGATTTGGCGAACTTGTACGTAGTGGATTCAAGCGGTGTACCGTACAAACTGAAATCGATGTCGGTTTCAGCTTTCCATTCCGAACACTTATCGTTCATCTTCTGCATAACAGCCATGGCAAACGGCGTTGCTTCCGAATCGGTGTGGCTCTTGCCCGTCATGTACTTTACGCACTCATACAGGCCAGCGTATCCCAGGCTGATGGTGGAATAGCCACCATACAGAAGTTTGTCGATAGGTTCACCCTTCTTCAAGCGAGCAAGCGCACCATACTGCCACAGAATAGGAGCCGCATCGGACAGAGTGCCCTTCAAGCGGTCATGACGGCACATCAGCGCCTTCTTGCAAAGCTCCAGGCGCTCTTCGAAGATGCTCCAGAACTTGTCCATGTCGCGATAAGAAGAGCAGGCAACGTCTACCAGGTTGATGGTAACGACGCCCTGATTGAAGCGGCCGTAGTACTTGGGCTTGCCCGGTTCGTAGTTACCTGCGTTTGCCACATTGCCATATCCGTTGCCCGAACGGTCGGGGGTCAGGAAGGAACGGCAACCCATGCAGGTGTAACAATCGCCGTTACCAGGGGTTTCGCCCTTGGAAAGCTTCAGTTCGCGCATCTTCTTCTCGGAGATGTAGTCGGGAACCATACGCTTTGCCGTGCATTTGGCAGCAAGCTGGGTAAGGTAGAAGTACCGGGAATCCTCAGTAATGTTGTCATCCTCCAGCACGTAAATAAGCTTCGGGAACGCCGGGGTGATCCACACGCCTTCTTCGTTCTTCACGCCTTCATAGCGCTGACGCAGCACCTCTTCGATGATGATGGAAAGGTCGTGCTTCTCCTGCTCGGAGCGCGCCTCGTTCAGGTACATGAATACGGTTACGAAGGGAGCCTGACCGTTGGTGGTCATGAGCGTTACCACCTGGTACTGGATGGTCTGAACGCCACGACGAACCTCATCGCGCAAGCGGCCTTCAACAATACGCGAAAGCTGCTCAGCGGAAGGCTCTACGCCAACCTCGTTAAGCTCGCGAATTACATCGCGGCGAATCTTCTTACGGCTGACCTCGACAAACGGAGCGAGGTGCGTAAGAGAAATGGACTGACCGCCGTACTGGCTCGAAGCAACCTGAGCAATGATCTGCGTTGCGATATTGCATGCCGTAGAGAAGCTATGCGGCTTTTCGATGAGCGTACCGGAAATAACCGTTCCGTTCTGCAGCATATCTTCCAGGTTCACCAAGTCGCAGTTGTGCATGTGCTGTGCGAAGTAATCGGAGTCGTGGAAGTGGATAATACCCTCTTCGTGTGCCTTTACCACATCTTCGGGAAGAAGGATACGGGTGGCAAGGTCCTTAGACACCTCGCCCGCCATATAGTCACGTTGAACCGAGTTTACCGTGGGGTTCTTGTTGGAGTTTTCCTGCTTAACCTCTTCGTTATTGCATTCGATGAGAGCAAGGATCTTGTCGTCGGTAGTGTTGGAATGGCGCTTGATGTTCTGCACATAGCGGTAAATGATATACCGACGGGCAACTTCAAACTTCTGAAGCGCCATGATTTCGTTTTCGACCATGTCCTGGATTTCCTCAACGGAAACGGTATGGCCGGCAGTTTCGCATAAGTCCGCAACATTATGTGCGGCATAGTCGATCTGACGAGCAGTTAGGCGCTCGTTCTCGGGCGATTCGTCGCTAGCGCCTTTAATGGCGTTGGCAATCTTACTCAAATCGAAAACAGCTTCGGAGCCGTCGCGCTTGATGATCTTCATACGCTCCCCTAACAAAATATATCCAAGCGGGAAGGCGCCTTCTTCGATCTGAAGGCACCTTCCCTTATTAGAAGGTGACTTCCCTTACTGGAAGGTTGCTTCCCTTATTACAAGTCGCATTTCTTATTCATAGCGATCGCTGAGCTAGCGGTGGTCGAGCTAGCGAAAGTTATATTACGCCCAAGAATTTTTTAAATAACCCCTTGATTTTCTAAGCGGCTCGTTATTTTTGGGCAGTACGCATACCATATGTAGTGTATAAGAATAAATACGAACACATTATGTAGATTACATGGTAACCACCATGCCAATAGGAAGCATTGAGCTACGAACGCTTCTCTTCTTTTGCACCGCATTTTGGACAGGTAACGAGAATCTTTCCTTTGCCCTTAGGCACATTCAAAACCGCACCGCATCCTTTGCATTTAAAGTAGATAGTGGTTTTGCGGTTGACCCACTTCTTGTTAAGCAGGCGCCACCAAGCCTTGGGCTTTACCATCACCTCTTGGTACTTAGCCAGCTCACGAGCTCTTGCTGCAATGTTCCTTGAGTAGCAACGGAAAATGCCCAACGCCATGAGCAGCAGAGCTAACGTTGACAAGATGCCTGAATGCGCGAAGAAATTCACCAGAACGAATCCGCATCCCAAAAGCATCAGAGCCTGAGTTAACTCATCAATGCCATAACGACCCATCATCCATTGAGCCATGCGATATTTGAAATTGCTGTTCCCGCCAAAACGTGCCATAAGTACAATCAGCCAAACTTTCCTATTCGCGATTCGAGCATAGAGTGCGCTACTCATAGTAATCGGGCAAGCGTGACAGAATTGGAATATCACGGTTTCGCCACGGTCTTGTTGAAATAGACCCATCGGAATTTCGCAGAGCCTTGTTTGAGTCGTAAAGCTTGGTTTTTGCTTTTAAGGTCAGGTACTCGCCAAGAAGCTGAAACGGCAGCGTAACGCGCTTAGGTTGCGCTCCTGCAACATCACCGCATGGGGCATGAGGCATAGGGCATGGATATCGAAAACTGTACGTTGAGCCTATGGGCTATATGAAAGCAAAAAAGGACCCGTTCCTACGAACGGGTCCTTTAAAAGCTATAAAGCTAAAACTATTCAGCAGCCTCTTCGGTTGCCTCTTCAGCCTTAGGCTCCTCAGCAGGCTTTTCTTCCTTCTTGGGAGCTTCCTTCTTAGCTGCAGGCTTCTCAGCCTTTTCCTTGGGCTGTACCGGCTCGGTGCAGAGCTCCATGATTACCATGGAAGCGTTGTCGCCCTTACGGTTGCCAAGCTTCATGATGCGAGTGTAGCCACCCTGACGATCAGCGAACTGACCCTGAGCAACCTTCTCGAATACCTCGCGTACCAGTTCCTTGTCGCCAAGTGCTGCGATAGCAAGACGGCGGGAATGCAGGTCGCCCTTCTTTGCCCACGTGATGATCTTGTCTACATCGGGGCGGATCTCCTTGGCGCGCGCCTCAACCGTCTTGATGCGGTCGTTGGTGAACAGCGCAGCAACAAGGCTCTTTTTCATGGCCTTGGTATGGCTGAAGTCAGTGCCAAGCTTGCGGCCCTTATAGTTGTGCCTCATCTTTAAATCTCCTATTGCTTCAAATTGAGGTCCATGGAAATGAGCTTGTCCTTCACTTCCTCGATGGACTTCGCGCCAAAGTTCCTGATGTTGAGCAGGTCGTTCTCAGAATACTCAACCAGCTGACGAACAGAGTGGATACCAGCGCGCTTCAAGCAGTTGTAGGAACGAACGGAAAGGTCCAGATCCTCAATCTGCTTGTCGAGCTCAGCGTTGGTCTCCTGGTTTTCAGGAGCGAAGATGGAAACTACTTCGCCCTCTTCGTCTTCCTCTACCTCGTCAAGCATGAGGAATGCGCCCATGTACTGGTTAATGATGTTTGCAGCACGGCACACAGCCTCGGTGGGGTTGATGGAGCCATCAGTCTCAACTTCAAGAACAAGCTTGTCATAGTCGGTGCGCTGGCCAACGCGGGTGTCGGTAACGCCCATGGTGCAGCGACGAACCGGCGAGAACAGCGAGTCAACGTGGATGATGCCGATAGGATCTTCCGTGCGCTTGTTGCGCTCGGCAGATACATATCCGCGGCCCACGCCAATGCGGACGGTCATCTCAAGCGTGCCGCCGTCAGCAACAGTTGCGATGACGTGCTCGGGGTTGATCAGAGAGAATTCGGTAGGAACCTCGAGATCGGCACCAGTAACGGTGCAAGGACCCTCAGCATGTACATGCGCAGTGGCCTCGCTAATGTCACCGTTAAGAGCACTGAAAACCAGGCCCTTAACGTTCAAGACGATATCGGTGATGTCCTCGATTACGCCCTCAGCGGTGGTGAACTCATGCTGTACACCATCAATCTGAATTGCAGTCGCCTTTGCTCCGTCGAGAGACGAAAGCAGAACACGACGCATGCAATTGCCAAGAGTGTAACCGTAGCCACGCTCTAGCGGCTCCACGATGAAGCGGGCAACGGTGTCGTTGACCTCTTCGATCGTTACTGTCGGCCTCATGAACTCTGTCATATTGAATAAGCCTCCTTAATAAACCGCAGTGCGTACGTTACTTCGAGTAAAGTTCGACGATAAGCTGCTCGTTGATGTCGAGATCAATCTGCTCACGCTCAGGAAGAGCAAGAACGCTGCCCTGCAGCTTTTCGATGTCAACCTCAAGCCATGCAGGAACCTGTACACCTTCGTTGGAAACGAGAGCGCTCTTGATAACCAGAAGTTCCTTGGCCTTAGGGGTAACAGCAACAAGGTCGCCGGGGCGAACGCGGAAAGACGGGATGTCTACGCGACGGCCGTTTACCTGAATGTGACCGTGGGTAACGATCTGACGAGCTTCCTTGCGGGTCTTGGCGAAGCCGAGACGGAATACTACGTTGTCGAGACGAGACTCGAGGATACGCATCAGGTTGTCACCGGTGATGCCGGGCATTGCCTTAGCGCGCTTGAAGTAGCCGAGGAACTGCTTCTCGAGAACGCCATAGATGAACTTGGCCTTCTGCTTCTCGCGCAGCTGCATACCGTATTCGGATTCCTTGCGACGACGCTTAGGCTGACGGATGGATTCCTTCTTGCTGCTGTAACCGAGAACAGAAGGATCCAGACCGAGCTGGCGACAACGCTTGAGAACCGGAGTCCTGTTAATTGCCATAGTGTATCGATCCTTTCAGTTAGACGCGACGACGCTTGCGCTGACGGCAACCGTTGTGCGGGATAGGGGTGCAATCCTGGATGCTAGCTACTTCGAGGCCAGCTGCCTGAAGGGAACGGATAGCGGTTTCGCGACCGGAACCGGGACCCTTCACGAATACAGCAACCTTCTTCAAGCCATGCTCCATAGCGGTCTTTGCTGCTGCCTCAGCTGCCATCTGAGCTGCGAACGGCGTGGACTTACGAGAGCCCTTGAAGCCGACGGTACCAGCGGACTGCCAGGAAATTACATTGCCCTGAGGATCCGTGATGGAAACGATCGTGTTATTGAAAGTGGATTTGATGTGTGCAGCGCCAACAGCGATGTTCTTGCGGTCAGAACGCTTGATGCGCGTGCGAACGTTTTTCTTAGCTGCCACTAGTTACACCTCTACTTCTTCTTGCCACCGATTTGACGCTTGGGACCTTTGCGCGTACGAGCGTTCGTGTGAGTGCGCTGACCGCGAACGGGCAGGCCACGACGATGACGCAGGCCACGGTAGCAACCGATTTCCATGAGGCGCTTAATATTCTGAGATACTTCGCGGTGCAGGTCGCCCTCAGTGGTGAGGTTAGCCTGGATGTAGTCACGAAGCTTGGAAAGTTCATCTTCCGTAAGATCGTTTACGCGGGTATCGGGGTTAACACCGGTTTCTGCGAGGATCTTCTTGGAGGTGGTGAGGCCAATGCCGTAGATATAGGTCAAGCCGACTTCAATGCGCTTGTCGCGAGGAAGGTCGACACCAACGAGACGTGCCATGAATACGTTCCCTTTCTCTTTAACCCTGACGCTGCTTGTGACGAGGGTTCTCGCAGATTACGAGTACCTTGCCGTGGCGTCGAATGATCTTGCACTTGTCGCACATTTTCTTGACCGAAGGACGTACCTTCATTTCAATTTCCTTTCGGTAATGTGTTTCTCTTTTATCTACCACGCCCAGCCGCAGGCGATAGTTTGTTTCGTTTCCGCTTCATGGGGCGGCTTTGGGTTTCCCCTTCCCCACTAGGATGCGTTTGCGCCGCGGGTTCGCAAACAGCAAAAGCGCACTTCACCCTGCGAGGTACGCTAGCTTGCTACTTACTTGTAGCGATAAGTGATACGACCGCGATCGAGATCGTATACAGAGAGTTCAACCTGAACCTTGTCGCCAGGGAGGATCTTGATGTAGTGCATACGCATCTTGCCGGAAATATGGGCAAGGATGGTGTGACCGTTTTCAAGCTCTACCTTAAACATAGCGTTTGGAAGAGCCTCGAGTACGGTGCCCTCCAGTTCAATTGCATCTTCTTTAGCCAAGGTAGCTCCTTTAAGCAAATAGGTAGTCAAACGCAAATGGAGATTTTAGCAAAACACCTATTCTCTTTGCAAGGCACCATCACAAGGCCACCATATATACTGGCGCCCGCTTTCCTATGAATAGAACCCTGGAATGCGATGGGCTCGATCAAAGACGCAGTTGTATTGAAGCTACTGATACTCACGGATTGAATCGGTGAACGCCGAAGGCACCGTGCCAACCTTGTCGCCGAATGCGGTAGTGAAGTATCGAGCCGTAATTACCGGGTGTTCCATGCGAAGATCCGCCAAGTATTCCTGGTATGGCGAAAGCTGCACCCCTGCCGTCTGGAACAAAACCGTAGACAGATAGTTCAGCGAAACCACCGAACCTTTCTGGATCGATTCGGTGTTCAAATTGTAGTTGCCCCATATGAAGAAGGGGGTTTTATGAAGTTGAGCCGTGGTTTCCAGGTCGAGATCGTTCTCATCGGTAAACCAGCTTGAGTAAAATTCATTGGAAAGGCGCGGCTCATGGTCGCCGAAGAAAAGCACAACCGTGGGTTCGTCTACCGTTTCAAAGTATGAGATGAGCTGACGCACCGATTCATCTGCCATGTGAACACTGGATTCGTAGGCGATAACCGATTCATCGTATGAATTTACTGGCGATACCTCATGAACGCGAACAGGCCATTCGTAATCAGACGCATAGTAGCCGCCGTGATTCTGCATGGTGATGTTGAACAGGAACTGGGGAGCACCGCCGCGGTTTTCCTCGAAGTCCTTAATAAGCTGACGGTAGTTCGCCTCGTCGGTCGGGTAGCCGCGAGCATAATCCAGATCCACGTCGAAATCTTCTATGCCCTTGTATGTTTCGAAACCAAGGCGGTCGCACCCTTCACGCGGTTGTATCCAGCGCGTTCATAGGCATGCATGGCCATGGTGCTGTAACCGCGGTCAGCAAGCAACGATGCCAGGCTGGGCGTTTCCGTGTCGATAAACTGAACATACGGGGTATTCCCCTTGAAATAGACCATGGAATTGCCCGTTAGGAACTCAAACTCAGAATTGGCTGTGCCTGTACCCATATCCGAGGAAACGGCGCAGGTGCCCGAAACCACGTCGCCATGCTTCATGAGCGAACGCACGTAGGGCATTGGATCGGTGCTTGTTTCGTAGCCCTCCAAGTAGGTGGTAAGGTCGGAAAACGATTCGTTCATTACCACCACGATATTAGGTGATCCTTCGGTTGCTATGGTAGGCATTCGCCCGAAGGGTCGCTTCCCTCGGCATCATCCCGCAGCACCGCGCCCAAACCATCGTCGAATCATCCCCGCAACGTCAAACTTGCGCCGCACCTGGATCATCCTGCAGCGCCGGGCTTGGGCCGCGCCTTCCCCGATACCACCCTGAACCTTTTGCAGGGGGACTGAAAAACAGAAAAACGGCTCGAATTGCAACTTTTTTGCGATTAGGGATTGTTACGGGCTCCCCCGATCGCGGATCATGGTACAAAAGCGCAGATAATCGGCTGTACGGCAGCCTATTTCCGCTTTAGGGGAGCAGAAAAGAGTCCCTAATCGCAAAAAAGTTGCAAAAATGGTGGGATTTTTGTTTTTCGGCGGATCGATTGCCGCAATAGGGCAGATCCGACAAAGGGCGAATCACCCCTACAGGGCGGATCGCACAAAAAACGTGCAGAGCCCCTGCGGCTACAACGGGCCAAAACCCGCGAATGAGGGGATATGGGCAAGAGGGGGGTATAGGCAAAAGCTATCCTATTGCCCAAAACAAAATGGCGTCCACTGAATGCAAAAGGCCCACCGTACGGCGGGCCTTAGTTGCGAAGTGGTGCGCCGTGAGGGAATCGAACCCGCGGCCTTGGGATTAAAAGTCTCACGTATAAGTTATCTGACGTGAAATTTCGTTTGTTTTCGCACCTCTAAGCGCCTCTAAGCGATCTGACGATGTGCACCAGTTGTGCACAGTGCACATCTTCAGTGCACAAGCCCATTGTGACATATCTCTTTTAATGATCGTTGCGGGCTTGTTTTTCGGTTTCTCAAGCCCGCGGACATACCGCCGTGCAACCTTCTTGGGCTTACTGCACTACCTTCTTGCTTCTTTCAACGCACCGCACGGCGGCGGTTCTCCCTCCACGATGCGCCCCCTTCTGCTGTTGCAGCGATTGGGGGCGTGTTGTATTACTGCTCAGACAGCACAGACACGGAGGCGGCTAGCTGCTCAGCGCTTGGGCGGTCGTAGTGCTTGAAGGTCAGCGTTGGCGTTGAGTGCCCCAGCAAGCGGGCAACCGTGGCAAGGTCAACGCCTCGGTTGTGCAGCATGGTGGCGTAGCTGTTCCTTAGGTTCTTCCACGGCACATACTTATAGGGCTTGCCGATATGCCAACGCTTATAGGCGGCACTTACGAGGTCGGGGTTTGCGGGCATACCTAAACCGTCGTCGCACACCCAAACATCGCCCATGTACTCAAACAGCAGCTCGCGCAATCGGTCTGAGTACGGGGCAGGTATGACAACGTCGCGTGTAGAGCCTTCGGTTTTCGTGCGGTCGATGATCCTCACGCCCCCGGTTGCGGGCTGAACGCACATATATATGTGTATGACGGCGTAGCCGTCGCAGAAATCAACGTCATCCCATTTGACCCCGAAAGCTTCCTCACGGCGCATGCCGCCAAAGGCCGAGAGGATGAAAGCGGCTTCCCACCGCTCACCGCGCGCGGCTTGCAGCACCTCGCGAAGCTCTTGCTCGGTGTGCACGCTCTGCGCCGCGTCCTTTGTGCTGGTGGTTGGCTTCTTCGGCAAGCGGTAGCGCTTTGCAAACGGGCTCTCGTTGCACATCTCGTTGTCAACGGCGAAGCTGAACAGGGCACGGGCAACGGCAAAAGCCTTCTTAGCGGCTCCGTAGCTCAGCCCGTCTAGCCATTCCTGAACATCCCCGCGCCTCACCTTCTCCAGCTCGCAAGAGCCGAAACGCGGCTCTATGTGCGCCCTGTATGCGCTTCCGTAGCCCTCTACCGTGGAGGGCGCTAGATGCTTCTCAATGAACCTTGAATAGTGGTTTTCCCAAAGCTCCGAAACCGTCATATCAGGCTTTGCGGCGGCGTATCGGTCATGCTCTAGGCGCAGCTCAGCAAGGCGCTTGCTAGCGTCTGCCTTTGTGCCGTGCACCGTCTCATAGCCTTGCCGCCGCGCCCCTGTGTTCGGGTCGGGGGGCAAAGGGTAGCGCAGCCGCCAAACGCCCGCGCGGCTCTGCGATATGCTCCCCCATGCGCTACGGCGCCTAGGCATCGCTTGCACCCTCCCCTATCATCGTGGCGGCGTACACAGCGCAGCCGATCACGCGCACGTCTGGCGCGCTTGCCCTGGTTGTGTCTATCACCGTTCGCTCGTATGCCTCGTCTGGGCTATCTGGGGAGAGCAGCGTAAGCCCCTCTATGTGGCTGTACCTTCGCAGTATCGGCGGCTCGTTGCCGACCTGAGCAAGCACAATATCGCCGTCCTTTGGCTCTAACGACACGTCAACAAGCACATATGAGCCTTTTGCTATGACGTTGCAAAGGGCGTTGTCGGGCATTCTTACGTAATAGTTGCCTTCTTTGCAGTATTCGGGCGGACAAGCGATTTTAGCGCCCTCGCCGTCAACAGGAAGCGTTGCGGACGTTGCCACAGGCTCAGCATCAGCGCCGCCGCGCGTCTGGGCATAGTAGCCGTCTGAGTAGCCGAAGAGGTCACGGCGCGTAACGCCGAAAAGGTCACACATCTTCTCAATGGCTTCCTTCTTGTGCGGCGCGGAACCCTTTGTTTCCCAATACGATACCGCGGGCGTTGACATATCCAGGGCGTTGGCTAACTGCCCTTGCGTCAGCTTGTGGTCTTCTCTCAACGCCCTGATGTTGCGCCCGAAACCGTCATTGTTTGATGGCATGGCAACCCCCCGTGAACACGTTTCAATCTTGCTTAGATTTTAGATTAAATTAAGAAAAGTTTAAATAAAGTTGAATTTGATATTGCGCAAAACTCAATTAAGTCTTATATTAAATTCATCGAAAGAAACCGAAGAGCGGAGGGAACGCCGATGTATACCAGCGCAGCACCATAGCACCGCCGCCACCAGGCGTTACAGGCGTTCAGGCTGTGCGATTGCGCGCAGATTGGCGCAACGTCTGCGCCTATTTTTTTGCAATGCGATTTAAGACTAGACTTAAGCGAGGGGAGAAGATGAAGAACCAACCATGCAGCATCAGGCTGCACACGGTCAAAGAGGTTGCCGATAGCTTCGGAGTGTCGCCCGCCTTCGTCTACCAGGCTATTCACGCTGGGCGGTTGAAGGCGATCAAGCGCCGCGGCACCTCGCGCGGCTTGCGAGTGACCGACAAGGCGCTTGAAGAGTGGTATGAGCGCGAATATGAAGAGTATTGGAGCTAGGGCAATGAGCAAGGCAACAGTGAAGGTGATCGTTTGCGCCGCCATGGTCTTATGTATCTTCATCGGCCTTGGGCAGCAAGCGCAGCACGAGCGCATGCAGCAGTACCGCGCAGAGCATGCCCTTACCGTCGATCAGGCGCATGAACTGGGTTGGGCGGTTGATCACTGTGAGTAAGTTCGCGTTTACCGTCCCCGGCACCATCCCCACACTCAACGAGTACACGAAGGCCAACCGCGCCAACCGCTACGCGGCGGCGAAGATGAAGCGCGAGACGCAAGCCCAGATTATCCAGGCCATCGGCGAAGCCCCGCGCTTCAAAGGTAAGGTAACCGTCTATTTCACCTGGATACGCCCAAACGCACGCAGCGACAAGGACAACGTTTCATTCTCGAAGAAATTTATCTTGGACGCGCTGCAAGAGGCGGGCGTTATCGAGAGCGACGGATGGAACATGTGCGACCCGCTGGACGTTGGTTTCAGCGTCAACCGCAAAACCCCACGCGTCGAGGTCGTTGTGATGGGCTCGCTTATATGAGGCGCGGTTACCAGCCTTGGCATGCCTACGAGGTGGCGGCAATCAGGGAATGGGCTGGCAGCGTTCCGCGCAAGGAGATAGCCGAAAGGCTTGGGCGATCAGAGGCAAGCGTACGCAACGAGGCGGCGCGGCTAGGTGTAAGCCTTGCCTGTCCTTGGCGCTTGGTCTGGTGCAGCAGCTGCAGCAATTGGCGAACATCGTTGAACGCTAAGACAGGATACTGCCCTGTCTGCACCATCAGGGAGAAGGCGCGGAAGGCAGAAGCGGAGACCGCCCACCTCATAGCCCGCGCGGGCATAGCCTCAGCCACCAACCGCGTTAGAGGCGGCTCAGGCAAGCGCAAGGCGGCAGTGCAGCCGCCGAAGCCCCCCGACCTCGCAGGGCTGGGTAAGAGCGAGGCGGCGAAGGCAAACCAACGTTTCTGTGAGGAGGTCGAGGCGTGGCACCTTGACCGAGCGCAAAGGGACTACGCCGCCGCACGCAAGCAGCTGCAGCGGGCGCGTGCAGATTTTATGAATACACCAAGAAGATGAGACAACCCCAGTTCAGGAAGGGAAAAGCAATGGAAACGAAACTTGCAAAAGATGAAGAAATCGCAATGTTGCGCGTTTTGAAGAAGCGCATAGATGAGCGCTTGAAGGACATTGAGGGCAGCGAGAAGGACGAGCTTATCAAGCTTTACGACGAATGCGGCATCGACCGCAAACAGGTGAAGATTGGAGATGAGCCCGTTGGCTCCATCAGTATCACCATGAGCAAGCCAAAGCCGTATATCGACCCGATCAAGAAGGCTAGCGCGCTCGCCTACCTTGAAGCTAAGGGGCTTACCGAAGAACCCCCCGCCAAAGGATGGGAGGATCATTTCGCCCAGGCGGGCGCGAATGTCATCGACTGCGACACGGGCGAGATCGTCAGTTTCCTTCTTTGGGAGCCAGCACGCCCTAAGGCTGTGCGAACCGTGATCAAGGAAAGCGAAGCCGTGAACGCGTTGCGCCCCATCCTCCAGGGCGCAACCGTTGCGGGGCTTATCGGTTAGGAGGCGGTTGCGATGACCGAGGAAATCACCGTTTACAAGGCCGACCAGGGCAACGAGATCACTCTCACATCGCAGATCGTGCGCGACATGTGCGCGATCGGCAACAGCAACATCACCGACCGCGAAGCCTACAACTTCATTCAGTTGTGCAAGGCGCACCGCCTCAACCCCTTCATCAAAGAGGCGTATCTGGTCAAGTACGGCAGCAACGCCACGATCATCACGGGAAAGGACGTGTTTACCAAGCGCGCCGCCCGCAACGAGAACTGTGAGGGCTTTCGCGCTGGCATCACTTTGCTTAACTCCGCTGGTCAGATCATCGACCGCGAGGGTTCCTCGCTGTTCCCCCAGATCGGCGAGGTTCTTCTGGGCGGCTGGGCTGAGGTTTACATGCGCGGGTACCAGGTGCCCATTAAGGACACCGTCAGCCTAAGCGAGTACAGCACGGGGAAAAGCGGATGGGCGAAGATGCCCGGCACGATGATACGCAAGGTCGCCCTGGTGCATGCGCTGCGCGAGGCGATGCCTGAGGAATTCACGGGCATGTACAGCGCGGAAGAGATGGATCAGGCAACCAGCGGCACAAACCAGCCCGCGCAGCGCTACGAGCCGCCCGCTGAGCCGCCGCAGCCCGTCCAGGCGTACGAGGTTCCACAGGAGCCAGAAACGCCGCCTGAGCAAGCGGCACAGGAGCGCCTACAGCAGATCAAGGGGGGCGCAACGTTCAAGGACGGCACCGAAGAGCGCAACGAGCAGACGCATCGGCTTCATGACCTGTTCGTTGCAGCCAAGGGCATGGGCTACGACCTGCAAGCGTTTCACGCCAAGATGCGGGCAGACCATGGGCGCGATTACCCAGCCATGACGGCAGACCAGCTGAGGGCATGCGCCGACATGCTGGAGCGCGAGATTTCGAAGATGGAAGCGGCAACGGAGGAACAGGGCTAATGACGGTCACACCGACGGACACAACGCCACGGGACAACCGCGGCGCACCGCGCAGCGAGTACGACGCTGCTTGGACGGAGTTCTTACAGGGCAACGCCAAGTGCGCGGCACTGCACGACGAGGGCAGCGCCCCCAACCTTTACGCGGCTATGAAGCGCCGCGCGGACAACGCGGGCGGCACCGTGAAGGTATCGCAGCGCAACGGGATTGTTTACCTAGAGAAGGAAGGCAAAAGCAAATGAGCATCAACAGCGTGACGATCAGCGGGAACCTTACCCGCGACCCCGATTTACGCCAAACGGCGGGCGGAATGGCCGTTCTGGGCTTCGGCGTAGCGGTCAACGACCGCCGCAAGAACGGCGCAACGGGAGAGTGGGAGGATTACCCCAATTTCGTCGATTGCACCGTGTTTGGAAAGCGCGCCGAGAGCCTTAGCGGCATCCTCGCAAAGGGCTTGAAGGTTTGCGTTGCGGGCAAGCTCCGTTACAGCTCTTGGGAGGCGCAGGACGGCGCTAAGCGCTCGAAGCTGGAGGTTATCGCGGACGACATCGACATCATGAGCCAGCGCCAGCAGGGGCACCTTGGCGGCGAACCCGTGTATGCGGCGGCCGCACCGGCACAGGCGGCGCAGCCGATGCGGCAGCAACAGGCGGCGTACCAGCCCGCCCCAGCGCCCGCACAGGCTCAGCTCGGTGGCATGCCCCAGCCCGTGCCAGTCGTGGCGAACATCTACGACGAGGATATACCGTTCTAGCAAGGGAGGCGGTTGGCTATGGGCGTTAAGTACGCGCCTCTGTACGCCTCGCTCAACACCATGGCTAACCGCCTCGGTGACAACGCGAGGCTAGCCCTCTTCGACGCTTTCAGAGCCTTCTGCTTCGAGGGCTTGTATCCCGATTTCTTCAGCGTGTCGGACTTCCCGAACATCAGCGACACGGAGAGGGAGATTCTTGACCTCTCCTTTATGCAGATAGCCCCCACCATCGAATCGACTTTGAAGAAGATCGAGGGCGGCAAGCAGGGCGGCAGACCGAGGAAGGAGCGCGGCGGGGAAGCGGCAAAGGAAGAGGCGAAAGAGCCGTAACCATTGGTTTTAACCATTGGTTTTTACCGCTCTTTCCTTTTCTAGAAATTAGAAAAGGAAAAGGAAAAGGAAATAAGAAAAGGAAAAGGAAAACGCCGCCCCATCCGATCGAAGCCCGTCAGCCTGGAAGGTTTCGCGGGTTGGAACATGGGGGCGGCAAGGAAGGGTGATCCGAATGTTACATAGATGCGACCAGCTGGAGGCGATCGACCCCCATGGAGAGTACGAGGTGGCGACCACGCGCGGCGGCGTTTGGAGCCTATGCGTCACCACCTCACGCCGCCTTACCGAGGTTGACATAATCGCGGAGGGCATAGCCTATTGCCCGTTCTGCGGGCGCAGCCTGGAGAAGGAGCGCGAAGAGGCAAGGGAGGCGGCACGATGCGCGTAGGGATCACGGCTAAGACCACAGACACGCCCCTGTCTTACGGCGAATGGGCGGACTTCTGCGCGATGCTGGACGATTTGGAGGATTAGAGATGGACACTAAAACGGAAATGCTCGCAGTTGCCAACCACCTGGAGAGCAGGGCATTCGATGCGGCTAAGGATTTCCTTCACGTGACCATGAGCCCTAACGAATGCCTTGCGCTGGGGCACGATATCAAGCAATGGGCTAACGATGTTCGCCCTAGCCGCACGGCTGAGGGCACCGATGAAGGAGAAGGCATAGAAATGGCGATCATGAAGGAAGGGGCAAAGTGCCCAGTATGCGGCTTCGATGACAAGGCTTCTCATTACTGCGACGATGGCGGATTTTGGGCTTTCGAATGCCCATCATGCGGCCTCGTCATCGGCAACGCAGGAGCTGGAACGGAAAGCGTCGCAGGGATTGCGTGGAATGCCTACGCCACCTGTTTCGCGAGGGCACGGCACGAGGAAGAGCCAACGGTAAACGTGAGGATGAGGCTGCACGATGGCGGCTCAATGCCAGAGAGGCACGGCGACATGATCGACCTAGCCGCTAGTGAGGATGTGGTTATGTCGGCTGGTGACGTGATGGTGATACCGCTGGGCGCTTCGATCGACATGGAGGGCGGCGCTACTGGGCTGATCGTGCCACGCTCGTCCACGTGCCTGAAGCACGGAATCATGATGGCTAACAGCATCGGCATCATAGACAACGACTACAACGGCGATGACGATGTTCTGGGCTTCGTGGCCTACGCGATCCGCGACACGACCATACCCAAGGGCACGCGCATAGCCCAGTTCGCCGCCGTGCGCTTCCCACGCGTTAGCGTTCGCATGGTTGGAAGCCTTGGCAACGAGAGCCGCGGCGGCTTCGGCTCCACCGGTTCAATGGTCGAGGGGGCTTAACATGGTGGCGTTGGCTTGCTCCGCGATATCGCTGCTCACGGTCGCGGTTCTCATCGCCGCATGCATCGCATGGGGGCAGGACGATTGACGCGCTGCACGGTCGATTGCCCAGCCCGCGGCAACTGCCTTGACGAGCTTCAGGCGGAATGCTGCGCGGTGTTCCGCGCCAACAGCAACACTGGGGCTGTCCGCATAGGCAAGGCTGCGCAGCACAAGGAGCGCGAAGCACGCAAGAAGGACGCTGCAAAGCCGATCCCTGAGGCGGCTTACATGCAGCGAGTCAAGGCGATAACCGAGACCATGCCCCCATGGCTGGCAAGGGCTTACACGGCAAGCCGCCGCGAGGCGGCAGGGATAAGGGAGCTGTAGGGATGGACAACGAGACCATAAGCGAGCTTGTAGCCCAGGCGCTAAAAACAATAGCGGCGGTAACCGTCTGCGCATGCGCCGCGATAGCTGGGTGCGTGGTCGCCATGACCTTTCTTGTTTACGCGGTGAAGGCGTTCGCGTGGGCTGTTGGCATAACGCCCGCATAGATGGGCGATTACCTTAGGCGGTGGCTACGGCTGCCGCCTTTTTTGCGCGTGACGGCACCAAGACAATAGGGGCATGTCAAAGGAGAAATGCACAGACGAGGTTATAGCGCATGCCGTGAAGCTGATGCGGTGCGGCGCGCAGAGCAAGGACATAGCCCTGGCTGTTGGCGTGCGCCCCAACACGTTTAGCACGTGGACAAACCACCCGAAGACCGCCAAGCAGAAAGAACTTTCAGAAGCCCTAAAAAAAGCGGAAGTAGACCGAACGACCAACATGGTCGAGGCGGTCATGAAGGCGGGGCTAGAGAAGGATTGGAAGGCGGCGGCTTGGTGGCTGGAGCGCAACAAGCCGATGGAGTACAGCCTTAGCAACGCCCGCATGCAACGCCTGATAGAGCAGCACGAGGCAGAGAACCCGAAGCCATTTATCGACACATCCCTTCTCGTTCCCCCCGCCTATTGGGACATATGGCGCGACATAATGGGAGGAAACCACGAGACATACGAGGCGGTGGGCGGTCGAGGTTCCCTCAAAACGTCGATGTTCACGCTTGCGCCTTTGGTGCTCATGCTGAAAGATCCCAAGCTGTGCGGTGTCGCCTTCCGCCAGGTGGGGGCAACCATACGAGACTCGATCATGGCGGCGTTCATATCCGCAATAAAGCGCCTTGGCGTTGAGCATGATTTCACGTGGACGTTTCAGCCGATGGAGATAACCAGGAAGAGCACCGGGCAGGTGATCCTTTTCCGCGGCCTCGACGATCCAGAGAAAGCGAAATCCCTCACCCTGCGCGACCCAGACATGTACCTGGGTTTTGCCGTTTGGGAGGAGTTCAACCAGTTCCGCGGGATGGCTGACGTTCGCAAGGCTGAGCAGACCGTGAAGCGCGGCGCTGCCCCGCTGTTCCGTACGTTTCGCATGTGGAACGTCCACCCCGACTGCGAGCACTGGAGCAACAGGCATCTGGAGGAAAGCAAGGAAGACGCGGCAACGCTTGCCGTGAAGATCAATTACGACCAGGTGCCGCCTGAGTGGTTGGGCGAGGGCTTCCTGCGTGATGCGGAGAAGCTGAAGGCCACCAACCTAGAAGCCTACAGGAACGAGTACAAGGGCGAGACGACCAGCCTAACGGGGCGCGTGTTCGCCAACGTGGAAGATTGCGAGATCACCGCCGACGATGCGGCGGCGTTCCATTGGTCTAGGTGCGGCATCGACTGGGGCTTTATGAGCGATCCCTTTGTTTGGCTTCGCGTTGCCTACGACCGCAAGCGCCGCGACCTCTACATCTTCGACGAGATATACAACACCGAAACCCTGGACGATCCGAACATAGAGCGCGTTAGGCGCAAGCTCGCAGAGCGTGACGCTCAGGGGAGCATACGCCTAGGGAGCGACGGCACGCCGATATACGACCGCCGCAAGCCCTGCAACGAGATACGCGCCGATGCTGCAGCCCCGAAGGACATAGCCACGTGGGACAGCGCGGGGCTTCGCATCATGGGCGCATCGAAGCGCGTCCCCGTAGCCGACGGCGTGATGTGGCTTCGCAAGCGGGCGCATATCTACATTGACCGCAAGAAGTGCCCCCTGGCATGGGCTGAGTTCACCAGATACCGCGCCAAGGAAGACGAAGAGGGGCGTTTCCAGGGCTTCCCCGACCAAGACAACCACACGATAGACGCGGTTCGATATGCCGTGTTCGACCTGATCAGCGACCCGAAGACCAGCTAACCATAGGGGGGTTTACATTGCCTAACGACCTTACGACCAACGCCACGCGGTGGCTTGACAACATCGGATACCCAGCCCAGGCGCTGCATACGCCGATGGCGGGCAACATCAACGACTGGTGGGGCTACTACATGCGCACAGCGTCGTTCTATTGGCGCGAGGAAACAGACGAGAAGGGCAACACCAACAAGGTAAAGGTGCGCAGCTGCACCCCCGCTGACATGGTCTGCTCCGACATGGCGGGGCTGCTCTACAACGAGAAGGCCAGCATCAGCGCACCAGGCGCGGACGACACCACAGCCGCATGGCTTGACGCTTGGCTAAACGCCGTGCGCTGGCACGACACCGCGCCGCTAGCCCTAAAGCGCATGTGCGCAAGCGGCACGGCTGCATGGGCTTTGCACATCGAGGGCGCTGCGCAGGTGGGAACATCTGGCAACCTGCGCGTTACCCCCGTGCGCTACGATGCGCGCTCTATCATCCCGCTGCGATGGGACGGCATCGGCTGCAGCGAGTGCGCGTTTACCTCTCGCCTGTGGATCAGGGGCGAGCGCTGCACCCAGATAGAGGTTCACCGACCCAACGAGGCAACGGGCAATTACGAGGTTCTCTGTGCCTTCTTCAACGCCGATGGGGAGCAGTTCGAGCCGAGCGGCTACCTCCAGGCATTGGAGGCGCTGGACACCAAGCAGCAGCGCCCAACGTTCCAGCTGATCAGGCTTGCAGAGGATAACCCCTATTGGGATTACAGCCCCATGGGCGTTGCGCTGTTCGACAGGGCTATAGACGCTTTGGAAACCGTTGACATGGCATTCGACAGCCTAGGAAACGACATCTTCCTAGGTCGAAAGATGCTTGTGCTGCCTGAGAGCATGCTACGCCGCACTGACACGGGCAAGCTCGTTGCGCCCCAGATGGACGGGCGGCAGTTCTTCCTTGCCGCGGAATCGAACATTTACGACGGTGCCACCGGTATCTTTGAATACAACCCAAGCCTGAGAGCTGAGGAAAACAGGCAGATGCTTGCAACCGCCTTGCAGGTGCTTGGCAAGCGCATAGGCTTCGGCTCCAAGGCTTACGCCCTGGACAGCACGGGCAGCATCACCACGGCAAAGGAAGTGGCAAGCGACAACGCGGAGATGATGCGCACAGTGCGCAGACATGAGCACGTCATAGAGCCAGCAATCTGCCGAATCGTGGAGGCGGCGGCAAACGTCAGCCGCACGCTTGGCGGCGCTCCCCTTCCCGACATGACGGGCGCGGTCAGCGTCGTAATGGGCGATAACATCATGCAGGACGATGACACGTTGCGCGACCGAGACCGCGCAGACGTTGCCGCGGGCTTGCTGGAACCGTGGCGCTACATGGTGCGTTGGCAAGGCTACACAGAGGAAGACGCAAAGGCGGCGACCGCGGCGGCTGGTGTCGGTGTGCCCCTGGACGTGTAGCCGATGGCGCTGTCAAGCAAGGACATAGAGAAGGCGGTTAACAAGGTGCTTCACGGCGCAGAAGAGCGCTATGTCAAGCGCCTTGCCGCTTTGTTGGCGAGGATGATAAGGCGAGGGCTTGCCGATGATTGGAGCCCTGCGACGATCCAGGCCATAGCGGACGAATGGCAACCTAGAGCCGATGAGATCACGGCGGCGCACAAGGACGCTGTGGCTGCTGAGGCGGTCGAGGCGGTGCAAGGCGCTTTAGAGGAAGCGGGGGACGCCGACCTCGCGGCGCTTGCGGTGCTCGCCTCCATGGCTGCTAAGGGCAAGCTGACGGGCAGCGGCTACCATGCACCCATACGCAGCGATGCGGCGGCTGCTAAGCGCGTGACCGACATAGCCCAGCAAGCAGCCAAGGGCATAGCCCAGACGCTTGCAAGCCAGAACCTAAACATGGCGGCAAGCGCCGCCAAGGCATGGCGCGAGGCCGCTATACGGGCGGTTGTCACAACGGCATCGACACCCGTTTCACGCGATGCCCTCATAGCCCAGGCGTTCAAGCAGGTGGGCGGCTCTTTGCGCGTAGCCTACGCCGATGGGCGAGGCGTTGGGCTTGACGTTGCCCTCAGGCGCGTGATGGTAAGCGAGATGAGCAGGGCGGGCGGCGTGCTTACCCTCGATGCTCTTGGCTCCGTCGGTTGGGAGCTGGCCCACACAGACGCGCATTACGGGGCGCGCCCAGAGCATGCGGAGTGGCAAGGCTTGCCGTTCGGCATCAACGGCGCGGTTACCGTTGGCGGCGTGAGCTACCCAGGCATCGCGGAATTGACAGGATACGGCACCGTCACGGGGCTTAAAGGGGTCAACTGCCGCCACGTCATCGAGATATACATACCAGGCGTTACCGACCTACCAGACCGAAATTTCTCCGAGATGACCGACAGATACGGGCGCACCTCAGCCGAACAGTACGAGCTTGTGCAGCGTCAGCACGCATTCGAGCGAGCGATCCGCGCCACAAGGTACGACATTGCGATGATGCAGAAGGCGGGTGTTCCCGACGGTTGCAAGCCGCTGGCACAGAAACAGCTCCAGCTAAGCAACCTTGACAACCGCCTAGGCGCTTTCTGTGCCGCCTCGAAGCTGAGAAGGCACGAAGAGTTAGAGCAAGCCTATGGGATCGATTAGCCAACAGTGACACCGCTTGGACAATTGCAGCATCGCAAGCGGCGAGCGAAGAGCCGCACACGCAAGCGGCGGCGAACAGCCGCATCGATGCGCGCAGTGAAGCGCGGAACAAACGCCTATAGAGAGGAACTTACGGCATGGCAAACGGCAACGACCCAGAACCAAAGCAGGGCAACGGCAACGACCCAGAACCAAAGGGCGGCGAGCCTAAGGGAGCACCAAGCGACGAGCAGAAGATGAAGCGCCTGGAGCAGCAGGTTGAAGCCCTCAAAACCCAGCTTACCGAAGCACAGCAGCAGGTAACCGACCTCACCGCCAACCTCGACAAAGCGCTTACCGAGGATGACGTGAAGGCGGCTGTTGCAAAAGCCAAGGAAGAGGCAGAGACGGCGCAGAAGGAGGCTGCAACGGCGGCAATCAAGCGCGAGAAGCGCCTCACCGTCGAGAACGAGCTTATCCGCGCCAACTGCATCGACACAGCCGGGGCTTTGGCTCATATCGACCTTGGAAACGTCGAGGTTTCCGCCGATGGGCACATCAGCGGACTGGACGTGTCGGAGTTGTCGGAGAAGTACGCCCACCTTTTCAGCGCCCCCAACTCGCGCAAGGTGGCAAGCGCTGGAAACCCAGGCGGCGCGGGCAGCGAGATCACCAAGGAGGAAATCCTGAAGATCGAGAACCCCGTAAAACGCCGTAAGGCAATCGAGGAAAACATTCACCTTTTCGATAAATAGGAGATTAACCAATGGCTGATTTCAAGAAATTGGCACACGTTGCGGACGTTGATTTCGCCACGTCTTTCGGCCTTTCCGCTGAAAAGCTAATCAAGATGCTGGGCGTGGTCGAGCCTATCAAGAAGCCTCCCACCGCGACCCTGAAGCAATACAAGATCACGGGCACCGCCGCGGACAACTCCGCCCGCACCGCTGGGCAGGAGATCAAGGCGAGCAACATCACCCGCGAGGTTGTGGGCACCAAGGAAATCCATCTGAAGCCCTACCGCCGCACCTCCACGCTGGAGGATATCCAGGCGAACGGCTACGCCTCCGAGGTCGCCGATAAGGACGCTGAGCTGCTTGCACTGATCCAGGCCGATATCAAGAGCGACATTGTTGCAGCGCTGGAATCTGGTACGGGCACCGCAAAGGGCACCAACATGGTAGAGGCTGCAACCGCCGCATGGGCTGAGCTGAAGAACGCCACCGAGGGCTACTCTGCCGCAACCCCCGTTTACTTCGCGAACCCCGTTGATTTCGCCAAGTGCATCGGAGAATCGAACCTCTTCACCGCGTTCGGCGTTTCCTATTTGGAAAATTGGGCGGGCTTGGGCAACCTTATTTCTACTTCCGCCGTTCCAGCTGGCAAGATTTACGTCACTGCCGCGAACAACCTGAAGGTTTACTACATCGACGCGGCAAACTCCGATGGCTTCAACTTCGAGACTGACGAAACAGGTTTCATCGCGGTAACCCACGCCGCCGAAGCCGTGAACCTGGCCTATGAGACCGTGGCGTGGACTGCGCTTACCATCTTCCCCGAATATCCCGAGTTCGTGGTGAAGGCAACCATTACCGCCAAGGCAACCCAGTAGCCATGAAGCCAAGCAAGCCGACATACAGCGATTACACCGCATGGGGAGGCGCAGCGGACGAGGCGACCTTTTCCGCAGCCCTCCCCGCGGCTTGCTCCCGCGTGAAGCAGCGTTGTGCCGCCCATGGGCTTGACGACCTCACGGAAGACGAGGCCAAGGCGTTCGCCAACGCTGTATGCGCTTGCGTCGATGCCCTTTCAAGCGACACGGCGGGCGCAAGCGGCTACAGCGCGGGAAGCATCAGCGTGACCTTCGGCGCTGCTGCCGAAGCCTCCAACACCGTAGACGCTGCAATAGAGCGCGAGCTTAGCGGCACCGCCCTGATCGGCACGGTGCTGCTATGACGGTCTACAACAGCGCGGTAACCGTATGGAAGCGCGAAGAGGAAGGGCGCACGGTCAAGTGGCGGCGCATCGCGGTGTCGCCCGTCCGCATTGAGTGCACCAGAGGGGCAAGCGCAAGCGCAAGTGGAGACGCTACCGCACGCGTTGGCACCCTGTATGCCCCTAAGTCGATTGGGCAGCACATTAGCCTGAAGGACAAGGTGAGGCGCGGCACCGTGGACGCTGAAACGCCGCCCGCAAACGCCTACACGGTAATGACCGAGAAGGCCGTGGCGATCGACTGCGCAGTTCACCATTACGAGTTCGGGCTTAGCTGATGGCGGTAACGGTAACGAAGTACGACCCTGCCCGCCCGTTGGCTAAGGGCAAGCGCATGACCGAGGCGGGGCTTAAAGCCTACGCCCTCGCGGCACGTGACGACGCTAACAGGCTGGTACCGTACGAGACGGGAGCGCTAAGAGGCTCTAGCGAGCGGGCTATCACCGTCAGCGGCAACAAGACAAAACTAAAATGGGGCGGCACCAACGGCGTTGGTTACGCCGATATCCAGTATTACGCGCCAAGCGGTTGGCGCTACACCACGGCGGGCACTGGCCCCAAGTGGTTCGACAAGGCCAAGGCGGCAAACGCAGCCAAGTGGCTGAAGGCGGCGGCAATCGCCATGAGGGGGACTAAATGAGCAACCTTGCAACGGAAGTGCTGGACATGATGGAGGCGTGCGCGAAGGAAGCCGCCCCCGGTGTTCCCGTGCGGTTCGAAGAGCTGAGCGCAGAGCCTGGGGAGCTTCCCCGCATGATGATGCAGCCGCAAAGCGCTGGAAATTACGAGCAGCGCTATATCTCCGAATCTGTGCGCCCGTTCCCCGTGTCCCTGACGCTGAGGCTGGCGGCAGACGACCAACAGGGGCGGCTTGATGCCGTTGAGACGCTTGACGCGCTTTCGGCAGCCTTCACGAGGCGTTGCGCAGTGCTCCCCCATTACGTGGCATGCATCAAGCCGACTGCAACGCCGCCATACTGCCTCGGGCGAACGGCGGCGTTCGAGGATTGGCAAATCACATTCGACCTAACCTATAAAGCGAAGCGAGGTATTTAAATGGCTGAGGAAGTACCAGTATGGGGCGATGAGCTTCAGGATTACATCAACATCGGCGGCGATGGCGCAGAGAACTGGGTTAACGTCTCCAACCTTCTGAGCTGGGAATTCGACGACGACGCGGACGCGTACGAGCCTGAGTACATCGACACAAAGTCGCGCCCATCCTACGTCCGCTCTAAGTCCGCATCTATCGATTACGAGAAGGACTTTTACAAGAACAACGTCCTTGACGAGTTCCTTACCGCCCACGAAGACGACAGCAACATTGCCGTTCAGGTGTGCCGCGTGCGCACGTGGGAAGAGGCGACCAGCGGTGGCAAGAGCGCCAAGATGGCCAGCTTCCTGCTTACGCCCTCCCAGCTGGACAAGAACAGCGCGGGCGAGCCTATCAAGCTGAAGGGCACCCTGAACATGAGTGACGGCGCTTGGACTAAGGGCACTTGGGACGGTACCAAGTTCACCGCAGCAACCGCCTAGCGCAGGGCATGCAACAGACATAGACATTTCCACCACCAAGCCTCAGCGGGCTTTACTACCTTTCACCGCTGGGGCTTCGGCTTTTTCAGGAGGCAAACAATGGCTTTTACTTTCAAAGAACGCGATATCCGCGTGACTATCGGTAACAACTGGTATGTGATCCACATGGGCAACGCCTCGATGCTTGACGCTGTGGCGAAGGCGAAGAAGGCGCTCAACGACCTCGACATCAGCGAAGCGGGAGACAACCCAGCCCGCACGGTGTCGGGGCTTCTGCGCGATTACGTGGGGGCGGTGCTCGGTACGGAGGCGCAGAATGCCATATTCGAGAGCCGCGAGCCTAACCCGCTTGACGAGTTGGAGCTTGTGGCTTTCCTGGTCGAGACGATGGATACCGAGGGCGCTAAAACCGACAGTGACGGCTTGGCGAAACTGGCTAGTGACATTGGGATCAAGTCTAGCGGCTTGATCGAGTACATGCAGGGGCTACCCTGCAATAGCTAGCAAAGGGGCAAGCAATGGGCTTTGAGTTCAAGAACCGCAAGACCACGGTAGAGGTTTGCGGCAAAACATACGAGATCGAGCAGGGAAACGTTGAGTTCGTTCAGAACGTGGCGAAGGTACAGGCGCGGCTTGCATCTATGACTGAGAGCGCAATCGCGAACAACCCCAACGCGCTTGTTGAGGTGTCCGACACCATGCGCGACCTCGTTGGCTCCATCCTTGGCGCTGATGCACAGGCTGAAATCTTCGGCGGGCGCACGCGCAACCTCATTGACGAGATCGACCTTCTCACGTACCTGCTTACGGCGGTACAGGGGCAGCAGAATGACACAGTGGACGAGATTCTATCCCGCCTCAACGTAGTACAGCAGCCCGCCAAGCCCGTGCCCATCAAGACCGCCAAGAAGCCCGCCAAGAAGCCCGCTAAGAAGCGTTAAATGATCGGCTTGCTAACGGGCGGCTTGCCTGAGCACGTGGACGTGGGCGGCGTTCCCGTCCGCGTCCGCACCGATTGGCGGGCTTGGGTCGATGTTTGGCGCGTGATCGACAACGCCGCAGCCAGCGACGAGGACAAGGCCATAGGTATCCTAGCCCTAGCCTTCCCCGACGATGGGGAGAAGCCAACGCCGCTAGATGTTGCGATGGGGCACCCAAACGAGGCCATTGAGGCGGCTATGTTGTTCCTTGAACGCAAGCGCCCAGGGGACGACAGCCGCCCGCAGACGGCGAGGGAGCGCCGCAACGCGAAGAAGCACCTTCTCGATTGGGATTACGACGGTTCCAGGATAGCCGCCGATTACCAAAGGGAATACAACATCGACCTAACAGGCGCTGACATGCATTGGTGGCGCTTCATGGCGCTGTTCAACGGTCTCAGCGACAAGAGCCAAATCATGCAAGCGGTGAGCACCAGAGCCGCCGACATGGACGAGAAGGGGCTTACCAAAGAGGAACGCAAGGCGCTGAGGGAGCGCAAGGCGGCATACGTGCTACCAGCCAGAAACCGAGAGGAAGCAGCAGAGAACAGGCGCATTTTGCGAGGTGAATAGGCTTTGGCTGATGGCTCCATCACGGTTGAGATCGTTGCCGAAGACGGCAAATTCAAAAGCTCGGTTATCAAGCTCGGGAAAGAGACACAGAGCAGCTTGGCAACCGCTATAAAGGGCTCTTTCATCGGCAACCTCTTTGCCCAGGCTTTCAGCCAAGCGGCTGGGGCAATCTCCAGCAGCATAGGCAACGCGGTGAGCCGCGTTGACACCCTCAACCAGTTCCCCCGCGTTATGCAACAGATCGGCTTCAGCGCCGAAGCGGCGCACAGCTCAATCGACAAGATGAGCGAGGGCATCGATGGTTTGCCCACAAGCTTGGACAGCATAGCGGGCAGCGCGCAGAACATCGCCCTCATGACGGGCGATCTGGAGAGCGCAACCGACACCGCATTAGCCCTAAACGATGCCTTCATAGCATCGGGCAGCAGCACCGCCGATGCGTCCCGCGGCATGCTGCAGTATACGCAGATGCTGAGCAAGGGCAAGGTTGACGCACAGGCATGGTACACGCTCTGTGAGACGATGGGGTACGCCCTCAACGAGGTAGCCGCACAGTTCGGCTTCACGGGCGAGAGCGCACGCAACGACCTTTATGCAGCGCTGCAAGACGGCTCTATCTCCTTTGAGGACTTCAACAACGCACTCATCGCGTGCGACCAGGCACAGGGCGGATTCGCGGAGACAGCCCGCACGGCATCGGCTGGCATCCAAACATCGTGGGACAACGTAATTACCGCCATCGTCAAGAACCTGGGCAACCTGATCAACGTTTTCAACTCAAACGGCGAGATCAGCGGCGCGCTGAACGGGATGAATGACAGCATAAACCAGTTCGGGCAGGGCGCAGTACAGGCGGCGCAGTTTGTAAAAGACAACTGGGGCATCATCGCACCGATCGTTGCGGGCGTTGCCGGTGCCTTCGCAGGGCTTCAGATCGGCGCTGTTCTGGCTCCAGCCATCGCATCGGTTACCGAGGCCGTTAATGGCTTCTTGGCTTTGTCCAAGGCTATCGGCGGAATCAACACGGTTCTAGCGGTTGCCAAGGGCGCTATGGCTGCCTTGGGCGGTCCCGTAACGCTTGTAATCGCGGCAATCGTCGCCCTTATAGCCATCTTCGCCACCCTTTACGCCACAAACCAGGATTTCGCCAACGCCGTGAACGGCGCATGGGCGCAGATTCAGGCGGCCTTTACCGCCATTCAACCCTCTTTGCAAGCACTGGGCGAGCAGTTCATGGCGCTTGGCGAGGCGATCATGCCAGCGCTTACGCAGATCGGCACGCTGATACTCGACCTTGCCACAACGCTGATCAGCGCGCTGGCTCCCGTGATCCAGCAGATCGTTGAGGCCGTGACCGCCGCAATGCCCACCATTACGGCTGCTATCCAGTTCGTTGCCAACGTGTTGGCGGTGATCATCGGTGTTGTTGTGCAGGTTGTTTCTGCCTTCGTGAGCTTCGGGCAGACGCTTGTTTCCGCGGCTCAGAGCGCCGCCGATTTCGTTGCAAACGTCGGCTCTTTCCTGAGCAACCTGCCAGCCGTTATATGGGGCTTCCTGACGGGCGCGCTAAGCAACGTGGCTAACTTCGTCGGTCAGATGGCAAGCAACGCCGCCAGCGCTGGGCAGCAGTTCCTTGGCAACATCGGCGGCGCTCTTGGCGGGCTTGCTGGGCGCGTCGGGGGCTTCCTTGGCAGCGCGATCGGTCAGGCTGCTAGCTTCGTGGGGCAGATGGCAAGCAAGGCAAGCCAGGCGGGGCAGCAGTTCATGAGCAACATCGTAAACACGCTAAGCGGCATCCCTGGGCGCGTTGCGAGCATCGGCGGGCAGATCGTCAACGGCATCGCCAACGGCATCCGCGGCGCTGCTGGTGCGGTTGTTTCTGCGCTTGGCGGCGTTGTCAACCAGGCAGTTGAGCACGCTAAGAGCATGCTGGGCATCCACTCCCCTTCCCGCGTGTTCAAGAACGAGGTGGGCAGGATGATACCGCGCGGCGCTGCTGAGGGCATCGAGGCAGACGCGGCGGCTATGGCTAACGCGGCTGGTGCCATGGCTGCACGTGCCGTTGCGGCGGCTGAACAGGCAACGGGCACCGTTTCCGTCCCCGTGGGGCTTGATGTTTCCCGCGCAAGCGCCGCCATCGGCTCCGTAAGCGCCTCCAGCATTCTGGGCGAATCGGTGATGCTGCGCCTTGACGGCATCATCTCGCGCCTTGACGGAATCGCAACGCTGATCAGCGACATCAAGGAGAAAATGAACGGCGAAACTTCGATCAAGATCAACCAGCGCGAGTTTGCGCGCCTTGTTAGGGAGGTTTAGCACCGTGGCAATCGCTATAGCCTACGAGGCAGCCAATGGGGAGCGCTTGGAGTTTGGAGGCTCAACCGAATCGCTCCATTACTTCGAGAACGATCTTTTCAACGCGGAATGGGGCTACACGTCCAGCAACGGGCGCGTTGGTTCGTTCCACAAGGACGTTGAGAAGCTTAAATTTAAGGTGGGAATCGCAGCGGACACCGAAGCGGAGGGCTTGGCTCTGCGCGAGCGGCTTATAGAGCTTACCGAGAGGGACGTTCTCAACGGAACCATGGGAAGGCTGGTCATAAACGGCTGGTACCTTCCCTGCTTCGTGTACGGGCGCAGCTATGGCGAATGGTGGCACGGCGGGCGCTTCCTAGAGTGCGAGATGCTGATTGTGTGCGAGGGGCGCACGTGGTACCGCGACAATTTCAAGCATTTCTATGCGAAAGATGAAGGCTCTAGCGGCTACGGGCTCAACCTCCCGCACGATTACCCGCACGATTACGGAACATCGCCCATGACCGAGGCGAGCATAGCCAACGCCTCCCTAAGCCCGTCAAACGCCCTAATACGCTTCTATGGCGCTTGCTCCGATCCGCATGTCATCATCGCGGGCAACACCTACGGCGTTTACGGCAAGTTCGAGGCGGGCGGCATGGTGGAGATCGACACCAAGGCACAGACGATAACGCGGGTTACCGCCGATGGCGTGCGCACAAACGCGTTCAGCAGCCGCTATGAGGGCGGCGAATCCTCCAGCAGCTACGTATTCAAGCAGGTGCCCGCGGGCGTGTCCGACATCAGCGCGTCAGGTGATTTCGCTTTCGACGTGTGCGTTTACGAGCATCGCAGCGAACCAGAATGGAGCTAGCCAATGCTTTGCGTTTATGCAGATCAAAGCCTTAAAGATGTTAAGGCGGTGCGCCCCGTTTCCGCTGAGTTCGCGTTTGGAAGCGATGAGAACGACTTTCAGGCGGTTTTCAACGACGACCAAGAGCGCCTAGCCTCCCACTGCTTCCTCTACATCGACGGCACCGAGTGCGGCGGCATGATCGACGATGTGAAGCACGATCCCAAAGAGGGCACAATGACGTACACGGGCGCAACGTGGCACGGGCTGTTGTCCTCCAAGATCATTCAGCCAGACAGCGGCGCAGACTACTACACCGCCACAGGGGACGTTAACGCAGTTATAGGCACCGTCTTGAAGCGCGTTGGGCTTGATGAGATTATGCAAGCCCCGGCAACGGCGGCGGGCGTTTCCGTCAGCGGCTACCGCTTCGGGCGCTACGTAACCGCCTACGACGGCTTGCGCGCAATGCTCGCAACCGTAGGGCGCACCCTTTCGATACAGTGCCTAAGCGGCACGGTGACGGTCTCCAGTTCCCCAACGAAGCGCGTTGAGACCAAGGCAGTTACGCAGCTTTTCGGAACGCCCACCAATCACCTTATATGCCTAGGCAAAGGCGAGCTAGCTGCTCGCGTGGTCGTGCACCTTTACGCCGATGCAAGCGGCAATGTCAGCAAGAAGCAGACGCTTAAAGGCGCGTTAGAGCGATGCGATATCTACGATTACAACAACGCAGAGGCGGACGAGCTGGAGCAGAAGGGCACCGAACGGCTGAAGGAGGCGCAGACTTTCCGCGCCGCTGAGCTGGTAGACGTTGACGGCGAGGCATTGGGGATAGACGACGTTCTAGCCGCCTACGATTCCCTTACGGGCGTTAGCGCGGAGAGCACCGTTAGCAAGGTCATAGCATCCTACGACCACCGCGGGACGCTGACGGTAACCTACGAGACAGACGACAAACAGGCTAAGACAGATACCGATTACTAAGGGGCAGAAATGGGCATTGAGCTGATAACAGGCATGGGTGGCACCAACCACGTAGACAGCGAGGACGTGGGGGCGCTCAACGCGGAGCTGATCGGCAACGGCAATTACCTGCTTAGCGGCTGCGAGGTCACCATGACCGACGCGAACACGTGCCACGTTGCGGCTGGTGAGTTGCTGCTGCAAGGGCGGCATGTGCGCATCAAGGGCGCAGGCGAAGACGTGAGCATCGGCAACGGTCAGGCGGGCTATAACCAGCGTTACCTTATCTGCCTCGTCTACAGCAAGGCAACCAGCGGAATAGAGACGGTGGAACTGCAAGCCTTTGCGGGCGCGAAGACAACGGGCACCGCAACCGACCCAGCCGTTTCCGCTGGCTCGATCCTTGGCGGCGATACCAACGTGGTTGTGCCGCTTGCGCGCCTAGAGCTTACGGGGCTGAGCGTCGGAACGCCCGCCGTGATGCTCGACAGCGTGAAGGGGCTTGTCGCCCTTGGAGCCGAGACCAAGAAGCTCGGGGATTCCGTATCCC
>CBCTKC010000004.1:0-200992 GCA_965147435.1 uncultured Eggerthella sp. | reverse complement strand
GGTGCCGCCCTTTGCGGGCGCCCCCTCGTCAGAAGGCTTAGCTATAATACCCCGCCCTGGCCGCTTTGCAAGCGTTTTCCCCGACTTTTTTCGATTGCAAGGCAACTTTTTTGAATAACCCCAGGTCAGAGTGTTTCGCTCGTTCTCAATTTCTTCACATTGTCGGCAATTGGGCTTCCTTAATGAATTCGAAAGCCTCTCCTTAATATTCCTTCGCCTTCGAATTCTCCCTATTCGATAACTTTGCTAGCAAGCCTCATTCCTACCCTATTCAGGGATACTGCTCACATTTTGGGCGTTCGGACATCTTGCCTATGGCTCAACAGCTCCCCTTTCAGGTGCCTTTTGCCTTTTGCTTTTTGCCTCCATAAGGTCATCAAATTACTTGGTTTTCTTTTTCTTAATTGTGCGTGGGCGGTGTACGGCTCCGTTGGAGGACGAACTCTCGACGCGTCTCTCTACTTCCCTGCCGGGCCGCACATGCAACATCTATATATAAAGAAAGGGAGCCGCATTATTGCGACTCCCTTGATACCTATATATAGGTTGATATTTAGTTGCAAACCTTGCCCGGGTTCAGAATGTAGTTCGGGTCGAACACGCGCTTGATGCCTGCCATGAGACCAATGGCCGTATCGCCTACGGAATCATGCAGATATTCCTTCTTTGCATGACCAATGCCATGCTCGCCAGATACCTGGCCGTTAAGCTCGGTGCACTTTTCGTAGCTTTCCTTCATGACCTTCTGGGACTTCTCCAAGAACACGTCCTGATCTACGCCGTTTGCGGAAGCGTAAATATGAAGGTTGCCGTCGCCAGCATGACCGAAGGAGCGAATGCCAACGCCGTACTTTTCGCCGATCTGATGCACGTGCTCCAGGAATTCAGCAACCTTGTCTACGGGGACAACCACGTCCATTTCATCGAGATGTTCGGTATCGGCCTCGATTACCGTAAGGAATGCGCTGCGAGCAGCCCATACGGCACGCTTGTCGTCGGGATGGGAAAGAACCAGCGTGTTGAATGCGCCAAGCTCGTCGCCGATTTCTGCCAGCGTTTCCGCACGCTGGAAGATTTCGTCCTGGTCGTTGCCATCAAGGGTTACCAGAATATACGCACCAACTTCATGGCCATCTACGTTGGTAGGAATGATCTTGTTGCCAGTGTAGTCAGCGGAAGAGTCGACGATGTCGCGCTCCATGAATTCGATAGACTGCGGATCGAGACCAGCGAGTTTGATCTTCGGAACAGCGCTAATGGCGGTTTCGAGATCCTCGAAGGGGAGGATGAAGCTGATGTCTTCCTTCGGAACGGGGATAAGCTTAAGAGTGAGTTCGGTGATAACACCCAACGTTCCCTCGGATCCGATCATCAGGTGAAGAAGGCTGTAGCCAGAGCTGGTCTTGGAAACCGCACGACCGATTTCCATGATTTCGCCCGTGGGGAGAACCACGGTCATTGCCAGCACGTAATCACGCGTGGTGCCGTACTTAACAGCGCGCATGCCGCCAGCGTTGGTGCTTACGTTACCGCCCAAAGAACCGGTTTTCTCGCCAGGATCAGGGGGATACATAAGATCATGCTCGAGGGCGTCTGCGGCCAGATCGCACAGGCGAACGCCGGGCTGAACGCGGACGAACAGGTTGTTCATGTCGTACTCGAGGATTTCATTCATGTGCATGGTGCACAATACGACGCCGCCCTGCAGCGGGGTGCTACCGCCAACCAGGCCAGTGCCCGCACCGCGAACCGTAACGGGAATCTTGTTCTCGTTGCACAGCTTCATGATGGCAGCAACCTCTTCGGTGTTGCTGGGGAAGCAAACGGCCTCGGGCATCTTAGTGCCGTAGATGGGCATTTCGTCGTGAGAGTAATCCTCGCTGATGTTTTCGCCAACGTGGCAATCTTCCTCGCCGACGATAGCCTGGAGCTGGCTGATCAATTCGGGAGTGAGTTCGTTGTACTCAGTCATGCTAACTTTTCGCTCCTGTGGACGTTGGATAATACTGGTTTACCGCGTTGACACTAGCGCTCATCGCACTTCCACGAAAGGGAGGCAACGCACATCCCTGACGAAAGGCATCCAGGCGCGGTCAATGGCGAACGCACGCAGAACGCCCCGTGCTCGCATTCGAAACGAGCCCAGAACGCAGCAAATAGCGCTTAATCGGCTTCGGTTGCGCTAAGGAATTCGCCAATCACTTCCTTGCGCAGCGCTTCTATCAGTTCAGGCTGCTTTCCCCCGACGGGCTTGCCGTCAATCTCGTGAGCATGCAAGCACAGATTGCTGGAGCTGGTGACCAATACCTCTTCGGCGGCAAACAGATCCTCCAAGTAATACGGCTCCTCATGCACGGCAATGCCCAGTCGGTCACACGCCTGAATGAGGTGCTTGCGCGCAATGCCCGGCAAAATGAGGTTGTCGAGCGGCGCTGTATACAGCGCGCCATCCTTGACGATGTGCACATTGCTGTGCGCACATTCGGTAATGCGGCCACCTTCGCGATAGAACACCGTCTCCTGACAGCCGGCACGCTTGGCCTTCTCCGATGCCATAACCGAAGGAATAAGGTTGAGCGTTTTGATATTGCAATGAAAGAAGCGCGTATCGGGCTCAGAGATCAGCTTAATAGGCTCAATGCCATCGGAGATAGTAGCCGGCTTCAACATCACCCACAAGTTGCCGGGGCCCTCCGTAAACGCATGGTCGCGGATGCCCGTGCCACGCGTTACTTGGTAATAGACAAACTGACTACCCGTATCTACCTCTTTCACCAATTTGTTCAGAAGATCTTTCAATTCCTGTTTGGTACAGGGCATTTCAATTTCAAGAAGCTCAGCGCTGTTGAAGAAACGATCAATATGCTCATCGATCGCAAATATCTTATAGTTGCGCGCTGGACCAGCGTCGTACACGCCATCGCCAAACCAATGAACGCGATCGTTCATTGGGATGCTCATTTCATTCAAGGGGCCGAATTTCCCGTTGTAGTAGCCCAAGTTTTCCACGTTGGAAACTCCTTCATTAATCAGTAGGCGATCACAAGACCAAGCTCACGCTTTGTCAATAAAAGCGTTCGCGTCATGCTTTCCCACCCTACCACTTGTGGGAGTTTCCAGCCGTATATTTACAGGGCACAACGAGGATCGGCGATTCGCGCTAGCCCCCGCGTCATCATCCCGCTAGCGAAAGCGGTCCCGGAATGCTCCCATTCCGGGACCGTGACTAGGGGGGGGGTTCTGACCCCTACGTGCACCGCCTTGCTCCCATCGGTCCAGGACCGCGGATGGGGGTTCGCTTGCCGACAGTACCCGGCAACATCCCTTGCAGCAAAGCAGCATTCCAGGCGGCTATGCCCCGCTTTTCCGCAGCAAGCATTGGGACGAGGGCGAGTCTTCGTTAAACGTTGGGGTGATCGACCGTGCCAACCGTGGGGATTGGCGTGGTGTCCTCCTCTTCCAAACGACCCTCATAGATCCAGTACTTGGTTCCCTTGGCAATCACGCCGGAAAGAACCAAGACCGCTATGCAGTTCGGAACAGCCATAAGAGCGTTGGAGATATCGGAGAGGTTCCATACCAAGTCGCCGCCGCCGATGCAGCCCCAGAATACAAAGAGCAAGAACACCACCTGGTAAGGACGGATGCCCTTAGTGCCAAACAGGTACGTAATTGCGCGATCGCCGTACTGGGACCAACCGAGCATGGTGGAATAGGTGAAGCACAAAAGACCAACTACCAGTACCAAGGGGCCCAGCACCGGAATGCTCTCGAAGCAAGCCGTCGCCAAAGCGGCGCCACCAGAGAAGATTCCAACAGCAGCATCGATGGAAAGATCATTGCTTGCCAGCATGGTGTTGTTGTAAATAGCAACAAGGTCGGGGTTAGCGAGCAGCGAGGTTACCAGCATCAAGCCAGTAATCAGGCAGATAACCACCGTGTCCCAGAACGTACCGGACATGGAAACCAGCGCCTGGCGAGCGGGATTCTTGGAGATTGCAGAAGCGGCTACCAGGGGAGCAGAGCCCAAGCCAGATTCATTGGAGAACAGGCCGCGCTTAAAGCCGTACTGAAGCGCCAGCATGATGCCCGAACCAACCGCACCACCAAAAGCGGCCTGACCGGTGAATGCGCAGGTAATGATGGTTACGATGGCATCCCACAAATAGGCACCGTTCATACCAATGATCACAAGGCAGCAGGCAACGTAGAAGATAGCCATGATGGGAACCAGCTTCTCGCACACCTTGGAAACCTTCTTCAAACCGCCGATGATAACGATGGCAACTAAAACGGTAACCACAATGCCAATAAGCCACGTGGGGATTTCGGAAGCACCAGGAATCAAGCTTGAAGAGTTAAGGGCACCAGCCAGGGAGTTCGACTGAACCGAAGCGCCAATGCCGAAGGAAGCGATGGCGGTGAACAAAGCAAACAGCACAGCAAGGAACTTACCCAATCCCTTGTGCTTGAAACCGCGCTCCAACGCATACATAGCGCCACCGAGCATTCGGCCATTGGCGTCCTTCACGCGGTATTTCATGGATATATAGGTTTCAGAATACTTGGTTGCGATACCAAAGACACCGGTAAGCCACATCCAAAAAATTGCGCCCGGGCCGCCGCACAGAAGGCCCGTAGCAACACCGACGATGTTGCCCGTACCGATAGTTGCAGCAAGCGCCGTGGTAAGGGCGCCGAACTGCGAGATGTCGCCCTCGGCATAGGGGTCATTTTTAGAAACCGAGAGCTTAATCGCCGTGGGGATCTTCCTCTGGATGAAGCCGGTTCTGATGGTCATGAAGAGGTGGGTGCCCAGCAGCAACCAAATAAGGGCCCAGCCCCAGACAAAGCTATCGACGACATCGACGCCAGCCGAGAAAGATTCAATGAATGCTTCCATGGCTACTTCCTTTCTGCTCGTTTGACATGGAAAGGAAGTGCTCCGTTGGCTTAGCCAGCTTGCGAAGTGGCGGCTTCGCTATCTGCGCGAGATAACGAAGCCGCTGCTTCAAGGGGGAAATGAAAGCCTGCAGCATACGCCATCGCAGAGCGGCTCATTTCCACGTCAGGGGGGGGAAACGATTTTTGAATAGTCGCAATCCAGCGTTACTTCTTTGTTACACAACGGGAAAAACTGGGCAAAATCGCCGCCCACGGATGATGAACGGCATTCATACGCCGTTCATCCTTGACGAGCGGGGCAGTAAACGGGCTCGCAGCTGCATCAAAGACAAAAAGAAAGGGCGCCCTCCCCTGAAAGGGGAAGGCGCCCTCGAGGCAACGAGGCTCTGCCCTATTCTTGGCCATTCAAGAATCGCTCGGCCTGGGCAACAATGTCGTCGTCACCGGCGTTCAGTTCGTGACGATTTTCAACCGTAGAGCAATACTGGCCTTCGTCATCGATATCAACCGTCACCGTTGCACCATCATGGACGGTGCCGTTGATGATTTCGGTGGCAACGCGGTCGGTTACCTCACGCTGAATCAAGCGACGCAGCGGACGTGCTCCGTAGACGGGATCGTAGCCGTCAATCGCAAGATGCTCCATGGCGGCAGGAGTAACCACCAGGTCGATACGACGATCGGCAAGACGCTCGCGAACATCAGCCAACTGCAAACCGACGATGGGCTCCATTGCAGCAATGGAAAGCGGGTTGAAGGTAATTACCTCGTCGATGCGGTTCAGGAACTCGGGGCGGAAGGTATTGCGCAGAGCATCGTTGATCTTGTTATTCAACTCAGCCAGACGCTTTGCCGCAACCTCAACATCTGCAGTCATGAGGTCTTCCATGACCTTGCCCATGGAATTGCACGAACCCTGATTCTGCTCTTCGCCAGCGAATTCGCGAATCGACTGCGAACCGATGTTGGACGTCATGATGATAATGGCGTTCTTGAAGCTCACCACGCGACCCTGGCCATCGGTAAGTCGGCCATCGTCCAAAACCTGAAGCAGGATATTGAACACATCGGGATGAGCCTTTTCAACCTCATCCAACAAAATCACGCTGTACGGCTTACGGCGTACCGCCTCGGTAAGCTGACCACCCTCGTCGTAGCCCACGTATCCCGGAGGCGCTCCGACCAAACGAGCAACCGAGTGCTTTTCCATGTACTCGGACATGTCGATACGGACCATAGCGCGCTCGGTGTCGAACAGGTATTCGGCAAGAGCCTTGGCCAATTCCGTTTTACCAACACCGGTGGGACCCAAGAACAGGAAGCTGCCAATGGGACGGTTCGGGTCGGAAAGACCTGCACGGTTGCGGCGAATCGCACCGGCCACAGCAGCCACAGCTTTGTCCTGGCCAACCACACGTTCGCGAAGCTTGTCTTCCAGGTCAACCAACTTGGCCATTTCGCCCTGCATCATTTTGGTAACAGGAATGCCCGTCCAGGTGGAAACAACCTCGGCGATTTCATCTTCGCCAACCTCTTCCTTGAGGATCGCGCCGTCCTGCTGACGATTTTCCAGAACCTCTTCAGCCTGAGTGAGTTTCTGCTGCAGCGCAGGAATAGTGCCATAGCGCAGCTCGGAAGCACGGGCCAGGTCACCTTCGCGGGTAGCCTGCTCTTCTTCGATCTGGGCAGCCTCAATATCAGCCTTCAGATTCTGAACGCTGACGATGACGTCCTTTTCGTTCTTCCAAAGCGCCTTCTGCGAATCCAGCGCTTCGCGAGCGGCAGAAATCTCTTTGCGGAGAGCCTCCAAGCGCTCGCGGCTTGGCTCATCCGTTTCCTTCATCAGAGCCTGCTCCTCGATCTGCATCTGAGTGAGCTTGCGCTCAGCCAGATCGACCTCTTCGGGCATGCTGTCGATTTCGATACGCAAACGGCTTGCCGCCTCGTCCATCAGGTCGATTGCCTTATCGGGCAGGAAACGATCGGTAATGTAGCGGTTGGAGAGCTCGGCTGCGGCAACCAGGGCGGAGTCCTTGATGCGGACGCCGTGATGGATTTCGTACTTTTCCTTCAAGCCACGCAGAATTGCGATGGTGTCTTCGACCGTAGGCTCGCCTACCAGCACCGGCTGGAAACGACGCTCAAGAGCAGCATCCTTTTCGATGTACTTGCGGTATTCGTCGAGCGTGGTGGCACCGATAGCATGAAGCTCGCCACGGGCCAGAGCAGGCTTCAGCATATTGCCCGCATCCATGGAGCTGTCGCCCGTGGAGCCAGCACCTACGATGGTGTGCAGCTCGTCGATGAACAGGATGATCTGCCCGTCGGACTGCTTCACTTCGCGCAGCACAGCCTTCAAGCGGTCTTCGAATTCACCACGATACTTAGCACCGGCAAGCATGGCGGGAAGATCGAGCGCAATAAGCTCACGATCTTTCAAGCTGGAAGGAACGTCGCCCGCAACAATTCGCTGGGCCAAACCTTCGACAATTGCCGTCTTGCCTACGCCGGGCTCACCAATAAGCACAGGGTTGTTCTTCGTACGACGGGAAAGAACCTGAACCGTACGACGAATCTCCTCGGAGCGACCGATTACTGGGTCAAGCTTGCCGTCGCGTGCCTGCTGGGTAAGGTTCTGGCCATACTGCTCCAGCACCTCGAACTCGGTTTTCGACTCCGCGTCAGTTACGCGGGTATCGCCGCGAAGATCCTGATAAGCCGCCTCGACTGTTTCACGTGTAACACCGGCATCATTCAGGATGCGACCCGCCTGCCCCTTGTCCTCGGAAAGAGCAATGAGCAGATGCTCGGTGGTGATGTAGTTGTCGTCCAGCTTTCCAGCGATTTTCTCGGCATTGTTCATCAGGGCATCGAATTCCCTTGAGGGAGCCACCATGCCCATAAAGGTTTGGCCGCTTACCTTCGGTTGATGCTCTACTTCCGCATCGACACGCTGCTTCAATACAGCAGGATCGGCGCCGATGCGCGTAATGATGGCCTTCAGGTTATTCTCATCCGCAGAAAGGATGGCATCCAGCAGATGGAGCGGCTCCGTGGTAGCTGCTTCATGCTTAGATGCGATGTCCATTGCAGATTTAAACGCCTCTTGGGCAGTCACTGCTAATTTTTCAATCCACATATAAGTCTCCTTTCTTCTACTTGAAGTAAAAGAAATGGTTGGTGTCTTACATCAACCTGCGCAAAACGATTGCGTTGGTATCGGTTACCAAGGAATTGACGCTTTCCCTGGTTTCGAGTTCATGCACACGGTCGGCAAGCTTGCGTACGCGGCGATGCAAAGCATCAAGCTCGTCGTCACGCTCATCCAAACGCCCCTTAAGGTCGAGGATGCGAATAACGCCCGCAAGGTTGATACCTTCGTCGGTAAGCTCATTGATCAACTGCAAACGCTCGATATCGGCTTGCGAGTACATACGCGTGTTGCCCCGTGTGCGCTGGGGGGAAACCAGACCCTTTTGCTCATAGATGCGCAGAGTTTGCGGGTGAACGCCAGCAAGTTCGGCAGCAACACTGATCATATACAGCGGTCTGTCTTTGTCTTCCATTACCATGCCCTCACCTCTTCCTTAGTAGCTTCCTGGAATGCCTCCAGGGCCTTCTTCTGTTCATCGTTCAACGTCTTCGGAACCGCTATCTTGATGGCCACGCGCAAATCGCCGTTGCCTGTTGAGCCCTTACCCAACCTGGGGGCGCCTTTGCCGCGTACCGTAAGAACCGTTCCGTCTTGGCACCCAGCAGGTACCTTCAAGCGCACTTTCGTGCCATCGGGAGTGGGAACCACCACTTGAGCACCAAGGGCCGCTTCGGCAAACGTTACCGGCAGATCCATCAAAACGTCCGCCTTATCGCGCCGATAGAGCGGATGAGCGCCAATCTTGATGTTCACTAGCAAGTCACCTGCGGGGCCGCCATTTACTCCCTGGCCGCCTTTGCCCTTCAAGCGAACGCGGCCACCGTCGATGGCACCAGCGGGAATCTTTATGGTGAGCGTTTCCTTTTCACCTGTTCCCGAGCGCCCAATGCGGATGCGCTTTTCGCATCCGTTGAAGGCTTCGTCGAAGGTTACCGTCATGGACACTTCTTTATCGGCGCCTTTCTGCGGTTGAGGCTGAGCATAGCCACCCGCTCCGCCGAAATCCCAGTTGCCGCCGAAAGCGCCTTCGCCGTTGCGGATGCTCTCGAGGATATCCGCCCAGCTACCGAAACCAGATGCTCCGCCGAAGCCCGCGCCAGCAAAGGGGTTGCCGCCCTGGCCTTGCCATGCTCCGCCATAAGGGATCTGGTTTTCGTTGGCAGTTCCATACTGATCGTAAAGCTTACGTTTCTTTTCGTCGGAAAGGACCTCGTACGCCTCGTTGATTTCCTTGAACTTCGCCTCGTCGCCGCCCGCATCAGGGTGGTGCTTGCGGGCCAGTTTGCGAAATGCCTTCTTGATGGCATCGGCATCGGCGTCATGTGGAACGCCTAGCGTTTTGTAGTAGTCGGGAGTTGCCATTCGCCCCACCTTTCCTATTTAGACGGGATAGCGATGCGGTTGCTTTTCCGGCTGAGCGACTCATTCGCTCCGGCATACTCGAAAAGCCAAGAGCCTTTCAAGATCAGCCGCTGCGGCGGAACGGCAACCTGCTTCAATACCCCTGTTTCCTCTTCTTATTGATCAGCCTGAAAGAAACCCGTTTGCTCACCCGGCCTTAACCGACCGAACATCCTTGCCGAATTCCCTCAGGCTGCTTACAACAAGGGCGGACTTGCGAGCCCGCCCTTGCGTTTGCTATTCGTCTTCTTCCGACTTGGTCTCGCGCTTCGGACCGCCCACGGTAACCGTTACCATTGCAGCACGGATAACCTTGTTACCCATGCGGTAACCCTTCTGGTAAACCTGGGCAACCGTTTCATCGGGAACCGAAGGATCGTCAACCGTGGCTACTGCCTGAGCCTCAAGAGCGTCAAATGCTTCGCCTTCAGGATTGATGATCTCAACGCCTTCCTTCTTCAGCACCTCGCCGATCTTGTTGTGAACGGCTTTGATGCCGCCGAGCAGACCCTCTTCGCCATTGCCTTCTGCATAAGCGATGCTGCGTTCGAAGTCATCGATCACAGGGATCAGGCTTTCGACCAGCTTTTCAGTGGCGCGAAGCTTTTCCTCTTCGCGCTGCTCGTTCATACGGCGGCGATAGGTGTCCCACTCAGCGTGGAGCCTGAAGTACTTGTCCCTCCAGGCATCCGCCTCGGCCTTAGCTGCTTCCACCGGATCTTCTTCAGGCTCTTCGCCCTCAACGTCATCTTCGATGGTCTCAGCTTCGACCTCTTCGGGGGCAGCAGCCTCGGGCTTGGCCTCGGCTGCTTCCTGATCCTCGCGTACCTCGTCTTTTTCAGGCGCGGTCATGATTACTTGTCCTTCTTCTCATCGTCGTCAACAACCTCGAAGTCTGCCTCGATGGTGTCATCGTCAGCGGGCTGCTGAGCGCCAGCTGCACCAGCGGCTGCCTGAGCTGCGTCCTGGTTGCCATACACAACCTCAGCCAGCTTGTAACCAGCCTGCTGCATTGCCTCGATAGCTGCCTTGATCGCCTCGATGTCGGTGCCTTCGAGCGCAGCCTTGCCCTGAGCAACAGCGCTTTCTGCCTGCTGCTTAACCTCGGGGCTTACCTTGTCGCCAACTTCGCCCAAAGTGGTTTCGGTTGCGTTGATCAGAGAGTCGCAATTGTTGCGAACCTCGACCTCTTCCTTGCGCACTTTATCTTCCTCGGCGTGAACCTCAGCGTCCTTGACCATACGATCGACTTCGTCGTCGGTAAGGGCGGTAGAACCGGAAATGGTGATCTGCTGCTGCTTGCCAGTACCCAGATCCTTAGCGGAAACGTTCACGATGCCATTTGCGTCGATGTCGAAGGTAACCTCGATTTGAGGAACGCCACGACGTGCAGCAGGGATACCGGTGAGCTGGAACTTGCCCAAGGTCTTGTTGTCCTGAGCCATCTGGCGCTCGCCCTGCAGAACGTGGATCTCTACCGAAGTCTGGTTGTCGGCTGCGGTGGAGTAGATTTCCGTCTTGCGGGTAGGAATGGTGGTGTTACGGTCGATCATCTTGGTCATTACGCCACCCATGGTTTCAACACCAAGGGAAAGCGGGGTAACATCAAGAAGGAGGATGCCCTCAACGTCGCCAGCAAGAACGCCGCCCTGAACAGCTGCGCCCATTGCAACAACCTCGTCGGGGTTAACCGACATGTTGGGCTGCTTGCCCGTCATGTTCTTCACCAGTTCCTGAACAGCAGGCATACGGGTGGAGCCGCCAACGAGGATTACCTCGTTAACATCGCCCGTGGAAAGACCAGCGTCGCGCAGAGCCTGCTCAACAGGCTTCTTGCAGCGGTCGAGCAGATCCTTGGTGATGCGCTCGAACTCTGCACGGGAAAGGGTGTAGTCCAAGTGAAGCGGGCCAGCTGCACCAGCGGAGATGAAGGGCAGGTTGATGTTGGTCTGGGTGGTGGAGGAAAGCTCCATCTTTGCCTTTTCAGCTGCTTCCTTCAGACGCTGAAGAGCCATCTTGTCGGCACGAAGATCGATACCGTTTTCGGCCTGGAACTTGTCTGCCATCCAGTCGATTACACGCTGATCCCAGTCGTCGCCACCCAGGTGGTTGTCGCCAGCGGTGGAGCAAACCTCGAATACGCCGTCGCCCAGCTCAAGAACGGAAACGTCGAACGTACCGCCGCCAAGGTCGAAGACCAGAACCTTTTCGTCCTTGTTGGTTTTGTCGAGACCGTAAGCAAGAGCTGCTGCCGTAGGCTCGTTGATGATGCGCATAACCTCGAGACCAGCAATCTTGCCTGCGTCCTTGGTTGCCTGACGCTGAGCGTCGTTGAAGTAAGCAGGAACGGTGATAACAGCCTGAGTGATGGGCTCGCCAACACGCTTCTCAGCGTCGGACTTGATCTTCTGCAAAACCATTGCGGAAATCTCTTCGGGCATGTAGTCCTTGCCGTCGATGTCCACAACAGCACGGCCACCGTTGCCGTTCTTTACCGTGTAAGCAACGGTCTTCTGCTCTTCGCCAGTTTCAGCGAAGGAACGACCGATGAAACGCTTTACCGATGCGATGGTGTTTTCAGGATTGGTAACAGCCTTGTTCTTTGCGGCCTTGCCTACCGTGCGCTCGCCGTCCTTGCCGAAGCCAACAACGGAAGGCGTAGTGCGGTCGCCCTCTGCGTTGACCAGAATTTCAGGCTCGGAGCCCTCCATCACTGCCATTGCCGAATTGGTGGTGCCCAAGTCGATGCCAATGATCTTTGCCATCTTGCTATGTCCTTTCAGTTGCGACCGCCCGCTATTGCCGAGTTGTGCGGTGCGATCATTCTGTTCTTACCTAAGTTAGAGCCGAGGTATTCGCTTTGCCTTCGCTGCTGCAGCTTTTGCGGCAACCCCGACCCCGCCGCGGCGGCGCTGCCGGTTTTGCCTTGCAGGCTTGTAGCTACTGCAACGGCCCTAGGGGCTGCTGCCGATGCCTGTCTTCGTTGCCTTCAGCCCGTAGGCTTTTACGGATACCAGTAAGGCCCACTTGTGTGGACCTTTTCGACAATTGGAATAATAAAATCTAAGTGCTTCATTGTCAAGTTTTGTAACCTTCCTGTTGAAGATTACCTGAGCTACATCTATTTCCCCAGGTCAGTAGCATACCGACTGGTTCGCCTGCTTGTCATTTTCGGCTATCAAGATCTAACAACGGCACACTCAAGGCCGATCTGGAGTAAGCTGCGTCCTGCTTCTGGCCCGCTCGCGCAAAGGGGGCGGCGGCGAAAAGCGGCATAGTCGGGGCATCCGGGACGCCTGCCTGAGCGCAAGCGGAGTGACAGCCGGGACTACGGCATCGAACTCGTCGATGTCGCGCCAGCCTGGACGCAAATGTGGTGACAGGTAAACTAACCGCCGAAGGCTACCGGGCTTCCGCTTGCCTGAACACAGACAGGGCGGCGATGCCCAAATTCAGACACACTTTTTGTCCTATAGCCAGCCGATGCCGACCCCCCAGCGAGGACAAGCTGGCAAACAAAAAAGCCCGCCGGCATGAGCCAAGCGGGCTTAGGTGCAAAGTGTCTGCTTATGAAAACCGAAGCAGCGAACTATTTCTTAGCAACGCCACCGATGAGAGACATCTTGGTACCGCAATCGGGGCAGGTGCCCTTGGTGATAACGCGGCCGTTCTTGGTGACGCCTTCCTGAGGGTCTACCATTTCCTTCTTTTCCTTGCACTTAACGCAATATGCAACAACTGCCATCGTAACCTCTTTTCCTTATTTATAGTCCTATAGGGCACGTAGCCCCTGGAACACCCGACCCATTGTATAGGTAGTGCTTGCGTTTTACCAGATGGATGCCGATTCTTACGCAACCATAGCGAAATAATTGCGCTGAAGGGGCTCTGTCTGGCGTTTATATGCCGATCGCAGCTGCCGAGAGCACAAAAACAGGTGCAGTGAGGCGATGCGCGTAGGGAAGGCGAACGCCACGACAACCTTAATTGCAACGGGTATGAGCGAGGCACCGCGCTCAGGGAAGGCTGCCTGTCGATTGGACGCAGCCCGCGCTGGAGTTGCGAGCGCTCGGGCGGTTCGGGGCGCTACTGTGGGGCGGGTGACGTCGGCTTCTGGGCCACGCTTCAGCGCTATGGGGCGCGCGGATGGCGCAGGCACCGGCTGCGGCGCTCGTGCTGTTCGGCGGCGCCGGTGGGATGGCAAGATTCGCGCGCTATGCATGATTCGAGGGGTCAGTGCAACGAAAAGGGCCCCTCCCTGGCAAGATCTTCGCGCGGTGTATTCCCGAAAGGCGATTTGCAGGACTTTTCGGATGCATGGCGCGCATATCTTGCCAAAGCCAGCTCGTTTTGGATGCATGGCGGCGATATGTTGCCAGGAAGGGGCGCTTTTCCTGCCCGAGGCCACTTTTGGGATGCATGAAGCGAGAGAATTGCCATGGATGGCCGCCCAAGAACGCATCGCGGCGAAATATTGCCGCCGCCAGTCACTCGAGAACGCATTTCGCAAAGATCTTGCCATGGACGAATGCCCGGATCCGCCTCGCGGCGAATAACGACCGCCCTCCCGCAAAACAACGCCAAAGGCAGGATCCGGGGAACGCCCCACCACCAAGACAAAAGAAGGCGAGCGTTTTGCTCGCCTCCTTTCGCTGTTTAGTTTTACGACTCGAGTAGCCCAGGGCCTTCGCAGCGACAAGCCACCTACCTTAGGGATCTCCCTCGGTTGGGGGTTCCGTGTTCGGCGGAATTGCGCTTCACGTCTGATTCGCCGATGGCAAGTCAGCGCACAAAAATCCTTGCGCGCATTGACTAGACTCTCGTCGCGAGCAGACTGTTAGTCTTCAACAATCTCCTCGATTGCGCCCATGGGGCACTCTTCAACACAGTCGCCGCAAGCGATGCAGGCCTCTTCGTTTACAACCTTGCATACGCCGTCTACAACCTCGATGCATTCCTGGGGGCAAGCGTCGATGCAAATGCCGCAGCCAATGCACTCATCGTCAATGATTACTGGATGAGACATGAAAACCTCTTCTCTCTTGGGCTTTTAGAGATGCTTTGTCATACTTCGGGGACAATTCCTTTTCGGTTAATCCCTGAACGGGAAAATACCATAGCGACCCCAATATGCAAGATCCTTGCGCGGTTTTTCTAAGAACGGCTAAATTGCGTTGCGTATTTGCCACGCTACTGCCGTTCGCCGATGCAAAAACCTCACAGACACAGGGCGGCACGGGGCGCAGGAGCGTAGGCGAGCGCGGGACGGGATCACCGCGGAGCGATGCGCACGAGCGCATGGACGCTGATTGCGGGCGGGGCGCCGAAAGCGGCGACAGCGAACGAGCGCCACGCGCATAACGGCGCTAAATGCCCGTTTTCGGATCAGGGGCGAGACCGCAAGCGCACGACACACGCGGTCGGCAGGGGCAAGCGCCTTGCCGACACAAGAACCGAGCTGATGCAGAGCCGCGGGGGCTGCTGGCGCGGCAGGCGCAGGGCCGATGCAGCGGTGCAGCCGCGGTGGCTGCTGGCACCTGGCCGATGCAACGGGCGCGGGCTGCGCGGCGCCGGTGCCCGGCTGATGCAGAGTAGCGGACGCAGGTTGCGACACGTGCCTAGCAGATGCGGGGCAGCTGTTCGCCTACAAGCATGTCCATGATGCGCAGAGCGCCAAACCCGGTGCGAATCGAAACGCGGGGGTCGCGCTCTTCGGGCGTTTCCACTACTTCGCCAATGATGGCCGCATCGGCTCCATACTTGTTCGCGCGCATTGCGGCCAAGGCTGCCTCGGCTTGCTCGGCAGGGACCACGCACACCATTTTGCCCTCATTGGCAACCTGATACACGTCGTAGCCAAGCATTTCGCACGCTCCCAATACGGCATCTTTAACGGGAACTGCGCCCTCTTCAACAATGAAGTCGACACCCGACTGAGCAGCAAGCTCGTTGAGCGTCGAGGCAAGACCTCCACGCGTTGGGTCACGGAAGCAGCGGGTATCGGGCGCTGCAGCAATCACCTCAGCGATCAAATGATTCAGGGGGGCAGCATCGGTCTGGATGTCCGCATTGAACGAAAGCTCTTCGCGGCAGCTCATGATGGTGATGCCATGGTCACCCATGGTACCGGTAACCAGGATCTTGTCGCCCGGTCTGCAGAAAGCACCGGAGAGGCTCACGCCTTCGGGAATGAAGCCTATGCCGCTGGTGTTGATGAACACACCATCGCCGTGACCGCGATTAACGACCTTGGTGTCGCCCGTGACAATATGGACGCCGGCCTCCTTGGCCATTTCGGCCATGCTTTTGCAGATGCGCTTCAAATCGGCAACGGGGAAACCCTCTTCCAGAATGAACCCACAGCTGAGGTACTTGGGAACAGCGCCGCTGGTGGCAACGTCGTTTACCGTGCCACACACTGCCAATCTGCCAATGTCCCCGCCAGGGAAAAAGTGGGGAGTCACCACGAAACTGTCGGTGGAATAGGCAATGCGCTCACCGGCAGCTGGCGCAGGGAGCGACGCCGCATCGTTCCCCTCCAACAGCTCTTCATCTGCGTACGCCTCAAAAAATACCTCGTCGATAATGCGCTTCATCATGGTGCCGCCGCTACCATGACCCAGCAATACCGTTTCGTCCATCTTGTCTCTTTCGTTCATGCAACACTCAATAGAGCGCTGCGTTCCTCTAGAAAAGAACGCCTTCAATGAGGCGTTCTAAAGGGCTAGATAAAGTCGCCCGTGGTTGTCATGTTAAGACGCCCCGTTTTGACGCCCTTGGTGCCGATGATGAGATTAGCAACATCCTGGACTTCACCGGACTCACCCTTGAGGATGATTACCTCGAGGCAGTTGTCTTGATCAACATGCACATGCATGGAAGCTACCACCATGTCCAAATAGGTGTGCTGGATATGGTGCAGTTTCTCCTGCAAGTCGTTGGCGTGGTGGTTATACACGATAGTGAGCGTACCCATAACGATTCGCCCAGGCACGGAGCACTCATCTTCCACCAGCGCTTCGCGCACTAAATCGCGTACCACTTCACTGCGATTTTTTGCCAGACCGCGGCGCGCCACCAGATGATCAAACTTGACCAACAGGTCTTCGGGCATCGCCACAGAAAAGCGCATTAAGTCATTGCTCATGCTTTGCTCCTTGCATTTATGCGATGCAGCCTGGGTTTATACCAGGTTAACCGTCACGCCGCTTGCGTTTTCGGCATCTTCATCAAGCGCATCTTTAGCGTCATCGAGCGTTGCGCGAACCTCGTCGAGCAGCTGCATTGCAGCGTGGAGCTTTTCGCCCACGGTGGTAAATCCAGCATCAGAAGCATTGTGGGCAAGGTTGTGAGCCCAACGACGCTCCAGCTTAATATGATCGTCGATCTGATCGATCATCTGCTCGAACTGACCCGTGTTGATACCATTGGTGCACATAGCGACTCCTTTTATTGGGGGAAAGCATTGCTTTCTTTGGTTATCGATTGAGGCGAAGCCTCTTTGGCAGACACCAGCCGATGCGCTGCGTCTTCTTATTATGGTGCTGCCAGAATGAAGTTATCACCGTTTTCGTTCAACGGTGTGAATTTTTTCACATTTTGTGTGACTGGCTGATTTTGGGAACATTGGAGCAGCTCGTGCCCTCAACAACAACGAATCTCGCTATCATCCTAAGCAGTGAAGGAGGACGCCATGCCCACGCCGCAGCCAACAATATACGAGCGCATCGCGCAAAGCCATGTTGATTCGTTCCAGGGAACGTATCATGGCCCCATAGGAGCTGCGGCGATTATCGTCTCTGTCGAAGAACCCACCGAAGAAGCAAAGCGTGCACTTACCGCAAGTCTTAAGGCGCTTGGGTACGCACCGCAGACAATCGGCTGGGCCCAAACCGCCGCCGCAGGCAAACCCGATGCTTCTGGCGACCTATTCACCCTTATCGAGGGCATCGACCCGTTCTGCGTTGTCTCCACGAGCCATGCCAGCACCGAGGCGCTTTCGCGCTGCTACAACACGCCCCTTGCCATTGAGGCGAAAACCCTTTTGCTAGGCCGTGATTGCCGCTGTTTCGAAGACCTTGATGCCCTTATTTCCACCGAAGCGGGCAAACACAAAGCCTGGGGGCTTTTGAAAACGCTGCCTAAAATGTAGCGGACTCTAACACCCAGCAATCCATCGAGGTGCTGCACGAAACGAAGAGCAATGGCAATCGAGCACCTCGCACGTTAAAAGCTAACAACCCTTTCTTTGCCGAGCATTGCGCAATGCCAAGCCATGAAACAAGAGTTAACAAACCTCGGCCTCTGTTGAATTCCTGCGCGCACCGCGCACTGCAACCGCTGGTGGTATCCTTCTTGTATCTATATACCAATGAAAGGCAACGCATATGTCCAACAAAAGCCTTGCCGGCGAGCACAGCGCCCAGACCATCCTGGTTACCGGCGGTGCCGGCTTCATCGGCAGCCACACCTGCGTCGAGCTGCTTGAGCAAAACTACAACGTCGTCATCATGGACGACCTTTCCAATTCCTGCGTTACCGCGGTCGACCGCATTCGCGAGCTTTCCGACGCCGACGCCGACCAGCTGAAGTTCGTCGAGGCTTCCATCCTCGATCGTGAAGCATGCGAGCGCGTGTTCTCCGAGAACGACATCGACGCCATCATTCATTTTGCCGGCTTCAAGGCTGTGGGTGAATCCACGCAGAAGCCGCTCGAATATTACTGGAACAACGTAGCTGGTTCGCTGGTGCTCTTTGACGTAGCTCGCAACCACGGCGTGAAGAACATCATCTTCTCTTCGTCTGCAACGGTTTACGGCGAGCCCGAGATGATTCCGATCACCGAAGAATGCCCGCTTCATGAAGCAACCAATCCTTACGGCGAAACCAAGGTTATGCTCGAGCGCATTCTGACCGACTTCTACCGCGCTGACAGCGAATGGAACGTTGTTCTGCTTCGCTACTTCAACCCCATCGGCGCCCACGTTTCCGGTCGCATCGGCGAAGATCCGAAAGACATCCCGAACAACTTGCTCCCCTACGTTGCCCAGGTTGCCGTCGGAAAGCTGGAATGCATCCAGGTGTTCGGTAACGACTACCCCACCCCCGACGGCACCGGCGTACGCGACTACATCCACGTTGTCGACCTGGCACGCGGTCATGTGAAGGCTCTCGATTTCATGGGCGGTAAGGTTGGCACGGGCAAGGCCATCGGCCTTGGTTCCATCGAAGGAGCAAGCACCGAAGACGGCACCCGCACCGGCGTTGCCATCTTCAACCTGGGCACAGGCACGGGTTCTTCCGTTCTTGATGTTATCCACGCCTTCGAAAAGGCATGCGGCAAGGAACTCCCTTACAAGATCTGCCCTCGTCGCCCCGGCGACATTGCCACCAACTACGCTGCCTGCGACAAGGCACGCGAAGAACTGGGCTGGGTTGCCGAATACGACTTGGCACGCATGTGCGAAGATTCCTGGCGTTGGCAGTCGAACAATCCCAACGGATACAACGAGTAGGTTTTCCGACCGTCCGCTTCCAGGCGCTGGCTGCTTCGGCTCGTCCGCCTTCAGGCGGCGGGTGAGTCTACTCAACGCACCCGCTACCCTGCTCAAAAGGCCCCGTCTTTGACGGGGCCTTTTTCGTGCGGTCGCTGCTTCATGCATTTGAAGAAGATTTTCCTGCGGAAAATCATTCCGGGGATGCTTTCAGAGTGCATTTCGCAGACTCGCCGCCGCCTGAAGGCTACCGGATAGGTAAGCACCAGCGCTCGCAAACTACCCGACTCGGGCCGCCCCCGTTAGGGTAGTTCTGGATTCTGCTGGGCTGAGGGAATGGAGCTTGGTAAGGGCGGTGCGGTTGCTGCGAATGCCTCTCTGGACACTCATCCTGTTAGATTTGCAAGCAAATCTTCTTGTAGGGTATGAAGCAATGCAGCGCATGAGAAAAGGCTCGCGCCAGGCGAGCCTTTTCGAACAGCGGAATGGGCAGCTTGAGCAGCAACCACCCGCCCCTGCCGAGCGGGCAGAGGAAAACAAGTTACAGCAGCTCCTCAATAAAGCCGACGCGGTAGTCCCTGAACACCACGCCGTCGCCTTCTTGGGTTGCGTCGAGATCAACATCGGCGCGAATAGCGAAATCGCGATCGCCATCAGGATCGCTGAAGGTTTGCTGTACGTGCCATACATGCTCCGCATCCTCGTCGGATTCGTCGATAGCCAAGAATGCCATTGAGCGGGCATTCGCGTCGATGAGCACGTCTTCGTGGGCGTCGTAGTATTCGTCCAGCGCTGCGCGCCATTTATGGGCAGGGAACCCGTTATCAACGTCAGCTTCGCCCAGAGCCTCATGATCGTCTGCCGCAGCAAGGCGCACTCGGCGGAACAGAGCGTTGCGCACCAGCACGGTAAGACCACGGCGATCGTGGACCACGGCATCCTTTGCCTCGGGCGGACGGGCATCGAGCTCTTGTCCCGCCTGCTCCCATTCATCCACCAAGCTGGAGTCGACCGAACGCACCACCAAACCGAGCCAAGCGATAATGTCTTCCATTTCTTCGCTGCGCTTATCAAACGGAAGGGTACGATCAAGCGCACGATACGCTTCTGAAAGATAGCGAAGCAGCGCACCTTCGTAGCGCATAATACCCAGCTTCTGGATGTAACCCTTGAAATCGGCAGCTGATTCCAACATGTCTCGCAAAACCGATTTCGGACGTACGTAATAATCGCGCGCCCAAGGCACCGACTCGCAATACTTGTCGAAAGCGGCAAACAGCAGTTCGCGCAGGGGGCGCGGATACGTTACCTCCGCAATGCGATCAAGGCGTTCTTCGTACTCAACGCCATCGGCCTTCATGGCGGCCATGGCGGCATCTTTCGCTTTGCGTTCCTGCGCGCGCAGGACCTGACGCGGGTCTTCGAGCGTTGCCTCAACCATCGAAATGATGTCATAGGTGTAGGTTTCGCTTTCTGGGTAGAGCAGTTCGAGCGCTGCAAGCAAAAATGGAGAAAGAGGCTGGTCAAGGGCGAAATCTTCAGGCAGATCCATGGTTACGTAGTAGTCGGGATCGCCGTTTTCATCCTCTTCTATCTCAACAACCCCTGCATCGATGAGGGTGCGGAATACCTCGCTGGCGCGCACTTTCAACTTCAGCTTGTCTTCAGGCTTTTGGAGTGAGTCGTCGATCAGCTGGTCGACGCGAGCGCGGGCATCGCCGCCCTGCTCAACCTCCGCCAAAACCATCGAATGGGTGATGCGCATACGGGGCGTCAGCGTTTCAGGCGCAGCAGCAATTAGGCGGTTGAAGGCGTCTTCATTCCACACCACAAAACCCTCAGGGGGCTTCTTGCGCTTCACTTTGCGGCGCTTCTTGGGATCGTCCCCCGCTTTCGCCAGAAGCTTGGCGTTTTCAATCTCGAACTCAGGCGCCAGGGAAACAACCACGCCCTCGGTGTCAAAACCGGAACGGCCAGCGCGTCCTGCAATTTGGTGGAATTCGCGACTACGCAGACGACGCATTTTATGACCATCGAACTTGGTGAGCTGCGTAAGTACCACAGTATGAATGGGCACGTTGATGCCAACACCTAACGTGTCGGTGCCGCAAATTACCGGCAGCAACCCCTGCTGGGCAAGTTTTTCCACCAACAAACGATAGCGCGGCAGCATTCCGGCGTGATGAACGCCAATGCCGCTAAGCAGCAAGCGCTTCAGCGTTTTGCCGAACTGGGTGGTAAACTTGCCCGCCCCCAGCGTGGCCTTAATCTGCTCGCGCTGTTCCTTGCTGGTTACGCCGAAACTTGAAAGCGCCTGCGCCGAAGCGAGGGCGGCATCTTGCGAGAAATGCACTATGTAAAGGGGGCCTTCGTTGTTACGCAAGGCCAGCTCAACCGTGCCCTCAAGCGACATAAGCTCGTACTTGTATTCCAGGGGAACAGGGCGCGGAGCATCGGCAATCACATCTACCGTCGTTCCCGTTTTCGACTCCAGGGCCTGCGCAATCTGCGAAACGTCACCCAGCGTCGCGCTCATAAGAAGGAACTGCGCATGGGGAAGCGTGAGCAGCGGAACCTGCCAAGCCCAACCGCGGTCGGGATCGCTGTAGAAATGAAATTCGTCCATTGCCACGCAACCGACGTCCGACCATTCGCCTTCGCGAAGCGCCTGGTTTGCCAAGATCTCAGCCGTACAACAGATGACAGGAGCCTGCGGGTTGATCTGGGAATCTCCCGTGATCATACCCACATTTTCACGCCCCAACATATTCACCAAACCAAAGAACTTCTCGCTTACGAGCGCTTTGATGGGAGCCGTGTAGAACGCGCGTTTGCCCGAGCACAATGCCATGAACATCATGCCGATGGCGACCATCGACTTTCCTGAGCCGGTTGGCGTTCCCAGAATAACGTGATCGCCCACCATGAGGCTCATCAGCGCCTCATCCTGATGAGGCCACAAGTCGATGTCGTGATCGGCGAGCCATTCATAAAACGTCTCGAGGGCTTCTTCCTCGCTGATCGCATCGCCTTCGCGCCAAGCAGGGGCCAATGCGCCCAATGAGCCGAAATCGCTGCTTGATTCATCGATTTCGGAAGATTCCCCTATTTCAAATTCTGCAGAGTCCACCAAGGGATCCTTTCAAAGTGTTTGATCTTTAAAGCTTTCAACGCGCCAACCGCTCACGAAACGGCGAGGTCCCCTAGGCGCTAACTAGAGCACGTTGGGCGCACCCATGCTGAGCGGGTGACTACCAAAGACGCCAGGCTCCGTATTACGTCACCCGAGACAAGCCGAGCCGCCTTCGCCAACCGATCGCTAGCCAAGACAAGCCTGCCGCTTTCCGCCCGTTAGGGCGCCAGCCAGATAGCGCCGGGCATCGCCTCGCGTCAATCGGACACGAACCGGAGCACGCCAAGCTCAGCCTTATGCCAAGCGAACACTGGCCAAAACGCAGCAGACTTCGTCCCTCGCCAAGCGGGCATTAGCCAGTTAGCGAGCCCCGAGCACTCTTCCCGTCAAACGATGCCCTAGGCAAATTGCAGGATATCGACAGGTGCATCGATAAGCACATCGGGGTTGCCCGTTTTGAGCGTTTCGAGCGGCTGATAGCCCCACGTAACACCCACCGCAAGCATGCCAGCATTATGCGCTGCGATAAGATCGGTATGCGAATCGCCGAAGTACGCGCAACGAGCAGGGTCGAGGCCCATTTCCCTCGCGCACAGCAAGAGCCCACTGGGATCGGGTTTGCGCGGAATGGTGTCGGTTTCGCCATGGGAAACATCGAACAAGCCAGGGAAGAATTTCGCCTCAACGTCTTTCACACCGCCCTCGAATTTGTTGGACATGATGCCCAGCTTCTTTCCGCGATCGTGGAGCTGTTTGAGGGTTTCCGTCATCCCCTCGAATTCGCTCGTCAGGCTCAAACCAAATTCGCCATACAGGCTCTTAAAATTGCGAAATACCTTTTCAGCCTGCTCTTCGGTAGCTCCATCGGGCACCGCCAAACGTGCTAGAGCTAAAGCGCCGTTGCCCACAAACGTGCGAATTTGCTCTTCGGTATGGGGAGGGAAGCCTTCCAGCTCCAAAGCCTTGTTGGTGACCGCCGCCAAATCAGGAAGCGTGTGCAAGAGCGTTCCGTCCATATCGAAAATGAATCCGTCGATTTCAGGCATATCTGCCTTGGCACTCATAGCCCGCCCCTTTCGTTGGCAAATCGGAAAATGCATATCAGCAGCAGTGTAATGACAACGGTTTCAGCCTACCCCAACAAAAGGCCGTTGGACGCTTCCCGCACCAGCCACAACACAAGAATCACGACAACGGCGCTCAAGACGCGGAAGCTGCAGGCCGACAAGGCAGCGCATGGTGCGGAAGCAGCGACAAACTGTGGGGCTAAAGAGGCAACACGGGGCGCAGAAGCTGCGAGACGCAAGGCGACGGTAGCGCGGAAGCTGCGGCAGACTGCGAGGCTGAAGGGCCAGCACGGGGGGCGACGGGGTGGCAAGAAACCGCGTCCGATATGGCGAATAACGATAACGGGGCGGCACGGGGCGACGGGGGGTGCGAAGCTGAATGGCCGCGATCGGAGGGGCGACGGGGGTGGCAAGATATTCGCACTATGCATGATTTGGGGGCTTCGGACGAAAATAACGCCCCTTGGCGGCAAGATCTTCGCTCGATGTATTCCCTAACGGCATTTTGCACGGCAAAACGAATACATGGGGATCAATTCTTGCCATGATTAGCTTTATTTGAATACATAGCGGAGATATATTGCCGCGAAGTGTCCTTTTTCCTGTCCGAGGCCTCTTGGGGAATACGCGATGGCGATTTATTGCCATGACCAGACGCTGAGGGGAACACACCGCGCACCATTTGACGCGCAGCTGGCAAGGCGCTGTTCGGCGGGGCAGAAGCGAGACGCAAGGCGCCGGTAGCGCGGATGCTGGCGCCACGGGTACAACCAGCGACAATGAGGCCGGCGTCCGCTGGGGGGGGATCGAAGAGCTGCCGGGTAGTGTCGACGACATCCGCTGGGGGTTGCAGGGCTGCTGGGCGGCGAAGCGCTGTCCGCTGGGAATCGCAGGGTTGTTGGGCGGCTTCGGCGCTGCCCACCGGAAGTCGCGAGGCAGTTGGGCGGTGAAGCGCTGTCCACCGGAAGTCGCAAGGCTGCCGAGCGGCGGCGCCAACCGTTAGGGGTCGCGCTGTTGGGCGGCGGCGATGCCATTCAGCGAGAACGGGCTTTGCGTTTTGAGTGGATGCGTAGCTTAGTCGCGGACATTTCTTACGAGCATTGTGCTAGCATTAAGTCCTGCGCGGGTGTCGCCAAGTGGTAAGGCACGAGCTTCCCAAGCTCGCATGCGCGGGTTCGAGTCCCGTCACCCGCTCCAGAAAAATTTAAGGCCGGTCTTCAGTTCAGAACTGCGCCCCACAGGTGGCGGTTCATCTGGAGACCGGCTTTTTGCTGCACGGGTCTAGACTTTGTCGGCCCCGCCAAGGGTACAAGCAAATGAGTGTCCGGCCTTGCCTACGCTCCTCTTTAACGGGATTTTCTCCATTGCCCTCGCTGGAGGTTTCGCGCGTTTTTCACAAGATTTGCCCTGTTATGGCAATTCGGCAATCACGAAAACAAAAATCCTGGCTTCTTTGCAACTTTTTTGCGATTGCGGACTCTTTTTCGTTCCCTCGGAGCGAAAAGGGGCCACTGTACAGCCAATTACCTGCGTTTTTGCGTCCCAATCCGCGATTAGGCACCCGGCAACAGTCCCTAATCGCAAAAAAATTGCAATACAGGCCGATTTTTTGTTTTGGGCTCTCAGGATAGGCCCCAGATCGGCGCCGTATAGGTAAGGAGACCCGACCAACCCTGTTCAAACCCGCACGTTATGAACCTTGGATCAGTGCCACATAGGCACGACGACCTGGACATAACACCACGAAAAGCCTTGATACGGCACTATGAGCAGAGCGTGCTCGGTGGCATTGCAGGAAGCATCGGAATGGCAGGCCCGCGAAGCATCTCGAGACGGCACAATGAGCAGGGGTGTGCCCGCGAAGCGGCTCGCGGCAGCACGGCGAGCAGGGGGCGGATCCGCGAAATGGCCTGAGGTGGCGCAATGAGCAGGAGCGGACCCAGCGACGCCGCGGACGTTTTCGAAAACGGTACCGCAAATAACTTCAGGAGGGTGTCGTGAGGTGTCCTGCGCACACGCACAAGACAGCGCTAAAGGCCCAGAAGAAACGGGGAGCCTTTTCTCTTTGCTCTAATTCCAGGAATTGCCACCCCGCTAGCGTAAGAAGTGCCGCAGGCATCAACAAACGCCTGGAATATCATTCGTTGTGCGTGGTCTTTTTGCCATAGGAATTCGGGATGCCACTGCACGCCCCACGTAAATTTTTTCGACGAATGGTAGAATGCCTCAACCAACCCATCGGGGGAATACGCCATGGGGCAAAGCTGAAACGAAAGACCACGAATTCCCTGGTGATGATAGCTATTCACCTGAATCGTGGTTGTCTTGAGCATGGTGCTCAACGGAGTATCGGGCGTCAATGAAACCTTGTGCCAATACCGATCGTACGGGCTATCCATGCAGTGCGAAACCGCTGAAGGCATCTGCGAAGGAATGTCCTGATACAGCGAGCCACCCAACGCCGCATTGATGAATTGAGCTCCGCGGCATATTCCGAGCAACGGTACATCCTTATTCAGGGCCTCAGAGAGCAAGGCGTACTCCAGCTCATCGCGTCTCGGGCACAACTCGCCACAAGCAGGGTCGGGCTCCTCTTCATACAAGGAGGGGCTCACATCGTTGCCGCCCGTGAACAAAATGCCGTCGCATTCTTCCACCATAAGAGCAGCATCGGAAGGTGAAAACGAAAGGATAACGGGCAAAGCACCACAGGCGGAAAGCGCCTCGAGATAGCCAGGTATCATCCATACACTTTCGCGGTCGTTGTCGTACAAAGGGGTAACGCCCACCAAAGGTTTCGTCCGCATTGCTGTACCTCCTGCTCTTCCACTTCACCTTCCTTGCTCGCATTGAAATATGCGGCCCCGCCCGGCTTCGTCGGAAAGGGCCGCATACCTTCTTAGAACTTTGCCTTGAATCGGTTGTAGTGGAGACCGCTGATGTCGATGGTGCTCGATTCGCCGGTTTCGATTAGCTCCGAGAGGGCATAACCTATCGCCGGTGAGATTCCAAAGCCATGAGCGTTAAAGCCATAGGCCGTTACCAGCCCGGGAACTTCCTCGCAATCGCCAAGGACAGGAACACCGTCGGGAGTGATATCGATCCAACCCGCCCAAGTCCTGACAATGTTCATTTCGGCAAGTTTCGGGAAGTACTTCATGATGCCGCGGCAGACACACGGTGCCGTAGTGGATGTGCCCTTGGTTTTAAGGTCGTAGATGTCGAATCCTTCCAGATCGTCATCACCGCCAAACACGAACGAGCCATGGTTGGTCTGACCACCGTAGAAGTCGGCTTCCGCCGTTCCCAACATGGTGTCGAACATATGGGGCTGTCCTTCGGTTACCAGGCAATGATCGATGCGGGGGCGAACAGGAGCATTGATGCCCACCGTCGACAAAATCTCTTTCGACTGCGCACCGGCGCATACCATGATGGTGTCCGCCTCATATTCGCCGTGCTCTGCGATTACTTTGCGCAGACGCCCTTTAACCTTGCGCAGCTCCAAAACCTTTTCGCCAGTAATGAACTTCACACCCATCGCCAGCGCGTTCTTGTAGAACCCGAGGCCCGTCTTAAGTGGGTTGGCGTGCCCATCGGTCGGGCACCAGCTTGCGCCGATGACCTCTTCAGAAAGGTAGGGGTTGATCGTACGTGCTTCATCGCCGCTGATCATCCCTACTCCAACGCCGCAGGCAGCAGCATTGTTTGCCAAACGGGTGAGCGTCTTCAGGTGCTCTTCGGTTTTGCCCAAGCGCAAGTTGCCGCCCTGGTTGTACTCAACATCAACCCCCAACTCTTCACCAAGCGTTGGCCAGATGTTTTTCACCCCATACAAAGCCAGGGGAAGCTCGCGCGGATCGCGGCCGGATTGGCGTACACCGCCCGCATTGCGCGAAGCGCCGCCGTTAAGCATAATCTCCTGCGCTTCAAGCACAATTACATTGGTTATTCCGCGTTTAGCCAGATAATAGGCGGTTGAGCATCCCTCGATGCCGCCACCGATGATAATTACGCCTGCTGTGGTGCTCATCGCTTGCTCCTTCTAGAATCGCTCATTGCCCAGCTCTTGCATTTGCAAGGGACGTTGCGGTGAACGCGCATGGGGATTCTGCAAGTCTTCTATCGTGCAGCCAAGCTCGCGGGAAAGAATCCCCTTCACCAGCTTCGTGCATGTACGCCCCTGGCAGAGCCCCATAGCGCAACGGGTAAAACGGCGGACCTCCGGGAAGCGATAAAGGCCCTCATGAACAGCTCGACGCAGCTCGCCTTTGGTTACCTCTTCACATCGACACACAATCAAATCATCATCAGGTTCAGGCTTAAACGGCTCTGCGGAAAGCCTGCGAATAGTGGGAGTGGTTTCCATGGTGCGTTCCTCTTCTCTTACGCGGTTAGGGCTTCGGCAGATGTCTTGAAGAAGCGTGCCTGGTGAACAAATTCCTTGGGCACGCTCATAGTAAGGAGCGCCGTATGGTCGAACGCCTTCGGGTTCATAACCTTCACCACTTCGGCTTCGCACACCGGCTTGCCGCTTCGGTCGAGCGCTTTACCTTTTGTGCCCGCTTCGGGTAAAGGCAGGAATTCGTAAGGAAGCGTTATCTGCGCTGTGCCATCGCCCATATCTTCATTCACCAGGAAGATCGCCTGGCCAGGGCAGAAGGCTACGCATTTACCGCAGTTGCTGCACTTTGCCTCGGTGTTGATGGTAGGCAAGATGGTGATGTTCGAACCAACATTGATGCAATGGCGCGGGCACACATCCTGGCAAGGGTTACACGGGATGTTCTGAGTGCACTCCACTACCGCATGCCGCCCTTCGGCATGCTTCACGCCGCCAAAGGAATCAACCTCTTCATCGGTCACGTAACCACGCTTCAGCAAACTTTGAGAAAGAGGGATGCCTTCTTCCGTTTCGGTGAACACCTTCCCGCGATTCTGCGGGGCGAACATGCCGATACGCAAACGGTCAAGCGCCTTATAGTGCTCCTGCCTATCCGCTGCCGCGTTGTCGGCATCGATGAAGCCCAGGAACTCTGCAGCAGATACTGCAGCGATGCGACCCTCGATCATGGCAGAGCTTGCCTCTTCAATGCCTGCCGCGTCACCTGCAACGAAAATGCCCGGCTCAGAGGTGACGCACGTTTCATCGCTTACAGGAACGCGACCACCGCGCTCAGCCATGTCGCAGCCAGCCATGTCAAGCAACTGCGACTGGGGAGAAAGGCCCACCGCCAAGCAAATGGTATCAACGTCGAAGTGCTTTTCGGTGCCTTCGATGAATTGGAAGTGGTTGTCAACTTCCGCGATGGTAACGCCCGTCACATGATCTTCGCCCTCGGCCTTTTTGATGGTGTGAGAGGTGTAGAACGGCACGCCTGTACGTGCCAGCTTCGACGCATGTACGCCATAGCCACCCACGCGAGGACCCGCATCAACCAGGGCAACCACTTCGCACCCCGCCTGCAGAAGCTGGTAGCTAACCACTAAGCCAACGTTGCCCGTGCCAAGCATGAGGACCTTGTTACCGGGGCGAACTCCGTTAAGGTTCATGAACATCTGGGCAGCACCTGCGCCGATAACACCAGGCAGCGTCCATCCGTCGAATGTGACGGCATTTTCCGATGCGCCCGTTGCGACGATGATGGCATCGGCCTTGTAATGCTCGGTGCGATCCTCTCGATGCACCAGCACCTCTTTCTCGGGGAAGATGCCCATAACCACGCTGTTAAGCTCAACCCGAACACCCGCCTCAGCTGCTTCTGCCAGCAGGTTTTCTCCGATGGTGATGCCACGTAGTTTCGCTCCATGCTCCTTTGAGCCAAAGAACTTATGAATCTGCTTGAACAGCTGGCCACCAGGACGTGCATTCTCATCGAATACCACCACCTCAAGACCGTAACGGGCAGCTTGGATCGCGGCACACAAGCCAGAAGGGCCAGCACCAACAACAATCAAGTCATATCGTTTCATGGCTTGCCTCCCTATTGCTCTTCAGCTGGCTTGGCGGCCACACCGTACTGGGTTTGAACGGACATCCCCGCTTCAACGGGAGTAATGCACGTACGCACATTGGGCTGCCCGTTCACAACCATTACGCAGTCAGTGCAACGGCCGATGGCGCAGAACACGCCGCGCGGCCTATCGAGCTTGGTGGTATGACGATGGACCATCACACCTGCCGCCTTCAGCGCTGCAGCTATCGGTTCCCCTTCATACCCTTTCAGCGGCTTGCCGTCGTAGAGGAATTCGACAAGCTCGCCCTTTTCTGGTTTTCCCAAAATCGGGTGTTCAGTAATTCGTTGAGACATACCATGTCCTTACCTTTAGAATGGGCGCCGCGGCTTGAGAGCAGCCGCGGCGCCAGAAGTGAGAGTGGGCCATGCAGGGCCCTCAGAAAATGGCCGGTTTATGCAAAGGTGGGTGCATCCCACAGGTGAAGCTTGATGCCGATTCCCATCTTCACCGCGTTGTCATAGCAGTACTTGCCCCATGCAACGTCCTCGGCAGGCATGCCACCAACACTCATGGTGATAATCTGGTCGTCGCTTTCGCGGCCTGCGCTCTTCCCCAGAAGGATGTCGCCCATAGAAATGATGCGATCGCGCGTAATGAGATCGTCATGAACCATATCGGTGAACTTGCAGCCAAAAATGTCCATGCCGTAGCCGAAAGTCGGGTACGGATATTCCTGAGCCCATGCATCGTAAAGACCGATGTCGTCTACTACCAGCTTGCACTTATCGATAAGGAACTGGTCTTCCACGTCGTAGGCAGAGGTGCCAACGATGAAAGCACCGGGCTTCACCCATTCGCCCATCACCTTTGCGTAGGTATTGGGATCAGAGGTTGCCGTTGCGCCAAAATACACGCAGTCGGAATCACGCACCAAAGCTTCCAGGGAATCGACCACTTCAATGGTGGTGAACTGAGGATGCTTTTCCTTCACATAAGCAATATAGCCATCGATACCGCGCTGGCTGCGGCCCTTGATCTTCACCGTATCCATCTCGGGACACTCGGCGGCGAAAGCGTCGATGGCGGTGCGGCTCATGCCGCCCGGGCCGTAAATGCCCAACACCTTTGAATCCTTGCGAGCAAGATGACGAATGCCAACACCGGGAATGCCGCCCGTTCGATAAGCGGAAAGAAGGTTTGCGGAAAGCAACGCGATAGGTGCGCCGGTATCCTTGTCGTTCAACATCACCATGAGGATGGAACGAGGAAGGCCCTTTTCCTTGTTTGCCGTGTTAGAGCCATACCACTTGCAACCCGCCATATCGAAGGGGCCGCCCAGGTACGCGGGCATCGCCATGAAACGACGATCCTCGCCCTTATTGGTTGGCATGTTCGGGAAAGGAGAAGTTTCAGGGAAGGTAACCATGCATCCATGCGAGGTGCCATCCTTGCCACCCATCATGAAGTCGCCCACGCGCAGGCACTTCAATACCTCTTCCATAGTATCGATACAATCGGAGATATTCATAACTCCGGCCTTGATCATGTCTTCTTCATTGAGATAAAGGAAATCAATTGCTGGGTAACTCATTTGTGTCTCCTCGCTCGTTGTTCGCTTCGCTTTGCCTGCGATGTCCTATCGCTTGACCTCATTATGCGAACTGGCATTTCGGGTTTATTTCGGGGTCATAAAGGGTTGTTTGCCTAACGGTGTACACTTCTTAACTTCTGGGGTTCCATCCTGTGAACAGGCTGGAACCCCCTGCATATCACCAGGCCATTGCCTATATTTCACATGCGTTGCCCGTGTTACACCGCCTCAGACCCACGCTGTGAGGTGCGAATACGCACTACCTCTTCCACGGGCATTACGAATATCTTGCCGTCGCCTACTGCTCCCGTGCGCCCCGCTGAGGCTATAACCTCAACCAAGGCTTCCACCGCATCGTCTTCGGCAACAATCTCGAATTTGATTTTTGGCAGAGTGTTTACCATCACCTCAGAACCGTGGAAATATTCTTTCCATCCATGCTGGTTTCCGCAGCCTTGAACTTCTGAAACGGTCATGCCCTTAACACCCGCCTGAAACAGAGCCTCTTTGAGCGGTTCGAGCTTTGATGTGCGCACTATTGCATCTATTTTCTTCATAATGGGGGCTCCTTTTACTGATCAAGGCCAGTGAACGAGGGATAGCCGGACTCGCCGTGTACGGTAGTATCCAAGCCGCGCGTTTCCTCATCTTTGCCAACACGCAAGCTGCCACCGAAGAGCGCTTTGGCCACAAATCCGATAATCGCCGTGGCAATACCCACATACACCACTGTTACCAACACGGAGAGGCACTGATTTATGAGCAGGGTTGGGTCACTGGTATACAGCAAGCCGCCAAGCCCATTGAAGGAAAGTTCGGGAAGCGCGAAGATGCCCGTTAAAATGCAGCCGACGATGCCTCCTACGCCATGGCATCCAAAAGCGTCTAGGGCGTCATCCCAACCAAGCTTGCGCTTCAATACGGCAATAAAGAAGTAGCAGATGGGCGATACGATAATGCCCATGACAATCGCAATCATGGGGTCAACGAATCCGCAGGCAGGAGTAATTACCACCAAGCCGGCAAGAATGCCCGTGCATCCACCAACCAAGGTTGGCTTGCCCGTTACGATGCGCTCAACAACAAGCCAGCTTGCTGAAGCAGCGCAACCAGCAAGAAGGGTATTGCAGATGGCCAAAGCGGCGTATCCATCGGCAGCCAATGCGGAACCGCCATTGAAGCCGAACCATCCAACGAATAGAAGCCCGCAGCCCAGCATCACCGCAGGTACGTTATGCGGGCGCACCACATGAATCTCAAAACCCATGCGCTTGCCCAAGATCAACGCCAAAACAAGGCCGCCCAAGCCAGAACAAATATGTACTGCCGTACCGCCCGCAAAATCGATAGCGCCAATTGCGTTTTCGTTGCCAATAAGGCCAGAACCCCAAACCATATGGGCCATTGGGGCATACACCACCATCGACCACACCACCAGAATGAAAGTGAGAGCTCCGAACTTCATGCGGCCCGCCAAGGAGCCCGTAACAATTGCAGCGGTAACCATCGCGAACGCTGCCTGGAAAGCAACATCGACTAAGCCAGGATAGGTACCTACCGCCACGTCTGCATAGGTTGCGTTTTCCGGCACCGCTGAAAGAGCGTCGATCATTTCGGCAAGAGACCATGAGGAGAATAGCCTGTCGAAACCGCCCGCAAACAGCGCAGCGACATTGACCAGGTTGCCATCCTCATCGAAAGCATCAGGCCCACCATATGCGATGGAATCACCGAGAACTGCCCAAAGGCAGCCCACCGCACCCATCGCCATCACGCACATGAGCATGGTGTTTACTACGTTCTTTCTTCTTGAAAGGCCTCCGTAGAACAAGGCCAGCGCCGGGCCCATCATCAAGACCAGGGCGCAACTCATAATCATGAATGTTGTTGTTCCGGGATCATACATGGCTCTTCCTTTCCGTTACGAGAAAGCTTTTCAGGGGGAGGGGAGCTCGTAACAACGGTTATTCTAGGAAGCACTTGTTTTCCCTTAGGTTTCGTTGATTCACGTAACAGCCTTTTGAATCAACGTCCATGCGAAGGAAATGACAACGCAACGTAAAGGAAACGGGACACACCTATAGTTCGTTGCCATACCTTGCTAGTCAAAACAGAGAGAGGTTCCTTTATGAGCAATTCACTTAACGGAAGGAAGGTTGCAGTTATCGGCTGCGGCTTTGTGGGATCCACCACCGCATATAGCTTGATGCAGAGCAAGCTTTTCACCGACATGGTTCTTATCGATGTAGACACCAACCGAGCCGAAGGCGAAGCGCTCGACATCAGTCACGGCATTTCTTACTACAGTCCCATGAACATCTACGCTGGCACCTATGAAGATCTCTCCGATGCCTCCATCGTTATCATCACCGCGGGCGCCAACCAAAAACCAGGCGAAACTCGTCTCGACTTGGTGCAGAAGAACGTCGCTATTTTCAAGACCATCGTTCCCCGCATTATGGAACAGGGTTTTGATGGCATTTTCTTGGTGGTTTCGAACCCGGTTGATATCCTCACGCAGGTAGTAATGGAGCTTTCGGGCCTTCCCCGCGAGCGTGTGATGGGCTCAGGCACCGTACTCGATAGCGCACGCCTCAAATACACGCTGGGGCACATGCTCGACGTTGATCCACGCCATGTCCACGCTCGTATCATTGGCGAGCATGGAGACAGTGAGCTGGCGGTTTGGAGCGCGGCAAACGTTTCCGGAATCGCCATCAACGACTTCTTCCGCTTGCGCGGCATCGAAAACGCCACCGAGATTCGCGCATCCGTCGAAGAAAGCGTGCGCAACAGCGCCTATGAGATCATCAAAAAGAAGCGCGCCACATATTTCGGCATCGCCCCTTCCGTAACCCGCATCTGTGAAGCAATCGTGCGTGATCAGAAGTCAATCATGACGGTCTCGAATTACCGTGCTGACGTCCAGGGCGTTCCCGATGTTGTCATGAGCCTGCCTGCTATCGTCGGCAGCAAGGGCGTTGAGTTCCCTATCCCCCTGCAACTAAGCATCGACGAAGCCGAACTGCTTCATTCTTCTGCGCAAACCTTGAAAAACACCTTGAACCAGATCGATTTTTCTCTGTAGGTATTGAGCTATAAGCAAAACGATGCCCGCACCTGCAGCCTGTACTGCCTCCCGTTTCTTTATGCTCAAGTCTTGGGATGCAGCTTACTGTGCGGGTGCGGGCATTGTTATACCTACGCATAAGATGCTTTTGTTTGCTAGTTCAATGTTCAGGGACGCGTCACTGTCACCATGCGAGCCTTAGTGCATCTACGCACCCGATGCTCAGTTGCTGCTTTTCACCATGGTGGCTACCGTGAACCAGGTACGTTCGTAAGGGCGATAGAACGTCTTCATATCCGTCACTTCAACGTCGTCCCTCGCCTCCAAATCGTGGACATCAACAGGGACCCCCTCTACCTGAGTTTGCCCTAGCACGATAAAGGTACCTTGATAGCCGTCGAGCGCGGCGTCCCACGATTTCACGCTGGTAAGCGTCGGAAAATACGACTGGTATGCATGGGCCCAATTTCCTGGCTGCCACGCTAAAAACGTTTGCTTGATGTTCTCGCATTCCACCGCCGTAACCCCTTCAACCCCGATGTCCGAAGATAGAACCAGCGGGCGGCTGTTGGATTTTGCCGTTTCCTCCAAATAGTCAAGCGGCTCTTCGTTTTTGCTGCTGTACGCATCTTGGACGAAGAGAACCTGGTTGACGATCGACACGCCAAGAAAGGCGGCGAGCAATCCGCGAACGCATATTTTGCAATTCATATGCGAAAGCCAAATAGAGACCGCAAGCAGCAAGGGGCCTACGGTTACGCAAAGGTAGCGATAGTAGACAATCAGCGAATCCATAATCATAGAAGCCATAAGGGCGGCAGCAAATACGCTTGCATATAGCCCAACGCCCCATACGGCAGGCAGAGCAGAGGGGGCAAGCACCCGTTTTGCCAGGAAAGTGGAATCTTTAGATCCTGAATCATGCTGCTTGGAACGTCGCAGCCAATTCGCCAAGCCATATAATGCCGACACGGCAGCCACCATTGCGCAAACCGCGAGAATTACCACGTACCCAAATCCATAGGTATCAGCGAATATCACATAGCTCGTGTAAACCGGGTAGAACAACCATTCCACTATTGTGCGGGGAAACGAAACATTCGCCCAATACGATCCAGACACTACTCCAGCTTGGCTTTTGAAGACCATGAGCCAAGGGGCATAAAGAGCTACTTGGATTACCGCCCCTGCTATAAATATCGGCAATGCCTTTTTAGCACGAACAATAATGAAGATCAGCAAGTATAGGTTGATGAACAACGCTGCAAGTACACCGTAATAATGCAAGTAGGCGCTCGCAAGGCTTGATAGAAACAAAACAAGCCACCACCTACATGGCACACCGCACCATTCATGACGGCCGCTCCCATCGTAGGCTGAAGTCATCCACCATTTTTGACCCTCTTCGACAGATCCATCTCCCGCCCTAGGGTTTTTGCTGCGCAGGGTGCATGCAATGCGCCACGCATACAGAGCGCATAGCATCACAGAAAAGATTGCCCAAGAGTACATGCGGATTTCGACCGATATATAAGCAAGGTAAGGCGTGAACAAGGAAAAGAAGCTAAACAGCACACCGGCCTTCCAGCCGAAGTCGTGCCGTATCACAGCGAGCCCCAGTATTGCCAAAGAAAAGATTCCCGCTACCGTAAACAGGCGGTACACAAGGAGGTTTTGTCCAAAAAGCGACTCGAGAACATGGAGAGCCCAGTAGAACAAAACGGGATGAACATCCCCTGACCCAATGTCCCAGATCTCAGCGAAAGAATTGTTAGCTATAGAAACCGAATAGCTTTCATCGAACCACACGTTTCCATGAAAAGCCCCTGTTAGCTGAAATACAAGACCGACCACCAACAGCGCCACGTGAAACCGCTTCGATTCAAGGTGTTCCGCCAAATGAGATTGCGCCACAGTTTCACCGTCGCTTCTTTTAATCGCCCAATAACAAACCAACAGTCAGATCCGACTCAGGCACACGCACCAAGCTCTCCATCAGGGAACGCGCTGGCTGAGATCTCTTCTTAAACAATCGCAAAGGTACTCCCAATCAAACAACGATTTTCCGCCCTCGATTATTGTTTTTCTTATCGTTAAATTACAGCCACATTTCTGTCATGAGCTTCTAAAACCACGCTCTTGCGCGTCTGCCATAATGAGGTAGCTAGAGAAAGGCTCACGGATGAAGATTGAACAATGCACTACTTTTATTCACGCAGATGATTTCGGAATAACACCTGGTCAAGCTAAAGACATTCTGTCTCTCAGCTCTTCCTGCGGTGGAGACGGAGCGCTCAACAGCGTCAGTATTTTTGCCAATTCTCCCGCTTTTCACGAAGCTGCTAGCCTCGCTCAACCGTATGCAAACCGTGGCGTTCTGCGAGTATGTCTCCATCTGAATCTCGTAGAAGGACCATCAATTACAGATCCGAAGCGTATACCTCTTCTCGTAAACGAAAGAGGCATGTTTGATAACGATTTTGTTGGATTGCTCAAGCTGGGTATCACCAACAAAGGCGAGGCATTCAACCAGCTAGTTATCGAATGCCGTAGTCAGATACAACGTTTTCTATTAGCGTTCCCTGATCAGCAGCTATCGTTTCAATTGGATAGCCACCAGCATGTTCATGCCGTCCCTATCGTCTACAAAGCACTCGCGCAAGCTCTAGCTGAGGAAAACTGCCTGGTTAGAAGGCTGCGCGAACCAATCGATCCGCTTTCCCTTTACCGAACCTACGGCGAAGGCAACGCAAGGCAATCAGGCAGTGTATCCATGTCTCAAGCACATAATGCGCCGACGCGCATTCCGATGGTCAATCGCGCAAAAATCTTCTTGATATCTGCCCTTTGGCGCAAATGCCCAGTCGACGAGATTCCATGGGCTCCCAACAGACCCGCTTCAGCACCTTTGTTTTCAGGGGTTGCTCTTTCTGGTCACATGGATGAATTCAACAAACCACTTCTTGCTTCTTTCCAACATGAAGCAACTCGTCAAACCAGAGATGTTGAAATCCTATTTCACCCTATCTCGGTACCGATCGAAGAGTGTCTTGACCCCCTGAACAAACCATTCGCTGAAGCATGCGCTTCAGCATCAAGGAACCGCGAAGCAGAGCTGATCAAGAAACTATAAGCATTTCGCTGGATTCCCTTACCCATAAGCATCAGCTCCATCCATTGCCCTCGTCATGTTTCACGTGAAACAACGTTCAACGCTGACGCGTCAGTGTTCGTTTTTCGCCAGATACAACAGGATAAAAGAAGAGCCCAAGGTTTTCCTTGGGCTCTTCTTTGCAAAAGCACTTTTGTTTAGATGCTCTTCAAAATAGCCATTACGAAATTTGAAGCATCCTCAAGAGCTTGAGGATCGACGTTCTCGATAATGTCATTGTCTGCAGAATAGAGCGCAGTGTTGCCATCTGCCATACCGGCAATCGTCATCGCCTGAACGCCATGAGCCATTGCAACCGATGCGGGTGTTTCACGTGAAACAATGCGATCGGTATGGTATCCAACCCCAGAACGCTCGCTTGCCTGGCGAAGAACACGCTTCAAACGGGAGGAGATCTTATAGGGCTTATAAGCACCTTCCTGCTCAATGCAAGAAAGCGCACCAGCACCAAGAGCCTCAAGGTTGATAATGATCGCACCCTTCATCTCGTCGGCGTGCTCCTCTAGGAACGCATTAATGCCCGAATGGGAATATTGCTCTGCACCAAGGCCAACAAACCAAACTTCCGTATCGATGTCGGGATGACGGAAATCCTGAAGCTTCTTAAGTTCTCGGTTGATCTGCTCGGCGGTGTCAGCATCACCATCGATGCGCAATGCGGGGCTAGCGTCAACAATGCCTTCACCATCGTAGGCCGCTGCTTCATCATAGTAGGTGTCTTCCATCTGAGCATCTTCGCCCTTGCGAAGACGGTTCAAAGAGAATGCGCCACCGTTCCATCCTCGGCGATCATCGGATTCACGGTAGTCAACGTCTACAAACCCATCCTCTTCCTCACGGAAGCTTGACCAATCTCCACGAGCCTTGCCTACGCTGCGGGCATTGTAGTCTTCATCGACATCTACCCACTCGTTTACGGAAACTTCTTCTTCCTTGCGCTTCTTACCCTTGCGGAATCGGCTGAAGAGGCGTCCGGCACGGGATTTAGGCATATCAACATACCCAGGACCTGCAAAAGCACCTGTTTCGGTGTATTCCTCATCGTAAGCGGAATCGTCCGCATCATCGATATAGCGCTCTTCGGGGGCCACATCAGAAACCAATTCATCCCCCACCGGCGCAAATGAGCCCGTACCGCCTACGGTCGAGAAAGAGCCAGTCGTAGACACTGCCGACTGCGCACCCGTGTCAAACGAAGGAAGGTTGAGGCTTCGCGCTGCAGGCGCCGTGCTAAACGAACCAGTATTCCCATCAATGCGAGGAAGCATGTTGGAAAGCAACGATTTGCTACCCGCAGAAGCGTCTTCGTTTACTTCTGCCATAGGAGCGCGCTGACGAAGATTTTCACCCGAAGCGCTGCGAGCTGGGGTTACATCCGGCAATACGATGACTTGACGAGAATGATCAGCCTGCTCAACAACGGGAGAAACAGGGGAAACCATTTCTTCCATTCCCATAATCGGAGAAGCTACCGCAGGTTGAGGCGCAGTTCTTTCAAGTGGCTCTTCTGCGTACCTTTCACCCTGCATCTCGTCCGAATAGTCATAGGAGTAGGATTTCATTTCCTCCTGCACACGAGCGGCAGGGATACGGGCGGTTGATTCACCGTCACCGTCATGGAAAGAATCCACGTTGGCCACGCTGTCATCGATGCGACGAATCGGCTCCTCTTCATCATCGAACTCTTCATTGTCCATAAATTGAGAAACATCAATTGGGGAAATTGAGGTGGTTACGCTCGGAGATGCCGTCTGTTCGGGCTGGTCAGCGCGACCATCGGCGTACACTTCTTCGTTTTCGGACACAGCAGACTCTTCATAGTAGTCCTCGTTGTAGGGTTGCTCGTCCAGGTATTCTTCAGCAGGATATTCTTCTTCAAACGATTGCTTACGCGACGTAATCGACTTCAGACGAGAAGCGAAAGAATGCTGCATCTGAGATGCTTTTTCGGAACCAGAGTGAACAGCATTATTGAAGAAATCGCCAAGCGAACTGCCATGACGCGAGTGGACACTCTTCTTAGAGCCCACAGCAGGGCGAGACGCTTCCTCGTTAGAGGGGTAAGCATCAGTGGTGTTCGTGTACTCATCGACGGGATCCATAGGCGAAGTTGCCGAATCAAGCTCTTCTTCGATTTCCTCAACTTCGTTGTTCCCGGGAACAGAGCGATGAAGCCTCTGGGAGTGACGTACTGAAGGACGAGGAGAGGGCTTGCTTTGCTCATGAGAATCGGAATGCTCGTAACCCTGAACTGGCTCTTCGACTATCTGCTTCTCGGATTCAACAACAGGCTCGGGCTCAACATGAGCTTTTTCTGCAAGCTGATCCACCTCTTCAATTGCAGCCTCGTAAAGCGTCTCATGTGACACAGGGGCTGGAACATCGTTTGCAACAGCCTCATGTTCGGCCATCTCGATGGAAGCAGGCTGAACTTCAGCAGTAACAGTAGGCTCGGGATCGCGATCAAGCCATGGTGCAGGCGACGCAATGGGCTTTGGTGCGGGCTTGCGCTCGACAGGTGCTGCCGCAGTATTGTTCAGGTGCCATTCTTGCTCAGCTGCTAAATCCTCTGCCGACAAGGCGGCAGACTGACTATTAGCAGCAGTCTCAACGAAATGAGCCGAGTTTCCCTCGTGATCGGCACGGGGAGCAGAGAACGACTCGATTTCATTCTGCAATGCGCGAACCTTTGAAGACAATTCAGACTGAGCCGTCTCGGGCTCGGAGACGGGAATGGCAATAGGAGATCCGTAGGGATTAGAAGCATGATGCTCCATCATGCGCGCAGCAACGGTATCCGCATAGCGAGAGCGGTTTACCTTCGGGGTTTTTCCCGCGTCGGGCTTATTCGCACGTGCCTTCTCTTGAGCAATCTTTGCCCAAGATGGAGTATCACTCGTTTGAACGCGGACTACAGGCTCTGGGGTAGCGGAGAGAGTGGCCTCTTTAGCAGCTGCCGCTGCCGCTGCGGCTGCAGCTGCTGCCTCGGCCGCCTGCTTCTTCTCAATCTGCTGCTTGGGAATAATGACCTCATCTTTTTCCCCTGAATCAGACTCTTTTTTAGTTTCTTCATCAAGGGTAGCGGAAACCATGGTACGCGCCAGAGGACTCGGTGCCGGCTCAGGGCGCTTCCCAACCTCAAAACGCACGCTAGAAACTTCATCTTCATCTTCGGCGATCAGGCCGCCACCCTTAACCAGACGAGAAGAAATATCAGTTACGGGAACCTTGTCGGCAACAGGCTTTCCGGTCAAAGCCGCAATAGCGGCTTTGGCTGCAGCAAGAGATTCCTGCGGCGACATCTCTGCTTCGTATTCAAGAGATGCGCCTTCCGGCACAACGCCCGCAGCTCGTGCTGCCTCTTCACCGTGTACGCGATTGCCCTCTTCAGCGCTGCGCTCCAGGGCTTCTTCTTGGCTTACCAGGCCGTTTCCAACCTTACGCGCAACATCAAGCAAAACCGAAATACCGGAAGCGTTGTTATTTGCCGACTGGTTAAACGGCGCAACGATATGAAGCACAGAGCGAACCAGAGGAATGGCAAACAACACCGCACAGATAACCAACAAGAAAGTAAGAATGGAAGACATCGCGCCCGTATCAGCTGCGAACAGCGTGGAGCGAAGCAGGAGAACGAAAGCCGATACCACCAAAGCGATGGCGCTTGCCTTTTGAAGGATAGGCAATGCTGCAGCGAAGGGGGGCTTTTCCTCCGTTAGAACCTTGCCGCTGTCATAATTGGCAACCAGGATCACCTTGCGGCGGCGGGCATTGGCACCATTTGCCGGGGTGGGCTGATATTTGGCCACTACGTTCTGGCTTGCACCCGTCCTAAACAAACGCGAAAGAACCGGGCGTCCCGCAATCTCCATGCCATACAAAACCGCCGCACCTACAGTGAGAAGCAACCAAAGTATGCCCAGAGATGGAACAACGATAGAAAGAACAGCACCAAGCAAAGCAACACCGAAACAAATAATGTTGGGCAGCTGGTCGTTGGTTACACATTGGAAGTCTTCCACTACCGTTGCGAACCCCGCCTCTTTCTGCATCTGATCGGCTAGATAGAGCGCAGCTCTCTGTTCCTCCTCAGTACCCGCAGGATGCGGACCTATCTCTTGTGTGAGATAGGCGATATCGTCGATTATTTCAGCCATGGAGAGCCCCTTTTGTTTCCACGCTTATATAAGTAAGTAGCGATTGACATGGATATAGACTGTACAAGTATACGTCATTTGGCTCGTTTCGCCTTTATGTGAACCGTTTGTTCACCTTGTCTACCGCATTACGCGAAGAACTGCCTTTCTTTCTGCATAAAAATACCTCCCATCCACTCATCGGGAATGGGAGGTTTCACGTGAAACATATCAGTTAGCCTGCTGCTAATTCTGTCCAAGATACTCTCTTAAATAAGCATCGTTCGAAGCAGCGTCCGAGCGAAGGCTTTCGTAACGAGAGACCAAGTCCGCTGTTGCGCTGGCATAAGCATCAACCACAGGCTGGTTAAATTGCTTCGGCAGCGCTTTTGCCATTTCCACAGCTTCCTGATCGACCTTGTTGTAAGCATCGTTGTGAGACTCGGCAGTTGCCTTGTCCTGTATAAGAATCGCCGCGTTTGAGGCAAGCGCTTCATTGGTTGCATCTATTCGCTTTTCGACATAAGCCAACGAGGCATCATAATTCGCCGCAGGATAGAAGCCCTTCGCTTTCGCAATGCATTCTTTTGCCTCCGAGAATTGAGCCTGAGCAGAAGTGGTGAACTCGGTTGATTTTGCCACGTTATCCGCCGTGGTATCCGAAACAACGGTTGCCGCCTGTGTCAGAAGCGCATTCCCTTCCTGGATGCAACTCCATGCCTCGTTCATGGCATCAATACCTTGCTTTGCAGCAATATCTTCCTTCATGCGCTGATCGGCGACATCAAGTAGCTCCTCGCGAACGGCAATAGCATTTAGAGCCCGTTGAGCCGCCTCTTTGTCGCGTTGGGATCCATCGAGCTCCGATTCTGCCTTCTGGGCATACACGCGAGCGGACTCGAGTTGGTCTTTAGCATCGGGAATGGCCGCACTTAATTCCTGCGCGCGAGAAACGGTATCGTCACCAAACGTATCCTGAAAATACTTATCGATAGCAACCGTGGTTTCATCACTTTGCTCAACAAGCCCGCAAGCCTCACGCAGCACACCGACGCTGGTATTCAGTCGCTCGTACTGCTGGTAGGCCCAATACCCTCCCACGCCAATCGCACCTGCGCAAACGACTGCTACGAACGCAATGCTGAGACGGCGATACCACCTGCGACGTTGTTTCCTGCGGGCAATTTCTGCCTGGGAATCTGCACCTAAAAACGTTTTAGGTGCAGAAGATTTGGGCTTCGCTTCGGCTGAATTTCGCTTAGTAGCTTTTTCTGCTGCTACATTTTTTTCCTTGCTTCCTGTGGTTGAAGTACCCCTCCCGAAGCTTGGAAGACGCCACTTGGCGCCGCGCGTGGGCTCATCCTGCGCTGCAGCTTTCTGCTCGAGGACATTCAGGGAAAGCTCGTTGGGCTTTCCCTGCGAAAACTCTTTCAGATGAAGAACCTGGGTTTCCTTATGTCCGAGACCGCGACCGCTTCGCTTTTTTTTGCGGGCCATCACGAATGCGAACCTCCGGCTACACGCGCAAGGGACTCGATCGCCGCGCGGTCGGCAACTTCGGCAACGATATCCGCGCAAGGCATCATAACGATATTGTTGCTTGGCAACGAATTCAGGAATTTCTTGCCGTAATACTTGGTTATCAGGCGCTTATCGGCCAAAACCACAATGCCGCGGTCGCTCGATTTGCGAATGAGCCTTCCAACCGCCTGCTTTACCTCAATTACTGCATGGGGTAGCGAATAATGAGCCCAAGCGCGATCGTCTCGCTGTTGGCGCTCGCAAGAAAGAGGATCGGTAGGCAGGCCAAAAGGCAGCTTGGGGATGACAACGCCCTTGAGCGTTGCACCCGGAGCATCAAAGCCCTCCCAGAAGCTCTTCAGAGCAAAGAGGCTCAAATGCTCGTCTTTCAAGAAATCATCGCGAAGGCCCTTAACGGAAACGCCCCATTTTTGGCACACCAAGCGCAAATCATCTTCCTTTAAAGCAGGATGAACGCCATCGAAGCACTGTTCCATTTCGCGCCTGTTGGTGAACAATGTGAGCATCGAGCCTCGTTGGGCCTTGTGCAAATCAACAAGGAAAGATTCCAACGTTGGAAGGTAGGCAGGATCTTGAGGTTCTGGCATATCTGTTGGAACGTAGACCCGCATATTAGCGTCGAAATCAAAGCTCGAATCAACCTTCAACACATCAGCCTGAGATTCTTCCCCTTCATTGAAGCCAACGGCACGTTCGAATGCATCGAACTGACCGTCGACCGCCAGGGTAGCCGAAGCATACACGACGCTGCGCGTTTCGGCATAGAGACTTTCATTTAGCGATTTACCCACATCAAGCGGCTGAACCGTAAAGATTTCGTCCAACGTGCCCTTCGTGCGATTAAGGCGAACCGAATACACATGGTTATCGCTGTCATGGAAGAACATTTCATCGAGGGCATCGTAGGCCTCCCTCAATTCAAGCGCAGCCAGGGCAAGTTCCCTCTGGGCACTTGTGGTGTCTTCGATTTGCTCTGCATAAGCAACGATGTCACGACAAGCACGAATCAGCTTTTCCAATGTGTCGTAAACCGCACGCGCACGATTCACGACGCCTCGATACGTGTCACCATGGCGAATCTCGTCGTTGAGCCAGAGGTCAAAATATTCGTATCCACGCGAGCGGGTCTTCGGATCGAACACCAGAAGATCTTTTGCTCCGAGGCAGAATTCTTCCGTTGCCATTGCAAAGGCACCCGCACAGGTACGCGCTTTGGCAATAAGCGACTCATACAGCGCGCGGCCTTCCTCTGGAGCTTGAGCGCTTCGTTCCACTCGAGAAAGAACGTTATGTGAACCTTCCCCATTTACGCGCAAAGCAAGCGCCCTCAGCGAATCGGAAGACACCGAAAGGGCGAGTGCGCGGCGTGCTTCTTCCTCCGCACCATGAGCCTCGTCTACAGCCCAATAGCGGATAGGAGGCAAAAGCCCACCTTCAAAGCGAACATCCCAGAAAAGCAAGCTATGGTTCGTTACTACAACATCGCATCGCTGAGCTTGCTCTCGAGCGCCATGAACAAAACAGCTTCGTCCAAAGAAGGGGCACTTGTGACGCAAGCATTCGTTGCTCTTGGTCCCAATGCGCCAACGGGGAATGGCGCGGTAATCAATTTTCAGAGCGTCCATATCGTCGTAGTCACTCTGCTCCACAAACGAAAGCAAGCCCGCCAAAGCAGGCGCCTGGTTGATCTCCTGCTTACGATAATGAATTACCGATGGCCCCTGATTGACCAAGCTATCCACCTTGCGAAGGCAAGGATAGTGACTGAACCCTTTCAAAGGAGCATACGTGATGCCGAGAGCCTTCGAAAGAAGGGGTAGCTCCTTATGCACCAGCTGATCCAACAATGCGTTGGTCTTTGTGGCCACACCAACAGTAATGCCATTTTTCTGTGCTGCCAGGGCAAGGGGAACCAGGTAAGCCATCGACTTGCCAACACCGGTGCCAGCTTCCACGGCAAGATTGCGAGACGTTGCCAAGGCGCGGTTCACTGCAAGGGCCATTTCACGCTGTTCTTCACGCGGCTCATACTCCTCGTACAGAGAGCCCAACAAGCCCTCGGCGGAAAAGGCTTCGGAGATTTCCGCATCGGTTGCGAAAGAAAGCTCGGGGGCTTCGCTACCCACAGGAGGAAGCTCCTTGCCCGCAGGGGAAACCTCAGGAACATTAGCATCAGGGCGCAAGGGGGCCGAAGCTTGAGCCACCGCTGCCTTTCGTGATGCACGCAAACTGTATGGCCCCTCACTGTCCTTCATGGCGGCAAGGCACTTGAACACACGCTCGGTATTCCAAGTGTCGCTATCGCACATATCGGCAATGTGCTGGAGCAAAGGAGTGGGCATAGTGTCAACCGCAGCTAGAAGCACGCGGTATACAAGACACGTTGCTGCCACGTCATCATCAGCACGATGGGTGGAATCGGGCCCACCAAACGCACGCACCAAATCGAGCAAGCGATGAGAGGTTAGTCGAGGTAGCGCGATTTTCGCCAGATCGAGAGAATCGATCCAGCAATTTTGCTTCAGCACCTCACCCGTAGGGTACTTCGTGCAGAAAGTCCTATCGAAATTTGCATTATGGGCGACCACATCGGAAGAACCAACGAACTCAACCAAACCCGCAACGGCGGTATTGGGGTCAGGAGCATTCGCCACATCTTCATCGCTGATGTTGGTAAGGTGAGCAACTTCTTCAGGGATCGGCTTCCCAGGATTTACGAATGTTACGTACCAGCCGACGATCTCGCCATGAACCATACGCGCTGCAGCAATTTGAATCAGCTCGTCGTGGTTGAACGAGAAACCCGTCGTCTCGGTGTCGATAACAACAACGTCTTCATCCAGCTCACCAAACGAGTGCTCTTTCGCATAACTGCTAAGCGAATGGTAGCGATCGCGAATGCGCTGAGGGGTGTTTTCGAGAATATAAGTGTCAAGCCTTGATGCGGCTTCTGCATTTTGTGTTTCCATACTAGTAAGACTATCATTTATGGAATTCTTTATCTCTAATGCCTGAATCACTTCTAGGAGAAAACATGTCAGATATTGGCTATTTTTCCATGTACGCCCGTTTCGAAACCGAAAGCAAGGAAGACGCTGCAGCATTTCTTGGTGCAGACAACATAATTGGCGACGCTTTTTCTATCGAGCAGGAATACGTTGATGGCAAACGCACGGCATGGATCGTGAATCCCTTCGGCAAGCGCATGGGCACTATCGATGAAAAAACCGCTGAAAAGGTTGATCTCTGCAACGCCAAAGGCTGGAACACCGTTGCCTTGCTTGCGCTCGTTGCTTTCACGGAAAAGCCTGAGCCGGGCCTTTACTGGGGTCAGGTTCTTATCATTTCCTATGACCCAGAATATGAAGTCGCCTTCTCTACGTTCATAGAAAACGTGGGGAAGCAGCTTGGCGAAGGAATACGTCCCGACGTCTCCCTTGGTCGCGATTCCCTTAAGAAGGTCATCGAAACTCATGGCGAATGGGTCCCTTCGGGGCGCGTCCCCTTCCCTAACAAGAACAAGGGCACCGCTTGGGTGAAAACGCAACGTACCGGAACGGAGCGTTTGGTAAAGCAGGCGCGCAAGGGCAACATGGGTTGCACGGTGGTTAGCTGGATCTTCCTTCTCGCCGTTGTTGCCCTTATCGTTTTCGGCCTTCACTCTTGCGGGGCGTTCTAGCTCATCTTCTACCTAACCGCGCTATAGACATCCGGTGATGTTTCACGTGAAACATCACCATAAAGAAAACCCCTTGCCGCATTCTGAACCGCACCTCTCGAACTCGGATTTCTTTCAATCCGAGGTTTGAAGGTGAAGTCCATTTCGCGGACAAGGGGTTTAATATTCGCGGCAAATAGCCGTTTACTTTTCTAAAGCATAGGAAATGAGCTTGGTGCAGAGCTCGGCAAAACTCATACCGGCTGCACGAGCAGCATCGGGGAGAAGAGACGTTGCTGTCATGCCGGGAATGGTGTTCGTTTCCAAAACCCAGAAATTCCCTTCGCCGTCTTTGATGAGGTCGCTGCGGGAAACGCCACGACACTCAAGTGTCTTATGGGCAGCAACCGCAAGCTCCATGGCTCGCTTGGTATCTTCTTCGGATAAGGGCGCGGGACAGATATGCTGCGAACCTCCCTGAGCGTACTTTGACTCAAAATCGTAGAACTCATGGGAAGGAACAATCTTAATGACGGGAAGAGCGCATGGATCCTCGTTGCCTAATACGGCAACGGTAAATTCTTCACCCGAAATGAAGCTCTCAACGAACGCGCACGTATCTACCTGAAACACCTTATCGATTGCATCGGCAATCTCCTCGGCGCCTTCGCATAGATACACACCCAAAGCGCTACCTTCCGTAGCAGCTTTCACGACGCAGTGCGAACCTACCTCGGAAATGATGGCATCGATGTCGATATGGGCAGAGTCGAGCATCATAGAACGCGGAGTAGGGATACCGGCGCGCTCATAGCAAAGCTTCGTCTTAGGCTTATCGATAGCAGTGGCGCTCGACCAAACACCAGGACCAATATAGGGAAGCCCGATGGTTTCCAGGAAACCCTGGATGGTGCCATCTTCGCCGTACTTGCCATGGAGAGCCAAAAAGGCAACGTCGAAATCACCCTGAATCAAAGCCAACAAGTCTTCTTTGTTGGCAGGGTCGAAAACGGTTACCGGAAAGCCCGCCTCGAGCAGAGCTTCCTTCGCCCCTTCGCCAGAAGCAAGGGAAATGGAGCGCTCGCCGCTCTTGCCTCCCGCAAGCAGAGCAACACGAATTTGTTTAGGATCGAAAGAACAAGACATGGTTCTCGCTTTCATAAAAGTAAAGCCCAAGGCGCTACAACCAAAAGGCTTGATACGTTAGCCGATAGTGAGTATAGCAAACGCACGTTACCACTCTGCTACCACCATGCGGTAACCACTTGGTTGCGTATAATACTAAGCATGAATAACGCAATCCAATCATTCAACCTGTCTGAGATTCCCGCTATTGTGGAAAGTCTCGGACAGCCGCGCTTCCGCGCCAAGCAGCTCACTTCCTGGCTTTACCAGAAAGGAGCTCATTCCTATGACGAAATGACCAACCTGCCCAAGAGCCTTCGAGATGTTCTATCAAACGAATATCCCTTGATTGAGCCGCGCGTGGTTAACAAGCAGGTATCTAACGACGGTACTCGTAAGTATGTATTCGAATATGCCGATGGCGCCAAGGTCGAAGCCGTCGGAATCCCCTCATTCGACAAGAAAGAGCGCAGAGACGAGCCTAAGCACCTTACCGTGTGCTTCTCCACTCAGGCAGGGTGCGCCATGGGGTGCACTTTTTGCGCTACAGGACATGAGGGGCTTACCCGCAATCTCTCTTCCGCTGAAATGGTCTGTCAGATTATCGTCGTACAAAACGATTTTGACTGTCGCGTCACCAATCTGGTCTCAATGGGGCAAGGCGAACCATTCCAAAATTACCAGGCAACCCTAGAAGCACTTCGTTTCGCAAACGCAAAAGACGGCCTTGAAATAGGTGCTCGCCATATAACGGTTTCAACATGTGGCATCATTCAGGGAATTGAGCGCCTTGCGAACGAACCCGAACAATTCACGCTCGCCGTGTCTCTCCATTCCGCACTGCAGGATGTTCGCAACGAAATCATGCCGCGTTGCAGCAACATCCCCTTGCCGCATCTGAAAAAAACCCTTCAGTCCTACATAGAGAAAACCGGCCGTCGCGTTAGCTTCGAGTATCTCCTTATCAAAGGGATCACCGACACGGAAGAAAACCTCGCAGCGTTAATCGACTTCTGCGATGGCCTCCTATGCCACGTCAACCTTCTTTCAGTAAACGAAGTTGAGGGAAGCCCCTACAAGCCAAGCTCAACCGCAACACAGCAGCGCTGGGTTAAGGAACTAAGAAGCGCAGGCAAGGAAGCCACCATCCGCAATTCGCGCGGAAGCGACATTGACGGAGCCTGCGGTCAACTGAAAAACAAAATGTAGTGAACCGGGAAAATCAGGCAGGTACCAGATTCCCACCCAACAAGCAGGGCCCCGCTTGCGATGAAACTCGCGAGCGGGGCCCTGGTTTTGTGCGCTGTGGTGAAAGCGGGAATCTGGCACCTGTCCCCATTTTCCCACCTGTTACTGCTGAGCAGACTCTTCGATAAGACTCAGGATACGCTGAAGTTCTTCTTCGTCCTTGAACTGGATCTCGATTTTGTTCTTTCCCTTAACGGTCTTAACGCGAACCGGAGCGGAAAGGAAGCGGGTAAGCCCCTTCGCAGCCTTCTTGAAACTCGGAGGAGCAGGAACGCGCTTCGTAGCTGCCGAACCGGCCTTTTCGCGACCATTCATCAGGCGGGCCAATGCCTCGGTTTCGCGAACACTCAACTTTTCGTTCTTTAGCTTTTCGGTAAGCTTCTTCCTACCCTCCGCGTCATCAACGGAAAGGATGGCGCGAGCATGGCCGGCAGTAATCTTTTCCTCAAACAAGAGCTGCTGAGCTTCCTCAGGCAAATCAAGCAGACGAAGAGCATTAGCGATAGTGGATCGCCCCTTGGAAACCGTCTGGGCAACCTCTGATTGCGTCATTCCCTTGCGCTCCATAAGACGCTTATAGCCATAAGCCTCTTCAATGGGGTTAAGGTCGGATCGCTGGATATTCTCGATCAAAGCAAGCTCGAGAGCTTTGTCGTTGTCTGCTTCCCAGAAACGAACGGGGACTTCGTCCATTCCTAGGCTTTTGCAGGCTCGATAGCGGCGCTCGCCTGCCAGGATCTGATACTGGTTTCCAATCTTGCGGACCAAAATAGGCTGAAGAAGGCCTTCCTTCTTGATAGACCCTGCAAGTTCCTCGATTTCGCCCGGCTTAAAATTGGTACGAGGCTGATCGGGATTGGGATGAATCAGGTCAAGCTTGACAGTCGCCGTGAGTCCCTTGGAATCAAACGGCTTGTTTTCCTTTTTCGATACTTCAGGCGCAGGCTCGACAACAGGCTTAGCGGGCTTCCTTACCTGACGCTCCGCTGCAACGCGGGGTTTGGGAGCAGGAGTCCTCATGGACACTGAACCAGCAGAGCCGAAAGTACCGGAACCGGCACGCATGGCGGGCTTACGCGCTTCACGAGAAACAACCTTGGCGTTTTCGAGTGCATCTTCAGAAATATAGATATCGGAAGACGGATCAGCCGACTTTCCTGAAGAACGCTTAGCGGTACGCTCCTGAAGAGCTTGATGAAGAACGCCAGCAGATTCCTGCTTCTTCTGAACAGGCTCTTCGCTTACCGGTTCAGACACGCGCCTTCCCTGCTCTTTGGGAGCCTCAGAAGCAGATGGCTTCTGAGTATAAGCGGGGCTATCGTCGAACAAGGCGTTGAGGCCACGCCCCAAGCCACTTTTCTGCTTAGCCACGAGCAATCACCTCTTTGGCAAGATCGTTATAGGCAAGGGCTCCCTTATTGTCAGGAGCGTATTCGAGAATCGACTGTCCATAACTAGGAGCTTCAGACAGTTTAACGGTACGGGGAATCAGCGTCTCAAAAACCGCATCACCAAAGAACGAACGGACTTCATTAACCACCTGGTTAGCAAGATTGGTGCGGGAATCGTACATAGTGAGAACAATTCCAAAGATATCCAAGCTCGGGTTCAGGATGCTTTTGACACGTTTCATCGAATCAAGGAGTTTTGTCACACCTTCCAATGCATAGAACTCGCACTGGATGGGAACCAGAAGCTTATCCGCAGCAACCAAGGCATTGATGGTGAGCAAACCGAGAGAAGGCGGACAATCGATAAGGATGTAATCATAGCGGCCGCGCAGACTGCCTAGAGCATTCTTCAAGCGATTCTCTCGCGCCATCTCGTTAACCAATTCAACCTCTGCGCCAGCCAGGCTGATGGTAGAGGGCAGGATATCAACACCCTCAGCAACGCAAGATAGAATCACCTCTTCAACAGGCGTTTCATCAAGCAGCACGTTATAAACGCATCCATCGAGGGCTCGTTTGTCGATACCATAACCGCTTGTTGCATTGCCCTGCGGATCAAGGTCAACCAAAAGGACCTCTTTGCCCATAGCGCCTAAAGCAGCTGCAAGATTTACCGCGGTGGTTGACTTACCAACGCCGCCCTTTTGGTTGATGATAGCGAGGATTTTTGTCTGCCCGATCGCATGAGCCACCTTAGGCTTGTCGCGGAAGGAAATAAAGGTGCGAATACCGTCATCCTCTTCTTCTTCGGCTTCAACACCGTCTTCCTGAGGAGCGGGCATCGTTTCCGGATCAGTCTCCTCTGCAGCTTCTTCATGCTCGGAAGTTCGCTCAACCACCTCTGCATGTTCATTGATTTCGTCATAGCTGCTCTGAAGAACCTCTTCTTTGATCTCTTCAGGGTTTTGACTGCGCTCAGTCACGGAAGTCACGGGAACATTTTTTGCTTTTTTTCGACTACCGAACAGCCCCACGAGCTCTCCTCTCTTTTTGCCTATCAGACAAACCATTGCTTCACTTGAATACCCCACAAAGGGTAAGCAAATGTTTGCCGTTTCACGTGAAACAGCAAACATCAAAAATAACAAAGCGTGCAACATCCCATCGAACAAAACGAGATTGACGCTATACAACAAAATCAGCGAAACACAACTCCGTTTGACGGACAGCATAATGGGATAGCCCAGAAGCAGAGCAAAACGCCCCTTTTGTTTCGGTTATTCGATAATACCCTTGCCATACTCATTAGAAAATAGAAAGGCATACGGTTTTTCCTCGAAGCACCGCATTTCCATTCTCAAACAACGATCAAACAGACATCGAGTGTCAAAAACCCAGTTTCAAAAATGGAACCCGAGAAAACGAGGTCACACAAAGCTCTGTAACCGTCAAACAGAAGCAAACCCAACTAGGTATTCAGAATATAGAAAACAGGCCCTCACAAGAAGCCTCAAAGCCTATTTAGCGTAATGGGTTCGGTATCGAATACTTCAGGGCACCCAGAGAACAAAAAAGAGTCCTCGGAATTGCTCCAAGGACTCTTTTCTTAAAATGGCTTCTTTTGCGCCATGCCAACCCTTCGTGGAAGTTTCATCGAAGGGTTGCATCGTTTCCTAAACACAATAATAGCTCGACTCGTCTCTCCGTCGGAAAGCGTGAAGCCCCTTGAGGAAACAAACTCCATTCCCAATTTTTGGGCAATATTCCGAGCATGCTCAAGTTCTTCCGATTCACTGTGGGTCTTGTAGCATACCAGGCTTCCGCCTTTAGCCAACAAGGGCGATGCAAGCTCAAGCAGTGAAGCCAGAGAGGAAAGCGCGCGGGCGGTAATCAGCGAGAAGCGGTTCGGCTGCTGCAACGCAAGATCTTCAATGCGCCCATGGTAGGTTGAAACAATGTCGTCAATGCCCAGCTCAGCGGCAAATGAATCAAGGGCGCGCGTCTTCTTCCCAACGGAATCAGCAAGAAGGGTTTCCCTTCCCGTCATGATTGCCAGGGGAATGCCGGGAAATCCAGCACCTGAGCCCATATCGAGGTACGGCCCTTCCATCGCCTCCTGGACTTCGGGAAGGCCAGCGAGCGAATCTTCAACGTGAAGAATCTGGGCAGACTCCCAATCAACGATTCGAGTAAGATTCGTTACCTTGTTTTCCTCGATAACCAATTCGAGATGCTTGTCGAGTAGTTCCCTCTGCCTTTTGCTGGGCGCATGCTGTTCAGCACTCATGCCAGAATCCCCTATCGTGGGCTTACCACAACACGACGGGCGCGACCCTCGCCCTCGGAAACGGTCTCGACGCGATCATCTCCACGCAGGGCAATATGCACAATGCGACGCTCATAGGGAGTCATGGGGCGGAGCTTGATGCTGCGATCCTGATCTACCGCCTTATCGGCTGCATTCAAGGCGATATCCTCGATCTTCTGGCGCTGACGAGCCTTATAGCCCTCAACGTCAACCACGATAGGATAGCGGTGACCAACAATGCGAGACGTAATAGACGAAATAAGGAACTGAAGCGAATCGAGTGTACGACCGTGGCGACCAATCAAAACAGCCAGATCATCGCCGGTGATGTCGAGGATAAGCTCACCTTCATCGCCTTCATACTCTTCGATGGTCACTTCTCCAACATTGAAGTACTTCAAGATATCTTGAATGGCCTCAATAGCCGTATCAGCAATCCTGTCCACTTCTTCTTCAGAGTATTGACCCTCAGCTTCGTACTCTTGAGATGAGGATTCACCCTGAACCATGTTCTCTTCTTCCATTGAAAACTCCTTACATTCAAATCTCCCCTCCGCGGTAGAACCACGAAGGGGAGGAGACGGCAAAAAATATGTGAAGTAGCGCTACTTGCTCTTCTTGTGAGGGCGAGGCTTCTTTTCCTTGCGAACCACGTTAACTTCCACGGGTTTAACCTCAACTTTTTCAGCTTCGACTTCTTCGTCCTTGTGCTTCATAACCCTGGTGGAGATTACCTGCTGCAGAACACCGAATACGGAAGAAGTTGCCCAGAACAGCAAAACGCCGGTGGGAGAACCCCAACCAAGCCACAGCATGAACAGGGACATGATGCCCATCATAATCATGGTCTGCGTCTTCTGCGGGCTGTTCGTACCCATCTGCTGAAGCAAGGAGGGCAGGAAGGTGCAGAATGCAAACAGAAGGAGAAGGATGCCGTAGGGCAAGAACTCCAAGAAGCCCTGGCCGAACATCGCGGAAGGCGAAGAGAGCAGCGAAGGCAAAACATTATAGAAGGAGTAGGTCATACCTTCGGTACGGGAGCCCATTTCCTGCAATACCTGGAACAGGGCAACGAAGATAGGCATCTGAAGGAACAGGGGCAAGCAACCGGTAATGGGGTTGAAGCCGATCTCTGCATAAACCTTCTGCATTTCCTCGGCCTGACGCTGCTGGTCGTCAGCGTACTTTTCCTGGATCTCCTGGATGCGAGGAGAGAACTGCTGCATTCGATACGAAGAGCGGATCTGCTTCTGCATAAGGGGGAACAGGATAAGACGGAGAATAAGCGTCACGATGATGATCGCCAAACCCCAGTCGGCAACGAAACCATACATAGCATCGATGCACCAGAATATGGCGTCTTTAAACGCGTCCCACATGTGTACCTTTGTCCTCTCGGTTCGGGGGTTGATTATTAAAGATGAAAGGTATCCGGCACGGGGTCATACCCGCGGCCTCCACCTGGTCTGCAGCGCAGAATGCGCTTGCAGGTAAGATACAGACCTTTAAGGAAACCGAATCGCTGAACCGCAACAAGTCCATATTCCGAACAAGTGGGAATAAACCGACAAGTTGCGGGGAGCAGGGGCGATATAGCAAGACGGTAGAACTTGATCATCAACAACAGAACCCCCTTGGGGATAGCTGATATTTTCGACCAGACCTTCAAGACCAAATACTTGCCTTAATACGATTCCATGATCTTCTTGCATGTGGAAACCAGCTTCTGGTATTCAACACGCGTTGTTTTCCTGTTAGCCATGAAAATGACATTCAACTCCGGCCAAGGGCCACCGATATCGTGGCAAACAGCACGCAAGCGGCGCTTCGCTGAGTTGCGCCACACCGCATTACCGTTCTTCTTGCCCGCTATAAAAGCAACACGGCCACTAGGGCCGTGTTGGGTATCTCCCCGGTACACGATCATAGTTACGCAGGGAGTTGCATGTCTTTTTCCGTGCGAGAACAGGTAGGAGATCTCAGTGCTGGATTTGATGGTTCCTAACACGGTTTCTCACAAGGAAAGTTAGGCACAGAGACGCTTGCGGCCCTTTGCACGGCGAGCAGAGAGAACGGCGCGGCCGCTCTTGGTAGCCATACGTGCACGGAAGCCGTGAGTCTTTGCGCGCTTGCGGGTGTTCGGTTGATAGGTGCGCTTCATTACTTTTCCTTTCAGATTTACAGTAACTTCGAAATTATACGATGAAGAAGCCGCGCGTCAATAATAAAGAAAGAAGTCAGGCACCCTATTTCACGGGTCAACACAGAATGAACACGCAAACGGCGGCTACGCTACGCCCTACTAACGACATTTAGTTCGTCGCTATCGAGGATATGACCCTGCAAGGCCCAGTGGAGCTCGTTGAAATAAAAGCCAGGTTGCAAATCCAGCTCGCAATCAAGCGCATACACCGTAAGCGTATAACGGTGATCCTTATCGGGAGGGCACGGACCGATGTACCCACGAATCACTTCTTCGCTTGTCTCCTCGGCGCGAGACAAGCAGCTGTTTGAACCCTGCACGAAGGAAAATTCACCGCTATGGCTGGCGTTTTCGGGAATCAAGGCAGTATCAGGGCTCACTCCGCATGCAGCCCAGTGAATCCAGGCAAAGCCACATACGGGAATGGAGTCATAATCAACGAACGAAAGAGCAAGGGACTTAGCCCCCTCAGGCACACCCGACACCTCGATGGGGAACGAACAAATATTGTTGCCGTCACGACGCAGTTCCGGAGACGAATATTTTCCAAAACGATCGGGCAGCATGCCTTTTTCATCCAACGGGATAGCGATCTTCATAGTTTGTCCACCTCACTTTTCCCCAAGGAAAGCAACTTATACACAATTTGTTTATATAGCATTGTGGATAATGTTGATAACTTTCCAGGTGTTTCAGGATACTTCCCCACCATTATCCCAGAGGTTGCAGCAACCCTTTCAGGAAACAAAAACTCGTCTCCGTAATATAGGTGGAAAAGCGGTTCAAATTTCATAAAATACAGGCTTTTAACTGGTCTTTTATTGTTATCAACACCTCAATTTGCCTGCTGTATGCATATCAGCGAAGCGGTTTAAACACCTTGACTTCAACAGCTAGAAGTGAAAGCGCAAAAACTACTTTTCCAAAATAGTTTTCCAAAATGCCTTTCAAGTTTTTCACATTTTTCTTCAGGCGTTTTCAATGTTTTCCACATTTTATTGAAAGAATGTTGAAAACTTCGAAAACACGAGGAAAAGACGGTGGAAAGTTTGAAAAAGTGTGAATAACCGTCTAGAATGAATGAAAAATCAGCTCGATCTATGCCTTATAAAGGAATATCGGTCGGGCTCTTTTTCTCATGTTTTGAAAAAAATCGGAAAGCATCATGAACCAAGAAAACGCACCACATATGCAGCCGATGGAACAAGCGGGGGAACAAGGGTCGGTGCCATATCCTTCCTATAACGAGGGGCGGCCTGCAACCGAAGCGACAGCGCCAAACACTCAGCCCGCCCAGACATCCACTCCTCCCTACGGGTACGGACAAGGGCAATTCCCTTCCTATCCTGCTCAGGGTGCCCAAATGCAGCCTTATCCAGGCATGCCCTACGGCATGCCTTATGGCGGTTATCCACAACCTGGCTACACCGTACCAGCGCACAACCTGCCCCCCACGGCGCAAATGGCAAACGTCAACGGCCAAGCACCGCAAGGGCAACCGTTTTCCGCCAACATGTCCAACAACCCAGAGCCGCAGGTCGCAGCCCAGGGATTCCCAGGCTACCCTATTGGATACCAGCAACCACAGACTGGCTATCCCCAACAAGCGTTTCAGCAGTTCGCCCCCGCAGCCAACCCACACGTTATGCAGCCAGCGGCGGCGCAGCCCTACCCCCAAACGATGCAGCAACCGGCTTCGGATGCCTGCCAGGGCGAGCAGCCTTTCGTGCCCTCCTTTGTGGAGCCGGCAACGTATGGCGAAGATTACGCCCACACAATGAATGGCGGCATCATCGAATCCGTCGAAGAGACGGCACCTTCGCAGAGATTCGATTACCATCACATAACCACGCCCGCGCGCATTGCAATATACGATTCGCTGAAAACAGCGCCACGCGTAATACAAGTGCAGGGAGGTCCCACACACGAATACATCGAGCACATTGCTTCCTTGACCTACAAAAACGCCAAAGAAGCAGGCGGGGTGATCCCTTACACCGTGATCAGGGAAGTATCCGAAAATTTCATTCACGCTAACTTCAACGAAGTGGTGGTATCAATTTTCGACCAAGGCAATACCATTCGCTTTGCGGATCAGGGCCCAGGCATCAAGAACAAAGATCTCGTACAAGAACCAGGATTTTCCTCTGCCATCGAGCCGATGAAACGCTACATACGAGGCGTGGGGTCGGGCTTACCCATTGTGAAGGACTACTTAAGTACCTCTCACGGCCATATCGAGATCAAAGACAACGTGAATCAGGGCTCGGTGGTGACCATCAGCCTGGTTGCGTCGCGAACAACAGACGAAGAAATTGAGGCGGCTCAGATCCCCGACCTCACCGAAAACGAAGCTGCCGTGCTTAAAGCCCTTCTTCCGAACAACACCCTAGGAGTAAGCGAAGTCAGCAAGGCCACCAACATCGCCGTGGCTAGCGTTCATACCGCTTTTTCAAAGATGGAAGAGGCGGGTCTCGTGGAAAAGGTGAATAAGAAGAGAACGCTCACCCCGCGAGGCACGCAGGTTGCCCTATCCTTGTAAACGACAGACGGCGCATCCCACGCCAACGGAATGGAACTACGTAGAACCTTATGGATATCGAACAGACGTGGACAGACCTGATGCGACAACTGAAGTCGTATCCCACCATTAACGCATCTCAAATCGATGCGTTCTTCTCGCGTGTTCAAATCCAGGCAGCAAGCCCTGGTTTCATCATGCTCACCTCGGACAATGCCTTTATTAAAGATTGGATCGAAAAGCATTATCTGAAAGATATCCAGAAGGCACTCGGCGATCTATACAACCTGGACTTTCAGGTGCTGATAGAGGTCGACCCCACCGCAGCGGCACCGGCACCTGCATCTCAGCCCGCACCCGCAGCGACCCCTTCGGCCCCTGCTGTCGCACCGCAAGCGGTCCAGCCGCAACCGACACCCGCAGCAGCAAGCGCACAGAACGCGCCTGTTCCAGGCGTCCAGTCCGCTAACGCCCCCGCGCCCCAGCCCACCCATTCGGTAGCGCAGGCAGAAGCATCTGAGCCGCAATCGCAGAAAACAGAGACGAACGGCAACGACAACGAGGCAACGGGGGAAGCAGCGCTCACCTTTGATTCCTTCGTTATCGGAGAGTCGAACCGCATGGCCTACAACATGGCAGTGGAGGTAGCGGACCGCCCCGGTTCGTCCGAGTTGAACCCACTCTTTATATATGGGCGATCTGGTGTGGGAAAAACGCACCTTATGTGCGCGATTCAGAACTACATCAAGGAAACCCGCCCAGAGCTCAACGTGTGCTACATCGATTCGATGGAACTGGTAAACCGCTACTCAGACGCAGCAATAGAAAAGAGCGTCGATAAGCAAAGCTTCAAGAACTTTGAGGGCTATTTCCAGCAGGCGGATGTACTGCTCATCGACGATATCCAGGGGCTCCAGAGCAAACCCGGCACGCTCAACGCGTTGTTCCGCATCTTCAATTCGATGATCCCAAAGGGCAAGCAGTTTGTATTCTCCGCAGACCGAGCACCGAAAAACATCGACCTCGACGAACGCTACGTGTCCCGATTCAACTCGGGAGCCACGATAGACATTCAGCCACCCGACGACGAGACGAAGCGCAACATCATCAAGAGCCTTATTCGTCACTACCAGAGCCGAGAAAACACATCGTTTGTTATCACAGACGAAATCCTCGACTACATCGTGGACAACTCCAGTTCAAACATTCGCGAACTGAAGAGCGCTATCACCAACGTGATATTCGCCATGAAGATGAACAAGGACCACACGCTTTCGGAAGGCCAGGTCAAGGAGCTTCTGGGCAATCACTTTATCGGCGGAGGCAAAAAACGCATCACGATAGAGATGATCCAAGCCGCCGTTGAAGATTTTTACGGCGTTTCACACAAAGACATCGTGGGGCGCGGCAGGGCAAGAAGCATTGTTCGGCCGAGGCAGGTTGCAATCTATCTGTGCCGAGACCTGTCGGAAACCACGCTGAGCAATATCGGCAAGGCCTTCAATCGCGATCACACTACGGTGCTCCACTCGTGCGAGCTCATTTCAAGTCAGATGCAAGAAGACCGAAACCTACGAGAAGAGCTGGAAGCAGTGCGCGAAAAAATCCGCATCCAGCAGTATTAAAACCTGTTGATAAACGGTGACAAAACATGGGGATTACCCCATACCTTTGTGGAAGAAGTTTTCCCCACGTTTTCCCTGTGGATAACCAAGGTGCTTTTCCACAGAGTTCCCGACAGGTGTTTTTCCGCGTTCATCAGGCAAAAGAGAAGTTATCAACATATCCACCCTGATTATTACTTCTACTATTAGTTATTTATTAAGGAATAAAGAAGGAATTAAAGGGGAGGAAAACTCGATCATGGAACTCCGTTCCCGATCGACAGTCAGCTCGGCTAGAACAGGTATCATAGCCAAGAGAAACAAAGGACAGGAGCATTAATGAAATTCAGCGTTAACCAATCAGAGCTTCAAAATGCCCTAGCGGTTGTAGTTAAAGGATCCTCCACCCGTTCTACGCTTTCCATTCTTGCTGGCGTGTATATCAAAGCAGAAGAGGGAAGGATTACCCTTCAAACCACCAACCTCGAACTCTCCATCAAGGTAACGTGCTTCGCCATGGTGGAAGAACCCGGTGAAACAGTGGTACCAGCAAAGCTCTTCGGTGACATCATTAAGAATCTCCCCGATATGGCTGTTCGTGTTGAGGCAGACGAAACTACCGCAACGGTATTCTGCGATAGCACCACATTCTCCTTGAAGGCGCTCAACCCCCTCGACTTCCCCGCCTTCCCTGAAATCGAAGCCGATCAGGAAGCTTCGTTCCCCTTCAACGCGTTTTCTTCGATGGTCAAGCGCACCGCTAAGGTGGTTTCTCACGACGAGACGCGCATTGTGCTTACGGGTGTTCTCGTTTCTTGCGTGGGCTCCACTTTGAAGATGGTGGCGACCGACTCCTATCGTCTGGCTGTTTCCGAAACTGAACTTGATTCTCCATGCCCCGAAGAGTTCGAGGCGGTTATTTCCGGCTCTTTCCTTCAAGACATTGCTTCCCTCCCTCAGTCGGAAGACCCTATTACGATTGCGCTTAACGACAACCAGATCGTAGTTACCTATCGTGACACCACGTTTATCAACCGCCGCATCGAGGGTACCTTCCCGAACTATAAGCAGCTGATTGCCGAGGGTCATTCCACCCGTGCAACGCTCTCAACTCATGCGCTTACCGATGCGGTCCGTCGTGTTTCTCTGCTGAGCAACAAGGTTTCCCCTGTGCAGGTTCGCGTAGATGCTGAATCCGGAGTGGTGACCCTGCTTACCAACTCTCAGGACATCGGCAACGCTCAGGAGAATCTTATCTGCGAGGTCGATGGCGAATCGGTTGATATTGCATTCAACTTCACCTTTATGCTCGATGGCTTGAACTCCATCGACACTGACGCGGTTCATCTTGACTTGTTCGGGCCTATGAAGCCTGGCATCCTGCGTGCTGCAGAGGGTGAGAACTTCCTTTACCTCATCATGCCTGTGCGCGTTTAAATTGTGGGTTTCTGGCTCCATGGGGCTCGCTATCGAAAAAATCGCGTGTCGTAATTTCAGGTCGTATGAACAGTTCGAACTTGACGGCATCGGGGGTCTGACCTTAATCGTCGGGCCTAATGCGGTGGGCAAAACAAACCTTCTTGAAGGTATTCAGCTCGTCACGGCTTGCTCGTCGTTCCGTAGTTCAACGCCCAGCCACTTGGTTCGCGCCGGTCAAGGTGCTGGCATATTTTCGGCGGAAATATGTGGCGATGGTCGATGCCTCGATGTGAAATTGCGCGTTTCACGTGAAACACGCGAGTATTTTGTCAATGGGAAGAAGAAACGTCCTCGTGATATCCGGGGCACCTTGCCTTCCGTACTGTTTTCTCCTGAGGATTTGGAGCTGGTGAAAGGCTCCCAGTCGTTTAAACGAGCGCAGGTTGACCAGATGGGTGCCCAGCTGAGCGCAAACTACCATGCGGTACGAAAAGACTACGAAAAGATCCTTCGGCAGAAGAACCGTTATCTGAAGGAGAGTGTTTCGCCTCTATTCCTTCAGAGTATCAACGAGGTTGTGGCTACGGTTGGTTCTCAGCTGTACCGCTTGCGTTGCGAGATGATCGCTGCGCTTTCCCCGCACCTGAAGGAATGCTATCGGGAGATTTCGGGTGGACGCGAATCGGTTGAGCTGGTGTACATTCCATCATGGCTTCGCAAGTCATTCGATCTCGACCATATTCCTTCGGTTGAGGCGCTTGGCAGGACTGCCGCACAGGAGCAGCTTGTCAGTGCAATGGAAAAGGATGCCCATAGGGAGCACGAGCGGCGTATGTCCCTTTATGGCCCTCAGCTTGATCTGGTAGAGTTCTACCTCGATGGACTCAACGCTCAGCAGTTTGCCTCGCAGGGGCAGCAGCGAAGCTTGGTTCTGGCGTTTAAGATGGCGCAGGTTGCGCTTATCGCGGAACGATTAGGGCAAAATCCTGTTTTACTGCTCGACGACGTGATGAGCGAACTTGATGCGACGCGCCGCGATGCGCTGCTTTCTCTGATCTCCGGCGAGGTACAGACGTTTGTGACTGCCACCAATGCGGAAAAGGTGAGCCCAGCGCTTTCCACGTTGGCGCGTGTTGTAGAGATTGGCGGCGAATAGGTATGGTCGAATACGACAGCGATTGGGGGTCGTCGCGTGACCCTCGCCGTTATATTGCTGCAATGAACGAGCGAAACAATTCCCTCCGCCCTGTTTCGTCCTCGCTTTCTTCTTTTGCTTCGTCGATGCCTGAGGAAGTTAAGAAGCGCGTTCTTGTGCAACGCAAAATAGAAAAAACCCATGCCCAGTTTGCCGAACTGGTGGATCCTTTTATTCTCAAGCACACCAATTCGGTATATCTGCTCAAAAGCCAGGCGGTTGAGGGGGCGTACGATCTGGTGGTGTATTTGGACAACTCAACGTGTGCTGCCGAGCTGAATGCGCGCAGGGAGTTGCTTCGCTTTGAGTATCTCGATCGATTCAACACGACCATAGATGTTTTCGAGATTCGTATTTCAAGGGGTCCGTATAGGGATAAGCACCCCTTTGCCGAGCGCCTTAGCTCAGATACTCAGCCTAAAGAACGAAGTCTCAGCGAAGAAGAAACGGCTCGAATAGAAGAAATGACGTCGGCTATCGAGGATCCTCGTTTAAGGGCTTCGTTCCAACGCGCTATGACGGCTCAGAAGCGTCGAAATGAGTCTTCTTCATAAAAAATGCCCAACACGATGGCTTTTATACCCGCAGAAGCGCTCTGAATGCCCTCTGACGCTGATAGATAGCAAGGTATCTTGCCTACTCTGCTATAATAATAAGGTTCTAAATCCCCTCGATACGTTGCTTTAGGCGTATCAGATAGCAGAAAGAGGAGGAAATACGTGGCTTCAGACGAATCCCACTACAGCGGCCAAGACATTCAGATCTTGGAAGGCCTTGAAGCAGTGCGCAAGCGCCCTGGTATGTATATCGGTTCTACCGGTCCGCGCGGCCTTCACCATCTGGTGTACGAGGTTGTAGACAACGCAGTAGATGAAGCTCTTGCTGGCTATTGTGACCACATTGAGGTTACCATCCATGAGGATAACTCCATCACCGTTGTCGACAATGGCCGCGGCATTCCCGTAGACAAGCACCCCAAGGAAAAAATCCCAACCGTCGAGGTTGTACTCACCATCCTCCATGCAGGTGGTAAATTCGGCGGCGAAGGTTATAAGGTTTCCGGCGGCTTGCACGGTGTAGGCGTTTCTGTTGTGAATGCGCTTTCCACCCAGGTTATTGTGCGCGTGCGTCGCGATGGCAAGGAATATGAGATTTCTTTCGATCATGGCAAAACCAAAGAAAAGCTCCATGAGGTAGGAACCTCCAAAACCAGCGGTACTACGGTAACCTTCTGGCCCGACCCTGAGATTTTCAAAGAAACCACCATCTTCGATTACGAAACGCTGAAAACCCGTTTCCGTGAGATGTCATTCCTTAACAAGGGTTTGAAGATCACCCTAGCCGATGAGCGCACCCCCGGCGAAGACGGCAAACCCCGTACCGAGGTGTTTCAGGCGCTTGGCGGTCTTCAGGATTTCGTTAAATTCCTCAATGAGGGCAAGGAAACGCTGAACAAGCCCATCTACTTCGAGGCTGAAAACGAAGACGGCACGGTGGAAGTGGCAATGCAGTGGTCCTCTTCCTATTCTTCTAATGGCGTGCTCTCGTTTGCGAACAACATCCACACCATTGACGGTGGTACTCATCTCGACGGCTTCAAGCAGGGTGTTACGCGTACCATCAACGATTACGCTCGTAGCAAGGGAATCTTGAAAGAAAAGGACAGCAACCTTTCTGGTGACGACACCCGAGAAGGTCTTTCGGCTGTTGTCTCAGTTAAACTCCGCGACCCGCAGTTCGAGGGTCAGACCAAGGGCAAGCTGGGCAATACGGAAATTCGTGGCTTGGTTCAGACTGCCGTAACTAAGGGCTTGGCTGAGTATCTTGAAGAGAACCCCACGCCTGCTAAGCGCATTATCAGCAAGGCCTCTCAGGCATTGAAGGCCCGTGAGGCTGCTCGTAAAGCGCGCGAGATGACGCGTCGTAAGGGCGTTCTTGACTCTTTCAGCTTGCCGGGAAAGCTGGCTGACTGCTCGAGCAAGAATCCTGCCGATTCCGAAATCTTTATCGTTGAGGGCGATTCCGCAGGTGGGTCTGCTAAACAAGCTCGCGACCGCAAGTACCAGGCCATCATGCCCCTGCGCGGTAAGATCCTGAACGTCGAGCGCGCTGGCTTGCACCGCTCGCTTTCTTCCGACACCATTTCTTCGCTCATTACCGCTATCGGTACGAATATCGGTGAGGATTTCAACGCGGATGCTGCCCGCTACCACCGCATCATCATCATGACCGATGCTGACGTTGACGGTGCTCATATTCGCATCCTGCTGCTCACGTTTTTCTATCGCTACATGCCCGAGCTTATTACACGTGGTTATATCTACATCGCCCAGCCTCCGCTGTACGGCCTGAAGAAGAAGGGCAGCAAGAAGCTGGAGTACATCTTCAATGATGACGCTCTAGCCGCCCGCTTAGCAGAGATTCCCGATCGAGACAGCATTTCGCTGCAGCGTTACAAGGGTTTGGGCGAAATGGATCCCGAGCAGCTCTGGGAAACCACCATGGAGCCTTCTACCCGCACCATGCTTCAGGTAAGCATTGAAGATGCAGCTGAAGCTGAGCGTGTGGTAAGCGAACTTATGGGGGATCAGGTTGAGCCCCGTAAGGAATTCATCCAGAAGCACGCCCATGACGTGCGCTTCCTCGACTTCTAAGAGGGTTGCCGGGTAGGAACCTGGCAAAGTGTTTCACGTAAAACATTCAAGCAACAAGACAGAAGGAGTCTTCGTGGCAGAAGATAAGAACGAGACAGACAAGAAGGATGAACAGCAGGCCGCTGCAGCAAACGTTCTTCCTGCTGAGCTCAGCAAAGAGATGCGCACGTCGTTCCTCGAGTATTCGATGAGCGTTATTGTTTCGCGCGCGCTTCCCGATGTTCGCGATGGCTTGAAGCCTGTTCATCGCCGCATTTTGTATGCGATGAATGAAAGCGGCATCACCCCAAAGCGCCCCCATGCTAAGTCCGCTCGTACCGTTGGTGACGTAATCGGTAAGTATCACCCGCATGGCGACTCTGCGGTGTACGACACCATGGTTCGTTTGGCGCAGCCATTCTCCATGCGTGTTCCGCTGGTTGACGGCCACGGTAACTTTGGTTCGATCGATGGCGACTCGGCAGCTGCAATGCGTTACACCGAGGCTCGCTTGGACAAGCCGGCAATGGAATTACTGCGTGACCTTGACAAGGAAACGGTAGATTTTCAGCCTAACTACGACGAGAGCTTGCAGGAGCCCGTTGTCTTGCCTTCGCGCTTCCCGAACCTGCTGGTAAACGGCTCTTCGGGTATTGCCGTTGGCATGGCAACAAACATCCCCCCGCATAACCTCGGCGAGGCAATCGACGCAACTTGCATGATGATCGACAATCCTGATTGCACGGTAGACGATTTGATGAAGGTTCTTCCCGGCCCTGACTTCCCGACGGGCGGCATCATCATGGGCCGCAAGGGCATCCGCGATGCCTACGAAACGGGAAAAGGAAGCCTTACCATTCGCTCAAAGTGCCGCATTGAAGAGGGTAAGAACGGTAAGGCTTCCATTGTTGTTTCCGAGATTCCCTATCAGGTAAACCGTACCAATCTCCTGAAGAAGATCGCCGATCTGATTCGCGACAAGAAGCTTCCCGAGATTTCAAACGTTCATGACGGCGCCGACCGCCACGGCATCGACATCATTATCGAGCTGAAGCAGAATGCTATCCCTCAGGTCGTACTGAACAAGTTGTATAAGCATACCCAGCTGCAGGTTGGTTTCGGCTGCAATATGCTGGCGCTGGTCAACGGCGTCCCTCGTGTATTGTCCCTGAAGGAGATCCTCCACTACTACATCCTGCATCAGGAAGAGGTTGTGGAGCGCCGCACGCGCTACGACTTGGCCAAAGCTGAGGCCCGTGCGCATATTCTGGAAGGTTTTGTGATTGCCCTCGACAACATCGATGAGGTGATCCAGATCATCCGCTCGTCCAACACCGATCGCGAAGCGAAAGACGTGTTGATGGAGCGTTTTAAGCTTTCCGAAAAGCAGAGCGAAGCTATCCTCGAAATGAAGCTGCGTCGCCTGACCGGCTTGGAGCGAGAGAAGATCGAAGCCGAATTGAAGGAGCTGCGCGAGAAAATCGACTACTACAAGCGTTTGCTTTCCGATAAAGACCTGGTGAAGCAGGTAATCAAGGAAGAACTTACCGAAATCAAGGAAAAGTTCAGTTCTGCTCGTATCACCAAGATTACCGACGAAGCGAAGGACCTCGATGTAGAGGATCTTATTGCTGAAGAAGAAGTTGCCATTACCGTAACCAAGGCTGGTTACGTGAAACGCCTTCCCGTGGCTACGTATCGCCAGCAGAAGCGCGGCGGCAAGGGCATGCAAGGGGTGAATTTGAAAGAAGCCGACTTCGTCGAGCATCTCTTCATTTCTTCAACCCATGCTTATCTGCTGTTCTTTTCTTCGCGCGGACGGGTGTACCGTCTGAAGGCCTACGAGATTCCTGAGGCATCTCGTCATGCTCGTGGAACCGCGATCGTGAATGTTCTGCCCTTAGAGAAGGGTGAAACCATTGCTGCGGTTATCGCTACCAAGGATTTTCCCGAAGACGAGTACCTGATGTTTGCAACTTCGTCTGGCATGGTTAAGAAAACCTCCATGAAGCTCTACGATCGCACGCGCCGAGATGGTTTGATTGCGATCAACCTGAAGGAAAACGACACGCTTATTAGTGTCCAGCGCGTTGCTGAAGGCGAAAAGGTCATGATGGTTTCCTCTGCAGGCAAGGCCATTATGTGGGATGAGTCCGAGGTTCGGGCTATGGGTCGCGACACCATGGGTGTACGCGGCATGACGGTTAACGCCGATGCTCGCGTGCTCGGCATGGAAATAGCGCGTCCAGGAACCGAACTCTTGGTTATCACTGAGCTCGGCTATGGCAAACGCACGCCGGTAGAGGAGTATCCTTCTCATCATCGCGGAGGCCAAGGCGTATACACCATTACCATGACAGCCAAGAAGGGCTTGCTCTCGGCCATGAAAATCGTTGAAGAGAACGACGAGATCATGATTATCACCGAAGAGGGCGTAGTTGTTCGCACACCGGTTTCCGGCGTGTCGCAGTTGGGACGCTCCACTCAGGGCGTTCATGTGATGAATGTTGCGGGCAAGGACAAGGTTTCTGCTGTGGCCACTTCCACTACCACCGAAAAAAAATCCTCTAAGACAGCACCTGCCACCCATAAGGACCAGGCCAGTCTGCTCGATGAAGAGTAGTAGTAGACACTGATACTTTCCGAAGTTGGGACCCAGATTTTCTGGGTCCCAATTTTTTTTTCAAAAAATTTATTACTAATTTCAGACAAGGAATTACCAAGGAAGAGGGCGATTTTCTTCAAAAGGAGCGGCATTGCCATCTGTTTTCGAAAAAAATATATCTTGCTGTTTAAATGAAAAACATTGTCCTGAACTGGTATTATTCAAATAGAAAGCAGTCAAGCGGAACCCCAGCAAAAACTTTTTTAAGAAAATGCAAAATTCTTCTTGACCCGTATGGGGGTAGGAAGTATATTAATTGAGCGCGATTTCGGGCCCATAGCTCAGTTGGTTAGAGCGCACGCCTGATAAGCGTGAGGTCAGCAGTTCAAATCTGCTTGGGCCCACCATTTTTTACTGATAAACGCTCCACCGTGAGCCGAGTTTGCCGGTGGAGCGTTTATTGATAACGAAATCGCACATAACCTACGTGGGGCATTAGCTCAGCTGGGAGAGCGCGGGCTTTGCAAGCCTGAGGTCAGGGGTTCGATCCCCCTATGCTCCACCACGAATTTTCGAAGCCGTCCGAATGGACGGCTTCTTTTTTGTGTAAAGCGACTGATCTGCCCTGTTTGGGCTCTTTCGCGCTGGTAAGCTTTTACCGCTTATGGGTTAACAAGACAACGTCTTTAAGAAGGAAGAAGTAGATGAAACAGGAAAACATCCGCAATGTGGCAATCATTGCGCACGTTGACCATGGTAAAACCACCCTGGTTGACCGCCTGCTCTGGTCCTCGCATGTATTCCGCGAAAACCAGGAAGTCGCCGAACGCGTACTCGACTCGAATGATCAGGAGCGCGAGCGCGGCATTACCATTCTCTCTAAGAACATCTCCATCCATTACAAGGACACTAAGATCAACGTTATCGACACCCCCGGTCATGCCGACTTTGGTGGCGAGGTGGAGCGCGTTCTCAACATGGCAGATGGCGCATTGCTCATTGTTGATGCTTATGAAGGCCCCAAGCCCCAGACCCGTTTCGTTCTTTCGCATGCCCTTGAGCGTGGTTTGCGCATCGTTGTTGTGGTCAACAAGATCGACCGCCCCAATGCTAACCCTGATGCTGCTGTCGACAAGGTATTCGACTTGATGGTTGAGTTGGGTGCAAGCGACGAGCAGCTTGATTTCCCTGTTGTTTATGCCTCTGCAGTTAATGGCTACGCACGCTACGACGTTAATGACGGCAACATGGACATGGTTCCCTTGCTGGATACCATTCTGAAGGAAATCCCCTGCCCTGATGTAGATGTTGAAGGTCCTGTTGCCCTTCAGGTCTGCACGGTTGACCACAGCAGCTATGAGGGACGTATCGGTATTGGTCGTTTGCAGAGCGGTACCATTCATGAAAAAGAGCAGGTTCTGGTAATCCAGCCTGACGGTAACCGCTACAACGCGCAGATTCGCAAGGTATACACCTTCGAGAACCTTGGTAAGGCCGAGGTCCCCGAGGCCAGCGCAGGCGATATCGTGGCTGTTATCGGCGTGGAGCAGACTGACATCGGCGATGTTATCACCGACCCTGAGAATCCTGTTGAGATGGAGCCTTTGGCCGTTGAGGAACCCACCATGGCTGTTGTGTTTGAGGCTTCCACGAGCCCCTTGGTTGGTCGAGAGGGCGATATTGTTGGCGCTCGCCAGCTGAAGGAGCGCCTGATGCGTGAAAAGGAGAGCAACATCTCCATGCGTATCGAGGAAACCGAAGATAAGTCGGGCGTTCGCGTTGCCGGTCGTGGCGTTCTTCATCTTTCCGTTCTTATGGAAACCATGCGCCGCGAAGGTTTCGAATTCCAGGTTGGTCGTCCTCAGGTTGTTTACAAGGAAGACGAGGCTGGCAACAAGCTCGAACCTATCGAGGAAGCCACTATCGACGTTCCCAACGACTATTCTGGTAAGGCGATTGAGGTTATGGGCACGGCAGGCGGCATCATGGAAGACATGGTGTCTGACGAAACCATGACGCACCTTACGTTTGCCATCCCTTCCCGCGGCACCATGGGCCTGAAGACCAAGATTCTGAATGTAAGCCACGGCGAAGCGGTGCTGTTCCATCACTTCCGTGAATACGGTCCTTATTCCGGAGAGATGATTGGCCGCAAGAATGGCTGCATGATTGCCATGGCGACAGAGAAGTCGGTTGCATACGCTCTTGATACTTTGCAGGAGCGCGGCAAGCTGTTCGTTGGTCCGGGCGAGGATTGCTATGAAGGCATGATCGTTGGCGAATCCGCCAAGGAAGGTGACATGGTGGTAAACGTCGCCAAGGCTAAGCAGCTGGGTAACCAGCGCTCCTCTGGCGCCGATAAGGCTATTTCCCTTACGCCTCCTATCACGTTTACGCTCGAAGAGGCGCTTGAGTACATTGAAGATGACGAGCTGGTAGAGGTAACGCCTCAGTCTATCCGTCTCCGCAAGCGCACCCTTTCCGCAACTCAGCGCCGTAAGGAAGCAAAGAATAAATAGGCTGGTTTATTCCAATCCGGATTCTCCTGTATAGGGTATTCGGGGGGTTAATCCAAAAAGGCTGACTGATTAAAACGCCGGACGATTCGTCGTCCGGCGTTTTGCTATTAAGTGTCGCCTGCAATGAGAAGCATGCGGATAGAGGGGCAGATATGGATCTCCTTGCCTGATAGCGCCATCGCGAAGCTGTCCCGAGGGTTCGAAAAACAGAAAATCGGCCTGGACTGCAACTTTTTTGCGATTAGGGATCGTCGCAGGGCGCCAAGACGCAAGCCGCGGTCCGAAATCGCAGCAAATCAGCCGCGAAACGGCCCATTTTTTGCTTTGCGGATGAGGGCAGGAGTCCCTAATCGCAAAAAAGTTGCAAGAAAACCGAGATTTTTGTTTTCACAACGGGGAGCTGCATGACCCTGCGATAAAGAAGCGAATTATCCGGGTGGAGTGCAAGGCATTTCGTTTCACGTGAAACAGAACGCTGCATCGGGGTTGGGCTTTTCGGAGTGGTGGGCATACTGCTCGGAAATTTCGAGCGCCAGGGCTGTCGCTTTTTGCCGACCTCGATAGAGGAAGCTCCTTTTATGGAGGGGGTGTGATTAAACAGCGGTGATACGTGGGCAAATTGTGCGAAGGAAATCACGAAATTGACGTTGTGCAAAAATAGCATGCGTTGCACCTGCTCATCGGGTGCGACCTCGTTTCGTACCGTAGGAAAAAGGAACATACATGAAGCACGGAGCTTTTCTTCGCAAGATTTCTGTTGTCGGCGTATCCGCTGCCTGCTGCATTGCCTTGGTTGGTTGTGGTGGCACGAATTACGGCTATACCGGCGGCGTTGCAGCAACGGTAAATGGCGCTGAGATTCAGGAAGACACCATCACTAAGTACATTCAGGACTTCCGCACTAGCTCAGACCTCACCAGCGACGACGACTGGGGCAATTGGATGAAAGAGAATTCCTTTGACCCTGCCACCGTTCGCGATCAGGTAATCGATTACTACGTCGAAAACGAGCTGAAGAAACAGGCGTGCGACGAAAAGGGCATCACGGTTGAACAGTCTCAGGTTGACGATGAGATCAACAACATGAAGGCCAACTACGACAGCGATGATGCTTGGAAGCAGGCTCTGTCCTCTGCTGGTTTGACCGAGGATCAGTATCGCGAGTCCGTCGAAGCTGGCTTGCTTGATAAGGCCTTGGAGGACGCGGTTGCTGGAGATGCAGCCACCGCTGATGATTCTAAAGTTCTAGATATGCTGAACACGTATTACACCATGTTTAATGGTGCTAAGAAGTCTTCTCATATCTTGTTCGCTTCGAGTGACACTGAAAAGGCTCAGGAAGTGCTCGATCAGATCAACGCGGGAACGCTTGACTTCGCCGAAGCTGCCAAGCAGTACTCCACCGATACAGCCTCTGCGGCCGACGGTGGCAATGTTGGTTGGGACGCTATCAATTCCTTTGTAAACGACTACACCGACGCCCTTGATGGCCTTTCCGTTGGCCAGGTATCTGGTTTGGTAACGAGCGATTACGGCATTCACATCATCAAGTGCACCGATGAGTTCACCTGCGACGGCAAGGCAACCAGCCTTTCTGCATACCCTCAGGAGTTCGTTGACTACATTTCGAACATTGTGAAGGATCAGAGCAAGTCCACGGCATATTCCGATTGGTTCAACAACTATAAGGCTCAGGCAGACATCCAGAACAACGATATGCCCGAGAATGTTCCTTATAACCTTGATATGACCAAGTACGACAACAGCGATTCGTCGAGCGATAACTCCGATGACTCCAACAATGGGGCTTCTGCCGACACCAATGCCGATGCGTCGGCTACGGAGGGCTCGTCGGAATCCTCCAATGAGCAGAGCTCGGATTCCGAGAATTCCGGTCAGTAAAAACCAATTAATCAGGCTTTCCCAAGGCCGCCTCGCATGAGGTGGCCTTGATTTATCTAGAAAGGTAAGCAATGGAAACGAAACCGCCTCTAATCGAGCTACATGACGCCGTAGTTCGCCGTAAGGGAAAAGAGATCTTAAATGTGGGGGACTTCACCCTGCAGCAAGGCGAAAGCATTGCCCTTATTGGCCCCAATGGCGCCGGTAAATCGACGTTTATTCATCTCATAACCCGTGAAATGTTCCCCCTTCATCGCGATGAGCCTCCGGTGCTGTTCAAGGGAAAGTCGTTGGTCACGCTCGAAGAGGTTAAGCGATGCTTGGGTATTGTTTCTTCAACGATGCAGGATCAGATAACCGTCCATCTTCCGGCCCTTGATGTGGTGTACGGCGGCCTTTTCGGCGTTCTTGGTGTTCCCCGCCGTCACAACATGACCGAGGCGGGCAGGGAAAAGGCTTTGCGTGCTCTGGAGTTCCTGGGGATGAAAGAGCATGCCGATCGAGACATCATGACAATGTCTTCTGGTCAGGCTCGTCGCGTGCTTATTGCCCGTGCGCTTGTTCATGATCCCGAGGTATTGGTATTTGACGAGCCAACTACCGCGCTTGATCCTGAAGGCATGTATTTCGTTCGCAAGGCAATGCGCGATTTGGTTGCTGCTGGCAAGTCAATTATTTTGGTTACGCACTATCCCGAAGACATCATTCCCGAAATAAAGCGTGTGGTAATGATCAAAGACGGCAAGCTTTATGGGGACAAGCCCAAGGAAGAAGCCCTTACTACCGAGTGTGTTTCCGACCTTTTTGACGTTCCTTTAAAAATCTTGTCAGAAGATGGCTATTTTTCTCTTGTCAGCCGGTACTAAGATGGTGTAAAGTACATCCTTGCATGCGCGGGAAGCGCTGCAGCTGGAGAGATGTCCGAGTCTGGCTTAAGGAGCACGATTGGAAATCGTGTATACGCCAAAAGCGTATCTGGGGTTCGAATCCCCATCTCTCCGCCAGTGATTTTTCGAAAGCGCCTGTTTTGGGCGCTTTCTTTTTCACCAGCCCCTTTGGCGGCTGATACATATCTTGGAAGGGTGGCAGAGCGGCTGAATGCGGCGGTCTCGAAAACCGTTTTACCGGTACTCCCGGTAACGAGGGTTCAAATCCCTCCCCTTCCGCCAGAATCTAAAGGTCTGCTCTTGGCAGACCTTTTTTCATGGGCAGTTAAAGCTGCATATCTGGGAATATAGGGACAGGTCCCATTTTCCCACCTAGTTGTAGCGCACTGAGGTAGCGCCGCTTTTGCACGATCTCTTGCAGCGGGCCCTTTTCCTTAGGTGGGAAAATGGGACCTGTCCCTATATTCCCAACCGTCATGGATGGGTTGTGCTCGTTGGCGGAGTTTGGGTTGGGCTTTTATGCTTGCGAGAGTACACTGGGCTGCATTGGTTTAGAAGAAAAGGGAAAGGACGACCATGGTAGATCGTGTGGTAGATCCCGAAAACGATATCCCCGTAGAAGACGTTGATGACGTGCTGAAAGCCGTTATCGTCGCTGTTTTGGACGAAGCTGCCGATAAGATGGAGGAGGGGAAAGATGTTATTCCCTTCACTGGTCTTGCGGTAAAGGAGAACCTCTTCATCGAGACGCACCCAGGTGACGATGCTGAGGAATGCTTCTTGGCTGCGCGTAAAGAGGTTCAGGGTGCTCGAGGCGCAACGGCATATGCTTTCTGCTATGACGGCTATGTCGACACCGATGAAGGCAAGAAGGACGCGCTTATCGCTGAAGGTGGCTTGCCTGGCGAAGAGCAGGGGTACGCATTTGGCTACCTTTACGATGAGGATGGCATTGAGCGAGAGGTTGTCTACATCGGCCCTGCTCCTAACTTTATGGAAAACCTCAAGCTTGAGCTTGAGGTGGAGGGAACCCTCGATCCTAAAGAACAGGAAGAAGCAACCGAGGAATAGAAAACTCGGTCGAGGGAGCCGGCAGCGATGCCGGCTCTCGTTTTTTGCGCGCTGAATCCGTTATTCGGAAACAAGGTATGAGGCTTATGCGGAAACCGGGCCGCCGCCAAGCTTTCGCAGGAGTTTCGCATGCTTTTCGCACCAATTTCAGATAAGGGGAATAGGATGGTTTCAGGAAATCTGTAAGGCTAATGTGTGCAAACCGTGAGTTCTCGTAAAGTCATTAGTTCTTCCTTTCCTTGTTTGGTAACCTAACAAGGCTAATTTCCTGCTTCGGGGTAGCCTTTAAACCCGAAGCCGTAAGTCCAGAGGAGGTGAACTGATGAAGGCTTATGAACTCTTGTATTTTGTAGCTCCGTCTATCGACGAAGAATCTCGTCTCGCTGTTATGAAGCGTATCGAGACCGCCCTCGCAGAAGGTAACGGTGTCGTTGATAATGTTGATAACTGGGGTAAGCGCAAGCTCGCTTACGAAATCAACGGTCTGACCGACGGTGATTACACCCTTATCGATTTCCATGCAGAGCCCAGCAACATTGCTGAACTCGACCGCGTACTCCGCATCTCCGATGCTGTTGTGCGTCACATGATCGTTGCTCGCACCGATCGCGATTAATTTTCAAGGAAATCAAAAGGTGGACGGACTAGTCCACGTTGTGAAAGAGGTATCGATATGAGTATCAATCGAGTTGTAATCAGCGGAAACCTTACTCGTGATCCCGATTTGCGTTCCACTGCAAGCGGTATGCCTGTTCTGGGCTTCGGCGTCGCAGTTAACGATCGCCGCAAGAATCAGCAGACGGGTGAATGGGAAGATTACCCCAACTTCATTGATTGCACTATGTTTGGTGCTCGCGCACAGAGCGTTTCCCGCTTCCTTTCCAAGGGCAGCAAGGTAGCCATCGAAGGAAAGCTTCGTTGGAGCCAGTGGGAACGCGATGGCCAGAAGCGTAGCAAGATCGAAGTCATTGTTGACGAGATCGAGTTCATGACCAGCCGCAACGATGGTGCTCCTCGCGCCGCGGCACCCATGGCAGCGCCTATGGCTCAGGCACCGATGGCGGCAGCCCCGATGGCTGCACCGGTTGTAGATGCTTCCGTTTACGACGACGACATTCCGTTCTAATCATTCGAAAGAGGTTAACATGTCTGACTACACCAAGCAGCCTCGTCGAAAGTATTGCCAGTTCTGCAAGGATCATGCGGAATACGTCGACTACAAAGACGCTCAGATGCTGCGCAAGTATGTTACTGACCGTGGGAAGATCAAGCCCCGCCGTGTTACGGGCGCTTGCACCCAGCACCAGCGCGATATCGCCAATGCTGTTAAGCGCGCACGCGAAATGGCTCTCATGCCCTACGCTGTGCCTGCTGTAAGCGGCCGCGGCGATCGCCGTAATCGCTAAGAGGAGGATGAAATGAAAGTTATCCTTCTTACCGAAGTTAAGAACAAGGGCGGCGAAGGCGACGTTGTAGACGTAGCTCCCGGCTTTGCTAACAACTACCTGCTTCCCCAGGGCATGGCCGTTCTGGCAACCAAGGGCAATCTGAAGCAGCTCGAGCAGCGCAAGCACAACATTGCTGCTCGCGAAGAGAATCGCATTGCTGATGCTAACAAGATGAAGGCTCAGCTCGAGGCTCTTACCGTTAAGGTTGAGGTTCGCGTAGGCGAAGAGGGCGTTCTCTTTGGCTCCGTAACCGCTCAGATGGTAGCTGACGCTGTTAAGGCTCAGGCTGACCTCGACATCGACCGCCGTCGCGTTGAGATCAAGAATGCCATCAAGTCCGCTGGCGAGCACACCGTTGTTGTGTCTCTCTATCGCGACATCAAGGCTAACCTCGCTCTGCTCGTAGGTGACGAGGCAACCTTCGCTGCTCCTGCCGAGGAAGCTGCTGAAGAAGCAGTAGAGGCAGAAGAGGCAACCGAAGAAGCTGCTGAGTAGTTTCTTATCTGCTTTTTTGAAAGGCCACCCATTTGGGTGGCCTTTCTTTGTTTCTAGGTGAAAGGCAATAGCAAACCGCGCTTTGCAATGTGTGACTGTGCTCGAATTTTGACATGTGCAAGCTGGTCATGGGTCGTTTATCGAGTGGCATCGAGATGGTGGTTTGCAGTACGTCGCGCCGAATCATTAAAAAATGGTTCTTAAAAAAGATTTATAACATGTTCATATAGTTAATAAGACCAGTAGCAGGCTTTATTTCAGGTATGTTGCTTGCGGTGCTAGCCTGATTAAAAACAGATCTCCATATCGCATCCCATGCAAAGCGATTTATAGCGAAAGGAGATCGTTATGAGCGTATCAAGCTCCCTTCTGTTCGACCATTGTTTGTGGCTGCTTCTTCTTATGCCTTGCTTAGGGCTGATACTCACCTACTTCACCAAGAGAACGAAGCCCTATCGCAAGAACGGAAAGATCTATCGCCACGACGTTGCGGCTCGTGTGGAACACTGGCCTCATGCTTTAGGCACGCTGTTTCTACTGATCTCGGGCATCATCATGGGATTAAGCTTCTTTATCAGCTTTGTTTCAACCAGTGAAGAAGCTGTAATTGCCCTGAACGTCCATTTCGTAGCGGCATGCGCATTTCTGTTCGGGACGTTCTATTACATCGGCAATGCCATTTCCGAGCCAGCGCGTATGAAAGAACATCTTCCTAATAAGGACGCAATCTCTTCGACGCTGAACCACTATGGCGCTCAGCTGGGATTCAAAAGAGCAAAGTATCCAAAAGAAAAGAAATACTTCCAGAGCGAAAACATGGCCTATGTCTTTGCGATTTTCGTGGGCGCTCTAATGGCTTTCACGGGCATTATCAAGTCGATCCAGCATTCTATCGATCTTCCTGGATTTGTGGTTTCGGCTGCAACGCTGTTGCACGATATCGGCACGGTTGCCATGCTCCTGTTCCTTCTTGCCCATGTGTTCTTTGCGGTTCTGGTTCCTTGGTCGTGGAAGACCTTTCCCTCTATGATCCATGGCTGGATGCCAGAAGAGGAAGCGAAGAAGGAACACCCTGGTTGGTATGAGGACATTGTTTCCGAAGAGCAAAAAGCAAAGTAATGCTTTAGGCGATTAAGTGACAACAATTCGCCTTTATCGAGAACAATTCCCTATTCGCCGAGCAGTATCCGCCATTCAATAGCTAACCCATAGATCCCAAACGTTAGACCCATATATTTTGCCTTGCATGGGTATGTCGGTATGGCGGTCTGCTCGTAATAGATTTTGAGATTCCCTTCCCCCAAGGGAATTGCTCGAAACGAAAGGGCAGACATAATGTCAAAGCAGTATGAAGACTCCGAGCTGCAGAAAGATCCCCCTTGCAGTACGTCGGAGAACAACGAAGAGAATCTGACGTCCGAAGCGTCAGAGAACCAAAAACCCGAAGGGGTAACACGCCGTAAGTTTGTTGCGTTGGCTGGTACATTGCTGGCTGCTACAACGTTGGGTACGAGCGGCATCATGGCATTCGCGCGTAATAACAATATCGATGTGGCGTTTCCTGTTTCAGGTGGATATCTCATCGTAGATAGCATGAGATGCTGCGGATGTCAGAATTGCATGATGGCGTGCGCAATGACCCATTACGGGGTAACAAACCCTGGTCTTGCGCGAATCCAGATTGTGGGCGATTCATTCCAGCATTTCCCCTATGACATGACCATTTTCCAATGTCATCAATGCGCAGAGCCTAAGTGCGTTTCGGTGTGCCCTACGGGAGCTTGCCACATCGACGAAGAAAACGATAACGTGCGCGTGGTTGACCCAGACAAGTGCATTGGATGCATGCAGTGTATTTCTGCGTGCCCTAACTCTCCCTCTCGATTGCAGTGGAACAACGAAGATAAGCATTCTCAGAAATGCGACCTCTGCACTAATACGCCGTTTTGGGAACACGAGGTCGGACCCGATGGCGCCCGCGCCTGTGAATCGGTATGCCCTGAACGCGCCATTAAATTCGTTAAAGAACTCCCCAAGGAAACCGGCGGATCCCAATATGACGTGGATCTGCGAACGGGAACAAGTTGGCCATCGATGATGACGTATGCCGTTGGCGCTACCGGCAATCCTGGTAGTGAAGGCAGCTCTGCGAAGAAATAAGGGTAGGTGAAAACAAATGGCAAATGGATTTGCGGGCAAGATCTTGATCTTGCACCTCGACAAGGAAACGTACGAAACCGTCCCGACGTCTAAGTATGAAGAATGGATCGGCGGTCACGGAATGGCTGCCGCGTTGTTCTGGGATTATTGCGAGGATAAAACTATCACCGACCCTGCTGACCCAAAGAACGTGTGCGTTCTGGCAACGTCCCCTATTGCGGGCACGCCAACCCCCTCGGGTGGCGGCCGTGCCGAAATGGTGGCAGTTGGTACGCAAGGGTATCCTACTCCCTGGTTTACGCGCTCGAACATGGGTGGACGTTTCGGACCGATGATGAAGCACGCTGGATATGATGCTTTTGTCCTTTTGGGGCAGGCTAAGCGTAAGGTGTGGATCAGTGTTGTCAACGACCGAGTAACCTTCAATGACGCTGAGTTGCTCTGGGGTCTTGATACTCAGGAAACGCAGGAAACCCTGATGCCTCAGATGGTCCACGATTACCATGCGGGCGATTGGAACACCATCGCGTCTGGATGGCGCGATGCAGGAAAAACCACTCAGCGCCCTGCAATTCTTACCACGGGTCCGAATCCGGAGAATTATGGTCCGCTTTCTTCGTTGGTTTCCGATATGGCTCATGTTATTGGCCAAGGTGGTTTTGGCGGCGTATGGGCGGCTAAGAACCTGAAGGCAATAGGATTTTTGGGCACGAAGAGCATCGAGATTGCCGATCCTCAGGCGATGATGGACGCGCGTCTGTGGGCTCAGCAATATACCTGGGGCGGTCATGCCGATAATCCAAACAATTACATAGGCATGCAGGATATTTCATCACCTCCGGGTAATTCGACTCGCTTTTACGGAACGGGAGTGTCAAGTAGGCCCTATGGCTGCGTAGGTTGTGTCCGTGCATGCCGGGGTAGAACCTCAAACTATTACGGAAACGAAGCGATGTGTATCGGCTTCCACTGGTTTACTCCGCAGGACAAGGCAGCACATGATGGGGTCATCACGGAAAACACCGCCAAGGCAGCAACCTTGCTTAACCGTGTTGGCATGAATGCCAATTCGTTTATGCCCATCACCTTTTGGCTGATGAGGCTCTATGAAAAGGGGCTGATCGGACCAGGCAAGGAAATCGAATCAAACTTGCCATTCGAAAAGATGGGCACCATTGAATTTGCCAACGCCCTCATCTCATCGATCGTTAATTTGGCCGATATCGGCGCCGATCTTGCATTGGGCCTACAGCCATGTGCTGAAAAATGGGGACGATGGGAAGAAGATTCGTCTACTGGCATGCTGCCTGTTCTTCAGTACAGCTATGGGCATCATTACGATCCGCGCACTTCGGCTGACTGGGGTTTCGCTTCAATCCTTACCGATCGCGATATCAACAGCCACGATTTGGACTTCCCCTGCTATTGGACTCCCTCCCAGAACTACGCTCAGGGTAGAGAGCCCGATGTATCGGCTGCTCGTCTGGCGGAAATCATGGGCAAGAAGCTGGTGCCGTTCTGCGATCCCGAAATGATCGACTATTCGGATGAAGGAATTTACAAGAAGCCGTGCGCAAAGGCGGTAGCCTGGACTATTTACTACAACCGTTCATGGAAAAACACGGTCGGTTTGTGCGACTGGGCGTGGACTGACCTGGTGAATCCGTATGGCAAGGACTTCGAGGGAATGACGCCTGACGGGGAGCCAAAATTCCTCAACGCTTGCACGGGGTGGAACAAGAGCTTCGAAGACGTCATTTGGTTGGGGAAGAAAGTCTACGACCTCGATCGCGCAATTTGGCAGCTTCAGGGGCGCACACGTGAGGTGGAGATATTCTCGGATTATGTCTATGACCAGCCTCAGAACCCGAAGGTGCCCCAAACCTCATACGAGATTGCCTACTGTCTGCCAACCTACAACGAGGAAACGCATGAATGGGCCTACAAGGATGTTTCGGGACGTCAGCTCGACAGGGAAAAGACTGAAGAACTGAAAAGCCATTTCTATCGCTTGGAAGGTTGTGACGTTGCCCACGGCTGGTTGAAGCGTTCGGCCTTGGAAGCTGAGGGGCTTGGGTACGTAGCCGATGAGCTCGAAGCTCACGGCGTGCTCGGGCAGGAAGAGGATGAGTGATGCTAGATGGACAGCGGAAAAAAGACTGGCAGCGATTCTGTTGATGCCCGTTCTTGGGGAAAAGAGGCGTTGAATCCCATCAAAAGCCAGCTGATGCAAGAAGAGATCGAGCAGGAGAAAGTGAAAAACGTCGAAGCCCTCCCCCTTCCCAACGAGAATCAGGTTCGTCATTGGAGCCGTTTTCTGCCGCTCGATGAGTCCGCTGTTGGCGTTTTATTTTCCCGTTGCGGCGGCGCGCAGCCAAAGCATCTGCGCAGTTTTCCCGACAGTGTTGAGTTTCTGAAGCCCATAAGCCCGTATGTTGCTTATCAAGTGCATGGGGAAGTCAACCTGATTGGGGTTGAGTATTACGCCGACTGGATACGAGATACTGTGGGCGATACCGACCTTGCCGAAGCTTTGCGGCCTTATGCGGAAAAGGAAACGGTAACGGGCAGGCAGCTGTCCAATATCCGACCCATCATCCGCGCACGCCTCAACCAATATAAAGAAGTGCTCCCCGACTTGGACTCCTACAAAACTTCCCCGCCACTGTACTAATTGCCAAGTTGAGTGGAGCCTGATTGCGACCCTGTCGAGGACATTCCCTCGACAGGGTCTTGCTATTTGGTGTTGTTGCTTGGTCCTCTATAGGGACTGAACAACAAAGCAGGTATTATGAGGGTGCAAACCATCGAACCACCAAGGAGCAGACCCCATGCCTGAAAACAATCAGCCAGCTTCTGAAGCGCGCAAGTCATTGCCTCAGAACATTGAGGCTGAGCAAACGGTTTTAGCGGCATGCCTTTTGTCGACGGGCGTGTTTGAGGAAGTGTCCTTGAAACTGAAGCCCGAAAGCTTCTTCCGACCAGCTCACAAGATGATCTTCGAGGCAATGCGCGAAATGAACGCGCGTTCCATCCCGATCGATGTTATTTCCGTTTCCGACAACCTGAAGGCAGCGGGACAGCTGGAAGCAGTTGGTGGCCAGCAGTATCTGCTGGAGCTTGCTGACAACACGTTTGCGTTCACCAGCTGGCATCATCATGCTGAAATTGTAAGCCGCGACGCCATTCGTCGTGAACTCCTTATGAGTGCGGCTCAAATCACGTCGCTTGCCTACGATTCTCCTGCCGATCCGAAGGAACTTATTTCTCAGTCGGAAGCGGCGTTGTTCGGCGTTACCGAGCAAACGGTAAATTCCAGTTTTAAGGGCATTCAGGAATTACTGGTAGAAGCGAATGAGGAAATTGCCGAAATGGGCAACCGTGAAGGCATGCTCCAAGGTGTGCCCACCGGCTTCATCGATGTGGATAAGCTCTTCTGCGGTTTGCGCCCGGGTAACCTTATCATTCTGGCCGCCCGTCCTGCTGTTGGCAAAACGTCGTTCGCCATGAACCTTGCGGCCAATGCCGCTAAGTCTGGCGCACCTGTGGCGTTCTTCAGCTTGGAAATGAGTTCCAACGAAATCACGCAGAGGCTTTTGGCGGCGGAAGCGGGCCTTGCTCTTTCGCGCATGCGCAACGGTCAGCTTACCGAAGGGGATTGGAGCCAGCTTATCCAGGCTTCCAGCGACCTTTCCAATTGCGAGTTGTATGTTGACGACTCAGCTGGTCTTTCTATTGTCGAGCTGCGCACCAAGGCACGCCGTATGATGCGCAACAAGAAGAACGGCTTGATCATTGTTGACTATCTGCAGCTTATGCAGCCGGTAATCCCCCATCCCAACAACCGCGCCGTTGAGGTTGCCGAAATCTCACGTGGTCTGAAAGTTCTGGCAAAGGAACTTGAAGTGCCCATTATTTCGCTTTCGCAGCTTTCCCGTGGTGTTGAGTCGCGTACCGACAAGCGCCCGATGCTTTCCGACCTTCGCGAATCGGGCTCCATCGAGCAGGACGCCGACATTGTTATGTTCATCGACCGAAGCACCACAGAAGCTGAGGCCGAATCGGACAGCCGCCCTGACTGGGGCATGGCAGAGCTTATTGTGGCGAAGAATCGTAGTGGCCCGACGCGCGATATTCCGCTTACATTCATCCCTGAATTCACCAAGTTCACCAATCATTTCGACGATTCGCGTTACTAGTCTTACGAGAGGCAGGCTGGGTTGAGCACGATTACGTTCATACATGCAGCCGACTTGCATTTGGGGGCGCCGTTCAAGGGGCTCCGCGCAAGCTCGCCCTTGTGGGCTGACGTGCTGCTGAAGGCCATTCCGGATGCGTATCGGCGCATTATTGACACTGCGATAGAAAAGCAGGTTGATTTTGTGGTGGTTGCGGGCGATATCTTCGACGATTCGCGCCCTTCGTATGCTGATTTTTCGCTGTTTGTATCGGGTTTGGAAAGGCTCAACGATGCGGGCATCCCCGTGTACTTTGTAACGGGCAATCATGATCCTTTTACGTCGTGGGATAACGGCTTTTCCTCTTTGCCGGAAAACGCTCATCTGCTGGGCGCGGGCAAGCCTAGTTTTGCGTTGTATGAACGTGGGGGTGAGCCCCTTGCGTTGATTGGCGGACGCGGATACTTCAGTCAGTCTTGGCCTGCCGGCGTTGATATTTCTGAAGGGGTTTCACGTGAAACCGCCCAACGTGAACTGGGCGTTCAGGCTCCTTTTATGGTTGGCATTCTGCATACAGGCCTTGATATCGATCCTACGCGCTCGCCAGTGCAACCCAAAACCCTGCTTTCGCGAGATTTTGATTATTGGGCATGCGGTCATGTTCATCAGCCGCGCCTATTGCCCTCCCCCCAAGATCCGCGTATCGCTTTTTCCGGGTGCCCTCAGGGCAGGAGCGTGGTGGAAACCGGCCCTCATGGGGTGTATCAAATTACGCTTTCACAGGGATCCCCTGTTCAGGCGGACTTCCTTCCCATGGCGCAGGTTGAATGGTGCCGTTTGGAGGTGGATGTGTCCGAATGCCCCACGGTTGCTGATGTTCAGGAGCGCATCGTTTCTGCACAGTTTGCCGCCAATGCCGATGCGTGCTGCCAGCGCATGATATTTCGCGTGATTCTTACCGGCAAGACAAGCCTCCATTCGCGCCTTGACGCTCATGTGCTTGATGATCTTCGTCAGGCAGTGAACGACTCGTACCCGTTTTTCTTCATCGACGATATCCAAGGCCGCACTTCGGCGCCTTTCGACAAGGAAGCTCTTCGTGCCGAAGGGCTGTTCCCCGCAGCATTCCTTGGTGCGCTCGATGAATATCGCAAAGGTGATGCGGAGGCGCTTCAGGGTATGGAAGATGAATTCTGCAGCCGCGACCTGCCTTTGCCCAAAACGCTTGGTCGCGTCATGCCTTCCTTGTGCGATGAGGCCGAAACGCTTGTGCTTGATTTGTTGGGGCGTGAGGCTTGATGGGTAAAAAGAAGAACACCAGTGTCGAGACGCGCATAAGCCCCTTGTTTCTTGAGCATGTGAAGATGTCGAGTTTCGGGAAGTTCTCGAACACCATCGTGGGCCCGTTTTCTCCTGGCCTGAATGTGGTGTACGGCCCCAACGAAGCCGGCAAAACCACGCTCAATGAATTGGTGAAGGGCGTTTTATTCGGTTGGCCGAGTTCTAGAGGTCAGGGTAATCCGTATCGTCCCGAATCGGCGGAACGTGTGGGAAGCCTCTTCTTTCGCGACAGCTCGACTGGCGAAGTGTCCGAGGTTAAGCGTGCCAAGAACAGCGAAGGGATAACCGTTCCCGCAGGATTGCTTGCCGACATCGACCAGGAGACCTACAACACTATTTTCGCGTTAACGAGCGATGAGCTTTTGCGCCTTGATCGCCATAACGAAGTAACGGCTCATTTGCTTACCGCTGGTTCCGGTACGGGGGCTTCCCCCGCTCATGCGCTTGATGAAGTGAATGAGCGCATTAAACAGGAGCTTTCCCGTTCTGCCAAGAACCCAAATTCGGTGCCTAACCTAACGGAAGAGCGGCTTCGTCTGCGCGAGTTGGTCCATCAGGGCCGCGAAGAGGCTGATGCGCTGCGTGCACAGGAAAAGATGCTTGCCTCATGGGGTCCGCGGAGAGACCTGCTTGCACAAACGCAGCAGCAGCTTAATGCAGAAATCGAAGGGCTGAAAACGCTCCGCGCTCGCGTGGAAGAAATCGATCATTCCATCGAAGAATCGCGCGCATCGCTCCATGAGGCGCTGCGCCTGGAAGATGAAGCTTCCAGGCATGAGGGGGAGCCGCCGCTCGAGCTTGCCGAGCTGGTTGGCTTGAGCAGGGAAGATCAGTATCAGCTTGCAGATAGCCTTGAAGATTTCGAGCGCCGTCGCGCGAAATTGGAGCATTCTCTAGATGCTGCACGCATGGATGCTGTTCGCTCTCAGTCGGATTACGAAGTGTTTGCCGAGCAGGCAAAGGCCGCCGACAGCAAGATTCAGTTTGCTTCGCAGCGCAAAGTGAAACTCGGATTGGCTTTGGCGTTAACGCTGCTTATGGCGTTCGCCGGTTCGTTTGTTTTGTACAGCTCCCCTGATCATGGCGGTGTCTCTTACCTGATTGCCGGAGTGGCCCTGGTTGCGTTTGCCCTGGTAATCGGTGCGGCAGGTGTTTCGATGGCGTTGAAGCCGATTCCTGGCGAAGACGAACTCGACGAGGAGTTGAAGAAGCGCGACTGGGTGGTTCAGCAGGATAAGAAAACAGTGGAAGCTTGCGAGCGGTCTCTCCGCGATTTCGACGTCCAAGTCGTAGGTTTCTTGGAGGCAAACGGCCTGAAGGCTGCTGCTGGTTCTCTTCGTCGTGCCCGTCGATTGCTGGATCAGCTTGACGATTACCGCACTTCTTGCGCAACAGAAAACCTGAACCATCAGGCACGATCCCTTCAGTGTGCAAGTATTCGCAAGGAGCTAGCCGAATGCAAAAACCAACGCGTGGAGCTGTGCCGCAAGGCAGGCTTCGACGATGGCGCATCGCTGGAGGCAATATCCCAAGCCATCGAGCGCAAAGAGAAGGACCGTGCTAAGACGGCGGCTGCAGCGGCCGAAACAGATCGCCAGTACGGAGAGCTGTCGGAACGTTTGGCTGCTGCTCGCAGCTCAACCGATTTCGACGAGGCGAAGTTCAAATGCGAAGAGGTGGAGGCGCGCCTGCGGGAAACGTACCGAAGGCTCTCGGTGCTGTTCATTGCCAAACGGTCCCTTGAAACGGCAATTGCCGAATGGGAACGCAAAAGCCAACCTGAGGTATACTGCACCGCTTCGCGCTTGCTCTCGCAGATGACTGATGGTGCCTGGCGGCAGGTGCGCATGAACGCCCAGGGTGAACTAGAAGTGATTGATGCGGTTAAAACCGCGCGCCCACCTCATCTGCTTTCGCTGGGTACGCGTCAGCAGTTGTATTTGAGCCTGCGTATTGCCCTTCTTCTTTCGGCTGTAAATGTTGGCCGCGGGCTTCCCGTGCTGTGCGACGACATATTGGTCAATTTCGACGACGAGCGGCGCGCGCAAGCTGCCCGTGCTTTGGCGGAATTGGCACGGTATCGGCAGGTGATTTTGTTTACATGCCATTCAGACGTTGCAGCCTTGATGGGAACTGTTGATCCGCGAAGCAATTTGATTCAACTGTAGTATGATTTTGGTTGCTAGGGCTTGTTGCGCGCTTTGGTGCGTTGCACCTGGCTAATTATTAAAACATCGAAAGGACCTTTCATGCCAAGCACGGTTCTCCTTGGCGCTCAGTGGGGCGACGAGGGCAAAGGCAAGATCACTGACCTTATTTCGAGCGACTACGATTACGTTGTTCGTTATCAGGGCGGAAACAACGCAGGCCACACGGTTATCCACGGCGATACCAAGCTGGCGCTTCATCTGATTCCTTCTGGCGTTATGTACGATCACATCACGCCTGTTATCGGCAACGGTTGCGTTATCGACCCGAAGGTTCTCGTTGAAGAGATGGACATGCTGCAGGGCGAAGGCTTCTCCTGCGATCGTCTGCGCATTTCCTGTGACGCTCACATCATCATGCCGTACCACATCGATCTCGACGGTGCGTCTGAACGCCATCTGGGCAAGCACAAGATCGGCACTACTAAGCGTGGTATCGGCCCTGCTTACGAAGATAAAATCTCCCGTTGCGGCATCCGTGTTCAGGACCTGCTCGATGAAAAGATCTTCCGTGAGAAGGTTGAAGCTGCCCTGTTCCTAAAGAACCAGATCCTTACCAAGATCTATGATCTTGAACCTTATACGGTTGATCAGATCTGCGAGATGTACCTCCCCTACGCCGACGTAATGCGCGAGCATATGGCCGAAACCACGCAGCTGTTGAATGCGGAGCTTCGTGCTGGCAAGAACGTGCTGTTCGAAGGCGCTCAGGGCACCATGCTCGACGTTGACCACGGTACTTACCCGTTCGTAACCTCTTCTTCTTGCTGCGCTGGCGGTGCGCCCACCGGTTCCGGCGTGGGCCCGAAGGCGATCGGCAAGGTTTTGGGTATCGCTAAGGCCTACATCACGCGTGTTGGCTCCGGTCCGTTCCCCACAGAGCTTCACGACGAAACCGGCGAACTTCTGTGCAAGACGGGTGGCGAATACGGTGTAACCACCGGTCGTAAGCGCCGTTGCGGTTGGTTCGACGCGGTTCAGGCTCGCTATGCGGTAGAAGTTAACTCCATGACCGACATGGCTCTTACCAAGCTCGACGTTCTTTCCTGCGTTCCCCGCATCAAGGTTTGCGTTGCTTATGAGGCAGACGGTCAGCGTTACGACTACTTCCCCATGCAGCATTCGGTTATCTATCCGAAGAACGTAACTCCTATCTACGAAGAGCTTCCTGGTTGGGAGGGCGTCGATATCTCCGATTGCAAGAAGTTCGAAGACCTGCCCGCGAACGCGCAGAGCTACGTTAAGTACCTTGAAGAGGTTTCTGGCGTAAAGGCGTCCATCATCGCTGTTGGTCCCGATCGCAACCAGACTATCTTCAATGGCTGGGAGAGCCGCTAACAATATGGGCCTCACCCGGTAAAGCAAAACAAGCAAAGCACCTTCGCGGAATAACCTGCGGGGGTGCTTTTTGGCATCAAACAAGAAAGGTTTGAACCATGAACATTCTGGTTCTTGGCGGCGGTGGCCGTGAGCATGCTATTTCGTGGGCGCTTGCAAAATCGCCTCGTTGCACCGAGCTGTACGTGGCTCCCGGTAACGGCGGCACGGCAAACATTGCTCGCAACGTTAAGGATCTCAATGCTGAAGACGCTCAGGCGGTACTCGCATTTGCCCAGGCTCACAACATCGAATTGGTGGTAATCGGCCCTGAGGCTCCCCTCGTGGCTGGTGTTGCCGATGTTCTTCGCGAAGCGGGCATTCCCGTGTTCGGCCCTGATGCGCAAGGCGCTCAGCTGGAAGGTTCCAAGACCTATTCCAAGCGCTTCATGGATGCAAACGGTATTCCTACGGCACGCTACCAGAGCTTTACCGACGCTGCTTCGGCTCGTGCATACTGCGAAGAGCTAGGCGCTCCATTGGTTGTTAAGGCTGACGGCCTTGCTGCGGGCAAGGGCGTTGTGGTTGCCGAAACGCTTGATATGGCGCTCGATGCTGTTGAGGCTTGCTTTGATGGCAGCTTCGGCGACGCAGGTCAGACTGTCGTTGTGGAAGAAATGCTGACTGGCCCCGAGTGCTCTCTTTTGGCTTTTGTTTCCAACGGCAAGGCATTCTGCATGGCCCCTGCGCAAGACCATAAGCGTGCCTACGATGGTGACCTTGGCCCCAATACGGGTGGCATGGGTGTGTATTCCCCGGTGCCTATTGTCACTGAAGAAGAAATGGCAACCATGGTTTCCATCATGGAGCAATCGGCTGCCGCTACGGCAAAGGAACCGTTCGAAAACGACTATCGCGGCTGCCTGTATGGCGGGTTCATGCTTACGCCTGAAGGCCCGAAGGTGCTGGAGTTCAATGCGCGCTTTGGCGACCCTGAAACTCAGGTAGTACTGCCTCGCCTTGAAGGCGACCTGGTAAACATCATGCTTGCTGTCGCTGAGGGACGTCCCGAGGATATCGTTCTTTCCTGGTCCGATAAATGGGCAGTGAGCGTTGTTCTGGCAAGTGAAGGCTACCCAGGGTCCTACGAAAAGGGCAAGGTTATCCTCGGCGTGGAAGAGGCTCAAGAGCTCGATGGGGTTATCGTTTTCCACGCTGGTACGGCATTGAACCCCGACGGCGAGCTCATTACCGCTGGTGGTCGCGTTTTGAACGTAGTTGCTCTGGGCGATACGTTTGAAGAGGCTCGAAACCGTGCTTATGAGGCATGTGAGCTTATCAAATTCGAGGGCGTTCAGTACCGTTCCGATATCGGTCGCCGTGCACTGCAGGGCCGCTCCGCTTGGGAATAAGCTGTTTCAACGAATCGAGGCACCTATTGTGGGTGCCTCTTTTTTACCTGCTTTCGCGGAAGCTATTATTGTCCCGTGTTTATCAGGGGAAACGGAATGATCTGGAAATCCATCTATGGGTTATTACGGGCCTTGATCAAAGCTTGAAATATTTGTTGCATAAAAGGCTTGACGTACAGAAGACCTATCGGTAATATAACAACTCGCGTCAGATATGATGCTTTCGGTTGGGTAGCTCAGCTGGTAGAGCAGCGGATTGAAAATCCGCGTGTCGCGGGTTCAAGTCCCGCCCCGACCACCACAATTCAAAGACCCGCCTATGGCGGGTCTTTTTTTGCCGTAAACGCGATTACGGTAAGACGCCTCTGAAAGAGGAGCTAATGCGCACCGTAGAGCTTCACCCGAAGGCGACGACCTAAGCCAACAACCAGCCCCCCTCGGCGAATATAACCTGTCCTGTCAGGTACGAGGATTCATCAGCCGCCAGGAACAGCACGCAGTTGGCGATATCGTCTTTGGTGCCGCGGCGGCCGAGCGGGATCTTTTTGCACAAATCAATCTCGCGTTGCTTATCGGCGTACAGTGCTGCATTCAAGTCAGTGGGAATGCTGCCAGGGGCCACGGCATTCACGCGGATGTTGGAAGGACCCAGGCCGCGTGCGAGCGTTTTGGTAAGCGTGACCACGCCCGCCTTGCTGATGTTGTACAGCAAGTTGTGTGGGATATAGGTAACGCTGGAAACCGAAGCGATGTTCACGATGCTGCCGCCTGTGCCGTGTTCCTGGTTGTGGCGCGCAAACCACTGGCTGGCGAAGATTATCGACTTCAGGTTCGTATCCATTACCCGTTCCCAATCGGCTTCAGTAACGGTTTCGATGGTCTCGCTTGTAAAGATTCCTGCGTTGTTCACCAGGACGTCGAACGAACCGAACTCTTCCACTACCGCTTCGAAGAATGTCCTGATCTGTTCGACCTGCGTCACGTCGACGGGCTTTGCCATGATGCGACTACGATCATCGCCAGCGATTTCCTGCATCAGTTCTTCTTTGCCGTTTGGTGAAATGCTGCACAAGGCAACGTTGGCGCCTGCTTCGTAGAATCGTTCCGCAATGCGCCGCCCGATGCCGCGCGCCGAGCCAGTGACGACAACTGTTTTCCCTGAGAAATCGTACGTGATGGACATGATTGTTCCTCCTGCCCTGAACGGGATTGCGCTAAGCGCTACGTTTGCTTGGATCGTAGCATGTGCCGCTGTTGGGTTTTTCTTTTAGGCGCATTCATCTGACCAGCGGCAATAAGATCGTTTAAATGGCATTTTATATACAGCGACAGGGTAAAGGTGTCATATGTATTGCCATTTGGTAAAATCGAGGGACCTATGAAAGAAGGACAAATGATCGATTTTGCCATTCAGGGGATCTACCCTCCCTCGCTCCAGGCTCTGGTCGACGGCAAGGTTGCTAGTCGAGTTAGATGCAAGGACAGCTCTCTTTATGGCTTTTCCGAAGAAGCGCAGCAATGTGCCACTGAATATATGGGATGGGCAACGCTGGCCAGCGAGCCACCGTGCCCTATCGACGAGATCCAGGATTTTGCCGACGAGATGATTTCTCGCGGCTTGAAGACGGTTATCCTCATCGGCCAGGGTGGTTCTACCCAGGCTCCGATGACGCTTACCAAGTACAACAAGCCTGATTCGTCACTTATTACGTTTAAGACGCTCGATTCAGTATCGGCGGTGCGTGTTCGTACCATCTTGGCCGAATGCGACCCCAAAACCACGCTTATCATCCAGTCTTCCAAGTCGGGCGGCACCATCGAGCCCACCTTGGTTATGAAAGCGGTTCGCACCATTTTGGCGGAAACCTTGCCGGAAGAGGAAATTCCTTCCCACCTGATCGCCATCACCGATCCTGGTTCTGAGCTTGAGGCGCGTGCCAAGGAAGAAGGCTGGGCTAAGGTATTCTCTGGCGAGCCTACGGTTGGCGGGCGCTACTCTGCTCTTTCCGTTTTCGGTTTGGTTCCTGCCGCTTTGGTGGACATCGACATCAAAGCGGTTATGGAAAGCGCACGCAACGCCGAGGAGCTGTGCTCCACCGACGATTTGGACAACCCCGCATCGAATTTGGCGGCGTTCCTGTTCGACAACTACCAGAACGGGCGCGACAAGTTTTCGTTCTTCACGCCAAAGCGCGGCCGCGTACTTGGTTTGTGGATTGAGCAGCTCGTAGCCGAAAGCTTGGGCAAGAACGGCTTCGGCATCCTGCCCAACATCGAGGTTGACTCGCTGGTTCTGCGCGAAGATCCGCACGACCGCACGGTTATCACCTACAACACCAAAACCGATTTGTGGGACGATCGTCAGAACTTCAGCCATGCTCTCGAGTTCATCGATCCCGCCATTCCGCGTATGAGCTTCAAAGTTCTGAACGTGGAGGAAGTGGCGGCCCACTTCGTTATGTGGGAATACGCTATTGCCATGGTTGGCTACCTTATGAAGGTGTGCCCCTTCGACCAGCCCGACGTGGCGGTTGCCAAGAAGGAAGTGCTCAGCATTCTTGCCAATGGCGCCCGCAACCCTGAATTTGTGGAAAAGGGCCTTGCCGGCATTCCTATCGGCGACGTTGAAGTGCATGTGTCCGAAGCCCTTCGCGGATCCGTTGCAGACGAATCGCTTGTTTCCGCATTGCGCGCTCTGTTCGGCAGCATTGAACCCGGCGACTACTTCAGTTTGAATGCGTTCCTCCCCTTCACGGGCGAAGGTCGCCGTGAAGCGTTGGAAGAAATCCGCCACTCGGTTGCCGACCGCTTGGGTGCGGCGTCGTGCTTGGAAATCGGTCCGCGCTACCTGCATTCCACCGGCCAGCTCCATAAGGGCGGCCCGAACGAAGGCGTGTTCCTGATTATCTCGGCAGAAGAGCCGAAGGATATCGCCATCGAAGACCCCCGCGCACAGAGTTTAGGCGAACTTGCAAAGGCTCAGGCTTCGGGCGACTTCGCGATTCTTTCCGACCGCGGCCGCCGCTGCGTCCAGGTGCATTTGCCTGACAACTCCGCAGTGTCTATTCGCGCCTTGGTTAAGGCGTTCAAGGAGGCAATCAACGCATGACGCGTGAAGCGCTTGATCTGAAAATATCTGGCGTAGTACAAGGGGTGGGTTTCCGCCCCTTTGTCTATCGTGAGGCAAAAAAACGAGATATTACCGGTTGGGTTTTGAACGATGTTGAAGGCGTGAAGGTGCACGCCGAAGGTGAAACCCTGCCGCTCGACAGGTTCGTGCTGGCTCTTTCTGAAGAAGAGCCCGCTGCTGCGCAAGTAAGCGAAATCGAGATCGCGGAAGTTCCTGTGCAGGGGTTCGATACCTTCGAGATTCGCTTTTCCGATGCGGCGGAACAGGACGAAACCACGCTTGTTTCGCCCGATTTGGCAACGTGCGACGCTTGCGTGAAAGAATTGTTCGACCCGAATAATCGTCGCTACCATTATCCCTTCATCAACTGCACCAACTGCGGCCCGCGCTTTACCATCATGCGCAAGTTGCCTTATGACCGCCCCGAAACATCTATGGCGCAGTTTGCTATGTGCCCAGCATGCCAAGAAGAGTACTCCGACCCCGCCGACAGGCGCTTTCATGCACAGCCCGACGCGTGCTTTGAGTGCGGCCCTGAAATTGGCTGGATTGAATCGGGTTCCGCGGACGGCCTTTCGCTCGAAGGCATTTCCTGGGCGGAAAACGTCGAGGAATCCGACGAGATCTTCCATCGTGCCGCAAAGCTGATTGCGGAAGGTGGTATCGTTGCCGTTAAGGGCTTGGGCGGGTACCACTTGGTGTGCGACGCTGCCAATGAGGCGGCTCTTGCCGCATTGCGCCAGCGCAAGCATCGTCCTGGTAAGGCGTTTGCCGTTATGGTTGCTTCGGTGGAAGAGGCTCGCGCTCTTTGCGAGGTCAACGATGCCGAAGCGCGCCAGCTCACGAGCCCTGCGCGCCCTATCGTGTTGTTGCGAAAGCGCTCCGATGCGGCGTTTGCGAAGGGCCTGGCCGACAACCTGCCCGAACTGGGCGTAATGCTGCCTACCACGCCCGTTCAGCATCTACTGCTTCACGAATGCGGTGGCATGCTTGTTATGACATCAGGCAACATCCACGATGAGCCTATCGTTATCGATGAAGAAGCGGCCTTTTCCCAGCTTGCCGGCGTGGCCGATGCCTTCCTGGTGAACAACCGTGAAATCGTGGGACGCTATGACGATTCCGTTATCCGCATCCTCGACGGTGGTGCTGCGGGCGATATTGTTCAGTTCATCCGCCGCGCTCGCGGTTATGCCCCGCTTCCCGTTTCGGCTCCGTGTCCCGAAGGCGCAAGCGAAGAGCTTTTGGCGGTAGGCCCCGAGCAGAAAAGCACGCTAACCTACGCGCGCGCTGGTAAGGCGTTCGTCTCCCAGCACGTGGGCGACCTGGAAAGTGCGGCGGTGCTCGACGCATGGAACGAAACGCGCCGTCGTTACGCTGCTCTGTTGCATTTCGAGCCTAAGCGCATAGTGTGTGACTACCATCCTGAATATCTTTCCACCAAGTGGGCAATGAGTCAGGGCTTGCCCACAACGCGCGTGCAGCATCACCATGCGCACATTCTTTCCGTTATGGGTGAAAACAACCTTGAAGGCCCTGTATGTGGCTTTGCGTTCGACGGTACGGGTTACGGACTCGATGGTGCTATTTGGGGCGGCGAAGTGCTGCTTTCGAACCTTCAGGCCTATGAGCGCTTTGTGAACTTCGCCTACATTCCCCTACCAGGTGGCGCGGCTGCCATCAAGGACCCTGCACGTATCGCCTACGGCGCCCTGTGGTCGTTTGATCTGCTGGAGCATGAACAAGCCAAGAGGTTCGTATCCGAATGCGTGCCCAATGCCGAAGTGTTTGAGCAAATGATCGAAAAGGGTTTGAACACCCCCGAAACGTCTTCGGTTGGGCGTATCTTCGATGCAGCGTCGGCGCTGTTGGGCGTGTGCACTCACCCCCGCTACGAGGGCGAAGCGGCCATTCTTTTGGAGGCCGCGGCGCATAGGGCTCAGGTAGAGGCTGCGGGTTTGCCTGTGGAAGACGAGCGTTATCGCATCGCCTTCATCAAGAACACGGCAACGGAAAACAGCACGGCTGCCGACACTTCGGTTTTGCTGATGGATGTAGCGCCGGTATTTGCCGCCATGCTCGACGATATGCAGGCGTCGGTGCCTGTTTCCGTTATTGCAGCGCGTTTTCATGCCGCATTCGTGGAAGCCATTATGAATGTTGCCGAATTGGTGCGTGCCACCTACGGCATCGAGGTTATGGCGCTTGCTGGTGGCGTGTTCATGAACCGCTACCTGATGGAACGTGCGCTTGCACGCCTGCAGGAGCGCGGCTTTACAGTGGCGCTGAATAAAGAACTGCCACCCAACGATGCTTCGATTTCCTATGGACAGGCTGTGCTAGGATTGCAGGCGCAACATGAGGAGTGATGCAATATGTGTTTAGCTATTCCCGCCCAGGTTCGTACCATCAACGAAAACAACTTGGCGGTAGTGGATATTCTGGGTGTTACCCGCGAAGCGGCGCTCGACCTTACCCCTTCCGCCCAGGTGGGCGATTTCGTTCTGGTTCACGCTGGCTTCGCCATTGAAGTGGTAAGCGAAGAAGACGCTCAGGAAACGCTCGATCTGATCAAGCAGATTCCCGAGCTGGCCGACGTCGAGGGATTATAGGCGGGCGATTCCAATGGACTTGTCTTCTTTCAAAGACCCAGAACTGGCCCGTGGCTTAATTCACTCGATCGAGAAATGGGCGCCTGAGCATGCAACCTTGATGGAAGTGTGCGGCACCCATACGGTTGCCATTGCCCGCAACGGCCTGCGTACCATGATGCCCGAAGGCGTTCGTTTGGCATCGGGCCCCGGTTGCCCGGTGTGCGTTACCAGCAACAAGGACATCGATACGGTCATCGCACTTTCGCGCGTTCCCGGCGTTACCATTGCCACCTTTGGCGATATGACGCGTGTTCCGGGCTCAACTTCCAGCTTGCTGAAAGAGCAGGCGGAAGGGCGTTCGGTAAGCATCGTGTACTCTCCGCTCGACGCGCTGAAACTTGCCCAGGAAAACCCCGATCAGCAGATTGTGTTCGTGGGTGTGGGGTTCGAAACCACCACCCCCTTGGTGGCCATGGCAATCAAGCGCGCTAAAGCGCTGGGCCTTAAGAACTTCAGTGTATTCGTGGCGCATAAGAATATGCCCGGTGCGTTGGAAACCATCGTTTCCGACCCTTCACTGCAGATTGATGCGCTCATTTTGCCTGGTCATGTGAGCACCATCATTGGTATGAAGCCCTATGAGTTCTTGGCAAAGAAGTACGGCATCCCTGGCGTTATCACCGGCTTCGAAGCAGTGGACGTGCTGCAGGGCATTGCCATGATTATGCGCCAGCTCCATGAAGGCCGTGCTGAAATCGAGATCGCCTACACGCGCGGCGTTGCACCCGAAGGCAATCCGGTTGCTGTTGCCGCCATCAACGAGGTGTTCCATACCGTGGACGCAACATGGCGCGGCTTGGGCGTTATTCCCGGTTCGGGCTATGCGATCCGTCCTGAGTTCGCCGAGTTCGATGCATTCCAGCGCTTCGAGCCTGCGGTTGAGCCCACGCAAGAATCGAAGGGCTGCCGTTGCGGTGATGTGCTGCGTGGCATGATGGCTCCAAACGAATGCCCCTTGTTCCGCAAGGTGTGCACGCCTGAAAACCCCGTAGGTCCGTGCATGGTTTCCTCTGAAGGATCCTGTGCTGCCTACTTTAGATACCTGTAACGGTTTCGTCGGTGGCATCTGTGATGCTGCTGGTAAATGAATATGTCTGTGAAACCCGCCCGCGCAGCGGTGAAAGACCGATTCTTTCCCCGATTTGCCAGGCGGGTTTTGTTTTCCTTTGTTGAAATGTTGTTAAAAGCACGGATCGGGCTTGTTTGTGCACGCATTGGGCGCTTCGGTACAGCGTGCGCTATGCGACAATAATGCCAAAACTGACGACTAGCTAGGGGATGGGAGCCTTATGCGCGCAGAACCTCAGGAAAAGCTGAATCCACGCATCAAGGCGGTGTGGCGCATCAGCGATACGTTGATGCTCACCGCGGCGTGGCTGATTCTGGCATCGCCGGGAGCCATTGCGTTGCTTGTCGATGCGTCGGAGGCGTATTGGGCAGAACCCTACGTGTTGGCATGTACCGTTCTGTACGCGGTTTTGCTGATCGTGTTCCTGTTTGCGGTAACGCCGCTTCGCTACATTCGCTGGCACTACGAGCTTCGTCCTGATTTCTTGGAACTGAAGTACGGCATCATTTGGCGCAAGCACATCGTGGTTCCCTTCATCCGTGTGCAGAATACCGACACGAAGCAAGGGCCCATTTTGCGTGCTTTTGGCCTGGCGAGTGTGACGGTTTCAACTGCTGCAGGGTCAATGGAGATCCCCGGCTTGCTTACCGCGCAGGCTGACGATGTTCGCGATCGTGCTGCTGAATTTGCGCGCCTTGCCCGCGAGGACGTGTAGCCATGAGCTCCAACGGTCCGATTCCTCCCAACATGAACCCCACGTCGTCGGGTGCTTCGGCTTTCGAACCCGAGCAAGCAGGGGTGCGCCATTCGCTGCATCATTGCTATATCTGGCTGGATGCGTTGCGTGCTGCGCCGATTATTTTCATATGCGGACTTTCTTCGTTGCCGGGGCTTGCGAAATTAGCCGAAGTGCTCGGTTTCGTCTCGGTGGATGCGTTTTTCGCCGCGGTGCTTCTGCTCCTTGCCGCTACGGTGCTTATTTGCGGGGTGGTGACAGGGGTCCGCGCGTGGACGTACCGCTACACCTGGTACGAATTTGACGAAACGGAATTCAGCTTCTATTCGGGGATCTTGAACAAACGGCGCACCCATGTGCCGTATTCGAAGATTCAGTCGGTAAACGAACGCGCTTCTCTTCTTCAGCGCTTGGCGGGCGTGTGCACGGTGAACGTCGATACCGCGGGTGGTGCCAACAATAAGGCGCTGGTGATTTCGTACGTGGAGCGAAGCGCGGCAGAATATCTGCGTCGTGAGCTTTTCCGCCGCAAGAGCATCGAAGGCGAGGGGGAACGCGTTGTTACCGCTGCTCCGGGCGCTTTTGCCGAGCAGGGCAACGTGCTTGATGGCGCTGCTGCCGTTATGGACGATATGCGAGGCATATTCGCGAAAGATGCAGTGGATACAGGTGTTGTTGTCTGCGAATACAGTCTTGGCAACAAGGAATTGCTGCTTTCCGCTCTGTGCGGAAGGGCATCGTTTGGGCTGGCTCTCGCAATAGCGATGATTGCGCTCATTGTCGTGGCAACCTTGGTCATCTTTGCGGTTTTGGTCGACAGCTCAACATTTTTCGCAGCAACAGGCGCACTCAAGAGCGATCTTATGCTCGCATGCGGGTTGACGGGTGTCTTGCTGCTGTTTTGCTTGGCAATGACGTGGGTTGCCTATCTGGTTGGCGTATGCCTTTCCTACGGCGGCTTCCAAGCGCGCCGTCGCGGTAGCCGCATCGAAGTTGAGCGTGGTCTTATAACGCATATGTTCAGCGGCATCGATGTAGATCGAATTCAGTCGGTGCACATCCATCAGACTTTCTTCCAGCGCCTTATGCACTGCTGCTCGGTTTCGTATGGCAGGGTGGGTGTTGCTTCTGGCGAAGAATCGTCTGGCTCTTCTTCTCAGCCAGAGACGGACAAACTGGTGGTGCATCCGTTTTTGCCCATCGGTGAAGCTTGGAACGTCGTTCAAGGTTTGACCCCTGAATACGCCCATGCTCCCGTGGCAAGTACTCCTATGCCAAAGGTGGCCCTGCGCCGCGCCATTACTCGAAGGGCGGTGCTGAAGGGCGTTGGGTTCTGGCTTGCCGTGGGCCTGCTCCTGTTGTGTGCCGCCTCCTTTGCCGCTGACGCAACAGCTGTTCGGGGGCACGCTCAGTTTGGCGGTCTCGCTGCGGCAACGCTGATGCTGGGCCTTTTGCTGTGCGTTGCCATTGCAGCTATCGAAGTGGTGGGTGCGGTTCTGTGGCACCGTCGTTCTGCATTCGGCTTCGACAGTTCGGGAACCATTGTGGTGAACGGCGGTTACTCCACGGATACGGTCATTGTGCCGCGGAGAAAAATGCAGTATGCCTGCCTCCGTGCGAATCCTTTGCAGCGCCATGCTGGCGTTGCAACCGTTTTGGTGCGTACCGCAGCAGGTGTGCGTGGCTGCGACGAGCGTCTGATTGACGTTCCGATTGCAGAAGCATCCGATTGGCTTGACTGGGCTCAGCCGAAAGGCAATCGCGCAGTATAATCGCAGCATTAACCTTATGAACCTGTTTCGCTGCTAGGTTGCAGTGAGTGTATCGTCCCGAATGGGGCAGTTGAAGGGATAGCAATGGCTCAATCACAGGCTCCCTCGAGGGAATGGACGCCTCGTCAGTTCAAGAAGCACGGTTCGGATAATCCGAAGCGCTCCAAGCGCGAAAAGAAAAATGATGCCACTTCGCGTGATTCCCGCAAGGCCATTCGCGCCTATTCGCTCGGAGAAGAGATTGCCAATTCGATAACCCACGGCGTGGGTGCGCTGTTGTCCATCGCAGCCATTCCGCTTTGCGTTGTGGCGGCTGTTCACTCGGGCGGTGGCCTGCACTTGCTAGCTGCGCTGGTCTACAGCATCTTCATGCTGCTGGAATATGTGATGTCGACGCTGTACCACGCCATTGCCGTCGAAAAGGCCAAGCGCGTGTTCAAGGTACTTGACCACAGCTTCATCTACTTATTTATTGCGGCTTCATATAGCCCGTATTGCCTGGTCACTTTGGTTGATTGCCATGGCGTTGCCCTGTTTGCCTTTGTTTGGGCCGTTGCCATTATCGGCGTAATTGCCGAATCGTTCTGGGTATTCCGTCCCCGTTGGATCTCGGCGGTGCTGTATCTGTGCTTGGGCTGGTCGGTTGTATGGTTTATACCGCAGCTCTGGGCGCTGCTTCCCGCACCAGGCTTCTGGCTTTTGCTTGCGGGCGGACTCTGCTATTCCATTGGATGCATCTTCTACGTCCTGAAGAAGATCCCCTATATGCATTCCGTCTTCCATGTGTGGATCCTTGCTGGTTCAGTGTGTCAGTTCCTTTCCATCTGCCTGTTCGTTTTGTAATCACCGCCTTTAACATTTTCCTGACGAAGTAGTTACCTTGGCTCAGGGTGCTGTTAAATGGGGGTGTTGGAAGGAGCAGCGTGGCAAAGGACGAAAAAAAGGGGTATTCCCTGTTTAACCAGCCAAAGTCTCGACCAGTGCTAACGCGCGGCGAAGACCGGATTATCGCTGGCGTCTGCTCTGGTATTGCCGAGCGCATCGATGCCGATGCGGTGTTGGTTCGTGTTACGGCTGTGGTGTTGCTCATTTGCACTTTCGGCTTGGTTGTTGTTCCCTATATTGCCTTTGCGGCGTTTCTTCCCTCTTCGGACGGGGAGGGCAAGCCTTTAAATGTCAGCCCGCTTGACGTGTGCTCCGATCGCTACCACCGTGTGGTTGAAGCTGGAGTGGCAAGGGTGGAAGCGCTGCGCAATTATGGTATCCATGCCGATGCGGGCCATATACCCCCCATGCCGCCTGCGTCTTCAGGGGTTTCTCGTCCTATACCTTCAGCGCCTACGCAAAGCGTGGTGGTTAACGATGGCAACAAAGCGCGTAAGCGCGCACCGGTGGTTTTGGCGCTGGTGACGCTAACCACGCTTTTCTTCGTTTTTCTTGCCAACTACTGGGTTTCCCGCATTCCTGGAGTAAGTTTTTGGGGCTTTTGGCCGGTCTTGCTGATTGTTGCCGGCACAACCCTCCTGGTGTGCTTCGCCGATAAGGCGCCGTTGCGTCTTCGCCTGTGCGGTTTGGTTGTTTGCATCGAGCTCTGCATTGCCTTGCTTCCGTTCTCCCTGGGCATTTGTCCGCCTCACAGCTTAGGGCGACTCACTGATTTGTCTGCGTTGATATGGCTTTCGGTGGCAGCTTGTCTCATTATTGCGTGTGCCTTTGATCGCATTGATTTCTTGGCTTTGGGCGTTGGGCTCATTGCAGTTGCTTTGGTGGTTTCGTACCTTGATATTGGTGTGTTCGACCGTTTGGTGGCGTTTTCATCATATTCCCACCACAATACCGCGTTATCGCTGCTCAGAAGCTGATTTGTAACAAGTTCAGAACTTCCAACACAGGGTAGTCCCAGGTGCTTTGAGCCCGTTTGCCGATGGCCTGATTTGGAGCCTTTCGTGTGGGCGGGTATAATAGGCCTTGTGCTTTTATGCGCTTATTGCGGTCTGCTGGTTCCAGCATCGGTGGTTCTGCAAGCAAGAAGGCCCGCACCCTTTGCTTCCCAAAGGGCAACGGCGAAGCTTCGGCATTGGAGTTTTTTGGCTAAAGCCAGCGTACATACCAAAAGAAGGGTTGCTCCGTTTTTCATGGTTTGCTTCGTGCTTATCATGGCCATGACGGTGGTTGCCTTTTGCTCTGTCGGCCAGGCACAGGGTTCCAAGCAGGAAGATTCTTCCACTCTTGGCTTGGGTTCCTCCCGTGCGCAGGCCGTTGATACTCAGCAGCTTTCTTCGGCGCAGCGTGCTTCTGGCGTGGCCGATGCTTCTTCTAGCGTTGACGGGGTAACCGTCACTGAAGCAGCAGATGCTACGGAAGCAACTCAGCGCTCTATCACGGTTAAAGATCCCGATCCGGTTGTGGTGCCTATTGCGGTAGACAATACCAACGCCTTGGCAAAGCAGAAGGCGAACGAGGTTTGCACGCTCGATCCGCTGCCTACTGCGCCCCGCGTTGCGCCCGACGTTAACGACGGCACCTGGCAGAGCGGCGTTGCCTCGGCTTATTCCATCGAAACCAACGACGATGGTCAGGGCAACTTCGGCGTAACCAACACTGCTTCGGGCATTGCGCTCACGCATCAGAGCATTACGGTTGCCGTTCCTGAAGACAAGTCTTATCTGGTTGGTAGCATTTGCGAGATTTGCTACAACGGCAAGGTTGTTATTGCTACGGTTACCGATACCGGTGGTTTTGCCAAGTATGGTCGCGCGCTCGACTTGGCACCGGGTGTTTACAAAGCTTTCGGTGCTAGCAGCTACACCGACTGGGGCACACGAAACGTGTACTACCGATTCATTTAATGGTTAACGTCGGCCTACGGGCCGGCGTTTTTTGTTTTCCCAGCACATGTTTTCAATCGTTGGAACGCGTGGGCTTTGAGTTGAGTTCCCTGATCTTCTAAACTATCCAGCAGAAGCGGTGGCTGCGGGAACGGCTGTTTTCGCAGTGCGCCATTCTAAGCGGGGCGCTTTCTTCTGTGTGCTGGCGTACGCAATGGAAGTGCCCGCCCAAGCAATAAGGACAACTGAAATTAGCAATAGCCGTGCGTGTCATCCGCTTTTGTATGGGCAGGCAGGTTCGGGTGGCTGAGCCATGGCTCAGCCCAAGGAACATAACGCCTGTTCACTGTGATGGATTCGCCTGGTTTCACTGCGATTAAGATGGAGGTGCGGCGCGCACAAGGCGCCGCGATAGATGTGAGTGACATTATTATTGTGGGCTGCGGCCGCGTTGGTTCGCGTTTGGCCCTGATGCTCTCCGAGCATGACAACAACGTATGCGTAATCGACCGCGATCCTTCGGCTTTCGTCGCGCTGGGCCGCGACTTCAACGGCTCGACCTTTGTGGGTGTGGGCTATGACGAAGAGATTTTGGTGAACGCCGGCATCGAGGAATGCGACTTTGTGGCTGCAGTAACCCAGAGCGACAACGCGAACCTCATGGTGGTTGAAATTGCTCGTCGTTTGTACGATGTGCCTCACGCTGTGGCGCGCTTGTACGACAGCAGCCACGAGCGAACCTACCTGCAGCTGGGTATCGACTATGTATGCGGCACCACGCTGGTTGCCGAGGAGATATTCTCAAAGGCTATATCGGGCATTGGCGACCATATTGCCACGTTCGGAGATTTCGAGGTGCTTCAGTTCGCCCTTAACCTTTCCGAAGTGGGGCAGAAATCCATCAAGGTTGCCGACCTTGAAAGCCGCCATGGCATTCGCGTATGCGCTTTTGAGCGCGCCGACGGCACGGTAAGTTCTATTCCTTCGCCTTCGAGCATCTTGTACCACGGAGATGCGGTGCTCGCCGTGGTTTCGCATGCGATGCTTCCCGCTATCGCGAAGTACGCACAGGATTAGGGGGGGGTTGCGGTGTATATCGTTATCGTTGGCGGCGGCAAGCTCGGCGCATATCTTGCGGGCACCCTTTTGCGCGAAGACAACCAGGTTGCCTTGATTGAAAAATGCGATGCCCAAGCACGCCGCCTGGCGGAAACCATCGATGGTTCTTGCCTGGTTATCAGCGGTGATGGCTGCTCGGCTTCCGTCCAGGAAGATGCGGCTATGCAATCGGCCGATGTGTTCGTGGCGGCAACCGGGCAAGATGAAGACAACCTTGCTGCGTGCGAGATTGCCTCGCGCGTGTTTGATGTGCCGCGCTGCATTGCTCGCGTGAACAGCCCCAAGAATTTGCGAATTTTTCGACGCTTGGGCATTGAAAGTGTTTCTTCCACAGTAATGATCGCGAACATGATTCAGGAAGAAGCCATGCTTGGATCTATGGGCGTTGCCGTTTCTCTTACCAGCGACCAGATTGGCTTGCTGGACATCAAAGTCCCCACTATGCGCAACCACGACAACTACAAAGGCGTGCGAGCGCTCGATATTGAATTCGACGAAGGTATTCGCATAATCGCTGTTTCACACCAAGACGATGTGGAGGTAGTGAACAGCGAAACGCGCATTTTCCCAGGTGATCAGGTTATCGTTGCGGCGGATACCGATCTTCTGGCTCGTGCTCGCGAAATCGTGCGTTCGTTGTAACGGTTGCCGTGGGCGTTCGCGTGTTTTATGTTGGTAGAATATGGTCTCAGTCAGTTGCCTGGTAAGGCATACGTAAAGGGAGGAATCGAATGATCGGTCGCTACACCCGCCCCGAAATGGGTGCTATTTGGGAGCTCCAGAACAAGTTCGAGATCTGGAAGGAAATCGAGATTCTGGCATGCGAAGCCCAGGCCGAATTGGGCAAATCGGGCATCACCAAGGAAGAGGCTGCTTGGATCCGCAAGCATGCAGACTTCACTGTTGAGCGCATCGACGAGATCGAAAAGGTTACCAACCACGATGTAATCGCCTTCACCACCAACATGGCGGAGTACATCGATGCTGACGTTCCCGAGGGAACCGAGCCTCCCAGCCGTTGGGTTCATTACGGTATGACTTCATCCGACTTGGGCGATACGGCTCTTTCCTATCAGATTACCCAGGCGCTGGACATCATTCTGAAGGACGTTGCTCTGCTGGGTGAAACCTGCAAGCGCCGCGCTTTTGAATTCCAGGAAACCCTGTGCGTGGGCCGCACCCACGGCATCCATGCTGAGCCCATGACGTTCGGCATGAAGTTCGGCAGCTGGGCTTGGGCCTTGAAGCGCGCTCAGACGCGTCTGCAGGAGGCTCGCAAGGTTGCAGCAACGGGCGCAATCAGCGGTGCTGTTGGAACCTACTCCAGCATCGACCCATTCGTAGAGCAGTATGTCTGCGAAAAGCTTGGCCTTACGCCCGACCCGCTTTCCACGCAGGTTTTGGCACGTGACCGCCATGCCCAGGTTATGACGGCGTTGGCTGTTACCGCTTCCACGTTGGAGTCCATTGCTATGCAGGTTCGTCTGCTTCAGCAGTCTGACGTTATCGAGGCTGAAGAGCCGTTTGCCAAGGGTCAGAAGGGTTCTTCTGCTATGCCCCATAAGCGCAACCCCATCACTGCGGAGCGTGTATGCGGCCTTTCCCGTGTGGTTAAGTCCAACGCTCAGGTAGCGCTTGACGACGTTGCTCTGTGGTACGAGCGCGACATTAGCCACTCTGGCGCAGAGCGCGTTGCCATGGCGGATAGCTTCATTGCGCTGGATTATATGTTCGGCAAGATGCAGTGGATGCTTGACGGCCTACAGACCTATCCTGCCAAGATGGAGCACAACCTGTGGCGCACCAAGGGCCTCATCTTCTCTTCGAAGGTGCTGCTTGCCCTGGTTCAGACCGGCATCACGCGCGAAGACGCATACGTTATCGTTCAGCGTAACGCTATGAAGGTATGGGCCGACATCCAGAACGCTGTTGATGGCCCCACCTATCGCGAGAACTTGGAAGCCGACCCCGAGGCCAAGCTTTCCAAGGAAACGCTCGACGAGATCTTCGACCCGTGGGACTTCCTTACGCGTAAAGACGTGGTATTCGATCGGTTGAAGGAACTTGAGTTCTAGAGTAGGGCGTAAGTGCTAGGTAGGCGCAATATCGTTTGAAAACAAAGCGAGGGCATCCGAAGTTGGATGCCCTCGCTTTTTGTTTTTGCAACGAGCAAACCGCCTCAACGGGGCAAATCCCGCAAAAGATACGTGAGACTTCGGCGGCAGCAGCGGAGCAATCCAGCGATGGGCGACTGGGGCTTCGGCGGTAGCAACGGGGCCGATCCCGTGAAGGGCACGTGAGACTTCGTCGCTGCCGGCGGGGTCGGTTCCGTGAAAGGAGCGCGAAGCTGATCGAAGTAAAGAGCCAGGACTGAGGAACGACGGGGTGAGGATTGGGGGCTGACGGGGCGGGACTGCAGGATGCTGAGGCAGAATTGCAGAATGCCGAGGCAGGACTGAAGGACGGTGGGGCATGACGGCAGGACGCTGAGACGGCGCCGCGCCGCCATGCATCACCTAAAATGCGTTGTCGATGCTGCCCTTGATGGGCGTGAAGACGCGCACGAGGGCGTGGTCGTTGTTGCTGTCGTTGTCGTCGGTGATTTGCGAGAGGCCCACGAATGAAGAGCGGGTGCCCGTGGAGACCAGGTGCTCGCCGTAGGTGTCGCAGCCGCTTGGCGTGTCGATAGCGAAGTAGCTCTTGCTACCAAAGTTAACGCCGCACAGGGCAGTGGTGGATTTCACCACAAACCATTCGCCCGACCAACAGGGGGCGGTAATGGGCGAGCGCGAGAAACGGAACCACTGCAGGTCGTCGTAGTGGTAGGCGTTCGCTGCCGAACGCGGCGTGTAAGTGCCCAAGTTGGCAATGCCGCCACCGAAGTTGTAGATGCTGCTGAACCCAAACGAAAAACCGCTGCGGCCGTAGCTTGCCAAGTCGGGCGTCATGGAAGAGGGGAGCGTCATCTGGTCGACGGTGGAATTATCTTTGGCTGAAATCTTGGTGAGCTGGTAGTAGGTGCCCTGCGCTTCGGCGCGCGGCGTGATTACCACGCCATCATCAGCTGCGGTTACGCGTGTGGCGAAGGCCTTTTTCGAGGTGTAGGGAACAGCTACGTCGCCAGAGCCGAATCGCGCGCTTTTGAGGGCGCTTCGTTCGGCGGCAGATTCTCCTGAGGTGTTGGGGCATACTTGCCAGAAGGCGGTTTCGCCCACGGCGGCAATGGAAGGAATAAGCCAATTGCCATCGCCCTGGTCAACCTGGGTGATGGAAGCAGCGCTGCCGTTGGATAGCTTTGCGGTGTATACGCGCCAAGCAGATTCGTAGGCGCTCGACTCCGTCCAAACAATGCCGTTTTCGCTGCAGCGCACATCGATGATTTCGTATCCTTCGTCAGCGCCTTGAGCAGCGGAAAGTATTGAAGCGGTTTTGCCGCTTGAAAGGTACAGCAGGCTTACTGTGTTCAGGGGGCTTGCCGATTCGCCGGGCACCAGGCAGGCGGCAACGGTGTCGTTGTCGGCCCACACCAGGGTTCCGTACGCGAGCTTGTAGCTTCCTGCCGCCTTCACGTGCTGCGTGTAGTCGGTTTGGCTGTAATCCGAAAGGGCATTCACCGCATCTTCGGGAACGCTGATGCTATCTACAGTGGTTTCTTTTTTGCCCTCCAGCGCGTTGGTGGCAAGCGAAAGCCCGCCGCCCAAAGCGGCAACGCCCGCGATAGCGCCCGCTCCGATAAGCAGGTTCCTGCGCGTAAGCAGCACTTCGGGGCCCGACTTCTTTGCGGAAACACCGCTGGCAACTTGGTTGAATGCGGGGCCGAAGCCATGGGAGGAAGCGTTTGAGAATCCGCCTTTGCCCTTCGTTTTCGCAGATGGCCCGAACGCCGAGCGGCTTCTGGGCGCAGAAGTGGAAAAGCCCTGTGGAGCTGCTTTGCGGGCGGAATGAGCGCCGCGCGTGCTGCCTCCGCGAACCCCTGCGCTGCGGTTGTGCGAATTGCGGGAGGGGCGAGGGGCTTTGCCGGGAATATTTTGACTGCGTTTAGTGGGCACGTATTCTCCTGATGTGGTGCTTTCCCGCGCCACGGTTGGGCGGGTACTGCTGAGGGGTATTGTGACATTTGGGTGTCCGCTTATGGCTCCTGTTCTGGCAATTGATACAATAATTGCAAATGGCGCCTGGGCGCCCCTAGCGCGTTATGTGCAGCAGCGCATCGTGCCGTTGGCCCCAGAGTCCGCAGCCGTCTTGTTCGCATTTTGGCTGCGCTGCATGTGCAGATAAAGCCCGTACGGGCTTTTCGATACCTGTCAGGAGGCATTGATGACTTCTTCAATGAACGAAAGCACTCGTCGTATCCTTCTCGTGGAAGACGAAAAAGCCATTCGCGATGCGGTGGCGGCATATCTCGAACGCGAGAACTATTGGGTAACCGCCGTGGGCGATGGCCAGGAAGCCCTGGAAGAGTTTTCCAAGCACCACTTCGATCTGGTTGTGCTCGACCTGATGCTCCCTCGTGTTCCCGGCGAGCGCGTATGCCGCGTTATCCGCGACAACTCTGACACGCCCATCATCATGCTCACCGCTAAGGGTGAAGTGGAAGACCGCATTATTGGCCTAGAACTGGGCGCGGACGACTACCTTATCAAGCCTTTCAGCCCCCGCGAATTGGTTGCTCGCGTGCGTGCCCTTTTGCGCCGTGTGCATTCCGAATCTGAGCCTCAGCGCGAAGTGCTGGAATTCGGCGAGCTCACCATCGACATTTCGGGTCATAAGATCCTCGTAAGCGGCGAAGAGGTTGACCTTACCGCCAGCGAATTCAAGCTGCTTACCACGCTGTGCCGCTACCCTGGCCGCGTGTACTCGCGCATGGAATTGGTTGAAAAGGTTTTGGGCTACGACTTCGAGGGCTACGAGCGTACCATCGACTCCCACGTGAAGAACCTTCGCGCCAAGATTGGCGACAATCCGCGCAATCCAAAGTGGCTTCATACCGTGCATGGCGTAGGATACCGTTTTGAGGATCCCACGAAGGCCAACTAGTTTCCTTGGAACCTGCAGCGCGTTCTGCCTTCGGGCGGGGCGCGCTTTTTTATTGGGGCTGCCACAGAAAGGAGTTGCTGATGGCTGCAAAATCAACCGACGCCACCTGGAGTCAAGCGGACAGCGAGGAGCCAGACGGAAAGTCGGCAAAGAAGAAGGGGCTGAACCTTTCTTTCAACAAGCGCATCGTGCTGGTAATGCTAGCGGTTTCCCTTATCACGGTGCTTTCTTCCATTGCGGTGCTTTCCTTTGTATGGGAGCAGCACTTCCAAACCTATACGCGCGAAAACGTGCAGCGCGTTGCCGATTCCACGGCCGATTCCATCGCCCAGGGCTACAAGGCTTCTCGTGGCGATTGGTATAGCGGCGCCTTGAACGCTGCGTCTTCGGCGAGCATTCTGTACGATTCCATCAACGTGCAAGTACGCGACGAAAATGGCGCCATCGTGTATGACGACTCAACCGACAAGGCTTTGGGTGCGGCCGCCATGAAGGAATCGAGCGGCAATGTGGCTAAGGCTGCCATCGACGTCGACGGCAATCAGGTTGGCACCGTGTTCGTGCGGGTGCACGGCTCCGATACGCTGTTAACCCAGACCGATGCCGAATTCCGTGAGAAGTCATACCAGGCCATGATCTTTGCTGCGTTCATCGCGATGGCTATCTCGATTGTGGTGGGAGTGCTGTTCTCCCGCGCGCTTGTCGCCCCCATTCGCCGCATCACGAATACGGCTAAGGCGCTGAAAGAGGGCGATTATTCGGCACGTACCGGCATGAAGGGCACCGACGAGATTGCCCGTTTGGGCAATATGTTCGACGCCATGGCCGATTCCGTGGAGCAGAACCGCAAGCTGGAGCGCAGGCTGGTAACCGACGTTGCCCATGAGCTGCGCACGCCGCTTATGGCCATCCAGTCTACCGTTGAGGCGATGATCGATGGCGTGTTCGAACCCGATGCCGAGCGTCTGGAAACGTTGAATTCCGAAGTGCGTCGCCTTTCCCGTTTGGTCGATGCGCTGTTGAAGCTTTCGCGCCTGGAAAGCCGCACCAAGCCCATCGAGCGTCAGAAGGTCGACCTTACCGAAATGTTGTCAGCGGTTGTGGCAACGCACCAGGCCTACATCAACGAAGAGGGCTTGAACCTGGAATTCGAGTACGATCCGCACGTGTACGTGTACGGCGATGCCGACTTGCTGCGCCAGGCGGCGGCGAATCTGATTTCCAATGCTGTTCGCTACACCCCTGAAGGTGGCACCATCACCATCACAGCGCGCAAGGGTGAGCTGATGGGGCAGATCAGTGTTCGCGATACGGGTATTGGCCTTACTCCCGAAGAAGCGAAGATGGTATTCCAGCGTTTCTGGCGCGCCGATTCGGGTCGCGCTCGCGCAACGGGGGGCTTGGGCGTTGGCCTTTCTGTAGTGAAGGAAATCGTGGACCAGCACAATGGTTGGGTGCGCGTTGAAGGACGTCCTAACGAAGGGGCGTGCTTCACCATCTACGTGCCCTTGTACACCAGCGAATCCGAAAAGAAGAAGGGCAACCGTCCCCGCTTCGGAACGAATTAGCTTTAGAGCGAACTAGCTTTGAAAGGCGCCCGCACGGGCGCCTTTCTTGTTGGCTGGGGCTTGGCTTTGAATCACGGGTGCCTTTCTTTCTGGCCTTGGCCCTGGATCGTGGGCACCTTTTTGCTGGACTTGGACCGCAGCTGCCTTTCTTGGGCCGGTCTTGGCAAAAAGATTGTGCGGACTGCTGCAACAACGAGGGGCCATGCCAAGTTGGGCTTGCCCTGGCTAGCGATTGCGCTTCCAATACTAGATATTTGCGGAGGTTTTTGCGCGCTCGGTGCCGTGCATTAATCGCAGTAGTTGTGAATCGGCGCAAGTACTGCTTCTTTTTCATGCGTTGCTGCGCAAGATGTTCCATAATAGAGTTCTGTCAACAAACTCAGACGGAAGGACGGTCATGTCTGTAATCGACATCAAACCCGATGCACAGGGAAAGGTGCGCGATCTGTACGATTTGGGCGACAAGCTGCTGCTGGTTGCATCCGATCGTATTTCTGCTTTCGACTATATTCTGGAAGACGAAATCCCCTATAAGGGCCAGGTGCTCACGCAGCTTTCTTGCTTCTGGTTCGACCTTCTGTCCGACGTGGTGGACAACCATCTTATCTCCGCCGACGTTGCCGACCTCCCCGAGCAGTTCAAGCCTTATGCTGACAAGCTCGCCGGCCGCTTCATGCTGGTAAAGAAGGCCAACATGTTCCCCGTTGAGTGCATTGTGCGCGGCTACCTTACCGGCTCCGGTTTGAAGGACTACCAGAAGACGGGCGCTGTATGTGGCATTCAGCTCCCCGAAGGCCTGGTAAATTCCTCTAAGCTGCCTGAAACCATCTTCACCCCTTCCACGAAGGCTGAGATCGGCGACCATGACGAGAACATCAGCTTCGAGCAGTGCGAAAAGCTCATTGGCGCTGAAGACGCTGCTGCCATTCGCGACCTTACCATCAAGGTGTACGAAACGGCTGCGGCCCATGCCAAGGAGCGTGGCATCATCATCGCCGACACCAAGTTCGAGTTCGGCGTATACGATGGCAAGATCATCCTGGGCGACGAGGTTCTGACCCCCGACTCTTCCCGTTTCTGGGCAGCCGACACCTATAAGGTTGGCGAAGAGCAGCCCAGCTTCGACAAGCAGTTCGTGCGCAATTGGCTCAACGCCAACTGGGACCGCACCGGCAATCCGCCGCGTCTGCCCGAAGATATCATCAAGAAGACCAGCGAAAAGTACATTCAGGCTTACGAGAAAATCACGGGCAAGACGTTTGTAGCCCAGTAGGCCCCGACGAAAACACAATAAGGAGAATCAAGGGATGTCTCAGCGAAACCCCATGAACGAGCGATACACCAGCGACCAGAAGCGTGGCACTACCCGCAAGAGTGCAGCTTCCGCCAAGCCGGTTTCGAAGGCTGCGTCTTCGGTGCGTACCACATCGGCAAAGCCTGAGAAGAAGGGGTTGTTCGGCGGCTCCAAGAAGCAGGAGCCGGCTCCCGCGAAAGCTCCTAAGAAGACCCAGGCGGCCCAGTCCGCTCGTAAGGCGGAAGAAGCTCCTTCGCTTTCCAAGGAAGAGCAGAAGGAAATCGAAAAGCATAACAAGCAGGTTAAGCGCGCCGACCGCGAGGCTCGTCGTGAGCGTAACAAGGAAGTTAACCGCTTCGTTCCCGACACGGCAGAGTTCAAGCGCTTGAACCGAAAGCGTATGGTTTATTCGGGCGTTGGTTTCGTGGGCATGATTATTGCCATCGTGCTTTCGCTGCTTATTCCTCAGCAGCCGTTCATTTCGATTGGCCTGATGATTGCTTCTTGGTTCTTCTTCTTCATGGGCATGCGCATCGACACCAATCAGCTGCGTCCTCTGCGTGAGCAGGGCTATGACAAGGCTGTGCGCCAAGCTCAGAAGAAGGCAAGCAAGAAGAAGAAATAGCTTTGACGGAAAAGGGGTTTAGCCCCTTTTCCTATTCAGATTCGCTAGGAGTGGCAAAAGGGGGTTAACCTCTTTTGCCACTTTGATTGAAAGGTGCTTTTATGCGATTGGTCTCCTGGAATGTTAACGGTTTGCGCGCTGTTATGAAGAAGGGGTTCATGGACGCCTTCGACGAACTTGATGCCGATGTGTTCGCGCTCCAGGAAACGAAGCTGCAAGAAGGCCAGATAGAGATGGATCTTCCTGGGTACCACCAGTGTTGGAGCTATGCCGAGCGCAAAGGCTATTCCGGTACAGCGGTGTTCTGCAAGGAAGAGCCGTTGCAGGTAATTCACGAGGTAGGCGTGCCAGAGCTGGACACTGAGGGCCGCGTGGTGATCTGCGAATTCGAACAGTACTGGTTCGTAAATGTTTACACGCCTAATGCTCAAAGTGAACTTGCGCGCCTTGACCACCGCATGGCCTGGGACGATAGGTTCCGTGATATCTGCAAAGGCTTGGAGGAAGGCGTACTTCCCAATGGCCAGACGGGAAACGCAAAGCCTGTGGTGATGTGTGGCGACTTCAACGTTGCTCATCAGGAGATCGACCTGAAGAACCCGCGCTCCAATCGCGGCAATCCTGGCTTTTCCGATGAAGAGCGTGCCAAATTCACCTGTCTTTTAGATGCGGGCTTCATCGACACGTTCCGCTACTTAAATCCCGCAACCGAAGGCGCTTATTCCTGGTGGAGCTACCGCTTCCATGCCCGCGCCAACAACGCAGGATGGCGTATCGACTATTTCCTGGTGAGCGAAGCGCTGCGTGAAAAGGTGCAGATGGCAAACATTTATTCCGAGATCATGGGCTCCGACCATTGCCCCGTTTCAGTGGAATTGGACCTGTAGATTCAGCCCGTTGCGACAGTCCGGCCCGTTGCGGCGGCTTTGCCCCGCCCAGGCTTCGTCTTCGGGCGGTGCTGCCATGCTCGTGCCAATGTGGGGTATGGCTCTTCGCTGTAGCGCAGGAATGGGTAGACGCGCTACAATGGTTCGATACATTTTCTATTGGCTGGAAGGCAATGATGGCAAGTAACGATATGGATTTGGCAAAGATCGAGCAGGGCGTGCGCCTGATTTTGGAGGGCGTTGGCGAAGACCCGAACCGCGAGGGGCTGCTTGAAACCCCGTCTCGCGTGGCCCGTATGTACGAAGAATGCTTTGCTGGTCTGCATCAAGACCCAGCCGTTCATTTTGAAACGCTTTTCGACGAACACCACGATGAAATGGTGATCGTTCACGACATCCCGTTCTTCTCCATGTGCGAGCACCACCTGGTACCGTTCTTCGGCAAGGCCCATATCGCATATCTGCCTTCCGAATCGGGCAAGATCTGTGGTATTTCCAAGCTGGCTCGCCTGGTTGAGGTGTATGCCCGCCGTCCTCAGGTACAGGAGCGCCTTACCTCGCAGGTTGCCGATACTTTGGTAGAGCAGCTGAACCCCCGCGGCGTTGCCGTGGTTATGGAAGCGGAGCATCTGTGCATGAGCATGCGCGGCGTTAAGAAGCCCGGTGCGAAAACGGTCACCAATGCCATGCGTGGTATATTCAAGGAAGATGCTGCGACGCGCGCAGAGGCGCTGTCGCTTTTGATGGGACGCTAAGTTCCCGCAGGTAGGCCGAAGCTTTCGCAAGGAGCGGAAGCAAAGCGAAAGGAATCTTTCATGCGTTGTGTTATCTCGGTTTTGGGTAAAGACCGCGCCGGTATCGTAGCTGGCATTTCGGGCGTCCTGGCAGAAAAGGGCGCAAGCATCGACGACATCAACCAGACCATTCTAGATAGCATCTTCAGCATGACCATGCTGGTTCGCCTTGATACCGACACCGCTGGCTTTAACGAGGTTCAGGAAGCACTCACCAAGGAAGGTGAAGAGCTGGGCGTTCAGGTAATTGTTCAGCGCGAAGACGTATTCCAGTTCATGTACAAAATCTAAACAGGAGGCGAAGCTCAGTGAGCGAAAACTGTCAGACGAGCGCAGGGGAAACGCAGCAAGGCACCTCGTGTGCGCCATCGGCAGGTGAAACGTTCGCTGCTTTCGTTGACACCATAGCTGCTCTGCGCGCTCCGAACGGCTGCCCGTGGGATCGCGAGCAAACCCATGAATCCATCGCCCGCAACATGATCGAAGAGGCGTACGAGGCTGTCGATGCCATTGAGCAGCACGACGCGGCGCATCTTCGTGAAGAGCTGGGCGATGTTCTTTTGCAGGTGGTTCTCCAAAGCCAGATTGCCGCCGACGCAGGCGAATTTACCGTTGCCGACGTATGCCGCGATGTGAACGCGAAGATGATTCGTCGCCACCCGCATGTGTTCGGCGAAGCTGCTGCGGGTTCTGCCGAAGACGTGCTTTCCATTTGGGACAACGTGAAGCTCGCCGAAAAGAGCGCTGTCGATGCCCAGGCTGAAGAGCCCGAGGGGTTGCTGGACAGTGTGCCCGTTAGCTTCCCAGCGCTGCTCCAGGCCTACAAGATTTCCCGCAAGGCGGTTGCCGCCGGGTTCGAGTGGGACACCGTCGAAGACGTGTGGGCAAAGGTGGAAGAAGAGATCGCCGAATTCAAACAAGCATGCCGCTCCGATGATGCCCAGGCGAAGGAACTCGAGTTTGGCGATGTGCTGTTTTCCCTGGTGAACGTGGCGCGCAAAGAAGGCATCGATGCTGAAACGGCCCTGCGCGCCACGTGCCGCAAGTTCCGTGAGCGTTGGGCCTTTATGGAGGGCGCTGCATGGGGGCAGGGCAAGCGCATCGAAGAGCTGGATATGGATGAAATGCAGCAGCTGTGGGATCAGGCCAAGATGTTGCATGTAGGTGAAGCGTCCCATGACTAAGCTCTATTCGCGCACGGTGGCGCTGAACACCGATATCGTCGACGCCTTCTGCGTGCTGCAGAAGGGCTTCACCGATCAATTTGTGTACTACGACAAGGAACGCCCCATACGCTATTTGGGCTTGGGCCGCTGCATCGCTTTGGCAACGCTGGGCGAAGCTGACGTGGTAAGCCAGGACGCAGGGTTTGCGCCGGTGTTCTTTTCGTTCAACCGCTTTGACGCCGAAAACCCCAAGCCGGCCGACGATATGATGACGGCCTTCCCGCGCCTGCGTCTGATGCTGCCCGAATTGGTGCTTATCCAAAACAAGCAGGGGTCGTTCTTGCAGGTGAACAGCTTGGGGCCCGTATATCAAGGCAGGGTCGATCGCTTCGTGCGCCATGCCGAGGAGGCAAAGCCCCGCGCCCATCGCACCATGGCATATTCGTTGCAGCGCGATTCCTTTAGCGAGTGGCAACGCATCATGGATATGGGACTTGGCCGTATTGCGTCGGGAAAGATTGAAAAACTCGTGCCTTCGCGTCGTATCGAGCTTACGGCCGACCAGCCGTTTTCGTCGAAGGACGTGCTGGTTAACCTGATCGACGGCAGCGCCCGTGGCACGGTGTTCCTGTATCGTTACGGCGATGTGTTCTTCTGCGGCTGCACGCCCGAGCTGCTGCTGCGCAAGAAGGGGACGCACGTGGAAAGCATGTGCCTTGCTGGTACGTGCCCGCACGGCGAAACGTCAGAAGAGCAGGAGGCCTTGGCCGAAGAACTGCTTGGCAGCGAAAAGAACCGTCGCGAGCATGAGTACGTGGTGAAATTCATGCGCGAAGTGTTTGCGCGCAATTGCTATAACGTTGATATTCCTGCAACACCGCAGATCAAAGTGCTGAAGCATGTGCAGCACCTGCATACGCCCGCAGCGGCACAGGTTATGGAGGGCACCACGCTTATGGGCCTTGCCAGCCAACTGCATCCCACCCCAGCGCTTTCCGGCACTCCGGTGGGCGAAGCGCTGATGACGCTGCGTGAAGCCGAGGGCTACAACCGCGGCTTTTTCGGTGGTGCAGTGGGCTATGTGAATGCCGATGGCGATGGGGAGTTTTCCGTTGCCATCCGATCGGGCGTATTCGACGGCGAGCGCGGTTGGCTTTACGCCGGGTGCGGCATTGTGGAAGGCAGCGATGCTGCTGCAGAATTCAACGAGATCGATCTGAAGCTGAAAACTATCTTGAGTGCGTTTGAGGCACCTGGGGACGAAGGGAACGAATAGGCTATGGCCGAAAAGGGAGCGGATTTGCTGGTTGGCGAAGAAGCTCAGGCGCCCGATGCGCCTGAGCTTGCCATCGCGCAGAAGAAGCGTGCGTTGGGCACTTATGTGGGTGCATTCTTCGATGAGCTGATGCGCGCGGGCGTGCGTGATGTGGTGGTAAGCCCCGGTTCGCGTTCCACTCCGCTTTCGATGGTTGCCCACGAGGCGCATGCCCGATTCGGTTCGGCGTTCAACTTGTACTTGGATATCGACGAGCGCGGCGCCGCCTTCTTTGCTTTGGGCATTGCTAAGGCAACGGGGCGTGCTGTGTGCGTTATCTGCACCTCGGGTACGGCGTTGGCCAATTATTATCCTGCGGTGATGGAAGCGGAGATTTCCCGCGTGCCCCTTATTGTGCTTTCGGGCGATAGGCCGGCGCGTTTGCAGGGGCTTGGCGCTCCGCAAACGTGCGATCAGAATAAGGCGTTCTCCGACCATGTGCGCCGCTTCTTCGCCATGCCCGAGCCGAACGACGCTCCTAAGTACGTTGCCCACGTGCGCCAGGTTGCACGTGAAACGGTTATTGCCGCAGCTCCAGGGACTCACGCCTCGGCTCCCGTGCACGTGAACTTCCCATTCGATGAACCGCTGGTGCCCGACACTGCTATGCCCGACCTGTTTGATGCGGGTCGCGTTGCCGCTGCCGACGATCTTCCTGCTTTGGTGCGCACGGAACACGAGCTTTCTTCCCGCGATACGGCTTCCCTGGTGGATTTCCTTGATTCCCATACCGTGGTGGTTCTTGCTGGCGAAGGAACGTTTTCTGCCGAAGCGGTTGCCGACAGCACGCGAAGGGACAGGGAGGCGCAAGCTCTCCTTGCTTTCGCTGAGCGCTTCGATGCGCCTTTGCTTGCCGATCCGCTCTCTCATTTGCGCACGTACGGTCACCCCGCCGTTATCTGCGGATATGACCGCATTATGGGGTCGGATGAAATGCCCGCCTTCGACGCGGTGGTTCGCTTCGGACGCTATCCGGTGTCGAAGCGCGCAACGCAGGCAATCGAAGCTTGCCAGGCTGCGCAGATCGTGGTTGATCCGCTTGCCACACGCGACTTCAATTCGCAGACCACCACGTTCGTGTCGGCAAACCCGCTCGATTTCGTGGTGGCTTTGCTTGAAGAGGGGACTGTTCCCAACCCGGAAGAATCTATGGCCTATGCCCCCTTGCCGCAGAATGTTCACGAGTGGGGGCTTATCGACCGCGCCCGAACCGAGCGCATATTGGCAACCGATTTCGCTGCCGATAGCCAGTTCGAAGGTTCCTACCTGCGTGCGGTGCTGGAGGAAATTCCCGCAGAAAGCTTGCTGTTCACGGCAAATAGCATGTCGGTCCGTGCACTCGATGCCTTCTATGTAAGTCAGGCGAAGCATCTTACCGTGCTGGCAAACCGCGGCCTTAACGGCATCGACGGAACCGTTTCCACGGCATTGGGCGCAGCGCAAAGCTTCAAGCAAACCGTTATGGTTACGGGCGATTTAACCCTGCTGCACGACCTGAATTCACTGGCGCTGCAGGGGGAAATGCTTTTGCGCGAACGCCAAGGCTCGCCAAGGCCCAGCATCGTTATCGTGCTCCTGAACAACAACGGCGGTGCCATCTTCGATATGCTGCCGCAAAAATCCGACGAATCGTACTTCGAGAGGCTGTTCCTAACACCTCAGAAGGTTGATTTTGCCGCTGCGGCCGGCGCCTTTGGGGTACCCACGGCCACGGCGCATACGGTGGCAGAATTCAAACAGGCATTTAGCGGATTCCTAGGTGAACAGGGTATATCCTTAATAGAGGTTCCTTTGCCCTTGGCGGGAGTACGGGAACGCTACGATCAGTATTGGTAATGCGCATGTGCGCACGTGCTTGAGGGGAGCAACCGATGCACAATCACACTTGTGGCTGCGGTCATCATGAGGGGGATGCCGGCTGCGGCTCTCACGAACATCATCACGGCGAAGCCTGCGCGTGCGGTAACCATCACGATGCACCTGAAGTTGAGCCCTTGGCGTCGGCATGGAACATGCTCGGTAAAACTGCTCAGGAACAAACGGTGCCGCCTACGCGCGAATTCGACTTCGACTGGGAAGGCCAGAAGATCCACGTTTATCAGTGGGGCAAGGCCGAAAACACCCCCGTTGTTTTGCTTCATGGCTTTATGCAGACGGGTTTAAGCTGGAGTATCATTGCCGCCGCCCTTTCAGGTAATCATTGCGCATACGCGCTTGATTTCCTGGGGCATGGCAGAAGCAGCAAGCCGAGCAATATCGAGCTTTATCGCTACGATGCCATGGTGCGTATGGTGGAATCATTCTTGGAGCAGGTTGCGTGTGTGGGGCATGAAGGCGCCAAGCGCCGCGCCCACGTTATAGGCTATTCCATGGGCGGGCGCATGGCCCTGGGGTTGGCCTCCTCTGAAAAAGATCTGCTGTATTCGCTGATTCTGGAAAGCTGCAATTTTGGGCCCGAGGGCAACGAGCAGCGTGCCGCCGCAGAAGAGCGCAACATCGGCTGGGCTCAACGCTTACGCAGCAACGGCATCGAAGAGTTCGTTGAGTACTGGGAGGCGCTGCCGCTCTTCGAATCGCAGCGTGAAATGGGGCTCGATGAAGAGCTTCGCCCCGAGCGTTTGGCCAACGATGCCGAATCTATGGCGCTGTGCCTGGAAGGCGCAGGAAAGCACGCAATGCCCGATGCTTCTCAGGCGTTCGCCGTGACGGCAAGCACCTGGGTGCCCGTCAAATACTTGTGGGGTTACGACGACTGCGGCAGCGAGGCGGTAGCGCACCAGCTGGAACACGACGGCATCGACGTGACCTCGTTTGGAACGGGGCACAACGTACACTTAGAGGCGCCCGTTCTTTACGGTACAGTAGTGCAGGAATTCTTGTCCGGTATAGAACTCAGGGGTGCAGCCCCAGAAGGTTCCGGGCATCAACAATAGGAAGGATATCCATGAGCGATTTCCCTTGGGAAAAAGTTAAAGATTACGACGAGATCATCTACGAAAAGTACGATGGCATCGCCAAGATCACCATCAATCGCCCCGAGCGCCGCAACGCTTTCACGCCGAAGACGAATGTCGAGTTGTTCGATGCGTTTTCCCTTGCGCGCGACGACCAGGAAGTGGGCGTTATCATCCTTACCGGCGCCAACCACGACGGCAAGGACGAAGACCAGGCATTCTGCTCCGGCGGCGACCAGAAGGTACGCGGCAACGGCGGCTATGTGGGCGAGGACAACATCCCGCGCCTGAACGTGCTTGATCTGCAGCGTCTTATCCGCGTAGTGCCTAAGCCCGTTATTGCTATGGTGAACGGCTACGCAGTTGGCGGCGGCCATGTTCTTCATATCCTGTGCGACCTTTCCATTGCGGCGGAAACCGCCAAGTTCGGTCAGACCGGCCCGCGCGTTGGCAGCTTCGACGGTGGCTACGGTGCATCGTATTTGGCTGCTATCGTCGGCCAGAAGAAGGCTCGCGAGATTTGGTACCTTTGCCGCCTGTACACGGCAGCAGAGGCTCTGGATATGGGCCTGGTAAACAAGGTTGTTCCTTTCGACGAGTTGGAAGCCGAGTGCGTTTCCTGGGCTAAGGAAATGCTCCAGCTTTCGCCTACGGCCCTGCGTTTCCTGAAGGCATCGTTCAACGCTGCCACCGACGGCTATGCCGGCTTGCAGCAGCTTGCAGGCGACGCCACGCTTCTGTACTACACGTCTGACGAAGCGAAAGAAGGCCGCGACGCCTTCAAGGAAAAGCGCAAGCCCGACTTCGACAAGTTCCCGAAATTCCCCTGATCTGAAATTCCCTGATAAAGGATGTGACGGCAATGATTGCCCAATTGGCGGAAATGGCCTACCGCAAGGCCGGTCAGATGTTTTTCTGCGTGCAGAAGGATGCGCGCTCGGTAACGTTTAGCTATCGCCGCGCTCGCTTTGCTGCTGCGGCTCTGGCTCAGCAGCTTGCCAAGCACGGCTATGGTCGCGGCACCACGCTTGCGTGCAATCTGTACAACGGCGCCGAGATCGTGATTCTTTCTTTGGCGGCGGCGTACGGCGGCTTCACGTTGGCGCTGCTGAATCCGCGTCTTTCCTACGAAGAGCGCAAGCTGCGCATCGTGGAGTTGGAAAACGCCACGGGCGAAGCCGGTATCGACGTATTGGAGCAGTCTGCGGTTGAGCGCCTGATGATCGACGCGACAGGCTACGGCCTTGCCGATTTCGCTGCTTTGCCGGAAGGCTCTGTACCGCATGCCACGCAGTTCGAGGCGTTCGCCCGCGAATGCGAGCAGGCATGGGATGGCCAAGAGGCGGGCATTGTCATGTTCACATCGGGTTCTTCGGGAACCCCGAAGGCCACGCTTTTGCCGTGGGATTGCATCACCGGTGCCGCCACCGCAGCAAACCGCGTCTTGGCGTTGGAAAGCCGCGGTGTGTGGCAGATGGTGCTGCCCATGTGCCACATTGGCGGCTTCCAGATCATGGTGCGTTCGCTTCTGAGCGGTGGCTCGTTCATCGTGTACGAGCGCTACAATCCCGTGCGTGTGCTGAATGACGTGCTGAGCTTCCGCGTTACGCACATTTCCGTGGTGGATAAAATCCTGGCCGATTTGCTGGAAAACGATCGCGACAGGGTTATCGGCCAGTATGCTTGCATCCTTTTGGGCGGTGCGGCGCTGAATGAAAAGACGCTGCGCATGGCTTTGCGCGCAAGGGCAAACTTGTACTCCAGCTACGGCATGACGGAAACTTCCAGCTTCATTGCCGCGGCTCCAGTAACCCGCGGTTTCGACGGCGGGCTGGAACTTCTGCCTGGCTATGATGCTCGCGTCGTAAGCCCCGATGCTGACGGCATTGGCCAGCTGCACGTTGCGGGCCCCGGCATCTTCGAGGGCTACCTGAATGCCCGCAAGGCCATGAGCGCCGATGGCTATTTCGTTACCGGCGACAGGGCCTCTATCGACCGTAACGGTCTTCTGCGTGTGTACGCGCGCACCGAAGACCTCATTATTTCGGGCGGCGAAAACATCTACCCGGCTGAAGTTCAAGATGTTCTGCTGGGCATTCCTGGCGTGAAGGACGCCTACGTGTTCGGCACCGCCGACGAAACCTGGGGGTATCGCCCCGTGGCGTTCATTGAGGCCGACTATTCCGCCGAAGCCATTGCCCGCGACCAAGAAGAGTTTGGCATCGACCCTGCTCAGAGCTGCATACGTCCGGCAACATGCCCGCAGGAATACGCCCATATGGTGCACGATTACCTGAATGGCTGCATGTCGAAGCTTCATCACCCCAAGCATATTTTGGTGATGGATGAATTTCCGCGCACCATTGCCGGCAAGGTGGATCGACGTGCGCTGAAGCAGCGCTATGACAAGCGCATCGACATCAAGTCGCTTACCCTGTATCGCGTGAAGCAGCCCTTCTCTCATCCCGTGAAGACGGCCAAAGGCAACGTCGATTTCCGCGAATCGTTCTTCGTGGAAGTGGAAGACTGGGCTGGGCGCACGGGTATTTCCGAGTGCGTTTCGTTTGCTACCAATTGGTATTTGCCCGAAACCATCGGGGAAGATTACGCCGTGGTACGTGATTCCATTGCCCCTGTGGTGCTGGGTGAGCGCTACCTGCATCCCAGCGAGGTTTCCGCTTCGCTTGCCACGTTCCCCGGTTTGGCGAAATATCCCATGGCGAAAGCCGCGGTGGAGCCTGCCATCTGGGACCTGTACGGCAAGATCATCGGTCAGCCGCTTTCGAAGATGATCGGCGGCTCGAACGCCGAGAAGATTCTGGGCGGTGCCGTGGTGGGTATCGCTCCCGTTGAAGAAGTGCGCGCGGCGGTAGACAGCCTGGTGGCTCAGGGGTACACCCGCGTAAAGATGAAGATCGAGCCGGAAACCGCGCTCGAATGCGTTGCTGCGGTACGCGCCGACCATCCCGACTTGACGCTGATGCTCGACGCCAACCAGTCGTTCGACGAATCGTATCTGAACGTGCTGTACAAGCTCGACGCGTTGAACCCCGCATGCATCGAGGAGCCTTACAACCCGAACTACGTTCCCAACAGCGGCGAACGCAACCTATTCGTGCGCCTTTCGTTGCTGCAGGACGAACTGAAAACCATGGTGTGCCTGGATGAGTCGGTCGTAACCGCAAGCGACATGGAAGCGGCCATGGGATTGGACAACCTTCGTTGCTATGCCTTGAAGATTGCGAAGTTCGGCGGCATTCAGCCCACGCTCGACTTCTATCACTGGATGCGCAGCCTTGGCAAAACGGTTTGGATGGGCGGCATGTTCGATACGGGCGTTTCGAAGCGCATGCATGCGGCGTTCGCGACCTTGCCGGGCATGGATTTGCCACCCGATGTTTCGGATTATTCGGCGTATTTCGCTCACGATACTGCTCTTCCTCCGCTGGAGCTTGAGCACGGCGAATTGGTGCTGAACGCGCCTAAGAACCCCGTCGGCCTCGGTTGCATCTTGGACAAGGAATACCTGAAGTCCATCGCAATCGACGAAGTAACGGTTACCACCGAAGGATAAGGTTTTTGCCATGCGAAAAAAGCTGCTGGTTGTCATTGCCGCGCTTGCCTTGGTGCTCTGCATGCCCGCCGTGGCATTTGCGGCCAATTCGGCGTTCGACAAGGGAACGGCGGAAAGCACGAGTTATGTCGACGCCTATACGGGCAATGCTTTCCTTACGGAACGCGATGCGCTGAACCTGACCGTTGGGTGCGACCTGTACTGGGCGGGAGACACGCTGAACGCCCGGGGCCTTGAGGTGGGTGGCGGAACCGGCGGCAGCGCTTTGCTGGCTGGCAGCACGTTGAACGTGGCTTCTTCTACTATTCACGGTAGCTTGCGTGCGGCAGGCCAGACCGTCAACGTTTCTTCGACGACGGTCGGGAACAACATCACCGTTGCTGGGCAGAATGTCTCTATTGCATCCGACGTTTCCGCAGGTGGCGTGTATGCTGCTGGTTCGAACGTGAGTGTATCGGGAACCTATCAGGGCGCGGCTTTTGCTGCGGGCACAGTGAACTTGGCTGGCTCCTATGCAGGTGACGTGAACATTTCTGCAAGCACGGTTAACATTTCGCGAGGCGCTACGGTGGGCGGCACGCTGCGGGTGCCGAATAACGCGCAGGTTACCATTGAGGAAGGCGCCAACGTCCCTAACGTAAGCTATGTTGACGATGCTCTGGTTTCTACCGTTTCTGAAGAATCGGAGCCGAACTCGTTTTCGGTGATTGGGCCGCTGCTGTTTTCGTGCATGGCCCATGCCTTGCTGGTGTTGCTGTTCTTCTTCCTGGTCAAGGGTGCGATGGAAGGTGCCGTCAAGCTTACCGAAACGAAGCTTCCGCGCATGTTCATGTTGGGTTTCGCGGAGTTCTTCGTGCTGCCCCTGTTGGGCCTCTTCCTGCTATTCCCACTTGTTACGGCTCCCATCTCTGCGCTGATATTCATCTTCATTGCGGTGTTGTGGATGTTTTCCATCCCGTTTGCCGGCTACGTGCTCGGGCGCCGCCTGTTTGAGGGAATGGCTCCCTTGGGTGCGGGCGTGATAGGGACGCTTATCCTTACCGCTGTTTGCTATATCCCGTATCTCTTCTTCGTGGTGCCAACCGTATGCTCCGTTTTCATTGCGGGCTACCTTACGCAAAGCTTCCTGGACAAGCGGGTGGGAAAATAGGGGCAGGTACCAGATTCCCGCTTTTGGTTTTGGACTTCTGTCAACGATGAATGCTTAAGGGCTGTCGGATTTCCGGCAGCCCTTTTTAGCGGGAATCTGGTACCTGTCCCTATTTTCCCATTTCTGCTGTGAATTGGTCTTTAATCCAAAAAATATGGCACGTAACCCAATTTCTTTGGTGCACACACCATTTTCCTTGCTATAAAGAGAGGGGGGGGTTCGTATATACGACCGTTACGAACACGCCCGATATCTGCGACGATTCAGTTGAAATGCCCTTCTTCGCACGGCAAAAGTGGGTGGGACGGTACGCAGATATCCCCTGGTGTTGAAAAACTCGGCAGCATCGGGAGAAGCATTCGCTAGCAAACGAAAGCAAGATTGGGGATTAACGATGAAGCGAATACGACCATTACTGGCAATGGCCTTAGCGCTTGCTCTTATATGCTTGGGCGGCAGCTTCGCCTTTGCGGACGATGAGGGCGGCAACCGTTCCATAAGGGGCGCGGCCTCCGTGGTAGATCCGTCTTCTATGGGCGATTGGGAAGCGATTGTTGGCAGCGAAACGCCCAACACCGCAAACATCGGCCGAATATGGACGGACAAAACCGTATCAACCGACACAATTACCACAAGCAGCGGAAGCGTCGTCGAGCGCGGGAATTCAGCGTTCGTAACGGCGCTTTCGGCGCTCTCGTCCACTTCGAACGCGAAATCAACTTCCACCACGCCGCTCGACATCGTACTGGTGCTGGATGCTTCCGGCTCGATGGATGATCCTATGAGTGGCGGCACGAAGCGCATCGACGCCTTGAAGAGCGCGGCAAATAACTTTGTGAACAAGATTGCCGAGCAGAACCAGGGCATCTCCGATTCATCAAAGCAGCATCAGGTTTCCATCGTGAAGTTTGCGGGCAAAAAAACTGCTGCCGTAGGCAACAGCACGTACCGCGAAGGTGGATACCAATACAACTACAGCCAGGTTATGAAGGTAATGTCCCCTTGCGCGGATGCTGCCGCATTCACGAGCGTCATTAACTCCATCAGCCCTGCTGGCTCCACGCGCGCCGATTATGGCCTGCAGCTTGCCCAGAGCCAAACTTCCAACCGCGAAGACGCCAAGAAGATCGTGATCTTCTTTACCGACGGTTCACCTACCGCTCATAACGGATTCGAGTCGGATGTTGCCGGCAGCGCGGTATCTGCGGCGAAAGCCATGAAGGATGAGGGCGCCACCGTGTACACCGTCGGCATCTTCAGCGGTGCAAACCCCTCTGCCGATCCGACTGCCTCGGGCGCAAGCAACGAAAACAAATTCATGCATGCGGTTTCCAGCAACTACCCCAATGCTTCTTATAGCAGCGGTTGGGGAAGCTGGTGGAATTGGGACCTGGGTACACGTGCCGAAGGCTCTGACTTCTACAAGTCCGCCTCGAACGCTGATGAGCTGAATAAGGTATTCGATGACATTTCTTCCGAGATAGTTACCGGGTCCGGCTACCCGACAAAGGCCACTGAAGGCGCCGAACATCAGAGCGGCTACATTACCATCGATGATGCGTTGGGTGCCTATATGCAGGTTGATAGCTTCAAGGCCATCGCACTCAACGGGCAGACTTTCGAAAATCCCACGAAAACCACTGCAGGTAATGTGGATACCTACACCTTCAACGGCACGGTAAGCATGGACGGCAAGGACGTAAGCTTGGGCAACGTGGTGATCACGGTAACCAAGTCTGACGCTGACGACCTTGCCACCGGCGACACAATTCAGGTGAAGGTGCCGGCAGCGCTGATCCCCCTGCGCAGCTACAACGTGAACCAAGACGCTATGACCATGACGGTTTCGGACACCAAGCCGATCAATGTTGTGTACACGTCGAGCCTGAAGCCTGGGGTGGAAAGCCTGCTGGCAAACCCCGATGCCGCCATGTCGGAGTACCTGCAGGCGAACTCCCAGGACGGCAAGGCTTTGTTCTATAGCAACGACTGGGAAGAGGGCGACCTGGGTAACACCATTGCAAACTTCGAGCCATCAAGCGACAACATCTACTATTACTTCACCAGCGACACGCCTATCTACACCAACGAAGCGTGCACTCAGCGTGCCCACCAGGTGGTTGCGGGTAATACCTATTGGTACAAGTACTCGTACTACGAAATGACGAATGCGGGTAGCGGTGCCGTTGAGGAGAAGGAAAAGGTCGTAAGCTTCAGCGGCGCTGATGCCGAGGCCATCGAGGGCTCCATCGAGGTGAACAGCCAGGGCGCCTTCTTCAAGGCCGGTACCGCTCGACTGACCTACCTTAACAACCTGTACAAAGCGAAAGACAACAACATCACGGAAACCGCCAATGACGTGCTGAACCCGAAGTGGGTTGGCGCAGGTCAGGTTGGGGCCTACTTGGGTAACAACGGCAAGCTGACCGTCGACCTCCCCGGTACGCTTGCAGTGACCAAGCAGCTGCAGGTACCCGAAGGGTACACGCTGAACGATTTCGGCAACGACTCGTTTGAGTTCACTATAAAAATGACCGATGCCGCAACCAAGAGCTTCAGCGCTGTGGTTAAGAATGAAAGCGGCGAGCAGCAGGGTGATGCGTTTACCTTGCAGTTCAACGATGCGGGTGAGGCAAAGCACAGCTTGAAGGCTGGCGAAACGCTGTACGTATACGGTCTTGATGACGGTTGGAACTATGAAGTTTCTGAGGCTGATCGTGCTGGATTCGCCCAGGAGGAGACAGGCCTTGAGGGCGTAATCGTTGCTGGTCAGACAGCAAATGCGAAGGTAGTGAATAGCTATAGCGCATCGGGCACGCTTGAAGGCCAGCAGGGCCTTGCGGGTGAGAAGATTCTCACTGGGCGTGCTTGGAAGAGCGCCGACAAGTTCACGTTTGTCCTGAAGCCCGCCGAGGGTTCTGTTGACGTTCCTATGCCTGAAGGCGCAAGCCAGGGCATGGCGCGTGTGGAAGTAACCCAGCCTGAAGGAACGCCGGATGGTACTAAAGTTCCGTTTAACTTCGGCGATATCACCTACACCAAGCCGGGCACCTATTCTTACCGGATCTACGAAAGCGAGGAAGTGAGCTTCATCAGTCCTGGTGTGAGCGCATCGCAGGCGTTGTATCAGGTTGATGTGACGGTGGCCGACGAGAATCACGATGGCGCGCTGAAGGCAACGTCCAAAATGACGAAGAGGTACGACGACGGCGGCGCGAAGCTGGATGGCCAAGAAGAGACGAACGCGGCAACGTTCTGCAATGTTTACAATGCCACCGAAGAGATGTGGACTCCCAGTGGCGAAAAGGAGTACTCAGATAGCACGGGAGCCCGTCCTCTTGAGAACGAGATGTTCCATGTGATGGTGTGCACGACCAACGAAAAAGCCCCTTTGCCTAAGGACGAGGGCGCAGAGCCTATCGTGTACGCCTTGGGCGAGGATACTTGGTACGGGTCTCTGACCGCGGTCGAATCGAGTGGTAGCATCGCGTTCCCGCAGGCCAAGTACCAATTCAGCGATTTGGACCCCATTACACACGAGGCAAAATTCGAATACAAGATCGTTGAAGTAGTTAAGGTTGGCGACAAGTGGCGTGCCGTAAAGGATGTTTTGGCTGATGGAAGCTTCGACCCTGCAGGCGTTACGTACGACCCGACAATCTGGACCGTCGAGGTAACCCTTAAGGACGTCGATAACGTGCTGGTGCTGAGTGCTCAGTACCTGAAAGATGGCGTTCCCGTTCAGGGGGCTTCCTTCCAATTCGCAAACAGCTATGACCCCAAGCCTGCAACGGCAGCAATTGAAGGCTCCAAGACCTTGGCTGGCCGCGATATGGCAGCTAACGAAACCTTTGGATTCGAACTTTCCGCCGCAGACGATGCTACGCAGAGTGCGGTAACGGCGGGCGCTGTGACGCTGCCCGGTGCGGCTACCGTATCGGGTGCCAAGGCCGATGAAGTGAAGGGCTTCCAGTTTGCTGATATCACCTTCAAAAAGCCGGGCGAATACACCTTCAACGTGAACGAGACGAAGTGGAACGGTGTGGCGGTTCCTGCTACCGACGGAAACGGCATGCAGTTCGATCGCAGCACCAAAACGGTGAAGGTGACGGTGACCGACGGCCATACCGGTACGCTCAAGGCTGAGGTAACCTATCCGAATGGTGCGGCGGCGTTTGCCAACAAGTACGCAACGAGCAGCACCTATAACGGTATCCAGGTTGAAAAGACCTTGCAGGGTAGAAACATGGCTGCCGGTGAATTCGGCTTCACCATCGAGGGCAGCGACGGTGCCTCTACTGCATTGCTCGCCGATGCAGACAAGCAGTTCACCAACGAAAACAACCGTGCCGATGGCATTGCCGATGTAATGACGAAGCTTTCGGGGCATACGTTCACCCAGGCAGACAACGGCAAGCACTTTGAGTTCACGGTTAAGGAAGTAATTCCTAGTGGAGCAGTTCAGGACCAGGCAACAGGGCTTTGGTACGTTGGGGCTACGGGCTTGTACTACGACGGGGCAAACCATGTTGTGACCATCGATGTTGCTGATGACGGCAACGGCCAGCTGACGGCAACCACCAAGGTTGACGGTCAGGTTGGCAATGTGGTTGCCTTCGTGAACAAGTATCGTGCCCAGGATGTTTCGTTCGACACCGCAAATGCAGAACTGAACAAGATCCTGCAGGGCCGCGATTGGATTGAAAACGATTCCTTCGATTTCACCATTAAGGCCTTGGACGACGACGCGCCGATGCCGATGCGTGATGGCAATGTAGTGTCTTCCGTAACGCTGAACTCGTCCACTTCGAAGGACGGCGAAGCAGTGCCGTTCAGCTTCGGCCAGATAACCTTTACGTCCGACATGGTGAAGGATGCTCCTGGTCATACGTGTACGTTCACCTACGAGGTAACTGAAACTGCTGGCAGCTTGCCGGGTATTCACTACAGCACCAACAAAGCTACTATCCAAATTACGGTAAGCGACAACGGCAAGGGCCAGCTGGTTGCTTCGGCAACCACGCAGAACGGCAACTTCGAAAACCGCTATTCCGCCGAGCTTAACTACACAGCGGCGGGTGGCTTGAACCTTGCCAAGACGCTGACCGGGCGCGATATGACCGATGGCCAGTTCAGCATTAAGATCACGCCTGCCGATCAGGCGGCTGCAGAGGTGCTTGGTCTGCCTAACGATGGCGCGGTGATAAGCATGCCCGCTGCCAGCGATGGAGAACAGGTTGTGAAATCTGCGTTGAGCTCTCAGGCGGTATTCGATCAGGGAGATGCTGGCGAGACGTATGTGTATACGGTTGTCGAGCAGGGCGCGGCACCTAATGGCTATACCTACGACACGGCGCAGCGCACGGTAACGATTACCGTTGAGGGCGACGCAGCGCAGGGCACGCTGAAAGCAACTACGGTTGTTTCTGGCGGTCCCGATGGTGACAAGACCTTTGCTTACGAGAGCAGCGATCCTGCTCCTCAGGCAGCGGTTGTGCCTTTCGCAAACAGCTATACCGCATCGGGCGAAGTTGGCATCGCTGCCACGAAGAGCCTTTCTGGCCGCGACTTGACCGACGGCGAGTTCAGCTTCGCGCTGAAATACGCTAACGGCAGCGAAGATGTGGCCACGGCAACCAACGACGCCAACGGCAATATTGACTTCGGCGCCATCAAGTACACCACCGAGGGCCTTGCCAAGCTGGTGACGGATGGCCATGCCGTAAAGACGGTGAAGGATGATAAGTCTGCGTGGGACATCTATTACGTAGCTTACGAAAAGACCGACAACTTGCCTGGTGGCGTTTCCGCCCAGACTCAGCCGATTCCGTTCACGGTTACGGTTGTCGATAATGGCGACGGTACGCTGGCCGCAACGGCTAATACGGGCAACGGCCTGGAGTTCAAAAACGCGTACTCCACAGGCGACCCGATTGAGGTGGGCCTTTCCGGCATCAAGATCCTGAAGGCCGGCGAGGGTTTGACCCCGGCAAGCATCGAGGGCAAGTTCACCTTCACGGTGACGTCCGACGACGCAGCGGCTCCTATGCCCCAGAAGACCACGGCGACCAACGACGCCAACGGCAACGTTGATTTCGGCAGCATCGAGTTCACACTCGACGACCTGAACAAGGCTTTGGGCGCTACCAATACCCGAGTTGCAGACGCTGGCAGTTCCGCAGCTTCCAAGGCTGACGGTCAGGGTGTTCAGGGCGCAGAGGGCCAGAATGACGCAGCGGATTCCGATGCGGTCGGTCAGGCCGACACCGAGCAGGGTAACGCTGCAGATTCCGGCAACGGTGCCGAGGGTCAGGGAGCCGTAATGGCTGCCGACAACGGCCAGGGTGCAGCTTCTGCCAAGGCGGTGGCGAACGATGCCGATGCCGCAAGTGACGGATCCGACCAGGCGCAGGGTAGCGAGCCTTCCAGCAGGGCTGGCGTTTCCCGCTCGCATATCTTCACCTACAAGGTGACGGAGAGCGGTTCCGTTGCCGGCGTGAGCAACGACAAGGAAACCAAGACGGTGAGCTTCAAGGTGACCGACGACGGCAACGGCAAGCTGACGGTGGAGCGCCTGGGCGCTGCTTCCGACCCAGCGTTCGCCTTCACCAACACGTATTCCGTGCAGCCGACCGATTCTAGCGTGACCGACCAGGTTGCGGTGACGAAGCAGCTCACGGGACGCGACATGGCCGCCGGCGAATTCGCGTTCGAGCTGCTTGAAGGCAGCGACGTGGTGGCCACGGGCACCAACGGCGCAGATGGCAGCCTGGCGCTGAGCCCGATCACCTACACCGAGCCCGGCACCCACAGCTACATGCTGCGCGAAGTGGGCGGCGGCACCCATAAGGCCGGCGTCGAGTACGACGGCAGCGTGTTCGATGTGACCACGACCGTGACCGACAACGGCGACGGCACGCTGTCGGTGGCTCACAAGGTGGGCAACGATGCGAACGCGGTCGGGTTCACCAATTCGTATGCACCGGCAGCTACCTCGGTAACCCTGGGCGCCTCGAAGGTGCTCAACGGCAAGAGCCTCGAGGACGGCGAGTTTAGCTTCGCCCTTGAGGGCGAGGACGGCACGCAGCTTGTTGCCACGAACGACGCGAGCGGCATGGTGACGTTCCCTGCCATTCAGTATGGCGAGGCTGGCACGTACCAGTACACCCTTTCTGAGATGAAGGGAACCGAGACTGGCGTAACCTACGACGAAGCGACGTACGCGGTTAGCGTCGCCGTCGAGGACGACGGCAAGGGCAGCCTGGTTGCCACCGTTTCCTACGAGGGCGGCAAGGCTCCGGTGTTCAACAACACCTACCAGGAGCCAGAGGGCCCGGCTGCCTTCGTGAAGGCTGCGGTTTCCGGAGCTGCCAAGACGGGCGACAACCTGCTGGGCATCGCCGGGGCGATTGCCGCGGTGGCGGCGGTTGCTGCGGCTGTGGCGGCGCTTTCCCGCCGCAAGAGGGGCAAGCACGCCAAGAAGTAAGTGGGAACATAGGGACAGGTACCGTTTTCCCACCTGGCCATAGCGCACAAAGATAGAGCCTCGCTTGCGCGATCGATCGCAAGCGAGGCTTCTTTGTTGGGTGGGAAAAGATGTCGGGCTCGTAGCCCGGAAGTTGTTTGCTTAGGTCTGATATTCACGAATGATTTTCCGTCCAAAGTGGACGCCCCTTTGGATACCTAGAAATCCCTTGGTTCCTTATGACCCAGGGGATTTCCTTTTTTTGCGGTGTGCGCTGATGCCGCCCCCCTCCCGCTTTACTTCTGTTTGCCGCTCGAAATTGGTCTTTAGTCCAAAAAACGATAGGCTTTAACCCAAATCTTTGGCACTTATGCCATTTCATGGGATAATGAATAAAGCATTGTTTCGCCTATCGGGCTAGACCATCGCACTAGAGCCTTGTCTGCTAGGCCGTACGAAAGATTGGAATACGCAAAATGAAGCGGATGCAGTTGATACTGGCAATGGTTTTTGCTCTTTTGTGCGTGTGCTTTAGCGGAAGCTTTGCATTTGCGGATAGCGAAAATGCTTCTGCTGCCAATGCGAACGAAGCATCGTGCGAAACCGATGCAATTGTGGGTACCGTGAAAATCGATGGGCGTCCACTCCATGCTGGCGAGTTCGATTTTGGCGTGAAGTACGCGAATGGCCGCGATGATTTGCTTTCGGCGAAAAATGAAGCCGATGGAACAATCGATTTTGGCAAGTTAAGTTTTACCGCTACTTCGCTCGATGAATTGGCCCAAAACGGTATTGCCGAGAAAACAACGATAGATGGCGTCCCGGCATGGATTGTGTACTACCTGGTGCATGAGAAGACCAGCGGATTGAGCGATGTGGGCGTAACGCCGCATACCGCCCCTGTTTCTTTGGTTGTTACCGTTAAAGATGAGGGGAACGGGGCGCTTTCGGCAAGCTTCCAGACGGCGAACGAACTGCGCTTCGATAATACGTATTCCACAGGAGAGCCCGTCACTGTGTTTTTGGCGGGAACGAAGGATTTGCAGGTGGAAGAAGGAGCCTCTCTTGTTGATATCGAGGGAAAGTTTCGATTCACTATATCGACAAAGGATATAGCAGCACCTATGCCCGAATCGACGGATGCCGGAAACGGGCAATGGGGTCGAATCGAGTTTGGGTTCATAACGTTTTCCCTCCAAGATCTGAATAAAGCCCTGGATGCTGATTCTGATTCCTCGGAAAAAGCAGGATGGTCTCGCTCCCATGTGTTCAAATACAAAGTCACCGAAAGAGGATCGGTGCCGGGTGTGGTGAATGATCCCGAAACGAAAACAGTGAGGTTCAAGGTCACCGATGATGGGAAAGGGAAGCTCACCGTTGTATGCTTGGAATCCCCCTTCACCGCATCCACTGCCTTCACGTTCACCAATAGGTGCGTAGTTGTGCCCGATAATTCAGCCGACAATGAGATAGGTCCGGATGAGGACGATAAGCCGTTGGGCTCTAATGGCGATGCCGATCCTAATGCTGGGGACGTTGTTTCGCCGAGTGCGGGGAATAATCCAAATAGTACTTCGGGTGGCGTATCGGCTTCCACGACATCGAAGACGGGCGATGCTGCGTTGACGTTAGCAGTGGTGCTTGCCGCGGTTGCCGGCCTGACAATGGCCATTGCGGGGCTTGCTTGCGGGAGGGGATACAACCACAAAAAGAAGCACACGTAAAAGGAACAATGCAGGCAAATGAAGCTGCAAGCAGCGGGCCGCTGGAGTAATCCGGCGGCCTGCTTTGTGCTGTTGACACATGCGTGAAAACCACGCTGTGCCATTCGTCTGGAAAGGGCTGTCGACCTACCGAAACGTAAAATGTGACGAAAATTTGAAGGCAGAACATTTCAATTGCGTTAAGTAAGGAGCCTCCCTATAATAGATCAAGTCGCACAGAGCGATTGATCGTGCGGGGTGGAGCAGTCTGGTAGCTCGCCGGGCTCATAACCCGGAGGTCGTTGGTTCAAATCCAGCCCCCGCGACCAAGCATTTTCGCAGGCCAGAAGCCTAAAAGCTTCTGGCCTGCTTTTTTGTTCCCGAAATGCATGAGCAGAATTTGAGCAGATTATCCTGCTAGGTGCTGCGAATAAATGCAACAGAATTATGGCAAAGGGCCCAACTTTTGATGTATGTCGACGGCATGTAACTCATCTTCAAAGACGAATCTTTTCTCTATGCAAAGCAATCTCTTTACTAAAGATGCGTTAACGGTTCAAACAGGCCGTTCGCTCACAATTGAGACTAGGTATGCCCAAAACTAGCTGAGTGTGAAATACTAGTTTGATCATGAATAAATGGAAGGTAGGAGTTTTCTAATGAGATTCTACGAATCGAAAGCTATTGCTTGTGCTCTGTCACTCGCGATGGCAATGTCGATGACGCTTCCCATTGGTGCCTTCGCTGCTGTTGATGATTCCGATCAGATGCAGCACGAGCAAAAAGCCGTTGACATCGACAACGGCGTCGACGCCTACAGAGCCGAAGACGCAGACAAGGACGCCAGTCAAGATATCGACTCTGGTTTCGTTGGCGATGCTAACGAAGGGGGGCAGCCGGAGGGTCTTTCCGAGGAGGGCAGCGAGCCTGGCGAGCAGCAGCCTGGAGAGAATCTCGGTGGCGAAGAATCCGGCGAGGGCAAAGCAGATAGCATCTATAAGGTGTCCACAAGCGAGGAGCTTGTGTCTGCTCAGGAGGCTATTGCCGCTGCTGAAGGTACGGAAGCCACTATTGTCCTGAAGGCTGACGTAACCGTGTCGGGGGGGGAGGGTCCTCTCTGAGCGGCTTTGGCGTTAACGGAAAGCGCATCACAATCAAGAGCGACGAGGGCAAGCTTCATAAGCTGTCCTTCGATGGCCGTGCCGTCCTGAATGGCGATTGCACGTTTGACAACGTTGATGTCCGAGGCTCCTGGATGTACTGCAACGGCCACGACACTGAGTTCACAGAAAACGGCCAGATTCATCTAAGCTATACACTTTATGGCGGCGGATACATGACCACGGTCAGCAGCACTCACGTGGTAATTGCCGCATCCGGCTACATCAATCCAAGCAGTAGCAGCGGTCTACACGATGTGATTGGCGGCTCCTACAAGGGCTCCGTCGAGGGCGACACATACCTCGAGATCACTGGTGATATAAAGATGCAGGGCGGCAACCACATCAACCCTGGATGCATGAAGGGCGACGGCAGCAGCGGCGACGGATCGGGCGTTCCTAATGTTTACGTTGGCGGCAACGCCACGCTTGTCTACGACAATAAGAACGCAGATACCTATCCCGCTATCGAAGGCACTTACGGCTGCGAGATGAGAGGCAACGTTACACTCGATGTCCGCGCTGGTGGGGTATTGGGTATCGTCGGTGCCGAAGAACCGGTAGAGGATTCGGTCATCCGCGGCGACCTGCACATCATCGCAGGCTCGCAGGCTTACGAGAACACGGACCGCATCCTGCGCCTTGGCGGGAACTGGCCCATTGTCGGCGCAGGCAACAGCTTCGCAACCATGCCCGGCGCCTCAGGTAACTACGTCATCGGCGGCAATATCACCATCGATTCTTACGAGAACGTTTGGGGCTGGGATAAGGGAACCACCCCCGACTCATATGACCTCCCCGAGATTTACGGCGCGATTCGAGGCACAGTCGGCGGTAACATCGCCATTAACGCCCATGGCTCTCATGTACAAAACATCTTTGGCGCGAGCGATTCTAATGTGAGCGGCGCAGTCACCGTCACCGCAACTAACGTCGAGCTCAGGAACAGCGAATACGGGACTGACTATGACGAGGGTTACGTTTTCGGCTTGTGGGAAAAAGGCACCCCCGCAACCGCAAACGGCCCTGTAACCATCAACATCAACGGCGGCGACGTTGGCCTCGTTATGGCAACGGACCAGACCACAGTTCCTGCAGGCTCCTCCATCAATGTAACGGGAAAACCCAATATCCGCACAGGCATACGCGGAACGCAGGCAAGCAGCTATTCCACGGCATTCCCCGTGGCCAACATCTCTGCATGCGAGGCGACAATCCCCTTTATCAAGATGATGTCGCAGGTCAACGTTGCCGACAATTCCAAGGTTATTGCGCATATTATGAGCAGCGATGCAGGCTTAAACATTGAAGAGAACAGTGTTCTCACCACCGACGAAGGTCAGGTCTGGATTTGGGGCGATGCGGTCGTCGATGGCACGTGGGAGCAGCAGTATCATCAGATTGCGAACTACAACGATATCTTCATTTCCGGCAAGACGACGGTCGGTCCCAAGGGCCGTCTGATTAACCAGGGGCTGAGCAATCTGAAGGGCAATGTATCGAACGATGGCATGATGGCCCTGATGGGTCCGGCTCTGCTGCAAGGTGGCTACGTTGCCGGCAACGCCGAGCTCCGACTCCCAGCCGTCGCTGATAACTACGATGGCACGGACGATGGCGGCCTTATCCCCGTTACCATCAAGGGCATTTCCAGCGGAACCACTATCGTCAACACCGTCAATCCAGGCAACTGGAAAGAGCTCCAGTGCCCCAAGCTTGGCGACAACTACATCTTGTCCAAAAAATTCGATGCAGCCGAAACCGCCTCTGAGGCCCCCACGATGAGCGCTATGGACACAAAGGCCGCCGAGGGTCCTGATCAAGGGGTATTCGTCCTTGGCAACTCGGATGCCACGTCAAAAGGTTGGTACCTCAAGCGTCTGAAGGATGCAGCTGGCGATACTGGGAAGTTCATGTGGCAGGTCGCTGAGGGTACGCCCCTGACTCCTGAGCCGCCAGTCACACCTGAGCCACCGGCAACAGATGAGTCCAAGCCCAACACTCCGGGCCCCGACGACTCCGACCCTGACGATGCAAAGCCCGACGCGCCTGATGACGAGAAGCTGGCGAAGCTGTCAAGGGGCGAAAACGAGTCAACCGCGACAGTCGCCAGCTCCGATACTCCGCAAACAGGCGACGCGACCAACATCCTCCTATGGTCGGCAGCCGCACTGATCAGTGCTCTTGTTGGTACAGTTTTGCTGATTATCAGCAGGAAGAAGAACTACAGCGAGTAGGGTTAGGAAATTCATAAGGCAGCAGTCTGGACGGTGTCGTTCTTGCGCGACACCGCCCTTCCTTATCGGCGATGGTGCGCGCGTCCATCCTCGCAAGGTAGCAGCAAGGCGATAACAAGCTGCTAGGCGCAGAGTGCAAGCCCCCCGCCCATCGCGCACCAACCCATCTGCGTTACCATGGCAAGCCGAACACGACCGCTAGGGAGGAACAGTCGTATGGTCATCAGTAAAAGAGGCCCTTCGCCGTTTCTAGTGGGTAGCACAGACCTCCAGCTGCGGAAAGGTCAGCTTCCCTCTGTATTGGTATGAAAATGACGAGGGTTTTAGCGGGTTATTTGCTGATGCTGACGTGAAGCAAGACGGGCACATACGCTATGACGCTATCACCGAAGCTGCTCAGCGCTACACCGTCAACGGTAGAAGCCCGCTGGAATGGGTGATCGATCGTTAACCAAGTAAAGATCGACAAGGCGTCCGGCATCGTCAACGACCCCAGCGAGTACAGTGACGACCCACGATACATCGTCGACCTCATAGAGAAGCTCATCCGCGTCTCGATGGAGACCATGGAGATAGTCGACCTGCTGCCGCCGGTATCCGAGCTTCCGCAACCCGCCAACTGGCCTTTCGCCTGGAAGGCCAGTCAGTAACAGGGGCGGGTGGTCGTTTGCCCCTGAAGAGAACGCCTGTGAAAGCAGCGTAAGTCGGCCCTTTTTGAACTGCCTCCCATTTCTTGGATACGAGAAATGGGAGGCTTTTTATGCGTGTTGACTTGAGGGTGAAGCACGACATTGAGGCCAGGAAGGCGGCAGTCGAGCTCTTCGAGCGAGGCCACGGCTTCAAATCGGCGGCGAAGGCGCTGTCGGTCCCGCGCGACACCGTGAGACAATGGCTCTACGTATACCGGTCGTTTGGAAGCGAGGTGCTGCTATCCATGGACGGCAAGCGGGCCAGGTACACATACGAGCAGAAGGTCGCCACCGCCTCGGCCGTGGTCGACGGCGGCATGAGCAAGCAGGATGCCATGAAGGCGTTCGGGGTCATGTCCATCGCGCCGCTCAAGAGATGGTGCGCGCTCTACCGCGAGGGCGGCGCCGAGCAGGTCTTCGGCCACATGAAGGACGAGTTCTTCCGGGGAAGGACATGGCCCGACTTCGAGTCCTTCAAGGCGGACCTGGACGCGTACGTCGCCCATTGGAACACGAGGCGAAGGCAGGTTAAACTGAAGGGACTGACTCCGGAGGAGTTCCAGAGCCAACCCCTAGCGGCGTAGTTCTTATTTAAGCCGTCCAAGTTTTGGGGTGCAGTTCATTTCTCTCCAGGCCTAGCCGCTTTTCCGGAGTTGCTGCCCAGCCATCCCCTCGGGTAGCTGCTTGGTTCCGTCCGAATTAAACAAGCAAAGCCCTTCGCCGCGTTTTGCGACGAAGGGCTTTGTTTGAAATGGAAAGGGTTGGCTCCGAGGGTGAGCTGAATCGCTAGTCTTGCGAAGGACCGAACGAAAGGTCGTCGAGTTTCGCCGGCGCCTCTTCGTCGTAGCAGCGCACGTTGCCCGCTTCCACCAGGGCGTCCACTTTGGCTTCGCTGTAGCCCAGGTCTTCCATAACCGCGCGCGTGTCGTAGCCGACGGGTTTCGCGCGGCTGATAACCGGGTCGCCCTGGCTCTTCATGCGGATGGGAACCGTGGTGATGGAATGGTCGCCGATGCTGTCGTAGTGAATCGGGCGGAGCATGTCGTTGACGTAAGCCTCGTCGTCCTCAAGAACATCATCCATGGTGTTGCATACTGCGTAGGGAACATCGTTGGCGTCGAAGACTTCCTTCCAGTATGCCCAGTCGTGCTTGGCGAAGGCTTCGGCCATCATGTTTACCACGGTTGCGTTGTCGCCGTTGGCGTTGATAGTTGCACAATTCGTGAAGCGCGGGTCGTCGGCGTATTCTTCCAGGCCAATCAGGCGTGCAACGAACGGATACCAGGAATCATAGGTGCCATAGCAGATGAGGAACCATACGCCATCGGCGGTCATGTACGAATTGTTGGTGGGGCAGGGCACGGCCTTGCGGCTCTTCGGGAAGGGCACGCCGAACGGGGCGGAAACAACAGGCACCTGCATACCCCACAGCGCCATGTGGTGAAGATTTACGGTAACGTGATCGCCCATGCCGGTGCGCTGAGCGCGCCAAACGGCGCTCATGATGCCCAAGCCAAGGGCGATGCAGGAATTGAAATCGCCGAATGCGGCGGGCATGTTGCCTGGCTGGAAGTGCTCGCCAGCCTGCGGAATGGACATAAGCAGGCCGCCACGGGCGGAATAGCAGGTGGCGTCAAAGCCCTTGGCGTCTTTCATTTCGCCGCGCTCTCCGTAGCCGCGCATCTGGCCGTATACCAGACGCGGGTAACGGGCATGCAATGTTTCGTAGTCGTAGCCCAAGCGCTTCAAGGAAGGATTGCGCAGGCTCGTAACGAACACGTCGGCCTGCTCCAGTAGCTTTTCTACCAGTTCGCGTCCTCCATCGGATTTCATGTCGATGGAAAGGAACTTCTTGTTGGCGTTGCTCATGTCGAACGCCGGGTTGTCGGGGCCCAGTTCCGGCATGCCGAAGCCAACGCCGTCGCCGCGGTGCAGGTTGCCCTTGATGGTTTCGATCTTGTACACCGTGGCGCCCATTTCGCCGAGCGCGCGGGTGCAGGCAGGCATCGCGACGTAATCTCCCAGCTCGACCACCACGAGCCCTTCAAGGCCCTTCGGCAGTTCCTCGGGCGACAGGCCCTGGAATTCTTCGGCGGGGGGCATGACGATTCGGTGATCCAGACTCACGATAACCTCCTTGGTTAGATGAACATGTTCGTCACTCTACCTCCAGGGATGCTGTATTGCAATGAGCCGCCTTAGGGCATGCGTTACAACCGCTTTAGTGATGTGAGCAAGTGTGGGCGATGATCAGCATAAATGCAGGCCGCGCAAGGCTGACCTGCATTTATAGTTTCTCGAGCGCGATTGATTTTAATAAAGTGTTGGAGCAAGAAGCACCTTGCCGGTGCCGCGATAGACGTTCACCAAGCCTTCTCCGGAAGCGGCAGAACCCACGAGCGATTTACCCGAGCGCTCAACCGTGAAGTTGAGGGATCCGCTCCAGGCCAGTGCCATGTTGCCGTCGATCTTGAGTTCGTCGTTGTCCAGGGTGACCTCGATCAACTCTTCTTCGGGGCAGGGGGATTCCAAGCACAGCGCGCCGTAGCCCTGGATGCCCAGGTTGAACAGGCCTTCGTTGCCAGCAACGGCGGAAGAAACGTTGCTGCGCATAACCGTTTTGTGTTGAAGGCTGGAATAGCACGCCAGGAACAGGCCGTCGTCGAGCACGATGGAATTGCCCCAATCGGCTACGTCGAGCGTGATGATGTAGCGGTAGGTGGGCTCGAGCACCAGAAGGCCCGTGCCCTGGTATTCGGGCTTGATTGCTGATTCGCTGGTAACCGCACCGCGCAGTGCCTTGCCGAACAGGTCGCCCACACCCTTAACGCCGGTGGTGCAGGTCACGTTGCCTACCATCCACTGCATGGCGCCTGCCTGAACGGTGACGGGTGCCTGGCTCAGATCGCAGATAACCTGGCGGCGACGCACGTTCATTTCGCTGGCGAAGTAAGCGTTCATGGCGGAAGCCTCGTTGACGGAAAGGTCGCGCTTCCATTCGATGGTTTTGAAGGCGCCGAATTCCTTGAGTACGGTTACGTCGTCGTTGTCGGTGAAATTGGAAATCTTGAACATAACTCTTCTCCTGTTGACGTTGGTGTGGGTTAATCCTCTTGATTGCCAAATTTGCAGAAAAGCATAGCATGCGGTGGTTCTTGCGCGGGGTGGTACGTCAGGCGCCTGGGGTGGTTGGCGTTTCCTCCCCGTGCCCCGCGCCCCTAGGGCGTGTCGAACACCTGCGCCCCGGCAAAATCGTCGAATTTGGCGGCGTCCGCTTCCTTTTCGGCCATCAATTCCTCAAAGCCAGTCAGCGCTGCGAAGGGCATGAACTGGGTGGCTCGTTTGGGGCTGTTGGCGGCGAAGTGGATGCCGTTTTCCTTAATTCGCATTGCAATGTCGCGCAATATGCAGCGGCGTCTTTCTGCCTCGTCGAAGGCAACGTCTTCCAGGAAATAGTCTTCGCTAAGCACGGTGGCCTCCTATTTGGTTGTTGCGTTCGCGCATGGTTGCGCCCTGCTTCAAACTGGTTCCGCGCAACAATGCGTTCTTGCCAAAGCGGTCGCGCACGGCAATGGATGCTTTGGCCAGGTTGGCTTCTTTGCCATCGTCTTCCGAGCTGAAAAGACTGGGTTGGTCGTACTTGGTGGGTTGGAGGGCGCCCAGTGCCACCGTTAGCCTGCGGATAGGTTTGCTATTCAGCGTGTGCTTGTCGAACAATTCCAGCGCAACCTTCACTATGCGATGCGACGAATCGGTTCGTTCGGAAAGCTTGGTTGAACCGCCGCTTCCCATGCCCCATCTGCCGCTTTCGGTAAGATGGGGCTGCGCGTAGCCAACGTGCACGGATACGTTCCCGCACGAAAGTCCCTTCGAGCACAAGTCCAAGCAGCTGGCGTCTGCCATTTCCCGCAGTACGGTGCGTGCTTCGCTGAAAGAATAGTCGCGCATCAGCACCTGCCCGTTCGATATCGAATGCGCTGCGGGGCGGTACTCTTTTATCTGCTTGATGGTGCAGGGCTCCTGTCCCCAGGCGTGGTCTAGCAGGTATTCGCCGTTTTTGCCGAATTCCTTTTTCAGCCATGCAGGGTTTGCCGCGCATACGCCCGCCATATCGTGGATGCCGTGTTTTGCCAGACGATGCGCGATGCCTGGGCCCACTTGCCAGATGTCGGTTATGGGCCGATGGAACCAGATTTCGCGTTTGTAGCTTTCTTCGTCCAGTATACCTATGCCGTCGGCTGCCTTTTTTGCTTCGATGTCCAAGGCCACCTTCGCCAAAAACAGGTTGGGGCCGATACCTGCCGTGGCGGTGATGCCTGTTTCTTCAGTCACCTTGTTGCGCAGCATTTCGGCGAAGGCCTTTGCGCTCATGCGGTACAGCTTCAGGTAAGGAGTTGCATCGATGAAGCATTCGTCGATGCTGTACACGTGGATGTCCTCGGTGCTTACGTAACGCAGGTATAAGGCGTTTATCTGCGCCGATACCTCCATGTAGCGGGCCATGCGCGGCGTTGCCATGGTGTATTCGATCCCGTTGGGAATTTGGAAAATGCGGCAGCGGTTTTTTACGCCCAGCGCTTTCATGGCGGGGGTTATGGCAAGGCAGATGGTGCCGGACCCGCGGTCAGGGTCAGCCACCACGAGGTTTTCAGTGAAGGGGTCCAGGCCTCGATCGACACATTCGACGCTTGCGTAAAAGCTTTTCAAATCGATGCACACATAGCTCTTTGCGCGCTTGTTGGCAAGCATGGACCATCCCTTCCATCACATCGAAAACAGAGTTTGTTCGCTGGTTTTTATACGAACACCTGTTCTAGTATACAGACATGGACTACAGGACGAAAGATGGCGAAATGAGGCGCGTGCACCGCGAAACGGTGGATGTGTTGGCGCGGTTCGGGCGGGATGGCGCGTTCCAAAGGCTGCCGTGTCATGAGGGCGGCATCGTGGTTGCGGGCGGCTCGCGTCGTTCGGCGGCGCCGAGGCCGCGAGCGCTAGGGCGGTTCGTCGACACAGGATGGCAAGATTCGCGTGCCGTGCATGATTCAAGGGGTCCGTGCAGCGAAAAGGGCCCCTCCCTGGCAAGATCTTCGCGCGATGCATTCCCAAAAGGCGATTTGCGGGGCTTTTCGGATACATGGCGCGCATATCTTGCCATCGCCAGCTCATTTTGGATGCATAGCGGCGATATGTTGCCATGAAGGGGCGCTTTTCCCGTCCGGGGCCCCTTTCGGGATACATGGAGCGCGAAACTTGCCACGGATTGCCGCCCGAGAACGCATCGCGCGTGAATATTGCCACTGTCGGATGCCGGGGAACGCATTTCGCGAACATTTTGCCATCGGTGAGCGCCCGCAACGCCACAGCGCCATGTACCGCAACGTTATGCGTCGCAGCGCCACCGATGCTCGCGCCGAACGCTCCCGCCCATGCCCCACGCGCCCGACGCTCATGCCCCCGCCCCGCCCGCCGCGGCACTACGGCACCATGCGCCGTACGCGGCGCTTTTGCCGCCGCTGAAAAAGTAAGCTGCGGGTTACGGGTGTCAATGCGGTGGAACGAACCACCTGTTTCGGCTTAAGTGCTATCGTCCCACTAACGTATTAGCCCGATCGGCGTGCTTGGATCGAATGGCCCCGATCGACGGGCCCGGAAACAAGGAGGAATCATATGCGCGTAGCAAAAGAAAAGCTCTTGCTGATTGCTGGATTTGTTTGGCTTGCTGCTGGGCTCAACATTGCCATCCTTGGCGTTTCCGCATTTACCGAAATGGGAGAGCACGCAATGTTGGTGCTTGTGCCTGCTGCAATCGTTGCTTTCACGGTGTTTCATGCAGGAATGTTCTCCAAGCTGGTTGGCAAGCACGCCGACCGCATCGAAGCCATGGAAGAAGACCGCGTGCCGTTCTGGAAGTTCTTCGATGCTAAGGGCTACCTCATCATGGCGTTCATGATGACCATGGGCATCGGGCTGCGTTCTTCGGGTATTGCCCCCACGTGGTTCATCGCCTTCTTCTATGCTGGTCTCGGCATCGCGCTGGCTCTTTCTGGCTGCTGCTTCTTGGTTCGCTATTTCCGCGACGGCGGCATCGCCTGCCCCTTGGTGCCCCATACGGCTAACAAGTAGCGAAACCCCAGCGTTGGCTTCGCTGCCCCCAATCGGCCGCCTTAGTTGAATCCCGGCAAAACGGTTGCGCATTATGGGGCCGTTCAAGGCGGTTAGGCGTCAAGCTTGGTGCGAATCGTTCGGGTCATTCGGACTCCAAGCTCGGCTGAACCACTCAAGGCTGCCAGGCGTCAGTCCGGCGCGAGCCACTCAGCACAGTCGGGCTCCAAGCCCAGTCAAATCGTTTAAAGCGCTCAGGTCTCAAGCCTGGCCGCTTTAATGTTGCTCGCCCCCTGCATAGCCCCCTTGCTTTGCTCATATAGCCATAAAGCAAGAATGTACTAGAATAACCCCCATGGATAAAGACGAGCTGAAAGAGCGTATTCGTGTCCCGCTTCTGGGCTTTTCGGCGGTGCTGATGAGCATCGTCGCTTTTTTGCTGCTCTTATACGGCATTACCGTTGTTATCCGTTTCCTTTTCGCGTTGGGGTCGCTTGGGTAGCCATGGCGTATATCGGCGGGAAAAACAACGTTTTCGAGTGCGGCGGGCGGTGCTTTGTTTTCAAATACGGAGAGCAGCCCTTCGCTTTCAAGTACGGAGAGCAGCACTTCGCTTTCGAGTGCGGCGGGCAGCGCTCTGACCTCGTTGCTGCATGGCGCATTTTCGGTAAGGCGGGGCAGTAGCATGTGGCTTCGCTTTACTCTGTTTGATGTGCGTGTCGTAGCGCACTACCTTGGTGTGCTGGTTTCGTTCTTCACTATTGCGTTGGCGGTGCCGTTGGTGGTTGCCATTGTGATGCAGGAATGGGAACCGGCTTCGCGCTATCTGCTGGCGGTGGGCATTTCGCTTATCGTGGGGTCGGGCCTGCGTCTTCTGTGCGTGCAGCCGGGTAAGCTCACCCACCAGCAGGCGCTTGCGGTAACCGGGCTTTCGTGGATTGTTCTGGCGTTTGTGGCTTCGGTTCCCCTGGCGCTTTCGGGCCATTACGGATCGTATCTCGACTCCCTTATGGAAGCGGTCTCCGGACTTACCACCACGGGCGTTACGCTCGTTATCGACCTGGAGCACCTTTCTACTGCCGACAACATGTGGCGCTTCGTAATGCACCTTATCGGTGGCTTGGGCCTTATTGTTGTGGCGCTTTCGCTGGGTCTTTTGGGCAAAGCCACTTCGGGCCTGTATTCTTCGGAAGGCCGAAGCGAACACGTGTTGCCTAACATCGTGAACACGGTTCGCCTCATCAGCCGCATCTCCCTTACCGCCATTGCGGTTGCCGTGGTTATCCTGTTCGTGATGTGCGTTCTTTCCGGCATGGAACCGGTGCGCGCCTTCTTCCATTCCCTGTGGATATCAATTTCCGGCTTCATTACCGGTGGCTTTGCGCCGACCAGCCAGTCCATCGGGTACTACCATTCGTTTGCGCTGGAAACCGTTTGTATGGTGCTTATGATTTTGGGCGCCATCAACTTTTCGCTGTACGTGAAAGCGCAGCGCGGTGAAACCGACTCCTTCTTCCGTGACTTGGAAATTCGCACAGGTTCCATCTGGCTTATTGTTGCCACCATCACGCTTATGGCTTCAACGTGCGCTTCGGGTGGCTTCTCCGATTTGATGGCGCTGCTGCGTCGCGGCGTGTTCATGGTTGTGGCTGCCGCTACTACTACGGGCTTCCAGAATGTTACGAACAACCAGCTCACTACAGTATTTTCTTCAGGCGCGTTCCTGATCATTGCCATGTGCATGGCAATCGGCGGTTCTAGCGGAAGCACCGCCGGCGGTATTAAGCTTTCGCGCATCGGCCTTATTGCCAAATCGATGGTTTCCACCATCAAGGAAACCCTTTCGCCTAGCACGGCGCGCGTTTCCGTTCGCTACTATCACTTGGGACGCAAGGTGCTTACCACCGACGCGGCAAAGTCTGCTATGACCGTTTCTGCCCTGTTCGTGGTTACGTATCTTATTGGCTCGCTTGCGGGCATTGCCCATGGCTACGATGCCATTTCTTCCATCTTCGAATCGGTCGCCATGGCCTCCAACGGCGGCTTGAGCTCGGGCATCGTTTCTCGCGGTATGCCGCCAACCCTGGAAGCGGTGTACATCCTTGAAATGTGGGCGGGCCGTCTGGAATTCGTAACGCTTTTGGCCCTTGTCGTGAAAGTGGTTGTGTCCATCGCGCCTCGCAGGAAGGCGGTGCGCTCGTGACGAAACTGCTTTCAAGGCGAATCATTGTTGCGGCATGGTGCTCATGCGTGCTGGCGGCCGTGCTGCTGTGTTCCGGTGTTGCCTGGGCCGATGAAGGCCAGGAATCGTCCAAGCCCAACAACCACGTATATGTGAACCAGCTTTCCGACAGCTCGTTTTTGTACCAAACAACCATTGCCGATCTGGCTCAGGCCGACTCGTACTATGAGGGCCAAACGGTATTTGTGCAGGGCGAAGTGGTGGGCGACCGCATCAACGATGAAATGCAGCCCGACAATTGCTGGGTCACCCTGCAAGACGACGACCCCACAAACCCTAGCGTGGTTTCGGTGTTCATGACCATGGAACAAGCGAAGAACATCGACACGTACGGCAGCTATGGCGTTACCGGCACCATGCTCCAGGTACGTGGTACGTTCCACCTGGATTGCAGGGAGCACCAGGGCATGTCCGACATTCACGTGGAAGAGGTTTCGGCGCTTGCCGCCGGCTCTGAAAGCAAGCCGGGGATGGATCCGAAGCTTTTCGGTCTTGGCATCGTTTCGGTGCTGGCTGGCTTGGCGCTGTTGGCCCTGTACCAATCTAAAAGAGAGGGGACGCTGTAATGGAAACTCCAGCCATCGAAACCGGTGTGGTGGTGAAGCTCGATAGAGGCTTCCCCCTGGTTCGTTTGGACGATGGCCGCGAGCTTCGCTGCGAGCATGCCACTTCCTTGGTGAAGGGCAGCGATCAGCGCGCAGTGGTGGGCGATGAAGTGCGCATTTCCCTTCCCGATGGGCATGACAAGGGCATTATTGAGGAAACGCTGCCTAGGCGTACGTCGTTTGTGCGCAAGGACCCCACCGAACGAGCCCTTCCGCAAACGTTGGCCGCCAATTTCGACCTGGTTATCATTGCCCAACCCATCGAAGACACCAACACTCGCCGCCTGGAGCGCGAGCTTGTCTTGGCCCACGAAACGGGAGCGGAAGTTCTGGTGGTGCTTACTAAGGCCGACCTGATGGCTTCGCCCGCCGAGGTGGAGGAAGTGCGCTCGCATATCGATGGATTCGTGGGCAATGACGAACTGCTGGCCATTTCCGACCGAGACGAGGCGTCGGTGCAGCGTCTTGCCCAGATAATTGCCGAAGGCGATAAAACTGCAGTTCTTATCGGCCGGTCGGGCGTGGGTAAGTCGAGCCTGGTGAATATGCTCGTGGGTAGCGACATCCAGAAAACCACTGCTGTGCGCGGCGATGGCAAGGGCAGGCATACCACCGTTTCTCGCGAGATTATCTATCTGCCGACGGGTGGCCGCATTATTGACATGCCCGGCGTGCGCGGTTTGGGACTTTGGGACGCCGACGAAGGCATTGGTGCTGCGTTTTCGGACATTGAGGGGCTTGCCGCTTCATGCCGTTTCCGCGATTGCACCCACACCAACGAACCGGGATGTGCTGTCCGAGCTGCCGTTGAGTCGGGCGATTTGGCGGCAGAACGCCTGGAATCGTACGTGCGCCTTCGCGAAGAGAGCGCTCAGGTGAAAACCCGCCGCGAGGAGGCGGAGCGCATTCGCAGTCGTCGTGGGCATCCTCGCCGAAGGCGCTAAGAACCGTGAAACCAAGCGCTCTTTCCGATGCGCTACAATACTATGTGCAACATCCCATCATGGGATGTTGTTTTTCTAAGGGGCCTGCATAGGGCGGGCCGCAAAGAGGGGGACCCATGAATCCTGCAGTGATCATACCTACCTTCCATACCGCGCCCACAAAGCGCGGTGCTTCAAAGCCTTCCAACCTGTACGACCACCCTACGCCTTTGAACGAACAGGGCACGTTGGGCAGGTGTCTGAACTCGTTGCAGCAAGTGCGCGGTTTGGGCCAGGTAATCATTTTGGTTGCTGCCGAAGGTGGCGTGGAAGACGAAGCCGCCAAGAAGGTTCAAAACATTGCCAACCAGTTCCCCCAAATGCACACGTTGGTAATTGGGCGCGCTGAAGCTGAGATCGTTCAGCAGCGTTTGGACCAGCTGGGTTTCGGCGGCCAGCAAGAGGCCATCGGCCTTACGGGCTATTCTGCCATCCGCAACCTTGGTTTGGTTGTTGCCCAGGTGTTGGGATTCGATTCGGTGGTGTTCATCGATGACGATGAGACCATCGAAGACGAGGCATTTCTTGAAAAGGCCATGTATGGCCTGGGCAAGCTCACCAAGAAGGGCATTCCCATCCTTGCCAAATCGGGCTTCTACTTCAACGATGAAGGTACCTACTATTCGAAGAGCCAGAACCGTTGGTACAACCATTTTTGGCAGCAGGGCCGCGCGTTCAACAATTGGATCAGCAAGGCCATGTCCGGCCCGCGCCTCTCTCGCTCCAACCATGTATGCGGTGGCTGCTTGGCTCTGCATCGCGAAACGTATCGTCGTTTGAGCTTCGACCCATGGATCCTTCGCGGCGAAGACTTGGACTATTTGCTCAACCTGCGCATGTACGGTTCCGACATCTGGTTCGACAACCAGTGGTCGTTGATTCACCGTCCTCCGCGAGACAGGCACGAAGGCCATCGCTTCTATCGCGATATTTTCCGCTGGGTGTACGAGTACTACAAAATCGAGTTCAGCCGTGCGCAGATTGACCTTCTGCAGATCAAGCCTTCTTCGCTTATGCCGTATCCCGGTCCGTTCCTGGAGCCGGGCATTACCAAGCGCATTAAGCGTACGGCGTTCCTGCGTTCGCTGGCTCGCCCCGACAAGAAGCGCTATCGCGAAGGCGCCAAAGCTGCCGCTGGCGAGGCAACTGAATACGCCCAGGAACACTGCATGAAGTATTTCGAGTTCCAGTACACCTGGGGCGATATTATGGCGCGCATGGAAAGCGATGGCGGTTTGCGCCAAGCGCTGGTGCAGGCGGCCATTGCCCGCCAGTCGGGCGGGGAAGTGGTGGTTGAAGCCGCTGCCCCGGCGGGCGCATTGGCAGATGCTGCGGGCAGCACTTCCGACTCGCTGGAGCCGGCGGTTGCCAATCTTGATCCAGGCATGACGGCCGAGATCAGGCTTAACATCAACGAAGAATAGGACTTGCGCGTTTCATGGAAACCTTTGTACTTACCGCAGCAGTTGGCGTAGTTGTTGGCATTCTGTCGGGCTTGCTGGGTATCGGGGGCGGAACCTTGATGGTTCCTCTGTTCCGCTTAGGTTTCGGGCTTTCCGCCCTTGCCTCTACGGCAACTTCGCTGTTCACCATCATTCCCACTTCGCTGGTGGGTTTCGTCACCCATATCAAGAACAAGACGTGCATTCCCCAGCTGGGCATTGTGTGTGGTTTGGCTGGCGCATGCACCAGCCCTTTGGGCGTGCACCTGGCCAATATGTCGCCGGCGTGGATGGTTATGCTTGCCGCGGCAATCATCATCGGTTTTTCGTCTTTTAAGATGTTCCGCAAGGCTGCGCGCATGCCGAAGAATCCCGTTTCGGGCAAGGCCATGGGCGTCGACGTGGAAAAAGCAGCCGTTAAGGCTGCGGTCATTGAAGAAGACCTGGGCGAAGAAGAGTTCAAGCTTACGCGCAAGAATCTGCCTTGTGCCATCGGCATTGGCTTAACTGCGGGCTTGGCCTCGGGTTATGTGGGTGTGGGCGGTGGCTTCCTGATGGTGCCCCTGTTCATTTCGGTGCTGGGCGTTATGATGCGCAAGGCTTCGGGTACGTCTCTGGTCGCCATTATGATCCTGGCCATCCCTGGCGTTGTCTATCAGGGCATGCTGGGCAACATCGATTACCTTGCGGGTATCGCCATGGCGGCGGGCAGCATCCCTGGTGCGGTGATTGGCGCAAACCTTATCCGCCGCGTTCCCGAGCGGCAGCTGCGTATTGCTTTTGGTGTGTTTTTGCTTATCAGCGCGGTAGTGCTTCTGGGCAACGAGGTAGCTGGACTGTAATATGCTATGGTCACATTACCTGCGACGTGTATGGCGCAGGTGGAAGTAGCTCCCGTTTTCCGGAGGATCGTTTATGGCTTACCCTCGCCACAACGTCACCATCGTTCTTGAAATTGCTTCGCTGTGCATGGCGCTTATCTGCGGCTGCATTTTGGGCTGGGCTATGTTCGGTCCCGATCGCAACTATCTGGTGCTTACAATTTCGGGCGCTTTGTTTACGGCGTTCCTGCTCATTACCATTGCCTTGATCCTCGACCCCGACCGCATCCGTGCAAACCAGTCTATGTCGGTGCTGAACCTGGCAAGCGCAACGCTGGAAGCCATGCAGGAAGGCTTCACGTCGGAAGCTGCCCAGAAGGTATGCGAGATACTGCTCCCTTCCACTTCGGCATGCGCTGTTGCCATCACCGACCGCGAAGTGGTTTTGGGCTATGCTGGCGCTGGCAGGGAAGAGCTGGGTGAATTGGGCGGGCATATCCGCACGGCTGGCACGAAGCGCACTGTGCAGGATGGCAAAACCCGTGTGTTGCGCTCGCAGCTTGAAGTGGGTTTGCCTGTTCCCATGAGCGCCATCCAGGCCGCCATTATCGTTCCCTTGAAGATGGGGTCTTCCATTCAGGGTACGTTGAAGTTCTACTATCCCAAGCCTTCGCGCATTTCCGAAACGCAGATTTCCGTTGCTGAAGGCTTTGGCCAGCTGCTTTCCACGCAGATTGCCGCCTTGCAGCTTGAAGAGCAGAAGAAGCTTGCCACCAGCATGGAGCTCAAGGCGCTGCAGAGCCAGATCAACCCGCACTTCCTGTTTAATATCATCAACACCATGGCATCGTTGGTGCGCACCGACCCCAACAAGGCTCGCGTTATGTTGCGTGAGTTTGCGGTGTTCTATCGTCAGACGCTCGAAAACAGCTCGGATCTTATTTCCCTTTCGCGCGAGGTTGAGCAAACGGTGCGCTACCTTTCGCTTGAACAGGCACGTTTCGGCGAAGATCGCCTGGCGGTGGAAGTTGATATCGGCGAAGAGGTGCGTGCTATGCAGGTGCCCGCCTTCATGGTTCAGCCGCTGGTTGAAAATGCTGTAAAGCACGCCATGCCTGCGGAAGGCAAGCTCACCATTTCCATTTCTGGCGCGCTCGATGGTGACGATGTGTACTTGCATGTAAACGACGATGGCATCGGCATGAAGGAAGAGGCGCTCAAGAACATCATGGCGCCGAAATCCGAAACGGGCCTGGGTATTGCCGTGAAGAATATCAACGACCGACTGCGTGGCTACTACGGCGAAAAGGCTTATATGGATATCCAAAGCGAGCTTGGCAAGGGAACTTCCGTTACCCTGTTCCTTCCCGATTGCGCAAATCTGTAGAAGCGTTGCCTGACAAGAGCTTTGTAGATAGGTCGGCGCATATTCGGTAAGTGGTCTATAATAGGAATGATAAATTCACGAAACACGAGGAGGTTGCGTTGCTGAAGGCAATTATTGTTGATGACGAAGCGCCAGCGCGTTCCGAGTTGCGCTTTCTGCTAGGCGAACTCAACCAGACTGAAGTTGTTGCCGAGGCTGCAAGCGTCCGCGAGGCTATCGAAAAGCTCAAGGAATACCCTTGCGACGTTATGTTCTTGGATATCAACATGCCCGAGGCTACCGGTATTCAGCTCGCAGAGGCTCTGCAGCATTTGAAGTACCCGCCTGCCGTGGTATTCGTTACTGCTTATAGCGAATTTGCTCTGGATGCGTTCAAGGTCAATGCCATCGATTACCTGGTTAAGCCTGTTGAAACCGAGCGTCTTTCCCATGCTCTTGCTCGCGTGCGCGAACATGTGCTGCTTCATGCGAAGGCTCAGAAGGCCGAGCGCATTCCCGTTGAAAAGGGCGGCAAGAAGATCCTCATCAACATCGATGACATTCGCTACGTTATGGCGCGCGACGATTATGCGTACCTGCAAACTGGCGTCGACCGTTTCTTCTCTACCGTAAGCTTGGCTCAGCTGGAAAAAACGCTCGATGGTCATGGTTTCTTCCGCGTTCATCGCGGCTACTTGGTTAACCTTGCGCTGGTCAAGGAAGTCGAGCCTCAGTCGGGCGGCACCTTGCTTCTTACGCTCGATGGCGTAGACGAGAAGATTCCTGTTTCCCGTCGCCGCGTGTCTTCCCTCAAGAAGGCGCTTGGTCTGTAATCGCGCTTTGCGTTTGGCTGAAGGGCGTGCTCCGCTCGGGGCGGTACCAATTACAGGCTATGACCCATCGCAGCACGGCGGCACCACGATCCGTTGTAGGGCAGCGTGGCGTGCGCCCCGTCGCATACGGCGTTGCGTGCTCCCCGTGGGCGGTACCATATGCTTCAACTAGTTGGTTGGGCCGGCATCAAGCCGGCCCTTCTTTTGTTTTTGTCGGTCTTCACCGATGCTCGCCGACGCCTATTTCCTTGGCTTCCTCCGAGCGCGGAGATGGGCGCCCTCTCGTGGAAACGCCAGGCCGCCGCCGACAACGGAATAAGCCCGGTTGGTACGGGCGGTACCTTCGCGGAAACGCCCCTTCGGCGGCGCGAAGTGCGTAATGCCCGCTTTGCCGTTTTACTCATGGGTTCGTGAATGGTAATGTACAGTCTTGCCTCTGAATGCAGACCATTTTGAAAGAAGATAATTCGTCATGTCCGATACCTTTATTTCCCTGAATCCCAAGCGCGATGTGGCGCTGTTCGATTTGGACGGCACGGTGCTCGACACCTATGCTCCTATCCTGGAAAGCATGCGCTACGCCACCAAGACGGTGTTCGGGGAAGCGCTGCCTGACAGCAAACTCGTTTCCATGGTTGGGCAGCCCCTGGTAACTCAGATGCAAGCGTTTGCCGCCGAACAGGGTTGCGGTCCTGAGGTCGCCGACGAACTGACGCGCGTCTATCGCGAATACAATGAGCGCGACTTGGACGAAAAATCTTTCCCGTTCCCGGGCATACCCGAGGCGATTGCCTCTTTGAAGAATGCGGGCTTCACGGTTGGTGTAGTTACGTCGAAGCGCGCTGTCTTGGCCACGAAGAGCCTGAAGGCTCATGGGCTGTTCGATGCGTTTGCCTGCGTGAATGGCGCCGAAGACAGCACTGCCCACAAGCCCGACCCTGATCCGTTGCTGACGGCGGCAAAGAAACTTGGCGTTTCGCCTGATAGATGCGTATATGTGGGCGATAGTCCCTATGATCTACAGGCCGCTCATGCCGCAAATATGCCAAGTGTGGGCGTAACCTGGGGCAAATTCTTCGGGCGTGACATATTGCTCGAACAGATGCCCAGCGTGCTTATCGCCAGTCCCGAAGAGCTGGTTGGTGCGGTTGAGTTTGCGGCAATCCATTAACAGGCTGGGCGGCACTGTTGAGCCTGCTGTAACCCACCAACAGGTTGGTCGGCGCGGCTGAGCCTGCTGCAGCCCATTAATAGGTTGGTCGGTGCGGTCGAGTTCGCCGTATTTCATTAACGGGCCAGTCGCGCGCGGTCGAATTCGCCACAATCCATTAAAGTGAAAGCCGGGAGAGCTGTCTCTCCCGGCTTTTGTTGTATTGTGGCGCTAAGTCCGCATGCAGCGCTGCCATTCGTTCACACCGATCTTGGTCAGCGCGAGGCTGGCTAATGTCGCGCACAGGGGGATGGGCGATGCGCGCGGGAGATTCCTGGGTCGTCAGGACCGCTGTTGCTTACGGTCTTCGGGGCGGGCGATGCACGCGCGGGCTTCTTCCTTTTGTGCGGTGCTGGGGCAGAATGGAAGCTTGTGGCATCTGCATTCCCGCGCAGGCGGCGAATCGGCCATCGGGCCGCACGCAGGGGGCTCGCCCCCAGACCGAAGTGCGCCTTCGCACCCCATGCTGCATAGGGCGCCATGTAGGACTCGCCCATACCGGAGGCGCGTGTATAGAATGCGCATTGGGCCGCACACAAGGGAGGCTAGCGGCGTCTGCTCCCGAGCAGACGATCAGGCGGCGCTTTGGCCATGTAGAAAGGGGATTGCTATGGCGTTTTGTACAGATACGGTTTGCGCGGGCGAAGGGGTGTTCGCCCTCGAAGCCGTGGTCACGGTAACTCCGCGCGGCATCGTGGTGTATGCTTGCACGCCTGCTTTCGCCCACGTGGGCGCTACGGCTCAGGCCATCCCGCGCCCAGAGCCAGGGCGCACGGCAACGGTTAGCTTGCTTGCCGTTCCCTGCCATAGGGACGAAATTCCCGCCCACGATATTGCTGCCGCTTTGGCAACGGAGTTCGCCATGCCCTGCTCCGCCAGCACGGGTTATCACGTGGAAAATGCCTCTCCTGCCGATTTGCAGGAGATGCTCGAAGTGAATCAGCAGCTCATCGAAGCGCTGAAGGAGCGCGTTGCAGTGATGCTTGCGCGTTTGAGCGAATAGTTCTGCCCGCGTCGCCGCCCCACGCCAGTCGCGTCCCGGCCCTGTGGCCACGCGCATCGCGCCGACAGAGCTCTGGCCCGTGCCTACACGCCTGCCGAGCCGCGCGTCCACCGCACGCTGCCCGCGCCGACCGGCAATCTCGGCTGAACCCTGGCCCTCGTCGCACCGCCGGCACTGCGCCGCACGAGACCATTGGGCCCACGCTCCCGTGTGCCCCTCGGTTTCGGCACCGTTCCTCCGCCCGCGCTTGCTGAGCCCCATCTGCATTGCGCCCGCTGCAACGCCGCCCGTGTCCCCGTCCCTCGCGTTGCGGCGGCAACGGGGCCCTGGTTGGCAAGAATCGCGCCGTATGCATCCCTTTTTCGCCGAATGCGCGAAAAAGGCCCCCTCCCTGGCAATATCTGCGCGAAATGCATGCTTTTCGAGATCAAGATGGCAAGATCCTCGCCCTATGCGTCCATTTCCGGGCGCAATCGGGCGATTCGGGATGCATGGCGCGCGAATCTTGCCATCAAGGCCCCCTTTCCGCGTCGAGGGCCCGGAAATCATACATGACGCGAAGATGTTGCCAGCGCTGCCCGACCTTTCGCGGCGCCTCGCCGCGGGTCGCGGGTCCGCGAACTGGCCGAACGGGCTTTGCGCCCTGCGGCCTGGGCCTGGTCCACTTGCCGCATGCGCGGGTCTCTGCCATCTCGTCCGTCCCGCCGCTACTCGCGCCCGGGGTCCGCCACCCATCGCTGCCATTCGTACGTCCGCGCCGCATCCATCGCTGTCGTCACTCACGCGGCCGCATTCATTGCCGCCGCCCTTCACGTCGCGCCCGCCGTGCCCACCACGCTGCGAGCCCAGCGACGCCACCCGTCACATCGTTCATCGCAGTCGGGGGGGGTGGCGAGCCGCCGCCACTCGCGCCCGGGACCCGCCACCCATCGCTGCCATTCGTCCACGCGCGCCGCGCCTACACGCTTGTCAAGCCGCCGTCACCCGCCGCGCCGCCCATCGCGGTCGGGGGGGGTGGGCCGCCGTGAATCTGAATCTGCCCCATTTTCGTTGACGGGTCCTATGCCGCCTGCGTGCGGCCCTTCCAATTGGCTTTCTCGAACTCGTCGGGGCTCAGCCAGCCGAGCGCCGAGTGGATCCTCACGGGGTTGTAGAACCCCTCTATGTAGTCGAATATCTCCAGCGCTGCCTGCTCGCGGCTGTCGAAGGTGCGAGCGTGCACGCACTCGGACTTTATGCACCCCATCAGCGACTCGGTGACCGCGTTGTCCCACGGCGACGATATCGCGCCCATCGACGGCCTGATGCCCGCTTCGCGCATGGTCCTCCCCATGAGCAGCGACGCGTACTGGGAGCCGTGGTCGCTGTGGTGGATGCAGCCTGGGTCGGGCCTCCAGGTCGATATCGCCATCCTCAGCGCGTCGTCCGTCAGCTCGGCCGTCATCCTCGCCCATCGACCAGCCCACGATCTTGCGCTACCAGACGTCCATCACGGCCGCCATGTACAGCCACCTCTGCCTGGTCCGGACGTACGTGATGTCGGCGAACCACGCCTCGTTGGGCCCCTTGGCGCTGAAGTCCCTGCCGACCAGGTCCGGCACCCTCGGCGCATGGGCGGCTTGCTTGCCCGCGCCACTCGGCCTGCGGGCGTTTCCCCTGGTGGTGCCGCGCCAGCCGTACTCCGACATTATACGCGCCACGCGCTTTCGCGACGTCCTCACGCCCTGCCTGCGCAGCACCTGGTGCACCTTGGGCGACCCGTATATCCCGCGGCTCGCCTCGTAGGCGCCGCCTATCAGGCGGGCCAGCTCCGCGTCCCTCTCCTCGTGGGCGCTGGGCGCGCGGGACGCCCACGCGTAGTAGCCCTGGCGCGTCACCTTGAGCGCGGAGCACATCTCGGCCACGCCGTACTCGGAGCGGTGGGAGTCTATGAACCCGAACTTCGCCCTCTTCGCCTGGTTGCCTACAGCTGCTTGCTGGCGAAGAAGGCGCTCGCTTTTAAAAGTATCTCGTTCTCCCTCTTGAGGCGCTCGTTCTCGCGCCTGAGCCTTTTCAGGTCCTCGGCCATCTGGAAGGGGTTGTCCGCCGGGGCCGCGCCCGCTGCGTCCGCCTTCCTGACCCATGCCGACACGCTGCCCGCGTCGACGCCGAGCTCACGCCCGATCTGGGCGTAGGTGGCGCCCTCCGTCGACCTGTACAGCTCGACCGCGCGCCTCTTGAACTCTGGGGTGTACTTGGGCGATGGCATGCTCATATCCGCCTCCGTTTCCTCCGTTGCCGACATCATGCCGAAACGGAAATCGATGTGTCAACGGATTCGGGGCAGATTCAGATTCACCGATCGCGCGTCCGCGCACACCCGCCTCCCGCCGTCCCGCCGCCACTCGCGCCCGTGCCCGCCGCCCGCGCCGCGCGGGCTCCGCTGCGGTTCCCGCAATTCCCGTGAAATAGTGCGGTGATACAATTGCCCATACAAGAAAACTCCGTTTCTAAGGACAAGCAATGAGCTCTATTTTTGGCGACAAGCCCGTAGTGGGAATCATCATGGGATCCGAGTCCGACATGCCTACGATGGAAGCATGCATGAAGCAGCTTGAGGAACTGGACGTTCCCTACGAGGTTAAGGTGGCAAGCGCCCACCGCAAGCCTGCAGAGGTACACGAATGGGCATCTTCTGCAGTAGATCGCGGTATTCGCGTCATCATCGCTGCTGCTGGCAAGGCCGCTCACCTCGGCGGTGTTGTTGCCGCCTATACGCCGCTCCCTGTTATCGCCGTTCCTATGAAGACCAGCGATTTGGGCGGCTTGGATTCGCTGCTTTCCATGGTTCAGATGCCCAGCGGCGTGCCCGTTGCGACGGTTGCCATCAATGGAGCAAAGAATGCGGGCATCCTGGCTGTTCAGATGCTCGGCACTGGCAACGATGAGGCACGCGCTAAGATCGAAAAGCTCAAAGCCGATATGGCCGAGGCGTAAAAGGATATAGCTTAATGGCAAAAGAATTCTTGACGGGTAACGAGGCATTCGCCCATGCCGCCCTCGAGGCGGGCGTTCGCGTGTGCGCCGGATACCCAGGCACGCCTTCTTCCGAGGTCATCGAAACGGTGGCCAAAGAGCATGCCGCCGGTCGCGCCGAAGGCGTTCATGTTGAGTGGTCCACGAACGAAAAGGCGGCTTTGGAACTGCTGGCGGGCGCTGCCTATTCTGGCGCACGCACGCTGTACACCTGCAAACAGGTGGGCTTGAACGTTGCCAGCGATGCCCTGATGTCGCTGAACTATGTCGGTGTGAAAGGCGGCACTGTTCTGTACGTGGCCGACGATCCGGGCCCTATTTCTTCTCAGACCGAGCAGGATACGCGTCGTTTTGCGGCCTTCGCCAAGGTGCCGGTGTTCGACCCGGCAACACCCGAGCAGGGATGCCAGATGATGAGCGCCGCCTACGAGTTGTCTGAGAAATATCAGACCCCCGTGCTGATGCGCCCCACCACGCGCGTATGCCATGCCTCCACCTACTTCGAGGTGGCAGAACATACCCAGGCGCGCACGCCCGAAGGCTTCAAGCGCGATTCTCGCTGGGTTATTTTCCCGAAACGCTCCTATGCTGCGCACAAGGAAATCAACGAGCGTCTGGGTTCCATTGCCAACGATTTCTCCGAGAGCGAATTCGACGCATTCAACCCCATGTTCACCGAGGGCGAAGATGCTCAGTTCGGCATTGTTGCCGGCGGCATTTCGTACGCCTATACGCGTGAGGCATTGCGCTTGCTGGAAGAAGAAGCTCAGGCGGGCAAGCTCGTGTGGGCGCAAGGTGCTCCTGCAGCGCCAATTCTTCCGCCGCAGTGCGAAGGCGGTTACTGCACCATGGGTGGCCCCGCTTACGGCAAGACGGTGGATGCTCTTCCTGCGTATCGCATTATGCAGGTGGGCACGCCGTATCCGTTCCCCCAGAGGCGCGCCGTGCGTTTTGCCGAGGGCTTAAGCGATGTGATCGTGTTCGAAGAGCTGGATCATGTTCTGGAAGACGAAATGCTGAAAACGGTAGGGTGCGCGCATGCCGGCTATCGCGTGCATGGCAAGCTGACAGGTGAAACCACCGACCGCGGCGAAAACACGGTAGACGCCATTGCTGCTCAGCTGCGTGCATTCTTCGGTGTGCAGCTGGCCGAGCCCCGCAAAGTGTTTGGCGCTGAAGCTGCCATCGCTGCAAGTGCTGGCGAAGAAGCGGCTCAGATTCAGCCGCCTGCCCGCCCTCCGCTGCTATGCCCGGGCTGCCCGCATCGTGGTGCGTTCTATGCGGTGAAATCCGCGCTGAAGAAGCCAAGCGACGGCATTTTCTGCGGCGATATCGGCTGCTATACGTTGGGTAATGCAAAGCCCTTGAACGCTGTCGACACGTGCCTGTGCATGGGTGCGGGCATTACGGTGGCGCAGGGCTTTAGCGTGGTAGAGCCTGGTAAGAAGGCCCTTTCGTTCGTGGGCGATTCCACCTTTTTTGCCAGCGGCATGACGGGCATTGCCAATGCGGTGTACAACCAGCACGACATCACGGTATGCGTACTGGACAATGCCACCACGGCGATGACCGGATCTCAGCCTCATCCGGGCACGGGCGTTACCTTGATGGGCCCCAAGTCTGAGCCTATTTCCATCGAAGCGGTGCTGCGCGCATTGGGCGTGAAGGTTATCACCCATGCCAATCCGCTGTGCTTGGATGAAGCACGCGAAGCGGCTCGTGAGGCAATCTATTACGATGGTCCTTCCGCCATCATCTTCGAATCGCCTTGCGTGAAGCTAATCAAGCCTGGTGCTCCTGTTCGCTACCGCGAAGAGGCGTGCACGGGCTGTGGCAAGTGCGTGCTGAAAATCGGATGCCCCGCGCTTTCTTGGGACGCCGAGAATCGCCGCCCTGTTGTTGACGCTTCGCTGTGCAACGGCTGTGGTTTATGCATGTATCTGTGCGAAGATGGCGCCCTAGAATGCGACGGGAACGAAGGGAGCGCGAAATGATCAACGTTTCTCTTGCCGGCATCGGCGGGCAGGGCAGCGTACTTGCTGCGAAGATCTTGGCCGAAGCTGCCCGTTCAAAGGGCTGGCAGGTGCGTACGGCTGAAACCACGGGCATGGCACAGCGCGGTGGCGACGTTATGAGCCACGTGCGCATGGGCAACAATGGCGAAGAGGTGTTTTCTCCGTTGCCTGGCGATGCGTCCGACGATGTGATTATCGCGCTTGAACCCGGCGAGGGCCTGCGTGCCCTTCATCTGCTGAAGCCTTCGGGCGTGATGGTAGTTGCTCGTTCAGGCGTTGCCCCTACGGTGGGCGATTTCAAATCGCCTTCGTACGACCCTGCCAAGATGATCGAGGCTTTGCAGGCATCGGGTGCTCATGTGGTCGTGGTAGACGATGTTGCCCTGTGTGATGCGTTGGGCTCCCGCAAGGCACTGAACATCATCATGTTGGCAAGTGCCCTTAAGGCGGTAAACGCACCCGAAAGCCAGAGCGCCCTTCGCGGCGTGCTGACGCTCGATGATATGCGCGCCGTTGTTCCCGCTTGCGTGAAGGAGCGTTTCATCGAGATGAACCTTCGCGCCGTCAGCTTGGTCGAGGGCGTGTAGGCAGGCTGGTGCTTGTGCTTTCGGCTTGGTTGGGTGCATAGCCTGATCTGGATTGGCTTTCGCGCTGTCAGCGGTTGGAGCGTGGTTTTGGTTGGTTCTCGCGTTGTGGGTCTTGCCGTGGGCGCGTAGGCCGATAGGGCCTGCACCATCAGCCCAGCTGGGGAGCGTGCGGCTCGATTGCTGCCTGTGTCGTTAGCTCGGCTGAAGGCACCTAGCTCGATGGGCCGTACCGTCAGCCTGGGTTTGGGTGCGTAACTCGATTATTCCGATGTGTTTCGCTTTATCGTGCTAGAGTGTGACGCATCATCTGTAATTTGGTTAGAAGCCGCAGGGGGTACTCCCTATTTGCGGTTTGTTTTCAGCGTAACAAGGCAACCTGCTACACAGAAAGGCAGATCCATGGAATTGACCGACGAGCAGTTCTCCCTCATCAAGGAGCAGTTCAAGACGCTGAAGGAGCGTTCGCCCTTCTATGCGAAGAAATTCGAGGGCATCGATCTTTCTGACGTTCAGACCCAGGAAGATTTTGAGAAGCTGCCTTTCTCCGAAAAGGCTGACTTGCGTGAGGCCTATCCGCTGGGTTTGGCCGCCGTGCCCGAGGAAAAGATCGTTCGCATCCATTCTTCTTCTGGCACCACGGGTATTCCGGTGGTGATTCCCTATACCCAGAAGGATGTTGACGACTGGGCCACGATGTTTTCGCGCTGCTACGAGACGGTGGGCATCACCAACAAAGACCGCATTCACATTACGCCGGGCTATGGCCTGTGGACGGCTGGCATCGGCTTCCAGCTTGGTGCTGAAAAGCTGGGCGCTATGGCGGTTCCGCTGGGTCCAGGCAACACCGAAAAGCAGCTGCGCATGATGGAAGACCTGCAGTCTACTGTTTTGTGCGCCACTTCCTCCTATGCTTTGCTCCTCGCCGAGGCAATTGCCGAACGCGGCATCCGCGACAAGCTTGCTCTGAAGAAGGGCGTTATTGGTTCCGAGCGTTGGAGCGAAAAGATGCGCCATCGTATTGAAACCGAGCTGGGCATCGAGATCTTCGACATCTACGGTCTTACCGAAATCTATGGACCGGGTATTGGCATTTCCTGCCACGAGCACGATGGTATGCATCTGTGGAGTGACTACGTATATGCCGAGGTTGTTAACCCGAAAACGGGCGAGCCCGTGCCCGATGGCGAGGTTGGCGAGCTGGTTCTTACCACCCTGCGCAAGGAAGGCGCCCCGCTTATCCGCTACCGCACGCACGACCTTACCCGCATCATTCCCGGCGATTGCGCTTGCGGCATGAAGCATCCCCGCATCGACACGCTGGTGGGACGCACCGACGATATGTTCAAGGTCAAGGGCGTTAATATGTTCCCCGCCCAGGTGGAGGAAGTAATCGCCGCAACCTCGGGTACGTCTTCCGAGTACCAGGTAATGATCGAGCATATCATGGGCCGCGACGTGCTTACGGTGCTGTTTGAAACCTCGCTTGAAGGCGAAGCTTTGCAGCGTTGCGAAGAAGAGCTGGCACTCATCTTCAAGGCAAAGATCGGCTGCACCCCCGATGCCAAGGGTGTGCCTATCGGCGAGCTTCCCCGCTCCGAGAAAAAGACCCAGCGCATTTTCGACAGCCGTTACTAAGTTTTACCAACGCCGCCCCCCCCACGGGCGGCGTTTTTTATGGCGCAGGCTAGGCGTGCTGTTGGGCGCCGAAAGATGTGCCGCCTCGGATTGGGGGGTTATGGGCAGAAAGCGACTTGCCGGTTATGGCAACCCGCACCTTGCAGAAAGGGGCTTGCTGGTTGCGGCTATTCTTGCCTTGTTGAAAATGCCCTGTAGGTTGCGGTGGCATACATTCGGCGGAGCCGTTCGTAGGTCGCAGCGACCCGCATCCGACGGAGCCGTTTATGGGTTGCGTCTGTCCGCAACCCATAAACGCCGTTCGCAGGTTACAGATTTCGAGAACGTGTTACGGCATGCTATGATGTTACGGTCTTAAAAGAAGTAACATCGACGCAGAAGGGGACGCGATGCAGGAAGCCGCGCTTGATCCCGATTACGAATCACTTTCCTGGTCTGATTCTGATGACTACGATCAGTACGTAAACGAAGAGCTGACAGATTCCCGCTCGGCGAAGTGGGTCGTCCTGGTTTCTCGCTTGGCGGGGTGCTCCCTTGAAGGGAAAACCGTCCTCGATTTGGGCTGCGGCCCTGGGTTCTTCCCCTGCGCGCTTGGTGCAGAAGGCGCCAAGGTGTATGGCATCGATACCTCCGATAGCATGCTGGCGTGCGCACGTGCGAATGCCGAAAAGCGCGGCGTTAACGCCGTGATGCTCCATATGGACGCCGAAAGCTTGAGCTTCCCCGAGGCAACCTTCGACCTGGTCGTGACGCGCAACGTTACGTGGGCGCTGCCGAACCCGATTGCCGCCTATCGTGAATGCCTGAAGGTTCTGAAGCCTGGCGGAAAGCTGCTCGTGTTCGATGCGAACTGGCACCACGAGTTCTATAGCGAAGCCGTTGCGCAGAAGGTGCGCGAAAATGAAGCGGCGTATTATCGGAAAACCGGCATCCGCACAGCTGTGTGCACCAACGACAAGCCTTACTACGACTCTCTTCCCCTTTCGTCAGTAGTGCGCCCCGCATGGGACGCCGATGCCCTGATGCAGGTGGGCTTTGACGGCATCACGGTAATCGAAGATGCCGGCAAGGAAGTGTACCTGGACTGGGAATATGAGCTTTACGGCGCTTCTCCTCTGTTTGCTGTGGCTGCGGAAAAACCCGTTGCTGCTGCAGAAGGAAACGAAGCCTTCAACGTGCTCAAAGCCACACGTGACTATTGGAACGAGCGCTCCAACACGTTTGGACTCGATGGCTCCATCGATAAATGGGGCGACCTCATTCAGCAAAAACTCCTGCAGCGTGGTATTACGTCACCTTGGGTTCTTGATGCTGGCTGCGGCACGGGAGCCATGGCGCTTACTCTTGCATCGCGCGGGTATCGTGTGTGCGGTGTTGATTTTTCTCAGGGCATGCTGCTTCACGCCCGCATGAACGCAAAGCATCAGGGTCTGGAAATTCCTTTGGTATTGGGCTGCGTCGATCAGCTCCCGTTCGTTTCTGAAACCTTCGATGTGGTGGTAAGCCGCAACGTGCTTTCCAACTTGGCTGTTGCCAAGGAGGCCTTGGAAAGCTGGCGCGATGCGTTGCGCCCCGGTGGCTACCTGGTATATTTCGATTCCTCCTGGTGGCACTACCTCCACGAAGAATCGCTGGACGCTAAGCGTGCCCTTGCGTATGGTACGGGTTCTTCACCCATCTTCAACGTCCTTGAAGAACTCGCGAAAGACATGCCCATTGCTGCGGCGGACCGCCCTGCGTGGGACGTGATGGCCCTTCGCTCGCTTGGCTTCGAAGTTGAAGCAGTTGAAGATGTTTCTTCGCGTGTATGGACTGCCGAAGAACAGCAGCGCTATGAATTTGCTCCGCAGTTTATGGTGGTTGCGCGAAAGCCCGTTCGCTAGGCGCCCCATGAAAAAAATGATCGTACAGCGACTGCTGCATCTTGTGGTGGTGCTGTTTTTGGTGACGCTTGTCTCGTTTTTCCTGATGTACTTTTCTCCTGGCGATCCGGTTACGGCGCTTTTGTCGCGCGGCGGCACGGTGCCCGACCCCGATGTGGTTGCCCAGAAAAGGGCAGAGCTCGGCCTGGACAAGCCTGTGGCGGAACAGTACGTTGCGTGGCTGGCGGGGATATTCCAAGGGAATTTGGGAGTATCGATCGGCTCGGGGCGGCCCGTTGCATCGGAAATCGCTGCGCGCATGCCGGCAACGTTGTTCTTGGCCGTTACCTCTCTTGCACTCACGCTTGTGGTGTCCATTCCCCTTGGTTGCCTGTGCGCTCTGAAGAAGAACCGCGCAACTGATTTGACTATTCGCTTCGCTTCCTTTGCGGGGGCTTCGGTCCCGGGCTTCTTGATGGCTCTGATCTTAATATTTGTATTTTCCCTGACGCTTCACTGGTTGCCCAGTATCGGAAGCATGAAGGGTGCGGGCTGGGTTCTGCCTGTTCTGACGCTGGTCCTTTGCGAATCGGCGATGTACATCCGCCAGATCCGCACCATCGTGCTGCAGGAAATGGAGCAGGATTACGTTGAAGCGGCGCGCTTGCGTGGCATTTCCGACGTTGCCATTTTGTCTCGCAGTGTGCTGAAAGCTGCGGCGCCCACCATTTTGGTGCTGACGGGCATGACGTTTGCGCAGCTTTTAGGTGGCAGCGCCATTATCGAAAACGTATTTAGCTGGCCTGGCATCGGCTTCTATGCGGTACAGGCAGTATTCGCGCGCGATTACCCGGTAGTTCAGGCGTACGTACTTATCGTTGCGGTGCTCTTTGTACTGGTCAACCTTTGCGTTGACTTGCTTCAGGCTCGCATTGACCCCCGTGCCCGTTTGGCGCTGGAGCAATCTGCCGCCCAAGACAGGCGGGGTGGTGTGCGTGCTTAGGGGTAAACGTCGAAGCGGCGGTTTGGCTGGGCGTCGTGCGCTCTGTTGCGGCATTGTTGCGCTGCTTATCGTTGCGTTCTCGTTCGTTGCGCCTTTGTTGTGCCAGCACGATGCCGAACTTGCCAACCTTGCGTTGTCGAACCGCGCACCCGACGGGGAATTCCTTATGGGCACCGATTCGCTGGGGCGCTGCATTTTATGTCGTGTGCTAACGGGATTGCACACCACCGTGCTTGCCGCTTCGGCGGTCGTGGCTTTAAGCGTTGTTATCGGCTCGGTTCTGGGTGCGTTGTCGGGGTATATCGGCGGCGTGTTCGATTCCGTGGTAATGCGCATCACTGATGCCTTCATGGCGTTCCCGACCTTGGTTTTGGGCATTGCCATTGCCGGCCTTCTGGGCGGCGGTTTGCAGAATGCGGTTATCGCGCTGGTGGTTCCTGGCTGGACGCGCTTTGCGCGCATTGCCCGTTCTTCCGTGCTGGCGCTGAAAGAGCGCCCCTTCATTCAGGCAGCAGTTATTGGCGGCCTGAGCAGAACGGCAATCGCTCTGAAGCATGTGTTGCCCAACATTCTCCCACCCCTGATTGTTACGGCGTGTTTGGATATTGGCGGATCGATGCTCAGTTTGGCGGGACTTTCGTTCTTGGGCTTGGGCGCATCGCCTCCTTCGCCCGAGTTGGGTGCCATGATCAATCAGGCTGCGTCGGGGTTCCAGACTGCACCTTGGGCGGTATTCGCACCGGGCTTTGCCATCTTTTTGGTGGTTGCGGTGTTCAACTATTTCGGCGATTCGGTCAACGAAGCGTTGGGAAATAAGGGCTCTTTATTTGTGCGAGCGAAGAAATAAAGCCATCGGAGAAAGGAAAGTGAGATGGTGAAAGTTAAGAGGAAGTGGGCAAAGCGCATCGCCGCCGTATCCCTTGCCTGCGCTTTGGGCGCAGGTGCGGTGGGCGCGCTTGTGGGATGCTCGTCGGATTCCAGGAGCAATAGCGACGAGATGAGCGTTGCCTGGACTTCCAATGCCGGTGAGTACAACCTTGATCCAACCAACAACTACATGGGTTGGCAGGGTTCCTATCTGGGCATCTATGAGCAGCTTTTCCGCATCGATGCCAACTTCGACCCTCAGCCCATGTTGGCTGAGTCCGCCGAAATGGTGAACGACACCACGTGGAAAATCACGATTCGTGAAGGGGTAACGTTCCAGAACGGTAACGAGCTCAATGCTCAGGCGGTAGCGGATTGTCTGAATCGCACCATCAGCATGAACGAGCGAGCCAAGAAATCGCTGGATATTGCCAGCATGGAAGCTGATGGCAACGTGCTCACCGTTACCACCAATTCCCTTAACACTGCCTTTAAGAACGAACTGTCCGAGCCTGTTGCCTCTATCATCGATGTGAACTCGGGCGCTGCCGAAGATGAGCCTGTGGGCACTGGCCCTTACAAGATCGATTCGGTTGCAGGCAATGGAGACGTTGAGCTTTCTGCCTATAATTCCTATTGGCAGGGCGAGCCGAAAATCAAGACTGTGCATGCGAAGTACCTTACCGACGACCAGTCGAAGGTATCCGCTCTGCAGTCGGGCGAGGTTTGCGCGCTGATGAATGTTGCGGACGACCAGCTTGGAAACTTGAGCGATACGTCCAAGTACACTTTGCATCAGACCAATCAGGCTCGTGCCCACATGCTGTACTTCAACATGAAGAGCGAAGCCATGCAGGATGATGCGGTTCGTCAGGCCGTTGGCATGTGCGTCGATCGTGATTCGTATGTAAGCTCCATCTACAACAATTCCGCCGAGGCATCCCACGCTGCATTCCCTGATTCTTCTGGCTATGCCGATGGTGTGACCTGCGATAGCTTCGATGCTGAAAAGGCAAAGCAGATTCTGGCTGATGCCGGCTATGCCGATAACGATGGTGACGGTGTGCTGGAAAAGGACGGCAAGAAGCTTTCCCTGAAGCTGGTAACCTATCAAGCAAACGCTGCGCTGCCCATGGACTGCGAGGCGCTGGCATCTCAGCTTTCCCAGATCGGCATTGCTGCTGATATTGAGGTAGCCGAAAAGATTACCGTTCGTTTGGCCGACAGCGGCTGGGATATTGGCACCATGGCTTACTCCACGCTTCCCACGGGCAATCCCTACACCTACCTGTCTGCGGTTATGGGCTCCGATGGCACCAGCAACTACGGTCATTACAGCAACGCCAAGGTTGACGAGCTTCTTGGCCAGCTGAAGAAGACCAGCGACGAGGCCGAGCAGAAGGAATTAGTGAAGCAGATCCAGCAGATCGCGCTCGACGACCATGCCTATGTTTATATGGTTCATACGCTGGTAAATGACGTTACGGCAGCCGACGTTGAGAACTTTGCTATGCAGGGTCAGTACGACTGGCTGAACTATCAGATGTCTTACAAGTAGGGTGCATGTCTGCAATTTTCGAAATAGAAAACTTGCGTGTTGTGTACAACGGTGACGCCGTGCTTCACGACGTCACCGTTTCCCTTGAGCGGGGCTCTATTGTGGGCATTGTTGGCGAATCGGGCTGCGGCAAAACCACGCTGCTTCGTGCCGCGCTGGGAATGCTTGGGCAGGCGGGCGAGGTTTGCGGCGGCTCCATTCGTTTTGCTGGGAAAGACGTTTCCGGCATGACGCAGACCGAGCATTTTTCCTTCGTCAGCACAGTGGCGTCGTTGGTGTCGCAAAACCCTCAGCGGGCTTTCAGCCCCGTTCGCACGTTGGGTTCTCAATTTGAGGAGACTGCCCTTTTGCGTGGCGAGCTTTCGAAGGGGGAGGCTCGCACGCGTGCCGCGTCGCTTCTTGGAAGGCTGGGGCTTTCCGATCCTGAGCGGGTTTTGGACAGCTATGTTTTCGAGCTTTCTGGCGGTATGGCCCAGCGTGCTGCTATTGGCCTTGCGCTGATGAATTCCCCAAAGGTCGTTTTCGCTGATGAGCCTACCAGCGCTCTTGATGTGGCGGTTCAGGCGCAAGTGGTAGAGGAACTCCTTTCGGCAAATCGCGAATTTGGGGTGTCGCTTTTGGTGGTGTCCCACAACATTGCCGTGATGGCCCACATGGCCCAGTATTTGTATGTCATGAAAGACGGGGAGGTTGTGGAGCAGGGGCTCTCCGAGCAGGTTATCGCTTGCCCCCAGCATCCGTATACCCGTCAGCTTATCGCTTCTGTTCCCAAGCTAAGGGGTGCTCGATGAAGGCGCTGGAGGTTAACGGTGTATCCAAGCGTTTTCCCGGCATGGAAAAGCCGGCGCTGAACAGGGTGGGCTTTACCTTGGAGCAGGGTGAATGCTTGGGTATTGTTGGCGGCAGTGGCAGTGGCAAAAGCACGCTGGCCCGCGTTATCACGCTGCTTGAGCAGTCTGATGGTGGCTCGGTTTCCTTGTTTGGGAAAGAAATCCTCGGTTTGCCGCGCAGGCAGCGCAAAGAGGTGTATTCGAACATCCAGATGGTGTTCCAGATGCCACTGGAATCGTTCGATCCCAGTTATACGCTGGGCGCCAGCATCGCTGAGGTGGCGCGCAGTTTTGGTGCCACGCGTGCGGAAGCGAAGGAGCAGGCCCTTGAAAAGCTTCAGCTGGTTGGCTTAGACGAGAGCTTTTACCAGCGTTTTCCTTCTCAGGTAAGTGGAGGTCAGTGTCAGCGCGCGGCATTGGCAAGGGCGCTTACTGCCAACCCTTCGGTGCTGATATGCGATGAGATAACCAGTGCCCTTGATGTGTCTACCCAAGCACATATTGTTTCGCTCATCGAACGGTTGAAGGGCAAGGTGTCCATCGTGTTTATTACTCACGACTTGGCTCTTGTGTCGGAGCTGGCCGATAGGCTCCTGGTGCTCGATGAAGGGGAAGTTGTTGAATGCGGTCCCACTGAAAACGTGGTTGCCAACCCTCAAAGCGCCTGTGCGAAAAAGCTGATGAGCTCCGTGTTTTCCCTCGGTGGTTTGGATTGAGGGTTTTGAACTTGCGCGCTTTGGATTCGAGGAGCTGAAACGGACTGGGCTCCTTGACCTTGGTGCCGAAATGGTCTGGGCGCTTTGATGTCTGGCGCTGAAGCTGCCTTGGCGTTTCGGACCGGGGCTCCGTGTACATTGGGCTCCGCGAAGCTGAGGCGTCGCAGCGGATTGCGAGCTTTGGCCCTAGTGCCGAAATGGCCTGGGCACTTTGGGATCGGGATTTCGCAGCGGATTGTGCCCACCCCGAAGCCGGGGTGTTGCAGAGGGTTGAGCCCCAAGAAGCCGAGGCGCCGCAGTTGTTCAGGCTTTTTTCCAGAGGGCATTCGCGGAAATGCCAATGACAGACGCGGCGGTGAAAGCCGTCGGCTTCGCCAAGCGCACCGACGGCAAAGAAATGATTGATGAAGGGCGGAGTGGTGAAAACAGTAGACTTCACCAGAGGAAGCATGGCGAAAAACGTTGCCTGCTTCGCCCTCCCTTTGCTGTGCGCCAACTTGGTGCAGCTTTTGTATTCTGCCACCGATGCGCTCTTTGCCGGAAACGTTGAAGGCACGGCGGGAATTGCTGCCATTGGAGCATCGTCCCTTGCGGTAACGTGCGTGGTGAGCTTCCTTTCCGGCTTTTCGGTTGGCTCCAATGTCCTTGTTGCGTCGAAACACGGCGCAAAAGACGAAGAGGGGCTTCGCCGGGTTTTTGGCACCTCGGTTTTTCTTGCGTTGCTTATGGGCGCTCTGTTTTGTGTTGTGGGGATTGTCTGCTCGGATGCGCTGGTGGGGCTCATGGCTGTTCCTGAATCTGTGCATGATCGTGCTCTTTCCTACCTGCGCATCTATTTTCTGGCGCTTCCTTTTATTGCTCTTTACGACAATGTTGCTTCCTGCTTGCGGGGAATAGGTGATTCGCGAACGCCTTTATATGCCCAGATCGTTGGTGGAATCGTCAACGTTACCCTCGATGCGGTGGCACTTCTGGTCCTGGGGCTTGGCATCGATGGCGTGGCGTGGGCGACGTTCTTTTCTCAGGGCGTTGCGTTTCTGTTCGCGTTTCTGCGCGCTAAGTCGATGCTGAAGGGTCGTTCTGCGATTCAGCCGACGACAGGGCTTGCGGCGGATCTTGCGACGCTGACGGCGCAGGAGTCTGAGTCGCGGCTTGCGTCGCGGTCAGCGACGGGTGTTGCAGCCCAGCCCGAGACGGGGCCCGAAGCCAAGCCTGCAACGACGCCTGCGACCCAGCCCGCAACGGAGCCCGAAGCTCAGCCCGCAACGGGGCCTGTGTCGCAGCTCGAGACGATGCCCGCGACCCGGCCCGCAACGAGGCCCGCAGCCCAGCTCGCGACGAGGCCCGTGACCCAGTCTGCGGCGAAACCCGCAGCCCAGCCCGCAGCCTGTTTGGGCAAAGCGCTTATCTGCATGGATTTCGCAATTGCCAAAGAAATCTTTACTGTTGGTTTCCCCGTCGCGATTCAGGCCTTGTGCGTCACCCTTTCCAATATGTTGATTCAAGTGGCCATCAATGCCACAGGGGAGACGAATGTTGCTGCCTTCACGGCGTACTTCAAAATTGAAACGCTCATCTATGCGCCTTTGGTGGCCTTGGGCCAGACGACAACGGTGTTGACAGCGCAAAACGTAGGGGCCAAATATCATTGGCGGGTTCATCGCGGGGTCCGCTGTTGCATTGCGCTTGGCGTGGCTTTTGCGGTTGTAGCGGCTGTAGCACTTCTTGCTTTCCGGTTTTCAGTTGTGGCGCTCTTCGACCAGAATGCTGAGGTAGTCGCCGCTGGTGGATTGGTCGTGTTGGTCTCGTTCCCGTTCTACTGGATCTATACATTTATCGAGGTGTATGCGGGTGTTTGCCGCGGTATCGGCAAAGCGAAAGAGGCAACCCTGATAACGCTGTTCTGCTTTGTTGCGATGCGTCTGATGCTTCTGCTCCTCGTTCAGCATTGTGGGCTTGGTCTGGTGGGAATTGCTGCCATTTATCCGCTGACATGGTTGTTCGCCGCCTTTTTCTTGGGCTTCTACTACTACGCCTTTGCGCATAAGGAATTGCATCCTGCCCCGCATGGAGGCTGCCGAGAATGACTATCGAGCCGTTCGTCGCAAAACGTGGCGGAATTCTTCCGACAGGAGTTATCGCGCGACAAGATTTGCCCGGCGGAAGCCGCCGGGGGGATGGCAGCATTTGACTAGTGGAGGCTGATCAGCACGGCAGGATTCGTCCAGCGAAAACCGCTGAGTATGTCGAGATTTGTCCAGCGGAAGTCGCCAGGGGGGGGACAGCGAGATTCACGCGACAGCAGCCGTCGAGCGTGGCAAGGTTCGTCCAACGGGAGCTATCATTCATGGCAAGATCTGCGCGCTATGCATGATTTGAGGGGTCTGTGCAGCGAAAAGGGCCCCTCCCTGGCAAGATGTTCGCCTGGTGTATTCCCCGACAGCGATTTGCAGGGCATTTTGAATACACGGAGAGCATATCTTGCCAAAACCAGCTCATTTTGGATGCATGGCGGCGATATCTTGCCAGGGAGGGGCGTTTTTACCGTCCGGGGCTCCTTTGGGAATACATCAGGGCGATATTTTGCCAGAATGCGGCCCTTCGTCTGCTCGGAATGCGCTTCGAGGGTGCTTCATTCAGAGAGCGCGCCTTGGTCTGCCCGAAATGAGTCTCGAAAACGCTTCGTCTCGGCGCTGCAGGGCTTTGGTGTGCGTTGCCGCTCCCCCGGCGCCCCCCCCCGTTGCGGGCTTTGGCGGCGGCGTTGCCGCTCCCCCGGCGCCCTCCCCCGCGCTGCGGGCGTTGGCGGCGGCGGTGCTGATCGCGCGGAAGCGGAACCGTTCGCCGCAAAACGGGACGGGACAGAATAACGGGCCTTCCCAATGCTCTTTATTGTGGTAAAGTGGCTTCCATGATTTTCGCAGAGGGACATATCGCACACAGCAGCGCAACCGCGTCGGCGAAGGCAAACACCAACATCGCCGTGGTTTTGGATTCGTGCGCCGTTATGTCTCAGCACCTTGCCCAGAAGTGTATGTCGGTTTGTGCCGTCATGTCCGAGCATCTGGCTCAGGGCTGTTTCGGCTTGGCTGCTGTTGCTTCCCAGCATTGGGCTCAGCGCTCGCATTGCGTAGCTGAGTTTGCCCTCATAACGTATCGATATTGATAGCACACGGGTTTTTCCTGGGTGCTTTTTTTGTGCCTGAAAAGGTCGTGTGCGTTCTTATTTTCCCTGGTCAGTTGGTCTGGTTCGATGTCGATGCGCTGAAGGAGGCACCTCTTTGCCGATCGGTTGGGAAGCGTGTCTGTTTTGCCTTCGTGCAGGTTTCGATTGCTGGATCCTGCAGCTTCCCGATCGGTTGGGAAGCGTGTCTGTTGCTTTCCGTACGGATTTCAGTTGCGAGGTTCCGTAATTTGCCGGCCTGGTTCGTGCCGGTTGGCACTTGCTGCTACATCGGCCGACCAACCTGTTTTATTGAAGATAAAAGGAGTTCTTTCGTGGTTGCAAAGATATGCATCATTTTGATTTTTGTGGGTGTTGTGGTTGGTGTTGGCATTTACGCGCGCCAGCACACCAAGAACGTTGACGGTTTTGTTCTGGGTGGCCGCAACGTAGGTCCCTGGCTTTCGGCGTTCGCTTTTGGCACCAGCTACTTTTCGGCGGTAATCTTCGTTGGCTACGCAGGCCAGTTCGGCTGGAAGTACGGCTTGGCGGCGTTTTGGATCGGTATTGGCAATGCCCTTCTTGGCTCCTTGCTGGCATGGTGGGTGCTCGGTCCGCGTACGCGCGAGATCACGCAGCGTCTGAAGGCTACTACCATGCCCGAGTTTTTCGGCAAGCGCTATCAGTCGAAGGGGTTGCGTATTGCCTCGGCGGCCATCATCTTTGTGTTCCTGATTCCCTATACCGCTAGTGTCTACAACGGCCTTTCCCGTTTGTTTGGCATGGCCTTCGGCTTGCCCTACGAATGGTGCGTAGTGGGTATGGCGGTTGTTACCTGCATTTATGTGGTGCTTGGTGGCTATATGGCCACCGTGCTGAACGACTTCATCCAGGGTATTGTGATGCTGGTCGGCATCGTTGCGGTAATTGCTGTGGTTCTTGCAGGCCAAGGTGGCTTTTCCGAGGCCATTATTTCTCTTTCGCAAATTCCCGCCGAAGGCACCGATTTGCAAGGCGCGTTTGTCTCGATGTTCGGTCCCGATCTGTTCAACCTCGTTGGTGTAATTGTTCTTACTTCATTGGGCACCTGGGGCCTGCCGCAAATGGTTTCGAAATTCTACGCCATCAAGACCGGTCCCGCCATCAAGCAGGGTGCTATCATCTCTACCGTATTCGCTTTTGTTGTGGCGGGCGGCAGCTACTTCTTGGGCGGGTTCGGCCGTCTGTTCGGTGACCAGATTGCCTTTTCTCCCAGCGGCATTCCCATTTACGACTCCATCATTCCCACTATGCTTTCCGGGCTGCCTGACATTCTGCTTGGCATTGTGGTGGTGCTTGTTCTGTCGGCTTCCATGTCGACGCTTTCTTCGCTGGTTCTTACTTCTTCTTCCACGTTGACCCTCGACCTTCTTAAGGGCAATGTCATCAAAAACATGCCCGAAAAGAGCCAAATCACGTGGATGCGCGGCCTTATCGTGGTGTTTGTGGTTATCTCGGCGGCTATCGCGCTGGTTCAGTACACCTCCACCATCACGTTTATCGCTCAGCTGATGAGTATTTCTTGGGGTGCCCTTGCCGGTGCATTCCTCGGACCGCTGATCTGGGGTTTGTACAGCTCGCGCATCTCGAAAGGCGCGGTATGGGCGAGCTTCTTCGTAGGCGTGGGCCTTACCGTGTCCAACATGTTCATTGGGTTCATCTCGTCGCCCATTAACTGCGGCGCGCTGGCTATGCTTCTTTCGTTGGCGGTTGTCCCGTTGGTGAGCTTGATTACGCCTGCGGTTCCGTTCCAGGTGAAGATGCCGACTGGTGAAGGCGCTATCGACCGCGAGATCGAGCGCGAGCTTCGCGAGGAAGCGGCGGCTGCCCGTTCGTAGAGGCACAGATGCTCCACTCTGCAAAATGTAGAAACCGGTGGGCTGCTTGTTCGGGTTTGTACCTGAAACCATCCTTTACCCACCAGGCAATTTCCTGACAGAACTGGCAACCAAAGCTTGGTTGCCAGTTCTGTGTTGCTGCCGAATTGAAAAATGAAGGCTTAGGTAAGGAAGCGCCGCTTTTGGCTCGTAGTGTCACGATTCTGCTAAACCTTGCGTTTCCTGCGGTAGCTGCAAGGCGCTGCCGTTATCCTAGCTTCAAGAACAGACATGGGGCGAAGGCATGCGCGGGCGTGCCGATGCGCCCTGCCCGGTCAGGCAAGGAGTGCGCACATGAAGCCGATGAGCATCAGGGATATTGTGGGACCCATTATGGTGGGGCCGTCTTCCTCCCATACTGCGGGTGCGTTGCGTATTGCCAGCATGGTGCGCAACCTGCTTGACGGCGAGCCTGTGGAAGTGACGTTTACTCTCTTTGGCTCGTTCGCCCACACTTATCACGGGCACGGCACTGACCGCGCGTTGGTTGCGGGTATGCTGGGGCTGCACACCGATGATCTACGTGTACGTAACTCTTTCGATTTGGCAAAGGAACAGGGGCTGGAGTTTTCATTCGAGCCCGATACCGTCACCAAAACCGCGCACCCCAATACCGTCGAGGCCCATGTGATCGACTGCTACGGCAACGAAGTGGTGGCGCGTGGCGTATCCATTGGCGGCGGCGCAGCGGAGCTTACGCGCATCGACGGCATCGACGTGCATATCACGGGCGAATTCAACAGCATGATCGTTCGCCAGCAGGATCTGCCGGGAACGCTGGCTCATATAGCCAGCACCCTAGGCGATGCGGGCATCAACATCGGCACTTCGCAGCTCCACCGCACACGCCAGGGCGGGGAAGCGTTTACTGTTATGGACGTGGACGATCCTGTTCCCGAAGAAGTGATTGACCGCATTCTGGAGTTCCCCGCTATCCGCTCGGTTCGCTTTATCCCTGCCGATGGCCTGCATCGAAGCCCTGGCGAGGTATCGTCTGATATCGACCCGGAACTCGCTTTGCAGGAATTTCAGAAGCTCGATTTTGCCACGGCAGCTCAGCTCCTTGCCTTCTGCGAAGAAAATGGCGTTTCCTTGAGCTATGCCGCCGAAGCGCGTGAACGTGCGCTGTTGGCGAGCCGAGGGGTAGCAGGGTCCGCCATCGCCTCGTACCTTCAGCGTGCGCTGGATGTGATGCGCGCTTCGGCGACGGCCCCCGTGGAAGCCCCGCGCTCTTCTATGGGTGGGCTGATTGGCGGGGAAGCCGCTAAGCTTCGCGAGTTGGAGGATCTGGGCGCAGGTGTCGACGGGTCGCTCCTTGCCTTGGCGACGCGCAATGCCGTTGCCGTTTTGGAGACGAATGCCACCATGGGTGTTATCGTTGCAGCGCCGACCGCTGGCTCGGCGGGCGTGATCCCCGCCGTGCTGCTTTCCCTGCAGGAGGTGCATGGCCTTAGCGATGCGCAGCTGATGGACGCGCTGAAGAATGCGGCTGTTGTTGGCTCGATTATCGCCCGCAACGCTACGGTGGCAGGTGCCGAAGGGGGCTGCCAGGCAGAAATCGGGTCTGCGGCAGCTATGGCTGCCAGCGCTGCCGTTGAGCTTTTTGGCGGCACGCCGCGCATGTGTCTCACTGCTGCCGGCTATGCGCTTGCCAATATGCTCGGCTTGGTGTGCGATCCCATCGGCGGATTGGTGGAAGCTCCCTGCCAAAAGCGCAATGCCAGCGCTGCGGTGAATGCGCTTTCTGCTGCTCAGATGGCTCTTGCGGGTATCGAGGGCCTTATTCCGTTCGATGAAGTGGTAGACGCCATGTTGAAGGTGGGTCGAAGTCTTCCTTACGAACTGCGCGAAACTGCATTGGGTGGAATGGCGGCCTGTCCCTCTTGTGCCAAATTTTGCCGTTAACGGTTCTCAAAATTGAGAGATTTGCCGTTTACCGAGAGACTCAATCCGACTGCTTCCGCTAATCGACCGTTCACACGCGATCCTCATTAGCATCGTTGTCATCAAATGAAGCGCAAGCGAAAGGGGCTCGAATGGGACTTCTCGATGGAAAAGTGGCTATCATCACTGGCGGCGGCAAGGGTATTGGCTTTGGCATTGCCAGCGCTTTTGCTGAAGAAGGCGCGAACCTGTGCATCACGGGCCGCAATGAGCAGCGCCTGATCGACGCCGAGGCAAAGCTCAAGGAGCAGTACGGTGTAGACGTTATGCATGTTGCCGCTGAAGGCTCCGACGAAGAAGCGGTAAAGAGTGTTATCGCTCAAACCATCGCCCATTTCGGCAAGCTTGATACCGTGGTAAACAATGCTCAGGCATCTAAGTCGGGCGTTATGCTGGTCGACCATAGCAAGGAAGATTTCGACCTGGCAATCAACTCTGGCCTGTATGCTGCATTCTTCTACATGAAGCATGCTTTCCCCGAGCTTAAGAAGACCAAGGGTTCTGTTGTTAACCTTTCCTCCGGCGCCGGTCTGTTCGGCAAGCCTGGCCAGTCCAGCTACGCTGCTGCAAAGGAGGGCATTCGCGGCATGACACGCGTTGCGGCTACCGAATGGGGTCCCGACGGCGTACGTGCGAACGTTATTTGCCCGCTTGCTATGACCGAGCAGTTGGCGGCTTGGAAGGAAGAGTACCCCGACACCTTTGCTGCAACCATCAAGGGCATCCCGCTGGGCCGTTTCGGTGATCCTAAGACCGACATCGCCCCCGTTGCCGTGTTCCTGGCGAGCGACATGGCATCCTACGTTTCTGGCGAGACCATTACGATTCAGGGCGGATCTGGTTTGCGCCCGTAGTTTTGCGGGGAAGGCGCCGTTCTTCGGAGCGGCGCTTTTTTTGTGACCTGTTGGCTTTGCTCGTTGGGCTGCTTCGCGAACCCGCCTTGCGAAGCCGGCGTGCGGTCGAGCCTCGCGAGCTGCCCGGCGAATCCCAGCGAGCGAACTTGCCGTGTGCGTCGAGCTGCCTCGCAAACTTGGCGCGTGGCCATGCCCTGCTCGTCGAGCCGCCCTTCGAACCCGGCGAGCGAACCTGATGTGCTCGCCGAGGCACCTCGCGAATCCCGGCGCGCGGTCGTGCCTTGCGAGCCACTCTTGCGAATCCCGGCGAGCGAATCCGTCTTGCGCGTTGAGCCGCTTCGCGAACCCGCTTTGCGAGCTGCCCCCCCCAACGTCCGACGGCGGCAAGATTTCGCCGTGGTGCGTTCATGGGCCGCCGTCCGTGGCAATATTCTCGCGCGATGCGTCCCCGGGCGGCTATCCGTGGCAATTTTCTCGCTTCATGCATCCCCGAAGGGGCCTCGGACGGGAAAAGCGCCCCTTCCTGGCAACATATCGCCGCCATGTATCCAAAACGAGCTGGCTTTGGCAAGATATGCGCGCCATGCATCCGAAAAGCCCCGCAAATCGCCTTTCGGGAATGCATAGCGCGCAGATCTTGCCAGGGAGGGTCCCTTTTCGCCGCACTGGCCCCTCGAATCATACATGGGGCGCTAATTTTGCCAGGGAGCCCCCACTGCACGGACCCCCCGAATCACGCACGGCGTGCGAATCTTGCCAGGGCCCTCACTGCACGGGCCTCTCGAATCTCGCCAGGGAGCCCCTCCTGACTGCATAGACCCCTCAAATCATGCATCGTGCGCAGATCTTGCCATCCTCTGGCGATCTTGGCCTTTCGGCGACGAGACGCCTTCCCCGAAGGATGGGATGCTCCGTCTTTTTAGCTTCGGTGGTGCGAGTCCGAGCATCCTTGTTTGGTAGGGAAGCCTTTCGTGCCGTTTGGGATACGGAATCCTCGAGCTTCTTGGTCTGCGGCATCCTTGTCTAGCAGGGAAGTCGCCTGTGACTTCCCTGTCCAGTGCGAGGTTACCCGGCAGCTGTCTTTTCTGCTGGATGGTGCGCATCTGCCTCTCCGCTTCGGCGGCTCGAGGCAGGGCATAAGAAAGGGGGACCCGTGTGGATCCCCCTTTCTTAGCTGGTTAGGTGCGAGCCAGCTAGCTTTAACGGTGCGAGCCGATTTGCTCTAGTGGCACGAGCCAATCAGCTCTAACGGTGCAGGCCGATTGACTCTGACGGTGCGAGCAAGCTAGCTCTAGCGCACGGCCGACCTGCTGGTTGGCTATGAGTTGATTAGTTCTGGCCAGGTTCAACAACCAGGGTGTCTTCGTATGCTGCACCGTAGGTGTCAAGCAGGGTCTTCTCGTAGTCTGCGTGGAAGAAGTTTTCAGCGCCGAGGCTCTTCAGGTCCTCGTTGATCCAGTTCAGCAGGCTCTCGTTGCCCTTGGAAACAGCAGGAGCGATGGTGTCGGTGTCGCCCAGCTGCTCAATGCCGACAACGTATTCGGGGCCAGCCTGGTTGGCGAAGGCGATAACTTCAGTGTTGTCGTTTGCCCAAACAGCATCGGGATTGTTCTCGAATGCGGTCTTAGCTGCAGCGTAGGTGTCGTACTTCTCGAGCTTGAGGTCCTTGTTGTGCTCGGTGAGGTAAGTCTCGGCGGTGGTGCCAGAGATTACGATGACCGTGCGGTCACCAATCTGGTCGAGGTCGGTAACAACCTTGTCCTTGTGGGAAACAACGCCCAAGGCAACGTTCATGTAAGGATCGGCGAAGTCAACTGCCTCAGCGCGCTCGGGGGTAACGGTGAAGTTTGCCAGGATAACGTCAACCTTGCCGGTCTGCAGGTACTCAACGCGGTTGGCTGCCTCGGTGGATACCAGCTCAACGTCTACGCCGAGGTCCTGGCCAAGACGGTTTGCCAGCTCGATGTCGTAGCCCTGGTAGGTGCCGTTTTCATCGACATAGCCGAAGGGGCTCTTGTCGCTGAATACGCCGATGGTGATCTTGCCGCTGTCTTTGATCTGGTCAAGAGTGCGGTAGTTTGCGCTCGAGGAATTGTTGTTGCCGGAGCAGCCCGTGAGCAAGGCTCCCGCAAGAGCCAAGGCTGCAACAAGCACAGCAACAAGTTTCCAGGTGCGTTTCGTCTGGGTCATGTCTTTCTCCTTACTTCTGCCCTCTTTGGCGTGCGAGGGTTTCTTTGATTGATGGAAGTAAACCGCTTAAATCCTACAAAGTCAATAAGGATTGGGGGAATTAGTCATTTTGCTTTTGTGAATGGCTGGTTATTGCGGAGTTGGGGGCGTGGCTGTATCGCAGGCGATGCGTCGAAAGCGCGCCTCCGCTCCTGTCGCCTAGCCGTCGCTGTTGGCACTCACCGTGGGCGCGGGCGTTGCGATCTGTTGCCATTCGTTGAGAAAGCCGTATTGCGAAAACGAAAAGAGCCCCATTGCCGGGGCCCTGAAGGTGCGATGGAATTTGGAGGAGGCTTCGCTCTGGCCGTGTGGCCGGCTTCACGTGACCTCGCTGGCCTCCCCCTGTGACGGGACTCACCCGGCGACCGCGGCGGCTTCGGCTCAACCGGCTCCGCTGCCCCCTCCGTGACGGGACTCACCAAGGCTGCGCTAGGTTCCCGACTGCGCCGGATTCCCAGCCGCGCTAGCCGTATAGGCCTTCTGGCCGAAGTTTCCTGTTAGGCTTCGTGCTGACGGACTGCGTCGAACTCGAAAGTATGCAGGAACTTCTGCGCGCGTTCGGTTTTGGGGTGCTCGAAGAAGCGTTCGGGGATGTCTTGCTCCACGATTTCGCCTCCATCGAAGAACAGAACCCGGTCGGCAACGGCACGGGCGAACTGCATTTCGTGGGTAACGATAAGCATCGTTTTGCCCTCCTGCGCCAAGCCCAGGATAACGTCCAGTACCTCGCGTACCATTTCGGGGTCGAGGGCGGCGGTAACTTCGTCGAGCAGCAGCACTTCGGGCTCCATTGCCAACGCTCGGGCAATGGCAACGCGCTGCTTCTGGCCACCAGAAAGCTCGCGCGGATAGCTCTTTTCCTTCTCGGTAAGGCCAACGCGCTTCAGGAGGGCGCGCGCCGCTTCTTCAGCCTGCGCCTTAGGGATCTTCTTCACCTTGGTGGGCGCCAACGTAATGTTGTCGAGCACCGTCATATGAGGGAACAGGTCGTAGCTCTGGAACACCATGCCAACTTTCTGGCGAAGCTCGGTGAGGTCCTTCTCGGAGCTGGTTACTTCCTTGCCGTCAACCTTGATGGTGCCGCCCTGGATGGGTTCAAGAGCATTGATGCAGCGCAGGAAGGTTGACTTGCCGCATCCCGAGGGGCCGATAATCACAATTACCTCGCCGCGCTTAACGGAAAGGCTGATATCTTCAAGCACCACGTTGTCGCCGTAGGCTTTCTTAAGATGCTCAATGGAGAGCAGGGCGGTATCGCTCATTGCTTAGTTCCATTTCTTCTCGAGGTGGTTTACCAGCATGCTGATGGGCCAGCAAATTACGAAGTACAGCAACATGATGGTGCCGTAAATGCCGAATACGGCGTTGGGGGAGGTCATGCGGTTTGCCTCGATGATCTGTTGGCCAACCTTCATCATCTCGATAACGCCGATCATCAGCAGCAAGCTGGTGGTTTTGATCATGCGGGTAATGAGGTTGATGGAGGAAGGGATAAGGCGGCGGATGGCCTGCGGGATAATAACCTGACGGTAAATCTGCGCTTTGTTCAGGCCCAGCGCTGCGGCGCTTTCGTATTGCTGCTTCGGGATGCTGGTAAGGGCGCCACGAACCAGGTCGCCCATTTCGCCGGTGCCCCAGAACACGAATACGATGATGGAGGAAAGCTCCGCCGAAATATTCAAGCCCATAACGCGCGTGGCGCCGAAGAATACGATGTAGAGCAGCACCAGCTGCGGCATAATGCGTACGATTTCGAGGTACAAACGGGAAATAACCTTGGCAACGGGGTTCTTCCACGTCATGAAGATGCCGAACAGCATGCCCAGAATGATGCTGAGCACTACAGAGATTGCGCTGATCTGCACTGCAACCCAAAGGCCTTGCAGAAGGCGGGCGGCGTTTGAGCCCATGAACAGTACATCAAGCCCCAAAGCTTCCATGACGCAACCTCCTTTCAATGTACGTGCCAGCAACGGAAACCGGCACCAGGATAATGAGGTAGAACGCTACGAGCATTACCAGGCATTCGGTGGTTTTGTAGTAAAGGCCCATCAGATCTTTCGTGACGAACATGAGGTCCATCAGGCTGATTGCGGAAAACACGCTGGTTTCCTTCAGCAGGAAGATAACGTTGGCGACAAACGAGGGGAAGCTCAGCGAAACAGCCTGCGGAAGCACAACGTAGCGCATGGACTGCAGTTTCGAAAGGCCCAAGCTGATAGCGCTTTCGCGCTGGATGGGCTCCACGTTTTCCAGGCCAGCACGGAATGATTCGGCCATGTAGGCGCCGCCGTGCAATGCGAGGCCAACCATGCCGCACACTTCCGGCGTGATGGAAAAGCCCATACGGGGCAGACCGAAATAGAAGAAGAACAGCTGAATAAGCAATGGCGTGTTGCGGAACAGCTCGATATATACGCGGCAAAGCTGGCGAAGCACAGGGATGCGGAAGTGCACGATCATGGCCACAACGAGGCCGATGATGACGGATCCGGCGATACCGATCCATCCAATGCTCAGCGTCAGCCACGCCGCATCCTCGTACAGAGGAAGGTATTGCGCCATGGCGTCGAAGTTCAACGCGGGGTCCTTTCTACATTGCAAAACCTATCAGTTTGATAGGATTAAGGGGGATTGTAGAACGATGGCAATGCAAGTCAAGCGTTTTCAGGGGCAAGACAGCATGCCTTGGCAAAAAGCCAACAGCTTTACATATTACTGGTTTAAGCATCTATTGTGGCACTAAGCGTGCTCGAATCTCGTATTCGGCGAAGTGGCGGCGGTTTGCGCTTTGGTGGGGTGCTAGACTTCGGTGATAAAAGTGCAGCAAGGAATCGCGATTTGCCCAATTCAGCTATTCGAAACGAGACCTGTCGGGGAATTGGCGCTGTGCTGTTTATGGAGTTTTGCCCTTTAGCTTGGGCCCCTGTTGGAGCCATGAACTTGGTGATGGTTTGGTTTGCCTCTTGTGCCAAGACTCCTCTTTCGGCGTAGCGGTCGGGCGGCATTCGGTCCGTTCGCCCGAGTGGTGTCGTGGGTTCGCCTTGGTGCCTGCACTGGGGCAGGGCGTAAGGCTGTCGCGATTTTGAGCCCATCGCCGGGAATGGAAAGGAAGCATGTTTTGAGCGAGCCAGAAAAGCGGGAGGTTCCCTTTAAGGAAGTGGCGCGAAAATTCGTCAGCTACTACAAGCCATTCACGTTTTTGTTTGTTGCCGACTTGGTATGTGCAACGCTGCTCGCTGCTATCGACTTGGCATTCCCCCAGATCCTCAATTTCTTTGTGCGCGATTTCTTCGTCAATGCCCGTGATGCCATTATGGGCGTATTGCCGTGGGTGGCTGCTGGGCTGGTGGCGATGTATGTGGTGCGCAGCTTGTGCCAGTACTTCATTTCTTGCTGGGGTCACATTATGGGCGCACGTATGGAGGCGCGGATGCGCATGGATTTGTTCCAGCAGTATCAGCGTCTGAGCTTTTCGTATTACGACCGCAATAACACCGGCGAAATGATGTCGAAGCTGGTTACCGATCTGTTTGACATTTCGGAGGTGGCCCACCACGGTCCCGAGAACCTCTTTATCGCAACCCTGAAAATCGTGGGTTCCTTCACGCTGCTGATGTTCATCAACGTTCCGCTTACGCTGGTGATGCTGGCGGTGACGGCGGTCATGGCAACGTATGCGTTTGTTCAGAACTACCGCAAGCGCATAATCTTCCGCCAGAATCGTGTGCGCATGGCAGGTTTGAACGCGCGTTTGCAGGATTCGCTGGGCGGCATTCGTGTGGTGAAGGGCTTTGGCAACGAGCGTATCGAGATCGACAAGTTCGGCCATGCCAATGAAGAATTCATCGAAACGAAGGAACTTTCGTACCGTTTCATGGGTCAATTCCAAATGGCATCGAGCTTCTTCACGGGCGCGTTGTATACGGCAACCATTGTGGGCGGCGGCCTGTTTGTTGCGCAGGGCATCTTCGATCCTGCCGATATGGTTATGTACGCGCTGTACATTGGCATTTTTATTGCTCCTGTGGAGCTGCTCATCAATTTCACCGAAACGTTCCAGAAAGGTTATGCGGGCTTTCGTCGTTTCGTGGAAACGCTTGCTGAACGTCCAGGGGTGGAAAACAAGCCCGATGCCATTGATCTTGGTGCCGTGGTTGACGAAGGAATTGCTCCGAGCATCAGCTATTCGGACGTTCGTTTCTCGTATGTTGACGGCAAGGAGGTGCTGCGTGGCTTGACCCTTGAGGTGCCTGCGGGGTCTACCGTGGCGTTGGTCGGCCCTTCGGGCGGCGGAAAAACAACCACGTGCTCGTTGCTACCGCGCTTCTACGATGTGTCGTCTGGTTCCGTGAAAATCGACGGCATTGATGTGCGCGATGCCACGTTGGAGTCGCTTCGTGCGCAGGTGGGTATCGTACAACAGGACGTGTATCTGTTCGAGGGCACTATTCGCGAGAACATCTTGTATGGCGACCCGTCCGCTTCCCAGGAGCGGGTTGAATGGGCTGCGCGTCAGGCGAACATTCATGAGTTTATCGTCAGCTTGGAAGATGGCTACGACACGTTTGTGGGCGAGCGCGGCACTCGCCTTTCGGGTGGTCAGAAGCAGCGCATCGCCATTGCGCGTGTGTTCCTGCGCGATCCCCATATCCTAGTGCTGGACGAAGCAACCAGCGCTCTGGACAACGAAAGCGAAGAGCGCGTCCAAGCATCGCTCGAGCGGCTGGGCGAAAACCGCACCACCTTGGTAATTGCGCATCGTCTTTCCACCATTCGCAACGCCGATTTTATTGCCGTGGTGGATGAGGGGCGTGTGGTCGAAGTGGGTACGCACGAAGAGCTGCGGGCTCAAGGCGGTATCTACGATCGCTATTACCGTATGCAATTCGCGGGAAAGCGTGAAGCTGAGTAGCTTTTTCGCGGCATTTGTCGGCGCTGCAGTGCCGTCTGGGTGTACCCTGTGTTTGTTAGATAAGGCAAACTTTCAAGGGGAGGCTCCGGATGTTCAGAACCGTAGTCGATATCGATGGCATGATGTGCGGCATGTGCGAATCGCACGTCAATGATGCCGTGCGCAATAACTTCAAGGTTAAAAAGGTGTCCTCCTCGCATGGCAAGGGGCGCACCGTGATTGAATCGGAAGCTCCTCTTGACGAAGGCGATCTCCGTCGTGTGATCGGCGCAACTGGCTACGAGGTGCAGCAGGTGACCTCCGAAGAAGTTCAAAAGAAGGGCCTTTTCGGCGGATTGTTTGGGAAGTAGTTCGAGCAAGCTGGAGGGCCACTGTTGTTGCAGCGGTGGCCGCGTTTTGGTGGCGAAGCGGGCTAGCGAATGCGACAAGGTTTGCATAAGGCACTTGCTGCGCAAGCCCTCGGAATAACCCTAACGAACACGGTAGGGCTTGTTGCCCCAATAGAATTTCAGCAGGTGCTTCTTGGGCACGCCAAGCGTTCCCACCAAATCGAGCGTAGCCACAGCGGCATCATGCGCGGCGTTCGGGCGGCGTAGCGATTCTCCTCCGCTGAGCATGGTTTGAAGCTGGGCGGGGTTTTCGTGGATTTGCTGCAGGCGCTCAACCAGCTCTTCTGCGGTTTCGGCAGTAACGGCAGCGCCGGCTTTGGTGACCGTATAGGTGTTGGCGCGCTCCTGGCCGTACGACTTGCCCACCAAAACCAAGGGCAAGCGCGCGCACAGGCACTCGGTAGTGGCCAAGCCGCCTGATTTTGCCACGATCATATCGCTCGCTTCCATCAGCTGCGGAATACGCTCGATGTAGTTGAAGACGGAAACATTTGCAATGTTCCGTTCTGCGAAAAACCCTTTCAGCCCATTGGCGTACTCTTCGTCGGCACCAGCCAGGAAAGCGAAGTGCATGTTAGGGAATTCGGAAAGAAGCGGCACGACTTTGTTCACGATTTCGCGGAATGGGATATAAGGCTGCGAATGACGAGCGCCTGCCATCACCATTACGATCATTTTGTCTTGCGGAAGGCCGAATTGCTTCAGTACTTCTGCCCGATCGATGGGGTCGGTAAATCCCTTTCGCACCGGAATGCCCGTGACCTTGATGTGACTTTCGGGCACCTTGCGCGGCGTGAGTTCCTTCACCATGGTTTCGTCGGCGGCGCAGAACAGGTCGCAATCAAGGTGCGGCCACAGGCCTTCTGCGCCGTAGTCGGTTGGAATGCAGGTTACGGGGAAGGTTTGCCCGGTAACCATCTTCGCGGCAACCGATGCGTTGGCGGCAACAATGTGTGTTGCCAGGATGGCGATGGGCTTGCGCTTTCGAACAATTTTGGTGAATGGCGAGAACATGAATGGCGACCATGCCGAGCCGCCACCCCACAGCAGGCGTCCCGTAAAGGTGCGATGCCAGGTGATGTCGTAGAGCCGGTTAAAGGAAACGGTCACGTTGGCGGTTTTGTCGCCGTCGAATTTTATGTAGCCGTAATCGAGGATGTCCAACACGGCGATTTCGGTATTTTCCGGCAGGGCAGGATGCTTGCCGCAAAGATCTTCAAGAGCCTGAGCGGTTGCCTGTGCAGCGCTGCGATGACCCGAGCCAACAGAGGCGTACGTGATGATGACCAAGGGACGATTCGACGTTTCGTCGCATGTGGCGGTGATCATCGCGCCTCCTTTCAGCTGTGATTTTGCGCTTTGCGGCAAACCCGAAAGGGGCATGCGCTCTTGTTCTGTTCGGTGCGAGACAGTATGCGCCAAATATTGAGGTCTTGTTTCGCTTAGTCTATCTAACCAGAAATAAGGCACAAACGGGAGCAACGTTGTTGCAAAAACCGCGGTAAGAGCGTAAGCGGGTGGCTAATCTGCAGGAGTGGGCATTTTGGCTCTTGCGGAAAAGTTGATCGTTGAGTATACTCCTATGGCGCTTATTTTTAGCGTCGGGAGTGCCAACGTGGCTCAGTTGGTAGAGCAACGCATTCGTAATGCGTGGGTCGCCGGTTCGAGTCCGGCCGTTGGCTCCATCGAATTTACAGGTCAGTCGCTTATGCGGCTGGCCTTTTTGCTTTTCCTGACCCGAATAGCCCTCCCGAAAAAGCGGGAATACGGGGCAGATACCATTTCTTCGGTTTCAAAATATAGGCAAAAAGTTGCAAAGTGCCGGGCTTTTTTGCTCTGAGAAAACGGCACCTGTCCTGTATCCTCTCTTTCTTCGCGGCAGCGCTTTTGGAGGTTTACGTTTCTTGCTGTTCCTTTTGCTGGACTTTGATACTGTTGGAAAGAATCAAAATAGGCATGCTTGGTTTAGCATAATTTAAGGTGCGGCTGCGTTTGCGCGGCCGCTTGTGAAGAAGGACGGCTTTCGTGGCAGAGGGTTCAGCGCGCACAAAACTCGCAACGGTTGCATTGGTTATCGTGGGTTTTGCCTTGGGTTTTGCGGAGTTCATCGTTATCGGCATCACGCCCGATATCGCCGAGGAATATGGTATCTCCCTTGCTTCTGCTGGTAATCTGGTGGGCTTCTTTGCTATTTCATATGCAGTGTCGACGCCGATCATTGTGCTTTCAACTGGGCGTTTTCGCAGGTTTCCCTTGTTCGTGACGTTCCTTGCGGTATTCAACGCAGGCAACCTTCTGGCCATCGTGGCTCCTACGTACGAAACGCTGCTGGTTGCCCGTGTGCTTACCGCAGTGGTTTCGGGCGTGCTGCTGTCTACGGTAATGACATTTATCAACGACATCATTCCTCGTGAAAAATCGGCTCGCATCATTTCATTCGTTTACGCAGGCTTTTCTGTTGCCAGCGTCTTGGGTACGCCCATTGGCACGCTGCTTGCCGATGCATTCGGTATCAAGGCTGCGTTTATAGCGGTAGAAGCTGTAGCGCTCGTTGTTACGGTGTTGCTGCTTGTTTCTGTGCCGCGCTCTGGCTCCACCGATGTTTCTTCTCGTGTGCGCGATCAGCTGGTAATCCTGAAGGATCGTCGCATCATACTGGTGCTCATCATGAAAGGATTCGGCATGGCGGCAACGTACGTGTTCTATGTGTACGTAACGCCAATCTTGGAAGATGGCGTGGGCCTTTCGGTGTGGATGGTAAGTATCGTGCTGTTCTTCTACGGAGCCGCAACCATCGTTTCCAATCTTGGCAGCGGCTCCATCGCTCAGCATTATGGCTTGGCGAAAATGCCCCTCATGTTCGCCTTGCAGGCCCTTGTGCTTCTGCTGCTTGGCCCCAGCCTTGCTTCGGGCAATACCGCGCTTGCTGTGATTAACGTGGTGCTCACGGGCGTGTTCATCTACCACATGAATTCTCCGCTGCAAACTTTTCTGCTGCAAACCTCAGCTAAGGATTATCCGAAGGCGCTTACCCTTGCGTCTGCCGTTATGCCCACTTCTTCCGACTTGGGAATCGCTGCAGGATCGTTCCTTGGCGGCGTGGTAGCTTCAGGCCCCGGTTTTGTATGGGCGGGCCCAGTGGGCGCTCTGTTCGCAGTTGTTGCCGCTGTTGCTGCTGTGCTGATCTTGCAGCCGGAAAGCCGCAAGCGCGAAACCGCGCAGTAGGAAAGTGCCGCGAAAAGAGCGCTACCCTGTACGCAGCAGCCGATTCAAGAGGTCTGCCGCGTGAAAAAATAGTGAACTGCGAAGGGCCACCCTGACGCTGTATTGAACGCCCCTGTTTCTTCGAAGTGGGAAACAGGGGCGTTCCCATTGGCATCGGGGTGGCCCTTTTTTATTTTGCGAGTTGGTTGGACGAATCTGCGGTTCGCGAATTGCGCTCAGAGGGCGCTGCTAGTACAGGAAGCCGAGCTTCTTTGCTTCGTAAGTAAGCTCGTCGCGGAAATCGGGATGGGCGATGCTGATAAGGCGCTGCGCGCGGGTGGGGATGTCGGCCCAGCGCAAGTCGACCACACCATATTCGGTTGCAATGAAATGCACATCGTTGCGCAGGCTGGTTATGGCACTGCCTGGTGCCAAAGTGGGCACGATTTTCGAAACGGGACCGTTCTTAGTGTGCGCCACGCTCGTTACGGCGATAAAGCCACGACCTCCCTTTGAGTTTTTCACACCTCGCACGAAGTCGAACTGTCCGCCGCTTGCGGAGTACTGACGTGCGCCGATGCTTTCAGCGCACACTTGCCCGGTAAGGTCGATGCTTACGGCGGTGTTCACTGAAACCAGGTTGTCGTTCCTAGCGATGAAGGCGGGATTGCATACCATTTCGTAGGAGGAATAGTACATGCTGGGGTTTTCGTGGATGAAGTCGTACAGACGCTGCGTGCCAGTCGAATAACCAGCAACTGAAACGCCTGGCATGAAGTTCTTTCGTGAGTTGTCGATGACGCCCTTTTGCTGCAGCTCGACAAAGGCATCCGAGAACATCTCGGTGAAGCAGCCCAGATGCTGCTTGCTTTCCAAGCCTGCGGCGATAGCGTTGATGATGCCGCCGATGCCCAGCTGAATGGTGTCGCCATCATTTACGCGATCAACAATGAATTCTGCAACTTTGGCCTCTTCGGGTGTTGGTGCGGGCACCTGCACGTCTTCGAGTTGCTCTTCTTGCAGCACGAAGGCGTCGATGGCGCTCACGTGGTAGTTGTGCGAATCACCGAATACGCGGGGGAGGCGCGGGTTGATCTGCGCAATTATATGTTTTGCGCCACGCAATGCGCCTTGTTCGAATCCTAAGGGGCCAATATTGCAATTGCCTTGAGCGTCGGGCGGCGTCATTTGGACTACGGCGTAGTCGAGCCCAACTTCTTCCAGCATGCGATTGGTGTCCGAGAAATGAACGGGAATGTGCGCAACGCACTTTGACCCGTTGGCAAAGCCGGTGCGTTCGTTGGGCCCGGCGAAGTAGGTGTGGTAGCGGAACTGCTCGGGGGTTACCTCGAGCCCCGCGAAGGTGATGTCTCCGTTCATCCAGTTGCCGTATAGGTCGATGCCGGTTAACGCTCCTTCTGCAACCCTGCTAATCAGCGCATTGATTATGGTGGTTGGTACGTGGAGGCCGCCCGTATAGATTTTCTGGTTGCCGGTTAGATGCTGCTCGAATACCTGGCTTACGGTTATTTTCTTACGCTCGTATTCATCCTGCCAGTCCATGGTCCCTCCTGGTAGTTCCTTTTTTGCTTGGGCGGAAAGGCCCAAGGCCCCTGAATATAAGAAAACGGCGGTCGCGCAATCCCCATTGCTCGCCGCCGTTTAATTGTAGCGCTGTTTGCCTTGTTACATTTCGTCTGGTGAGAGCGGGAAATCTACGCCCGTCCAGATCTCAAAGGCGCGGGCACCCTGGAAGAACAGCATTCCTTCGCCGTTGATGGTGGTGCAGCCTGCTTCCTTGCCCATTTTCAGTAATGCGGTTTCGGCTGGCTGGTAAATAGCGTCTTGGATTACCAAGCCTGGATGCAAGAACGATGCGTCGGGGATGGGGGACCGTCCTTCGAGCTTACCCATGCCGATGGGAGTGGCGTTTGCCAGAAGATCGGCATCGGCCAGCTGTGCGCGCAAGTCGTCCAGGTCGTTTGCGTCGTGACGGCTGATTTTGCAGCCAGTTTTCTCGGCAACGAGGGCAACTTCTTCAGCAACACGCTCCCATGATTTGCCTGTGCTGGGGCTGAATACCACGATTTCGCCTACGCCGTCGAGTGCTGCCTGCGCGGCAATGGGGGTTCCAGCGCCGCCCATGCCCATAAGGACCATTTTCTTCCCTTTGGCATCGACGCCGTGCTCTTCGAATGACTTCATGAAGCCGTAGCCATCGGTGCTGTACCCGGTGAGAACGCCGTCTTCGTTAACGATGGTGTTGACGGCGCCTACCATCTCGGCGATGGGATCAAGCTTGTCCAAGAACGGGATAACCGCAATCTTGTTCGGCATAGTAAGGTTGCAGCCGCGCATATTCAGAAGGCGGATTGCGTCGGTTGCCTGCTTCATGTCTTCGCCGGGAACGCGGAAGGCCATATAGGCGTAATTCAGCCCGGCGCGTTCGAATGCTCGGTTGTGAAGGTGGGGCGATTTGCTGTGTGCGACGGGGTCGCCGAACAGGCAAATTAGACGCGTTGCGCCATTGATATCTTGCGTCATGGTGGCTTCTCTCTCCTCGAATGATGGGCGCCAGGGCGGCACTGCGGCGGTTTGCCGAAGGCTGGATTCGTATTCCTGCTAGAAAACGTATCAATCCTTGCTTGGATTCTATCATTGCGCTTCTATATTGATGCATTCAAGCTATTGCGGATAACTATAGTCGTAAGGGTTTACCGGCAAATAGCCTGATTACGGCATGGGGTGCAGGTTTTGCTTCCGATATTTTTTTTCGGCATTGCAAAGGCGTACGCTGCCTGACTTTCCCCAGAGCCGTAAAGGAGTGCGCTGCCCGGTGCCCCCTCGGAGCCGTAAAGGCACATGCTGCCTGGGTTGTTTCTGGAACCGTAGGGGTGTTTGCCAGGATTTTTGTTAGTGCAAAGGCGTACGCAATTTGGTGCTTCTCTGAATTCGTAGAGGCGTGCGGCACTTGGCGTTTCCCTGAAGTCGCAAAGGCATGCGCTGCTCGATATCCCTTCGGAGCCGAAAAGGCATGTGCCGCCTGGCGTCCCCTAGGCGAAGACGAAATGCGGGTCGTATCCCGCATCAACAAATGCTCGACGCGGTGCGCTGTCGGCTATCGAATCTGTAGCTGCTTTGAATATCAGAGCGTGCCTCTGCTGGAATAAAATGGAGAAGTGGGCCCACAGGGGCGTGTCTATTGCTTTTCGACTCCCGTTGTTTTAGAACTAATCACACAAAGATTTTTTGTTGCATAACAGAATCCGTTTGTTTCCAGTTTGTTATCGTTCGCCAAAGAGCGCATTTTGATGCGTAAACGGGGTGTACTATCTAATCTCGTAGTTGAAAGGAATATCCATGGAAGACCATAAGCTTTCCCTGTACGACAGCATCGCAAAGGTCAATGCCGTCGATCCGGAACTGTACGAGCGTTACCCCGTAAAGCGCGGCTTGCGCAACAGCGATGGTTCTGGCGTAATCGCGGGCGTTACGAATATTTCTAACGTGTACGGTTATCTGATGAATGAAGGCGATAAGGTTCCCGACGAAGGCAAGCTCACCTTCCGTGGTTACAGTATCTACGATCTTGTTGGCGGCGACGCCACCAAGCGCCGCGGCTTTGAGGAAATCGTGTATCTGCTGCTTATGGGGGAACTTCCCACATCAAACCAGCTCGATGTGCTTGTTGAGGCGCTTGATGCTCAGCGCAATCTGCCGGATGGCTTCACTGCTTCGAAGATCATGAGCACGCCTTCCCGTAATATCATGAACCTCTTGCAGCGTTCGGTGCTCATGCTGTATGCCGACGATCCAAAGGCGGAAGATCGCTCCTTCGAACACGAGATCAGCACGGCAATTTCGCTTATCTCTCGTTTGCCGCGCATCATGGTGCTGGCTCACTATGCCAAGCGTGCTGCGTTCTACAATGAGTCGATGATCATGCATCGCTTCATTCCGGGGCAGTCCACTTCTGAAACCATCCTTTCCATGCTGCGTCCCAACCGCGAGTTCACCCCTGAAGAAGCACGCATGCTCGACATCATGATGTCTCTGCACGCTGAGCATGGTGGCGGCAACAACTCCACCTTCACTTGTCGTGTTCTTTCCTCTGCCGACACCGATCCGTATGCTGCTTATGCGGCTGCTATCGGTTCTTTGAAGGGCAGCAAGCATGGTGGTGCAAACCATAAGGTTCTGGCCATGCAGAAGGAAATCAAGGAAAACGTTAAGAATTGGGAAGACGAAGACGAAGTAGCTTCTTATATTGCCAAGATCGTGAACAAACAGGCATACGATCATACTGGCTTGATCTACGGCATGGGTCATGCGGTATACACGCTTTCCGACCCGCGCGCAGTTATCTGCAAGGATTTTGCAACAAGGCTTGCCAAGGGTACCGAGTTTGAGGCGGAGCTGAATTTGCTCAAGCTTATCGAGCGCCTGAGCCCTGAAGTTATCCTGCAGGAAAAGGGCACCAAGAAGGATATGTGCGCAAACGTCGATATGTATTCTGGATTCGTGTACTCCATGATGGGTATTCCCCAGGACATGATCACTCCGCTGTTTGCCTGCTCTCGCATGGCTGGTTGGGCTGCCCACCGCTTCGAGGAACTGGTAAGCGGCAAGCGCATTATCCGCCCTGCATACAAAACGGGCGTGAAGGCTCGCGAATACAAGCCTATCGAAGAGCGCTAAGCGTTTCTTACTGGTCGTATTTGCAAGCACAACAACAAAAGGCCCCTCAGGGCCTTTTTGTTTGCCGCTTTTCCTCGATGGCAGTCGGGAGCGTCCAATAATGGCAAAATGTTTGAATCTTGCCGTGTTTTGCTCGGGGTTTTCACCCGAAACAGCAAGGCATTGTGCTTGTATGTTTTGCTTGGGCGCATTATCCGAGGTTTCGAACGGCGGGTTCACATACTTGAGCCCTGCGATTGCCTGGGCAAAAAAGAAGGAGCCCCGAAGGACTCCTTCATGATCGCTTTGATGCGATTCTCTCGGCCGCTTTTGGCGCCGTGGGTGCGATGCGCCGCCTATCGCTCTTAGAGCTGAAGGCGCACAAAGTACCCGTTGCTCAGCCCCAAGATCCGAGATGCGATGCGCCTATGCCGCTTCTTTGCTACCGAACACGCGCGTCGCAATAACGATAATGATGGCAACAGCGATGCCGCCGATAAGCGAAGGCCAAGGCGAACCGGTGAAGCCCGCAACCAGATATCCAAACAAGCAAATGACGGCAACCAGAGAAGCGTAGGGCAGCTGGGTTGCCACGTGGCGCAAGTGGTTACATTCCGCACCAGCAGAAGAAAGGATAGTGGTGTCGGAAATGGGCGAGATATGGTCGCCGTATACTGCGCCAGCAAGCGTTGCGCCGATGGTGACCAGGAACAGCGGGTCGCTTTCGGGGAATACGCCCAAAACGATGGGCAGGATCAAGGCGGCGGTGCCCCAGGAGGTGCCCATGGCGAATCCGATGAAGCCGGAAACCACGAAGATGACGGCAGGCAAGAACGAAAGCTCAAAGCCCATAGTGGTAAGGAAGTTGGAAACGAATTCGCCCGTACCCAACATGTAGCGGCATGCGCCGCCCAAGCTCCATGCCAAAACAAGGATCATGATAGCGCCCACCATAGAGCGAACGCCTTCGGAAGCGCCTTCAGTGAAGCCAACCAGGGTGGTGAGCTTGCGGGGCAGGAACATGCATGCAGCAACCACCAATGCCACGGCGGCACCGATGCACAATCCGCCGATGGGGTTTTCGCCAACGGCGGTTGCGAAGTCTACGCCCTCAAAGAAGCCGCCAACATACAGCATGCCCGTGATGGAGAACACGATAAGCACCACGATGGGGATAACCAGGTCGAATACCTTGCCATTGGGGGAAACGTCCAGACCCTTGAACTGCTCGACCGCTTTCGTGGCGCCCTCCAAGTCGGACTGCTCGGTGATAACGGTTTCGACGGCTTCGGGATTGTTGGGGACACCTGCCTTGGATACCGTTTCCAGAGCGGAGGCATGGGGAGGAATGGGGCTGTAGGTATGAGCGTCACAGTCGCGCTGAGCCTTGCCCATGCTGAAGAAGTCTTTGCCGAAACCGCACATAGCGAACACGAATACGATGGTGACCAGCGCGTAGAGGTTGTATGGAATGGAAGCAACGAACGTGTTGAAGCCGTTTTCGCCCATGTAGCCGCCCATGGCAACCGCCCACGAGGAAACAGGGGCAATGATGCATACCGGTGCTGCGGTGGAGTCGATGATCCACGCCAGCTTTTCGTGGCTGATGCGGAACTTGTCGGTTACGGGGCGCATGACGGCACCAACGGTGAGGCAGTTGAAGTAGTCGTCAACGAATACCACAATGCCCAAAAGAGCCGTCATGACGGTTGCCATGCGTGCGCTTTTGATGTGCTTCGCAGCCCATTCAGCGTATGCGCGTGAACCGCCAGCAATGGCGATGATGACGACTAATGCGCCCAGTAACGCCAAGAACAAGATAAGCGCCGCATTCGATGAGATTTGTTCCGCCATAACCTGGGGGATGAGCGTAAACGCGGTGATGAGCTGGTCGAAGCCGACGCCTTCAAGGCAAAACTCGTAAATGATCAGGCCTGAGAACACGCCAACCAGCAGGGAGGAATACACCTCCTTGGTAATAAGAGCAAGGCCCAGCGCCAGAAGTGGCGGCAGGATGGACCAAGCACCGGTGGAAAGAAGCTCAAAGCCTTCCATGTACAGTCTCCTTACTGCAAATAGGGCGCAGGCGATGCTGCGCTGGGAAGGCGGCGGCTAGCGAAGCCGCACATGATGCATTTCCAGCGCAGCCTTGCCTGCGCTTTTTCAACTGTGCCGATTATAGGCTAGCTTCGTTGCCGCGGTGTTGCATTTATGAGCGAAGGAAGGCGTAACGGGTGGGCGGCGTGTTAAGACAAGCGGTTACTGGAAGTACTTTCCTGCGTTTGCTCCCACAACGATAAGATCCACACCTCGGAGGAGCGCGAACAGCGCAATGAATAGCGCGAGCATTTCGGGCATAGAGAAGAACATGAATCCGATAACGATAGAAATGACGCCCGAGAACAGCATCCAGCCCCAAAGGGGGAGGCCCGCACGCTTAACCATAAAGGTAGTTACGACTTCATATATGCCGAAAATCAGAACGAACGCGCCGATAACCCAAGGCAGGACTGCCGCAAAGGCGAAGGGGTGAATCACGAACATGGCGCCAATGAGCACGTCAAGGATGCCGTAGGCAAGAATCCACCCAGAAAAGCCCAGAAGCTCGTGGTCGCGAATGAACGTTGCGATATTGACTACGCCAGAAACCACAAAGGCGGCGCCAACGATAAAGGCGATGGATGCAAGGGTGAGACCTGGGAAGAATGCGCATACCAAGCCAAAGATGATAAACAGTATGCCGGCAACAATAAGCTGCCAGTTTCGTTCGGTTTTCGTGTTCATGATAGCCCCTCTATGTTGCCGTTTTCTTCATTGTAATGCGCTTTCATGCAGGTGAAGGTGCATGTAAGGGAAATGAAACAACACGAGTATGAGTGGGGTTTTGCGCATCTGTTGCTTTTGGTTGGCATCCCCGCCGTTTTTTTCCACCCGCCCTGAGCCGCTCCGAGGCGAAGCTATCCCTTAAGCAGAAACGAAGGGAAGGGGGATGTCGTGATCTTCTGCGGGGATGGGAGCAACCTTCTGCTCGGCAAAGGCGACGCCAACAACATGGCATGCGTCGGTGAGTTGGCAAAGGTAGCGATCGTAGTTGCCCGCTCCGTATCCTAGGCGGTTGCCATTTGCATCGAACCCTACAGCGGGAACCACGATGAAGGCAAGCTCGTTGGCGGCAAGGTAGGGCATGAGGGTAAGCTCGGGGCTGCTGTGATGGTATTCCTTTAGCGGGTCGTTCAGGAACGGCACGCTGTTGCTGCGGAATGCCTCGGCGCTTACCGAGCGCATTTCCATGGTTTGCTGAGTGATATGCAAGGCGTTGGGGTCCGACCCTGGTTCGCGAATCCCACGCCCAGGGGCATCGGGAATGCCATGGGCATCGGACATCATGCAGGGGAAGGCAACGTTGCAGCCTCGCAGGTAGGCATGGTCGATGAAGCTGCTTAGGTCAACCTCCCATGGGAATGCGGAGTATACACCGACAACGGGTTTTTCTTGGGGTGTTTCGGCTATCAGGATGTCAAGGCATCGACTCAGCTTTGCGCAGATCTGTTTGCTCTTGCTTGCGCGCGCTTCGGGCGCAAGGGCGGAGCGCGCCTTCTTCGCCTGAGCCCTGAGGCGGCTGCGGATTTCCGCGGGGGTTTCGCGGTTGGGCGTGGAGGTATGTTTGCTGTTGGTGTTCATATCGCGCATTGTACGCCTGGTGGGCACGATAGAGAAAACGTGTTGGCGAATGAGCGCCCGGTGAGTGCGATGGGGGGAAGCGTGCTGGCGAAAGCCGCAAAAGAAAGGCGGCGGTTGAGGCGCCCCCCGAATGAAGCTTGCGTTCGCTAGTGCTCAAGGGGCTCGGTAAGTGCGGCGAAGCAGAGTCCAGCGCGTGATTGCGTGTCTGACTTGCGGTAGATGGAAGTCAGATGCTTCTGCAATGCGCGAAGGGATATTCCCATGTCGTCGGCAATGCGCTGGAGCGTTTCTTCGCTCGAACATACTGCGGAAAGAACGTCGCGTTCGCGTGGGGTAAGGCTGTATCGCTCCGAGAATGCCGCAAGGTGCTTGTCGGGGGTGTTTTTATCGGCGGGAGCTTTGGTTTCCGGTTCTTCTTGGGGCTTGGTGGTTTGCGTTTGCGCGGTGGCGGTGAGCTCCGCCAGCTTTAAAGCTTCGATCTCTGCCTTATGCCGCGCCGTGCGACGTACGTTTTCGAGCGCGTGGGCAACAAGGAGGGTAGCCATGGCTAGCGCAATGGTTATCGATGAGATAAGCATGATATCGCCCGATGAAATCAAGGCCATGGAAGGCATGGCCACAAGTGCAGCGCAGGCGTTGTTGGCGGCGCGTCCCATGCCCGCCCAAAGCGATGGATTGGCGCAGCGCATGGCAATGCGCAGAAACGACGAGGTGAAGAAGACCACGAAAAAGCCCGACGAAAGGTAGAAAATTACCAAACCAAGAAGAACTTCGGAGCCGGTCTGGATGGCAAGGGCGGAAACCAGGGAAAGCATGGCAACGCACAGCATGGTGACAGTGGAATAGCGATGCCTAGTGAGGTCGAAGATGAAGCCGGTTGCAATGCCGCTGATGGCAAGAAGCAAGCGGGGCCAGGCTGAAAGGTCGAACGTGCCTCGCGCGTTTGCCAGGGTAACCACGTTGTCGAGCGTGCTGAAAACGCAGGCAATTAGGGATACGCAGGCGAGCAGCAGAATTGCTTCCTTGAGGGCGTCGCGTTCGTCGGCGGTTCGCTGGTCTTCTTTGAGGAGGGCGCTTTCAGCGGGGACTACGTGCAACACGTTGCGGCGGGCTGCAAGTATGAAGCCAAGCACGATGATAGAGGCTCCGATAATCGCGGCTTCGACAATGCTGTTTGGTGCTAAAGAATGAAGTAGGAATTGAGCTAACAAGCCCGCGGCATACGAGGCGCCCACCAAGCGGGAAAGATAACTGCTGGCATAGTGGGTTTGGGCGACGGAAAAATAGGTGGCGTTTCCCAGCATACCCAAGATCAAGAACAGCAAACATCCCAGCGACAGCAAGGCGCTGGCACTTTGGGTTAGCTGGGTTGCGATAAGGAGAAGCGCTGAAACGGTTCCCAGCACGCCGGCAAGAATGCTTCGATGCTTTGCGGCTGCCGTTCGATTTACCAGAGAATAGCCCACAAGCCCTATGGCACTTGTGGCGAGGATGGACGCCTGCGCGCCAACTACCGAATCGGGGCCAGCGAGTTCGCCATAAGCGATGTCAAAGTGATATTCGCTACCCAAGAACACGAAAATGAACAATGCCATAGCGGCAAATGCGAAAAGATGTGCTTTGGGCTTCGACTCCATGGTGTCCTTCCGAGGGGGGGCGCAAAGCGGGTTTTGACGCTTGCCCTCGACGTGCTCCTTCCTTTGTTTTCCCTGTTGATTCATTATTGCGCAACAAAGACGCGCTTACGGCTCGGTTTCTTCTTGTGGAAACAAAAACCGCTCCTATGGGCTGTGTGCGAAGGAGCTGAATTTACACGCGGGTTCTCCTCGTATTGAACATACACTATGGGCCGTACGCGCAGGGCTGGATGCGAAGAGCCGGTTTGGAGGGCGCTACTGCTCTTGCTGCCTTCTTCGGCTGTGAGCCCAGCGGATGCATCAGCCCTTGCCTCTTTGGCTGCGAGCCCGATAGCCGCTACTGTCCTTGTCGCTTGCTCTGGGCGCGAGTTCGGTGGTCAGTTCGTCGTTAAAACGGATGCCCTCTTTGCTTGTGCTGGCGTACGTTTGGCAACCATGCTTGCCGTCAAGGCGGATACCCTGCTTGCTTGTGGCAGCGAACAGCAATAAAGAGGCCTTGGGGAGATTTCTCCGAGGCCTCTTTCATGGATAGGGTGTTGGAGCTTTATGCTCCCAAGGCTACTGTCGCAGGCTCCCTGCGAGACATGGCGCCAGCGCCAAATTAGCCGATTCCCAGTACCTGCATAACCAAGCAGATGGCGGAAAGAATGCCCACCACCACGATGGTGAAACATAGGATTATGCGGGTGAATTTGCCCACTGCGTATTTGCCCATAACGTGCTTGTCGGTGCAGATGATTGCCATGAACACCAGCAGAACAGGCAGAATAACGCCGTTTACGAACTGTGCGGTGAGCATGATTCCCATCAGGTCGATGTTGGGAATAAGGATAACCACCGCTGAAACGACGATGACAAACGTGAAGATGCCCTTGAACAGGGGCGCTTCCTTCCAAGCGAACGAAACGCCTGCCTCCCAGCCGAATGCCTCGCAGATTACGAAGGCGGTGGTAAGGGGCAGAACGCAGGCGGCCAGCAAACTTGCGGCTACCAGGCCGATGGCGAACAGCGCTTTAGCGTATTGGCCTGCGAAGGGCTCAAGTGCCGCCGCGGCAGCTTCGGCGCTCTCTACTTCGATGCCCTGTGGGAACAATACGGTACCGGTGGTTACGATGATGAACCACGCCACAATACAGCCCACTACGGCGCCGGTTATTGCGTCGATGCGTTGATAGGGAAGATCGCGCACCCGCACGCCTTTTTCAACCACGTTGCTCTGGGCGAAGAACATCATCCAGGGGGCGATGGTGGTGCCGACCATCGCAACGGTAAGCGAAAGGAAGCTCAAATCCGAACTTGCCGCCGGTACCAGGGTGTGCTGGAAGGTTTCATTCCAATCAGGTTGTGCCAAGAATGCCGCAACGATGTAGGTGGCGAATACGCACGAAAGCACCAGGAAGATGTTCTGCACGCGTTTGTAGCTGCCTCCCACGATGAGGCCCCAAACGGCTGCCGCGGCAACGGGAACCGATATCCAGCGCGGCACCCCGAACATTTCCATGCCCGAAGCCACGCCTGCGAATTCTGAAAAGGTGGTGGCGACGTTGCCGATGAGCAGCGCCAACATAGCGAGCGCCGTGAGGCGGATGCCGAAGCTTTCACGGATCAGCGCGGAAAAACCTTTGCCGGTAACAACGCCCATGCGCGTTGCCGTGGTTTGCACCACGATAAGCAAAATGCACATGACGGGAATGATCCATAGCGTCATGTAACCGAACTTCGCGCCTACGGTGGAATAGGTTGAAATGCCGCCGGCGTCGTTGCCCGCCATGGCGGTTACGATGCCGGGGCCCATAGCGGCCAGCACCAGGAATGCTTTCGAGTGTTGCTTCTTGCCGTCGTTGTCGTCACCCTGATCAGGAACTTGCGGGGAAGCCTTGGCTGCCAGGGCGGTGTCCTGCGCTGTACTTTCCTTAAGCGTCATGTAAAAGCCTCGATCCTAGTTGTGTCCGAACATGCGGAGGACAAAGAAGGTATAGGGAATCATCAGTACGATAAACGCGGCAAGCGTGATGGCGAACTGCCCCCATGCCCAGCGCGTGCGACCTTCCTCCACGTTGTCTTCGATGACCTCCATTGCGTCGTCGACGGTGACGATGCCCAGCATCTGTCCGTTCTCGTCGACGACGGGCATGGCCATCAGGTCGTACTTGGAGATATCGGCTGCAACTTCATCTTCGGGTTCTTCGGGCAGCGAAGTGATGAGCTCATCGAACATGATGTCGGAAAGCGGAGTATTGTCTTTTGCGAGCACCAGGGTGCGGAGCGAAAGCACACCCACAAGCTTGTCGTATTCATCCAGCACGTACACGTAGTTCACCGTGGGGTGGTCTTCGTCCAAGCCGCGAAGAACTTCAGTGGTTTCCTGCACGGTGTCGGAGGTGTGCATTGCCACAAACTGTGTGGTCATCAGACCGCCAGCGGTGTCTTCCTTGTATCCCAGCAGCTTGCGGATCTCTGCGGCGTTGTCGACGCCCATCAGACGGAGCAGCGTTTCGGCTTTCTCATAGGGCAAGTCGCCCACGATGTCGGCGGCGTCGTCAGGATCCATGTCGCGCAGCAGACGGGATGCGCGCTTTTCGTCCAGGCCCTCGATGATGTCGGCCTGGAATTCGTCTTCCATTTCCGAAATGGCGTCGCCGGCTTGCGCGTCATCTAAGTGCTGGAACACATTGGCGCGCTGCTTCGGATCGAGTTGCTCCAAGATGTCTGCCACGTCGGCAGGATGCAGTTCTTCCAGGCGCGTGTGGCTGACGGAGAGCTGTACCTTGGAAAGGTCGCGGTCGAGCAGTTCCATGTAGTTCCATGCAATGATGCGCTCGTCGATGCTTTTGCCGAACGCCTTGGCGATGCCGCAGGCGGCTTTTTCCACCCACGGAGCCAAGCCACGCAGAATGCCGCGAACGCCCACTTCTGCACCAAGAAGGCGCAATTGCGTTCCGGAAACGGAGAGCTTTAGGTCGTTTACGCGCACAACCTTCATGCCCTGCGTGTCTACGATCTGCCTATCGAGTAGGTCGCGTGCGAGGAGCACTTCGGCGGGCTGGAGGTAGCTGAAGCGGATGGCGGTGCGGTCGACTTTCAGGCGAATGCCCTCGTCTTCGTCGAAGCTATCAACGTATTTACGCCAAGAGATCATGAATGGCGTTTTGCCAGGTCCTAGAAATGCCAGGCTGGTGATGCGGGGGAACACTTCGCCAGTTTGGATGGCCAGGTCGGATACGGAGCCGATCTTTTCGCCATTTGCATCAACGACGGGTTCGCCGAGCATTTGAGATAGATAGAGCATGCAATTCTCCCTTGGGATTGCCGCCGCCTGTCAGCGTTGTTGTGCGGGCAGTTGATCTGCGCAGCGCACAGCAATGCCGACAGGCGCAATCCGTTCATGTCGCAGTCGTCCCTCGACCACTACATGACAGGTGTGAAATGCAGAGGCCGAAGGCTAATTACTGTGAGGTTTCGATTTTCGAACCTTCAAGTAATGTCCTTTCCTAAATGTGTAAATGGCAGCGCAAGGCAAGAGTGCCCTAAGCGCAGCAAACTTGATTTTACGCGAATGCGGTGCGCAGGGGGTGCGGTAGAGGTGAAAAGAAAGTAAAAAACGGGTTTTATCTGCAAAGGGCAGTTAACAATTGCACAGAACGTGTTTTCGCGGGGACTTAGGGTGTCGGTTCGCGCTGGCGGTTTGTGCGCAGGGGGATGAGGGCATCGGCTTGCGTCAGCGGATGCTGCGCCAGAAGCAAGCGGGTGGTGCGTGGAGAGACGGCAGATGCTGCGCCGGGGGGGGCAACAGATGGTGGTGCATGGTGCATCGACAAATGGCTTGCAGGGAGCCACCATCTGTTGCGCAGAACGACGGCGGGTGGCTTGCAGAGAGACAGCAGATGCTGTGCCGTGCGTTGGCGGGTGGTTTGTGGCGAGGTCGACGGGCATTGCACGGTGAGCTGGCGGGCAGATGGCGTGCAGGGAGCCGACGGATGTTGCGCCGTGCGTTGGCAGGCGGATGGTGGCGAGTCGGCAGGTGGCACGCAGAGCGCTCGACGGATGTTGCGCGGGAAGCAGGCGGATGGTGCGCAGAGGGTAAGGAGCGCCGACACCGGCAAACCGCCGCCCGTAATGCCGACGGCTTATGCGCACAAGGGGATGAGGGCATCGGCTTGCATCGGCGGATGCTGCGCCAGAAGCAAGCGGATGGCGCGCGGAGGGCCAGCGAGTTGCCAACAGAAGGTGCGCAGGGACTATATTTGGCTCGCTAAAGCTATAGCCATTTCGGCAAAAGGCCTATTCATCAGGTGAAACGGGTTTGTAGTACATAATTCCTTCATATTTAAAGAAAAGTGTTGACGAACACGGAGCAAACGAGGATACTAATTTTCGTTGCGAAACGCGCCGTTACCTCAGCTGGATAGAGGGACTGACTACGAATCAGTACGTCGGGGGTTCGAATCCCTCACGGCGCACCATCGAAACTGCAAACCACCGAGGGTTTCTCTCGGTGGTTTTTTGTTTTCATGGGCTCATTTTGTTCCGTGGGTGCTATTTGGGTGCTAATCGTCGCTCATTGAACCCCTTCCGCTCCCTGAGCATTGCGGCCGCTTTAGGGGCTATAGGACAAAAGTGTGGGTTATAGGACAAAAAGTGTGTCTGATTTAGGGTTCTAATTGGCAAGAATCGCGTTGTATGCGTTCTCTTTTCGCTGAATGCATGCGGATAGCCGCCTCCCTGGCAAAACTCGTTCGATATGTATGCATTTCGGCTTAGCGATGGCAAGATTTTCGCTCCATGCATGCATTTTCGGATGCAATCAGGCGATTTGGAATACATAGTGTAAGAATCTTGCCAGCAAAGGCTCTATTTCGCGTCGGAAGTCCCGAAATCATGCATGTTGCACGATTCTTGTCATGGGAGATTGGCTCCTGAGGTCCGAGTACGGTATGTGCCGCCGAGATCTCCCTTGAGCGTCGGGCGAAACACGAGCGCCAGGCGAGCATGAGCGTCGGGCGAAACGTGGACATCAGGTGAACATGAGCGCTGGGCAAACATGGGCACCGGGCGAAGCATGAGCGCCAGGTGAGCATAGACATCAGGCCAAGCATGAGCGCCTGACGAATCAGGGACGCCAGATGGGTATGGGTGCCGGGTGGACATATGCGCCGGGCGAAGCATGAGCATCGTGTTGGCATGAGCACTGGGCGAAGCGGGGCACCGTCCGAAACGGAGCAACGGTCGAAATGCGAACGCCAGGCAAACATGGGCGCTGGGCGAAGCACGAGCATCATGTGGGCATGGTGTCAGTCGAAACAGGGCACTGGTTGAAATATGATCACCGGGCGAATATAGGTGCCGGGCGAAACACGGACGCCAGGTGGGTATGAGTGCCGGTCGAAATACGGGCATCGCGTGGATGTGAATGCCGGGTAGGCATGGGCGCTGGGCGAAACGAAGCAACGGTCGAAATGCGAACACCGGGCAAACATGGGCGCTGGGCGAAACGCTGACTAGCGTCGGGTTCGTCTTTGGATAGCCCCTTTCTCAGATGGCTTGTTGAGCCCTATAGGTTTAGGTTGTTGGGGGCCCGAACCGCCCCTTTGGAATTGCTGTTATAAATAGGAAAGAGGACCGCCCATCTCTTATTGTTCAGGAGGCGGAAGGCGGTTCGAAGGCTGACGTCGAATGCATTCGGCGTTGCTCAGGCTCCATTACTTTTTTGCGGCTGCTTTCGCATCTATTTAAGGTTCGGTCGATAAGATTTCCCTATGGTGCTTTTCATCGGACATTCAAGTGCAATCAGGTTGCTTCGCTCGCTCGAGGATTTTGAGGACATTCGGGCTGCGCGGGCTATGCCGTCTTCCAAGGATGTTCCGACGCTGCCGAAATCGTTCAGAGAAAGTTCGCCTCTTACAACGCTCCCTCGCCCTCTGGAGGTCGTTGTCTTATCGGGAAAAACAAGAAGTCAATCCAAGCAGTTTCGCAACAATATTTGGAAACTTCCCGATAGGGCGCCTTGCTTTCTTTCCTTTGAAAGCGGGGTATATTTAAGCAATCCCGAATTCTGTTTTGTGCAGCTTGCGCGGTCGTGTAGCGTGATCGACCTGATCAAATTAGGATTTGAACTATGTGGAACTTATCGAATAGACCCCGCAAATCCCATTGGATTTCGGTCTGCTCAACCCCTTTCAAGCACAGAGGCGATCAATCGCTTTATAGACAAAATGCACGGTAAAGTGCCTTGGAAAGCAAAAACAGCTGTACGTTATGTTCGCGACGGTTCGGCATCGCCGATGGAAACATGTTTGGCGTTATTGCTGGGCTTGCCCGCTCGCTACGGCGGTTACGGATTAGGCATGCCGGAGATGAATGCTAAGGTGCCGATCCCCGCAAAATTTAGTAAGCGAACCACATATCGCGAATATCACTGCGATCTATATTGGTCTGAGCAGAACGTTGCCATCGAATACAACAGCCGTGAGTTCCATGTGAACGAACTTGCCGTAGAGCGGGATGCATCACGCATCAACAATCTCAAAGCTGCAGGGATTGATGTCCTTGCTGTTACTCGAGCGCATGTCGCCGACCATGTGAAGTTCGATGCCATTGCCCATTCCGCGGCAAGCCTCATGGGAAAGCGCATCAGGATCGCCTATGCCGACATCGATGAGCGTCGAATGAGCTTGCGCAAGCAGCTTTTCTCTAAGGATCCCTGGTGTTGAGCCGCCTTGCTAATTGTTTCAGGTTGCGAGGGTTGACGTCCTTGCGGCAACCGCTTTGGTGTCAGGCTGATTTGAGCGCTGCTTCGGGGTGCCAAGAACGATGGTCTCGTGGGTATCGCCTTGGTGTTGGGCGATTTGGCTGTTGTTCGAGGGTCTTCCTTTGGGTTAGCATTCCGCCTGCCTATTGCTTTGTTGTGCCCTTGAGGTCGTTTTGGGCGATGTGGCAATGATCATTTCATGTGGCAATAATTGTGCCGCGTGTATTCTCTTTTCGCTGATTGCGCGAAAAGAGGTGCCTCCCTGGCAACGTTTGCGCGAAATGCATGCTTTTCGAGCTGAAGATGGCAAGATCTTCGCCCCATGTATCCGTTTCAGGGTGCAATCGGGCGATTTCGGATACATAGCGCGCAAATCTTGCCAGGGAGGCGGCATTTTTGCGTCGAGGGCCTCGGAATCATACATAGCGCGCGAATCTTGCCGGGCCTTTTTGTGTCGAGGTCCACGGAATCATGCATAGCGCGCGAATATTGCCAGCGCTTGGCGCTGCGCGGGCCTCTTCGTTCCAGCGGGCAGAATAAGGGC